>NZ_CP015772.1:625303-1250607 GCF_001654455.1 Niabella ginsenosidivorans
GAATGCTATTTTATTTCAGCATTTATTTTGGTTTTTAGGACACCCGGAGGTATACATTGTAATATTGCCTGCAATGGGCATTGTTTCAGAAGTAATGTCTGTCAATGTACGAAAACCCGTTTTTGGGTATCCTGCAATGATTATTTCTCTTGCGGCTATTTGTGTATTATCGTTCATGGTATGGGCGCACCATATGTTTGTCAGCGGTTTAAATCCGTTTGTAGGCTCTGTCTTTGTATTATTTACTTTGCTTATTGCACTGCCGTCAGCTATAAAAGTGTTCAACTGGCTTACTACATTGTGGAGGGGTAACATACGGTTTACTCCGGCAATGTTGTTTACAATAGGCTTTGTAAGCCTGTTCATTTCCGGTGGCCTGACAGGTATTTTTTTAGGGAACTCTGCTATTGATATTTATTTGCATGATACTATGTTCCTGGTGGCGCATTTTCATATAGTAATGGGCATGTCTGCATTTTTTGGAATGTTTGCAGGTGTTTATCACTGGTTTCCTAAAATGTACGGCAGGTATATGAACAGCACTCTGGGATATATTCATTTTTGGGTGACTCTGACTGGCGCGTACCTTATTTTCTGGCCAATGCATTATGAAGGCCTTGCCGGGGTTCCCCGCCGTTATCTTGACAAAAGCGCATGGGTGAGTTTTAATCAGTTTCACAGCCTGGATGCGATGATTTCTGTTGTAACAATAATTGTATTTTCAGTGCAGTTGCTGTTTGTATTCAATTATTTTTATTCCATCTATTATGGGCGCAGCGTAAGGATTTTAAATCCCTGGCAGGCTAATACATTGGAATGGACTACGCCGGTTTATCCTAAACACGGTAATTGGGAAGATGATATACCCGAGGTACATCGCTGGCCGTATGACTATGGAAAAGACGGACGGGATCATATTCCGCAAACAGAACCTTAATCCTGTTTTTGGAATAAGCTGCAGGCATTCGCTGCTCATGGAACTCCTGTCAGGAATTAAAAGAACACTGTCACCCAAAGCCCCGATAAACAGGATTAAGTTCTTTAAAATGACAGGTTCCTTCCAATCGTCATCCCGAGTAAACTATTGGTGGCTCAAATCAATGAGGCGATGACATGTAATAACTTTGAAGAAGCAGGTTACAGCAGTGTAGCAGTAATAAACTTAGTGTCTTAGTACCTGACCCTGAGCATTGCTTCAAAGAATGGTCCATCAATGTTTGGGGATACTGTATCAGGCAGTATTCCCGTTTGGCAGCTTGCCTTTTTGAGAACCTCTTTGGGCTGTAGCCTGCTTTTACTAACTCTTAAAAAGTTGTTATGTCAAAGGTAATTGAGTTTGAGCAACAAAATCCAGATGCAGCAGCCATAGATATCGGCTCCAAAAAGATTTTCGTTTCCACTGACGGGGTTACGGTGAAAAGCTATGATACATTTACGACTGGCTATCGGCAATGCATTGAAGCGCTCCTGCAACAGAAAATAAAACGGGTTTGTATGGAAGCAACGGGTATTTACTGGATAGCCTTACACCAGATGCTGGAGGAAGCAGGCATGGAAGTCTGCCTTGTAAATCCTAAAGAAGTAAAACAGGTAAAGGGTAGAAAAACCGATGTAAAAGATGCGTGCTGGATGCAAAAAATGTTTAGTGCAGGACTGGTACGGCAAAGCTATATACCCTCAGGAAAGTTAAAGGAGTTGCGCATGATGATCCGGGAGCGGGAAGATCTTATTAGTATGGGAAGTACCTATGTAAATAAGATGCAAAAAGCATTGGAGTTAATGAATATAAAACTCACAGAAGTGATTTGTCAGATAAATGGGACAAGCGGGATCCGGATGATCGAAGCCATCTTAAACGGAGAACGCAATAAAGAAAAGCTGCTGTCTCTGTGTCACGTAAGCATCCGTGAAAAGAAAGCACAGCAGGTAATCAATGCGCTGGAAGGCCATTATAATGAAAGCTGGTTGTTTCTATTAGAACAAAGCTTAAATCTTTGGAAGGTTCATCAGCAACAACTGTTGCTTATTGATAAACGTATTGAAGGCTTGTTGTGTGATCTTGAGCATGGCAAACAGTTCATTACAAGTGAACACAAAGCCAAGCCAATACGGCATCACAAGCCCATGATAACCGGCCTGCATCAGAAATTACTAAATATTTATGGTGCAGATGCCAATTGTATTCCTGGTATCACCGATTATACACTGCTGAAATTGTTGGGAGAAGTGGGAGCAGACATGAGCCGATTCCCAACGGCAAAACATTTTGTAAGTTGGTGTGGCCTTTGTCCGGGCCATAACCAAAGTGGTTTAAAAAGCAGAAAATCGAAAATGAACAATCATTCTAATGCCGGTCAGACCTTCCGGGAAATAGCCCAGGCATTACTCAATAGTAAGTGATATTCCCTGATTTGTCATTTGCCTGCGTATGATATTTTTGATCAAAGAAATTCCTTTTATCGGTCTGACAATTTTTTATTAACCCACTTTGTACATAGATATGATTGCAATTTGTATCAATTCTAACCTTATCATTCAAGGTCAGTTTTAAAAAGATTGGTTCCATTTCGGGGTCGCGTTCATTTAATAAGACTTCGCAATTTTCTGTGCAGACAAAAGCGGAATCAATTATAAAGGTCTGTTTGGGCTGTAAATCGGCAAAAGGCCTAAAAACCAAATTTTTAGAATAATCTAAATTATTCCCAGAGATTTTCTTTGTGACCCTTCCAATTTAAACCTTTATAGGAATATCCAACGTGTTTGTCAGTGTTTTAATGGAATAAAATATAGTAAGTAATCTGTCAAGAAAGGTATAGGCACAGAGCCCTGCATATACATTAATGATCGCGATGATTGGACTTCGATGACGGGTATGTTCAATATCACAAACGGTCTTTAAAATATCGTTGACCGATTCAATCACCCCTCGTTTTTTCAGCAATAATTTCTGCTCCATATTGATGAGTTTATTTTCATATTTCTGCGGATACCGCTCACAAGATGTAGCCCTGTTCCCAACAGCTGTTCAAATGCTTTTTGATTGATAAAGCCTTTGTCAGCAAATGCCCAGCCTTTTAGTTTGGAAAACAATCGGATCATGGTCTTTTCATTATTGTCTGCCACGTTACCTGGTGTAACAAAAGCGTTCATGATTTCTCCAAAGGCATTGATGACTAAAAAAAACTTGAAGCCAAAGAACCAACCTGTAGAACTCTTACCCCTTGCGGCTTTGCCTGCAAACACCTTGTGATTATGAATGCGTCTGTTGTTACAAACACACCATGTTGTACTATCTCCAAAATAAATCCCACACAACATTCCAATACGGCACAGATTTAAATAGAAAACAAAGTACAAGAGCATTCGTGGTTTTAGCTGTACAAAACGGTTATAACAAGGTGCTGAAGGAAACCACGATCGCAATGTTCCTTTTTCAATACACTGCTCGTAATAATATTGAAAACACTTGTAACCGCTATGGTGAATCGGTTTGCGAATATGGCTTTCCAACAATTTTGTTGATAATTTCTCATCAAAAGCTTTTACAAAATCGTCTAACTCACAATAAAGTTTTATAATTTTAAGTTCATTTAAGAGCATGGCATGAATTGGTTGATTACCTAATTTTAAAACTCATGCCTGCTTTTTTAAAGAACTTTTTATCTACACCTGTTGATAACCAATCAGTAATACACAAAAATCACGTTAAATAACAAGAGAAGGAAACTGTAACCGGCAATTTAAATACAGCGTAATTTTTGTGTAGAATAGATTACCCGCTTTTTATTGCTGGCCTGTCCTTATTCGCAGCGACCCAAACCCGGCGCAACAGTTTCTATACAGCTGGATTGAGACGAAGCTAAACCCGGATTAAAAATGACTGATTTTACAATTGTAAATGCCGTTGGCAGAATCCAGGAAACCGGCTATCTTTTAAACCTACACTTGGCAAGGGCATTAATATTGAAGCAGCGCTGAAAAAATTCCAAAAAGCATTCGCGTAAAAGCGCGATGATTAGAGTGGGCCAGGAACCCCAATGAAAATTACTGTATTGTATTTCCCATATTGAACATAGGCAGGTACATAGCTATAAGTACAATTCCTACAACTAATCCCAGGATAACAATGATCACCGGTTCAATGAATTTGCTCAGCTGCGTGGTTTGGTAGTCCAGGTCTTCGCTGTAACGGTCGGAGAGGTTCTTAAAAAATAATTCAAGTTCGTTTACCTCTTCACCCACTTTTACCAGTGCCACCATTTTAGAAGGGAACACCTTTTGGCCAGCCATACTCTCATGCAGCGGCAATCCTTTTAGCAGATCCTCTTCCATTTGGGAGAGCGCCTGCTCCAGCGGGTAAAAGCCCATCACCTGCTTGCCTAACGCCAAAGCCTGCACCAGGGGCACTTTGGCGCCCAGTAATAACTGCATGGTAGAAGCAAACCGTGCCAGGTAAATCTTAGAAACAATGTTCTTTACAACCGGTATTTTTTGCAGCAGCAGGTCTTTGTATTTTTTGTACCATGACTTGTTACGGTTGATACTAATGAAGATAATAATGGCGAGCAATAACAGGAATATTTTCCCTGCGGCCGCCTGCATAAAACTGGATACATTGAGTACCTGCCGGGTTAAAAAAGGCAGATCTCCTCCAAAACGTTTGAATACATCCGCAAACATAGGTACCACATAATTCATCATAAAGAACACAGCGCAAAATGCCACGCATAAAACGATAATAGGATAGGTGAGCGCACCGATGATCTGCCTGCGTTGTTTGATCTTTGCCTTATAATAAACAGAGAGCTGCTGTAATACCGTGTTGAGCTTACCGGTTTCTTCCCCGATCTCTACGGTAAAATATTCATAAGGGGTAAAGTTTTTATTTCCCCGCATAGCGGACGACAGGCTGCTGCCATTGATCACTTTGTCAAGAATAACCGTTAATATGGCTTTAGGTACTTTTTTGCGCAGCTCATCCCGGATCAGTTGCAGGGCGCTGCGGATGTCCAGTCCGGCGTCCATCAGGCTGCCCAGCTCCAGGTAAAAAGATTCCTTTATTTTATCGGAAAAGGATTTACCAAAAAGAGCAATGTCTTTGGAAAGGAGCACTTCCAGCTGCTTCATAAAAGAAGCCGGTTGCTTTACCCGTTCCTGCTCCTGTTCTTTTTCAGATGCAGCAATCGTCTTCAGCGCTTTTATATCAATAGGTTGATTCATTTATTGAAATATTGGAATTGTCATAATTTAAAAGGTCGTCCGTTGCATATTTTTTTTGAAGATACGTATAAAAGAGCTGTCCCTTATATCGATGCTGTAGGCGGATGCCTGTAATCAATGGGAGGGTATCGTTTACAATTGTTCTGTTGGTGATCCTTCCACCGGGCTTTAGCGTGTCCGTTCGAACGCCGATATTGCGCAGGATATAGTTGCTGTCCACCTGGTAGCTGATGGTTTCCAGTGTGCCATTGGACGCTTTTATCTGAATAATGATCCGTTCGGGATCTGTTTCAGCAGTAACGCCTGTTGCCTTCTCCATATCATTTTGCATTATCTTTTTTGTGGTAAAGTACTCGGTAAAAAAACGGTTGGTTTCAAAATTGCGCCGGCTTTGCCGGGTAATGATCATATACATGGTGGCGATCACACCAAAGAGAATGGCCATCAGCAGCATGCTCACTACCAGTTCCGGCAGCGTAAAGGCGTTGAGCGTATGCGAAAATTTTTTTTTAAGGCTGCGCATCGGTTAGTGAGTCCCGGAAGGTTTGTGTATTGATCAATAATAAACGGGTAATCAGGGGGGTATTGGCCGAATCCCTTTTGAAGATCGTAAAAACCACCTGGCTGATACCATCTATATTGCGATAGGGGGTCGTTTCACGGGTGACAGGCCAGCCGTCCACCATTGTTTTTTGTGTATTAAAATCTCTATGGGTCAATGATGCCTGTAGATAATCATCCAGCACATTCCCGGCCTTTTGTTTTTGCAGGCTGAAGCCGGAGGCATTCAGCGAAACGAAAAATTGCATCGTGATAAAAAATACAACCAGGATCAGCACCAGGGTAATTACTGATTCGATCAATGAAAACGCCTTTAGCTGGTATGGGATATTTAATCGAGCCATTGAATAACCGTTTGCCGGGCAGCGCCCGTAAATATAGAAAAATAACCCGCCTGGCGGAACCATTTGGAGGATTTTATAGTTGCATCGATGAGAATGTTCTCCATGCTCATGGGGCCGCGCTGCTCAAAGAAAAAATCAGTAAACACAGCGCCTTCAACAGCGCCGTTCAGATAAGTGTAGCCTTCATTATAAACCATTCCCTTTACTGTAGCCCCGCTTTTTATTTTTACGACCGGTTTAATATTGGTGTTGTTATTTTCCACAAGCGCCAGGATGATGCCGTGCAGGCTACTGCCAGGCTCTATAGTGACCGTAGCGCTGGTGTTCCCGATGCTGTTGACGCGACCGGCTCCAACCAGGGCGCTGGGATAATCAAAAGTACAACCGCTTTCAACGGTAATGCTGTCAAGAGCAATAGCCTGCACTGAACCTTTAAAGCCGCTGTTGAAATGAATAAAGGGAGCTACCAGCAGCACATTGTTTAATCGTGCCCCGGAGTTTACTTCAATGACCGAATCTGATACCAGCAGCAATTTGCCTGTAAAGCTCTGATTGGTAAGTGTACCGTTCCCGGGCAGCAGGATGGTTTTTTGTTCCTGTAAAAAAGATTGCTGATCATTATCTGGCATATGGATACCGCCTTTTTTATTGGCAAGCACTGCCAGTTCCCGGAAGTAGCTCCGGTATTCCGGTTGGAGGAAAGGTAATTCCTTCTTACTGCTGTCTATACTGCCCTCGATAAGATTTTTACGGGAGAAGCCTTTTTCCTGGAAGAAGCCGCTGCGGATGCCGGATTTGGGCAGGTATGCTTTTCCTTCAATATAGGTATCGCCTGTTACGGAAAGCGGCCGGTCGTGATCGGCAAGATATACACTGGCATCCAGGTAGGGAAACTGTGCTGCGCTGTATAAGAATGCTCTTTCTTTTACCCGGCCTTTATAGCTTACTTTGATTCCTGCTGCACGAAAGCATCCCCAAAGCTCATGGGTATAATAAATGGAATCGGGACTATTGTTTTCAAAAAGCAGGGAGCTGTCGTGTACCGGCTGCCGGTTGATAGCGGTGTTGGCCAATACCAGGGTGGTGCCAGATTCCAGGTCATCGGCCAGCCGTTGATCGATAGCATCTCTTATGGAAAAGAAACGGAAATAATACAAGGCCAGCAGCATCAGGCCACAGGTAATCAGTATGATCAGAGAAAGGATCAGGGTGGCCAGCAGCGAGCTGCCTTTGAATTTTTTATTCAACAGAGAATCAGTGCTCATTGATTTCTTACTGTTTTTGCCGGTTGCCGGATGCCTTTTTTGTAGCGCACTACAACGCTGCTGTCCTGTACCAGTTCCACCTGCAGCCCGGTAAAAAGGCCGTCCTTTTCATAACCGCGTTTCAGTAATTTGCCATTCTCATCATAGGTTTCAATATGCTGCGCACCGTCAAGAAAACGTTTTTTTGCCAGGGACTTCAGCTGGCCGTTTTCATACCAGGTACGCCAGAGCCCTGTTTTTTCACCCAGTTTGAACCGGCCCTGTTCCAGCAGATGGCGGTCCTTGTCCACTACTTTATAATACCCATGCAGCAGCTTGCCATAAAAGCTGCCTTCAGTTTGATAAATATGCCCCGACTTAAACCAGTAATAAAAATGCCGGGAATGGAATTGAGGAACGATGTCCGTTACCTGAAACAGGAAAGAGCGATCAGCGGAATCGATCCGTACCTGACCGTTATAGTATTGGGCATTTGTGTGCATGGGAGTACAAAAGTTAATCAGGATAACAAGAGGGTAAAGGCGTTTCATATTTTCTCACTGCGTTTTGTTGGATGTAAAGATAGGTGTTTGAAAAAAAGTAGAAAAAAGATTTGGAAATAACGAAGATGGTTTTGTACTTTTACCCTGTAACTAATGAATGAGATCAAAACATGAAAAACAAAAACAGAATAGCTGCTGATGGAAGTTGCCCGCTAAACGAAGCCGGTTAGGAAGGAATAGATGTAACAACCCCAATGATCAATACTGTAGCAACCCTGTAACTGTATTTCTGATTTTGTAAGAAGGATGGATTTTTAATGGTCTAAGTGCTTTGTGCAGCCCTGGTAGGGGTAAGGGAGTGGCGTATGCATCCATGTTCTTGCCTGCTTTAAGGCCATGATCGGATCTGCTCAGTTGCCCGGGATATCAGTGATTTATAAGATCGAATGGATTTAAAACAAACTGAAAAACTCACATATGAGAAAAACGATCAGAGCCGTGCCGCCTGTTATTGTATTTTTTACTGGTATGATACATGGATATAGTCAGAATTTACTGAACCTTGGGGGCTGGGTACCGGGAACGGGAGCCGTCACTGCTTTTGCAATAAATGGTGTTGCAACTGAAAACCAGCGGGAGTGGGGCTCTGGCCCCGGAGGAAACCGTGTGGTGGTATGGAAAGCCATACCTAACGGGGGTAATGATGCAGATGGCGGCTGGAACAGCACTGCTGTCAGTATCGATGCAGCATCTATGTACCGGCTCACAGTATGGATCAAAAAACTGAATTCCAATGATGGTACCACCTATTTTGGCTGTTCGCAGAACAATGTAGTTACAGCCCTGAACGGCACAGCCAATAACAATCCTTATTTCTGGGTTGGCGATCTTCCTGAACTGGATAAATGGTACCTGTTGGTAGGTTATGTGCATGGCAGTGGAGATTCTTCACTGGTGAGCATGGGAGGAGTTTATGACGGGGTAACGGGTGCAAAAGTGAGCAACTGCACGGATTTTAAATTTGCAGCAGGGGCAGCCCAGCTGGTGCACCGTGCTTATTTGTATTATGACCCCAATACCAGTGACCGGCAGTTTTTTTATGGCCCCAGGATAGAGCAGGTAAACGGGAATGAACCTTCCATAGCTACTTTGCTGGGTTCCCTAGGAACCGGTGCTGCCGGAGCTACCAATTTTTCGGGTAAGGTAGGCATTCTGACCAGTGATCCGGGAGATTATGCTTTGGCAGTAAAGGGCAAGCTAAGGGCGCAGGAGATCAAAGTGGATGCTCCTGCCAACTGGCCGGACTATGTGTTTGAGAAAGGTCATCAGAAAATGACATTGGAGGAACTGGCCGCATATGTCAAAGCTAACAAACACCTGCCTGGTATACCCGGTGCGGAAGAGGTGAAAGAAAAGGGGATTGATCTGGCAGAAATGAACAGGCTATTACTGGAGAAGATAGAGGAATTGACACTGTATTTGATCAAACAAGGCAAAACCATTCAGGAGTTAAAAAACACGCAATAAAAGCGTATACCAAGTTAAAACTGATATGGTATTGGTACAATTAGCACCAACAGTAGCAATTATGTGTTACGAAAGTGGTTGCAGTCAAAATACTGGATCTGTGGGGCCTGATGCCTATCTACTGAATAGTCACTTGGAGAGGTGCCAATCAGAAAAATAAGGCAAATATAAAATTACGTCGACAAGGAATGGAGCAGAAGAACAATTAATGTAAACGAGGAATTAGGGATTAGTTGTAAAAGCTTAAAAAATATTAAAGTATAAATTAAATTGTCGAACATGAAACATATGACAGATCGTATTTATTTTGATAAATTCAAATTGATTGTTCTATTTAGCGTATTTGTATTATTGTGTACAGGCAACTTTTTAAATGCGCAACAACCTAATTTAAATAATAGTTCCTATATCCCCGGAATAAATATCAAAAGTCCTGATGTGTCAGAAATAGTGAAATATATAGAATATCCGGTTGATGTGTCAACCGGTATACCTCAAAACAATGTCCCTTTATACACGATCAATACACAAAAGTTGACAGTTCCGATATCGTTAAGCTATCATGCGGGAGGAATAAAGGTAGATCAAAGAGCTAGTGTGGTTGGTTTAGGTTGGACTCTAAATGCGGGAGGAGTTATATCGCAAATTGTAAAAGACAAATCAGATATCGGGATGTTTTCGAACCATAATGAATATGGATTTATCCCTGATCTGGGGCAGAATGTTCTAGACTCTATGCTTTTTTCAGCGCCTTTTGGTCAATATTATCATGTTGTTAATAATAACGGGGTGAGTGATAGCTTAGGGATAATTGTAAATGATAGGCTTCGGAATTATGATAATGAACCTGACATATATTATATATTTGCTCCTGAACTTAATGGAATTATTTCATTAGATAATTCGAAAAAATTTGTGTCTTATGGCTTAGATACTCTTATTGTTATTAAAGGGCCACGGCGCTATGAGGATAACACTCAGCTCATTCTTAAGAGTAAATTTGGCACGATTTACACGTTTGGGAAAGCTATTTCAGGTAATAATATATATATTGACACAACTATCTCCAGTACTAGTAGTAATTTAATACCGAGACAAACGGATAGCTATAACTGGTATTTAAGCTCAATTATATCCAAAGATCTTTCTGATACAATACGATTTGAGTACCTAAGAATGCATGATGAGGATGGATTAGTAACAAATGTAGTTCAATCGCAAAATAGTAATCTTATCTATCCGGGTAACACCGTTGTCGATTTCCATAACAAAGATTTTACTTATGTTTCTAAAACTGTTAACGGAGAGTGTTTTATAAGTAAAATAATATTTAAGGATGGCCATGTGGATTTTAATTATATTTCAGATAGATTGGATGTCTATCATAAATTACGTCTTTCGGAAGTAGCTGTCTATAATAATGACGCGACTCTGATTCAAAAGATCAAGCTTCATAATAATAGTTATTTTAATAGAAATGGATGTTGTAGTCTTGATTTAGCGGGAATATATGGCGCCCAAAATATTGATCTTAAATCTCTAAAATTAGATGGATTACAAATCTTCAGGGAGCCTTCTCAAACTCCTTTGCAATATTATTTTTACTATGATACATTAAATGCACTACCACGAGTACATTCTGGGTCTCAGGACATGTGGGGATATTATAATGGTAAATCGGGAGGTGTTTCCCAGACTTTTTTCGTAGATAATTATAATAGACCTGTTATAGTTGGAGAAGATCGGACTCCTGATCCCAATTATATGAAAGCAGGTGTTTTAAATAGAATAGTGTATCCTACGGGTGGCTATACCACTTATGAGTATGAGCCTAATCAGTATCTTTCAACCCAAACACCTTTGCAGGGTAATTTGATAACTACAACAAAATCTTTATCAACCCAAGCCATGAGTTCAAATAACTGTTCAGGTGTATTCGCTCAATGGCCTTCTCAGACTATTCTTCGAGATACTATAAAAAATTTACCACAGAATCCTTATTATGCGAATTATAGCATAACATTCTCCGGGTATAATGTTATTGGGAACGGCCCCATGTATTGCACTGTTGATGGAACTCTTTACCAGTATTATCCCAATGCATCATCAAAAACAATCACGGGCCAATTGACTGTTTATAATGGAAGTGTTGTTACTTTTGAATTGAATACAAATGGCGCAACAGGAGGTGGACAGGGTACACCCGCTCAATGTCCCTACCCTTATATAAATGTTACGCTGTCGTATGACTACTTAACAACTCAGAGTAATCCAACTGATCACCCGCTCCTGGCAGGAGGGCTGAGGGTTAAAAGAATTAGCAGTATTGCTAACTCTTCAAACGAACCTTCATATGAGAAACTATATGAATATGATAATCCGCAACAAGCCAACGGTACAGGTGTCGGAATTTTGCTTACAGATCCATACAGTACAAATGTTTATTTTAGTGATTATCTAGGAACACGTGCTACTAATAATTATGAAGATATAATCACTTCTGCTATTAACATTTTATCGAACTCAACTTTAGAATTAGGAGAAAATAATGGAGCCTCGGTGTTTTATCCTAAAGTAACAGAGTATAATAATAGCAATGGTACGCCAAAAGATAAAACTGAATATTATTTCATGGCTATCAAACCATATAGGGATAATAAGCCTGCAACTTATTACAGATATGATGCTTTTTATTATCCATCTTGGCTATCTACACCACGAAATACAGAAAAAATTCTGTTTTCATATAGCAATGGAAACTTTGATACCATATCTAAAACCAGCAACTACTATACATTAAACTACAAATACCCGATTCGGGCACTAAAAATATTGACGATTGGTCCCGAGTGGACAATATATAATCATTACCCTCAAGGCCAAGGCACCGGTGGCTATTTTGGAGCTAATTATAATAGATACTGGGCATATCTTCAATATATTCCAAGAGGCGGTTATCAATTATCCGCTACTGCTACGAGTACTTATGATAATGATAGCTTAAAACTTACTGAAAGCGTAAGCTATGATTACAACAAGGCTAACGATTTAATTTCAAAAAAATATGTTAATAGTAGCGGTAAAAATATCAATACCTATATTCATTATACAGGGGATTTGTCTCTCAACGTTCTTTCGAAAAAAGGAATTCTTTCAACACCCGTTTCTATAGAAAATACGGTCAATAACCAATTGGTTTCAGGAAGTTTTTACAGTTTTGACACTTTATCAAATATAGTTAAGTCTTATGATTTCGAACGGACATTAGTTAGGGATGTAAGTACTAATATTCAATACAATGTACCTCCTGATAATTATAAACCAGTTTACCAATTATTATATGGCTTAAATAATAATTTGAATGAAAAACAGAAATATAATGACAATCGAGAGGTCTATCTATGGGGATATAAATCACAATATCCGGTTGCTAAAATTATAGGAAGTGATTATGCTACGGTAAGTGCTGTTGTAACTCAAGCCCAAATTGATGCGGCTGTGGCATCTGATCAGAATTTGCGAACCTTAATGAATACACTTCGCACTGATAGCCGGACGAGAAATGCGTTGGTTAGTAGCTATACCTACAAGCCATTGGTGGGTATGACCTCTGAGACAGATCCTTCCGGGCGTACCACTTATTATGAATATGATGGCTTTGGCCGTTTAAGTGTAGTGAAAGATGATACAGGCAAGGTGCTTAAAAAGTACTGTTATAATTACGCCGGCCAGCCGGTTAACTGCAATCAATAAACT
This sequence comes from Niabella ginsenosidivorans, assembly GCF_001654455.1. Lineage (NCBI taxonomy): Bacteria > Pseudomonadati > Bacteroidota > Chitinophagia > Chitinophagales > Chitinophagaceae > Niabella > Niabella ginsenosidivorans. Next base: position 638,459 of record NZ_CP015772.1, read on the forward strand.
CAAAGCCAAAACAAACGGATATGTACAACACTAAAATATTATTAACGATACTGCTGTTGATGGTTGGTTTTATAGCGGTGGCGCAAAAGCCAACGAACCTACCGACCTATACTTCATCAACCCCGGTCAATTATATCCGTACCTGGACGGCTACAGCGCCGGTAACAACACCAGAGGCCTTAATGCAGGGAGGGCTGCTGCAGAGTAAAATGACAACGCAGTATTTTGATGGTTTGGGTCGCCCTTTGCAGACGGTGGTCAAGAAAGGCGCGATGGTCACCACGACAACGGCAAGTGTGGGAACAGATACGGTTAATGCCAAAGACCTGGTAACTCCGGTATTGTATGATGAATATGGCAGGGAGCAGTACAAATATGCGCCATATGCAGCCCCAAGCTCCAATGGATCATTTAAAACGGACCCCTTTACAGAACATCAGGCTTTTATGACCAGCAAATATGGTACGCCGCAGGGAGAAGATTATTTTTACAGCCAGACGGTATTTGAGGCTTCTCCCTTAAACCGGGTAATGGAGCAGTTTGCACCCGGTAAAAGCTGGGCGGGGAGCTATGGAGCTACCACAGAGGCTACGCGCCATAGCATAAAAAGCAAGTACTGGATCAATACAGCCAGGGATAGTGTGCGGATCTGGGAGGTAACAGATGGAACGCCCGGCACAGGTGCGTCTTCAGTGCCTGCCACACTCACAGTCAGCCAGGCGCACCAGCCTGCTACCACGGAATACGTGGCATCCCAGAGCATCACGTTTGCGCCGGGGTTCAGCGCTCCATCAGGCAGCAACTTCCGGGCGTATATCAGTAATACGGGGGGTGCACCGGGAGCAATCATCACCAGTACCTATGCCAGTACAAGAGTGTATGATGCCGGCCAGTTGTACAAGAATGTAACGGTGGATGAGCAGGGCAGGCAGGTGATCGAGTTCAAAGACAAGGAAGGCCAACTGGTTTTAAAGAAAGTACAATTGGAAAGCACAACCCTGGATGATGGGCAGGGCAAAGGGCACTGGGGCTGGGTATGCACCTATTATATCTATGACGACCTTGGGAACCTGCGGTGCGTGATCCAGCCGGAGGGGGTAAAGACAATGAATGATGCAAAGAACTGGACGCTGACGCCGACTTTGCTTAAAGAACAATGCTTTCGTTATGAATATGATGGCCGTAACCGGATGAGGGTCAAGCAGGTGCCGGGCGCTTCGGAAGTGGTGATGGTCTATGATGTGCGGGACCGGTTGGTAATGACGCAGGACGGCAACCTTCGTAAGGATAGTATCTGGAACTACACGCAATATGATGGGTTAAACCGGCCGGTAAGAACGGGTTTGGTCATAGCCGCCAATAATCCCAATAGCCATTGGGCGGCTGCCATGGCCTTTAACAGTGATGATAATGCAGCCATCCAGTACCCGACCACCACCCTGCTGAACAATGGCAATGCCAGTATACTGACAGAGACGTTTTATGATGATTATAATTGGGTAAGTGCAGCGCCTTACTCAACAGAGCTGTCCGGCAAGCTGGCTTCCACCTTTACAGCGGCAGATACGGCCGGTAATTTACTGCCAGTGAGTAACACAGTATGGCCGTATGCGCAGAAACCAGCAGCAGACAGCCGTACCAAAGGGATGGTAACGGGCAGCCGGGTAAAAGTGCTGAACAGTACGGTGTATACGTATACCCTAACGCTTTATGATGATAAAGGGCGCCCGGTGCAGGTAAAGTCGCTGAATCATACAGGGGGAGTGGATGTAATGACTACCCAGTACAGTTGGAGTGGCCAGCCGCTAACCGTGATCAGTCGCCAGAGCAAAGGAGGTACCGGCAGCACTTCTCTGTTAACCGTAAGCAGAAATACCTATGATGCTTTAGGCAGGGTGGTAAAGACCACCAGGCAGGTTAAAAAAGATGCCGGCGCGTTGAGCACAGAAAAGATCCTGGCTGTCAATAAATATGATGAGCTGGGTCAGCTGGTGAGCAAAACGCTGGGTGCCACGGATGCCACGGGATCGGCTGGCGTGGAAAAGCAGACCTATGAGTATAATATAAGAGGCTGGCTACTGGGTATGAACCGGGGTTATGTGAACAGTGCCACAGCCGCCAGCACCAATTTCTTTGGATATGAACTCAATTACGATAAGGCTCCCTCTTTTGGAACAGGAACGGGGAGCGGTTTGCAGTATAATGGCAATATAGCAGGCATGAGCTGGCGGGGTCAGAACAACAGCGCCCCGATAAGAAGATACAGTTTCAGTTATGACAACACCAACCGCCTGCTCAAGGCAGACTTTGGCCAGTACAGCGGCAGTGCTTTTGTAAAGACCGCGGTAGATTTCACAAGCCAGATGGGTGATGGCAGTACAGCAGCCAGTGCCTATGACTACAATGGTAATATTAAAGGAATGAGCCAAAAGGGGATGTATAACAACGGGATCATTAATATGGATAACCTGGTGTACAGCTACCTGCCGGGCAGCAACAGGCTGGCAAAAGTCACAGAAACCGGTGTCAATACCAAAACCTACGGATTGGGAGATTTTAACGATGGAACCAATGGCACAACCGACGATTATGCCTATGACGGGAACGGAAATCTGACCAAAGACGAGAATAAAAGCATTAGTGCGATAACCTATAATATCTTAAATTTACCGGAGCAAATTACGGTAACCGGGAAGGGCATGATCAGTTACCAGTATGATGCAGCGGGTAATAAGTTACAAAAGAAGGTAACAGAGGGCTCAGCGACAAAGACAACGGATTACCTGGGTGGAATGATCTTTGAAAATAATGTATTGCAGCATATAGCGATGGAGGAAGGGCGTATCCGTCCGAATGGAACTGGGTTTGTGTATGATTACTTCCTGAAGGACCACTTGGGTAATGTGAGGGCGATGGTGCAGGAGGATAAGACCTTACTGGAAGAGACCCATTATTATCCGTTCGGGTTGGTACAAAGAGGAATATCCACTCAGGCTACAGGAGCTCTTGCCAATAAGAAGAAATATAATGGGAAGGAAGAACAGCGGCAGGAGTTCAGTGATGGATCGGGATTAGAGTGGTTAGATTACGGTGCCAGGATGATGGATAACCAAATCGGACGTTGGAATATGGTAGATAAAAAGGCTGAAATGTATTTTGCAACGTCGCCTTACGTATATGCTTTAAATCAGCCAACCAACGCTATTGACCCTGACGGGCATCTCGTGATTTTTATTAATGGGATGGCTCCCACTTATGAAGCAGGTAAGCCCGAGTATTGGCGCACCTATGAGAAATATGATGCCGGCACAAAATGGACTAAAGGCGCTTTTGGTAGATGGCAGGAGGAGCATTTTACCATGACTCGGGAAACATATGCCTTTGATAGAGCGGTGATGGATCATTTTAAAGATAATAATAGCCTATACAGAGACGGTAGCGTGGGAGGTACAACAGGTTTATTGTTTGATGGAAGCAGTGTTAATGTATCTGACAGGATTTCTGCGGGAAGCAAACAAGGGGCAAAAGATGCCGCTTCTATATTAGCCCATTTAGCAAGAGATAAGAATGGAAATATTATTGAATCTATAAAAGTCGTTACTCATAGTATGGGCGGTGCTTATGCTAAAGGGTATATTCAGGCAATAGTCGATTATGCCAAGAAACATCCTGATAAGGCGCAGGGGTTACAAATGACCGAGTATGATTTTGCAGCTTTTCAGCAGAATAAATTATCAGCGGTGCCAGGCGTTCCTCTTTTTCAATTAGATAATGAAGGAGACAAAGTCGTTGGAGGAACGATTGGTTGGTTTAACGGTAGTCATCATGCTAAGCAGAAAGGAAGAGAAGAAAACGGCAGCAATGATAATGTTAATCCCAATGGAGGGCATTCAATAATGGATTTTATATCTGCGATTGGGTCTCTGCAAGAAGGGACGTATAAATATATTAACGGACAGTTTGTTAGACAATAGCATCTATATGAAAAGCAGTGAAAATATCTGGTTAACGCCTCCCAAGATTTACTTTTTATGGGTACTACTTTATTTTTTGTTTTTGTTGATAGGAATCCCCGTATATAATAATGGGCATTCAGGGGGAGAGCAACGCCCTTTAACCCTTATTGCTTATTCTATAAATTATTTTTTATATGGTATAATATTCATTAGTTTCATAGTTATACCAGTCTTTTTCTTGAATTGGTTTAAAAGGCATTGGGTTGTACCCATCGCTATTGGAATATTGTTCCTTGTCTTTTTAATAGGAGGACTTACTAATAAATAACTTGCCACCAGTTAACGAGAGAATGAGATGTAAAGTATGATTTACTGCGCGTAAGCCTTTCTGGCTTTAGCGTCTCTTAGGAGGGCGTCAATAGTTTTAATAATAGCATTTTTATCCTCGTCATTCAGTTTTTGGATGTCGAGGATTTTTTGTGTGATGGTGTTATCGAGTTCATAATCTGCGAACCCCACGAGGTAATCTAAAGATACGCCGATGGCTTCGGCCATTTTAGTAGCTACTTCAATAGAGGGCTTTACCTCGTTACGCTCGCGGCCAGTGGAAATCGTACTGATCGCTTTAGCCGATCATTTTTGGCTCATTGTTTATCTTGAGAACATCGTTCAGTTAGTACCCTGGTTATTTTGGACTAAAAATTCTGGCCACTTTTATTGAATTTTAAATATTCGCTGTATCTTTAATATCTCTTGTAATAAACCTGATGTTGAATACAAAGAAGAACGAAAACCGTTTATGAATTAAAAACAAAACTATGATTATGAGAAAGGCAACCTGTTTTTTTACGTTGTTTTTAGGAATATCTCTCAGCGGCGTTAACGCTCAACTTCCATCTGCTGGTACGTATGTATGGAATGCCACAGATGCGCCCAAGGTTTTTAGCAATCAACTGCAACTTTCCTTTGTAAGCAGTAATGAGGGCTTTCCATCTTATGGAACGGTAATTGCCGGCGGTGGCTACATTAACAGCCAGGATGGTAGTGTGTTCCAGCTTTATATACCTTACAATGAGATATATGGCGGTATTGCCCCTATGATACGACTGGGAAAATACAATAACAGTGGATGGAGTGGATGGAGCACTTTTTATACATCGGCTAACGCGAATGTGTCAACTGCTAACTGGACTGCTAAAGATCTTTTTGCCTATGGAAATGTAGGCATCGGCACTACATCGCCACAGGCCCGATTAGCGGTAAACGGCAATATCCTGGCTAAAGAAATAAAGATAAAAACAGATATTTCAGTTCCGGATTATGTTTTTGACCCCGGTTATGAATTGCCTGCTCTCAGCGAGGTTGAAGCATATATAAAAAAATACCGGCATTTGCCGGAAGTACCCTCTGGAAATGATATCCGTCGGCAAGGACTTGACCTTGCGGCAATGAATTTATTGCTGCTTAAAAAGGTGGAGGAGCTGACCCTGCACCTGATTGAGATGGAAAAAAAGATGGAGCAACAAAAACAGATCAATAGTGAGCTGATGGAAGCTGTCGGCATACTGAAATAAACATGACGAAGCACCGGAGCATATCTGAAAGGTTACTTTAATGCCTATGATTGCCTAACTGGTAAGTATGGTGTAGCTGCAAAAAGTGATCGTCAACTCCCTCTAAGAAAAAATACGGCAGGCTATATTACAAACTGCTTTATATCTGATAAACGGATCAACACAAAATACTATCTGCCTGACCTTTATGCATTAAATTTTGTAACTAAAACTGTTAAAATAAAATAAAATGAAAAAAAGTCTGCTCTTTATTCTGCTCCTTTTAGGTACGGCATCCTTGTATGCCCAAACGCCCACAACAGCCAGCGCAACGGCAGGCTGGAAAAGAATTGCTTCTATATCATCGCTCGCCGGCCGGGGTTTTGGTAAAGTGACCGTATTTACCACCGGAGGGTCTTATGTACCTTATCAAACCGATATCCACTGGTTTAAAGATTGGGGGAACGCGGGTGGTATATCGGTTTACAGCAACAGCAAGTCTGCTTACTGGACCCAGGTACGGCTTACTGTTAAGAACGACACAGCTTATATTGAGGTCAACTTTTCCAGGGATGTGACCGATGTAAAAATCATGTCTGACACATATGGATGGAATAAGGCAACTTCATATTCCGGTGTTTTGCCGGATGGCGGCGGTGGCACAGTACTGGCATCGGCTAAAACCTCACGGCTTAATATCGAAGATAAACTGATGGTTGCCTTTAATGGCAATGTTGGTATTAATACGGCTTCGCCCGGCGAACAGTTGTCTGTAAACGGCAACATCAGGGCCAAAGAGATAAAAGTAGAAACTGCCAACTGGCCGGACTATGTTTTAAAGAAAGGATATCCATTAATGTCGCTGGATTCGTTGCAAAAAGAAATAAATACGCTGGGGCGCCTGCCCGGTATGCCTGCGGCGCATGAAGTTGAAAAAAATGGCCTGGCATTGGGCGAATGGAACCGGCTGCTGACAGAAAAAAATGAGGAACTGACCTTGTATATATTGGAGCTTTACAGGGAGATAAAAGCGCTGAAAGAAACACAGCGTAGAGTGGAACAAAGACTTCAACCTAAAGATAAGCGCCACAAGTACTGATCACTGGTCAGGTGAATAGATTTTGTATATGATCTGAACAGCGCCTTAAACCTCGGCAGGATAAACATCAGCGAAAAAGGCATGGGAATAAGCAAATGGCTTGCAATTGCAATAGCCCGGTTGTTTTGGGGTTAAAAATCCAGCAGCAGTTTTATTGGATTTTAGATATTCATTGTATCTTTGATATCTCTTGTAATAAACCTGATGTTGAATACAAACAAAGAGCTAAACCGTTTATGAATTAAAAGCAAAGCTATAATTATGAGAAAAGCAATGTGTTACTTTTCCCTGTTTTTAGATAAGCCCTTTAAATGGGCGTGATATGAGCTATACGACTGATCTCCTTAAACCTTAAAAGAAACAAAATGCAACTGCACGATTTAAACTGTCTAAACGCTTTACCGGTATTCTTTTTGGCATTATTGACGATGAATGCCAAGGCCCAGACTAATGATCTTTATTTTTTTGCAAAAGATTATTCAGTAAGCAGTACAATATTGCGGCCGATTACGGATAAGGATAACCTTCCGCTTAAGGCAGGCTCCGTGTACCGTGTAAAACTAACAGTACCTGCTACCGGTACGCATACCGGAGCAGAATACCTTGTATGGAAGTCAGATGCAAGCTGGAAGATCCGGCCGGTTACATTGGCCGGTAATAACAGCAATCATCCTTTACTGGTTGTTGACAGCAATACAGTAAAAGTAATGACCAATCATGCCAATAATTATACGGTGAGAGTTTATACGGAAGTGCTGCCGGCGGGTGCTGCTGCCGGGATGCCGGCAATCTTTGGTGCTTCAGATCAATGGCAGCGGCTTGGAAATAATCTTTTTTACGAGGATGGGAATGTGGGGATTGGCACTGATGCCCCTGCGCAGAAATTATCTGTAAACGGCAACATCAGGGCCAAAGAAATAAAAGTGGAAACAGCCAACTGGCCAGACTATGTTTTGAAGAAAGGATACCCGCTAATGTCGCTGGAGTCACTGCAAAAAGAAATAAACAGACGGGGGCATTTGCCGGGTATGCCTTCCGCAGGTGAAGTTGAAAAAAAGGGCCTGGCACTGGGCGAATTGAACCGGCTGCTGACAGAAAAAAATGAAGAGCTGACCCTGTATATATTAGCGCTTTACAAGGAGATAAAAGCATTGAAAGAAACACAGCACCGGATGGAACAACGACTTCAGCATTTGATGAAAGATTAGAAGCCGGAATATCCCTTGCATTCCTACCAAGGATGAACTGAACTAATAGCTGGAACCAATAAAATATAAACTATGAAGAAAATTGTATTAATAGCAGTAATCCTGCTTGGCACCTTTTATAACTATGCTCAAAGCAGTGATATTTATGAAACATCTGTGACCTTCCCGGCCAATTACCAGGCAGGTGATTATATAGAGTTCTTAAAAGTAACGCCTTTCAGCGCAGGTGCATCGGGCTATTATGAAATCTCCATCAGTTATACGCGTGGCAATATAGCAGCCGCAGCAACTTACCTGGCCAGTATAGGCCATAGTAATCCTAACCTATGGATGGAAGCTGGCTGTGTCAATGCGAATGATTATACCGCCGGTGCCCGCAGTTTTGTAGTGGATTGCAACCCCGCTTCTGGTAATGTACGTTTTCGTGTACGGGCAATAGGTACTTATGGCATTCAGGCAGACCTGCCCGTGCTGATCAAAGTCCGTTCCATTAATAAGACTGCTTCATGGACAGCCTTATCTGCCACTGGAAATGATCTTAGTGTAACCAAGCGTTTGCCGATGACCCGGGAGTGGAACCTATATACAGGCAATGGCTGGAAAGCAGGTAATACCGAACCGGCGTTGGCCATCCGGGTAATTGAGAACGGGAATGTTGGACTGGGAATTCCCAATCCGGCTGAGCGCCTGGCTGTAAACGGCAATATCAGGGCTAAAGAAATAAAGGTAGAAACCGCTAACTGGCCGGACTATGTGTTTAAAAACAGCTACCGGCTAAAGTCGCTTGACGAGGTGGCAGCATTTATAAAAAAGAATGGGCACCTGGATGGCGTCCCTCCGGCTGAGAAAGTTAAAAATGAGGGAGTAGCACTGGGGGCTAATCAAGCTGCTTTATTAGAAAAGATCGAAGAGCTGACCCTGTATCTGATTCAGCAAAATGAACAAATAAAACAGTTACAGGAAACCGTAAAGCGATTGGAAGTACAGAAAAGAACATTTGCAGGTCCCGCGAGTGCCACATGGCAGGTAAAGGATAAGAAGATGCTGAATTATTGAAAATTACTGAACTTAAATTGTTTATATCCTCGAAATGTCCTGAATTGGGCAGTGCTTCTGTATAAATGTCAAAATAAAATTTATCATTTAATAAAATTCTCCTACATTTAGCACAAATTGATCTGCTTTTAAGATGTTCAAACACCTGAAAATACAAGCCACTAAACGTTATGCTGCTTTTACCCTTACAGAAGTGCTCGTTGTGCTGATTATTATCGGGATCCTGGTTTTATTGGCTCTCCCAAGCCTGATGCCCTTGATTTCCAAAGCTAAAAGCACGGAGGCCAAATTGCAACTGGAGCATGTGTATACGCTGGAGCGCTCTTACTTCTTTGAAAATTCAGTATATTCAAACGACCTGAACGCCATTTCCTTTGAACAGCAGCCGCTGGTAACCAATGGCGGACAGGCCAATTATAAGATAGAGATCATTGATGCGTCTGCAAAGGGATTTAAAGCCAGGGCAACGGCCATTGTGGACTTTGACGGGGATGGGAACTTTAACCAGTGGGAGATTGATCAGAATAAAAAGCTGGTGGAAACAGTACCGGATTAATAGTATATGCTGCTGCTGAGTTTATTATTATTGATTATTATATTATCAGGTATGCTGATCCGGGATGTGCTGTACAGGCAAATAGAGCTTTCTTATTTCATCCTGTTGGGAGCTGGCATCCTGTTTTACTCGCTGTTGAGGTGTGACAGGCACACGATCCTGGTCAATTTTTTTGTAAACAGCCTGATAATAGCAATGATGACGGGGGCTTTGATCCTTGTGTACGCTCTGAAGAAAAAGAATAAAAATTTCTTTCATACAAAGCTGGGCGCAGGGGATGTGCTTTTCTGGATACTGGTAACGCCTTTGTTTGCTCCTGCCAACTTTATACTCTGGATGATCTTTTCCCTGTTGCTAAGTCTTTTACCGGCAGCAGGGCAAACACTTAAAAAAGGTACCGCCACAGCTATTCCGCTGGCGGGGTACCAATCAGGTATTCTGGTAGCTGTTTTACTTTTAAATAATTTTTTATTGCATTGTAATTTGTTTGAAGAACCCTTATTTTTACCGGCCCTTTAACCCATATGGCATCGATAACTGCAGATATTGAAAAACTAATCACCCCGGAACTGGCATGGAAATACCATGTGGCCTTTTCACATACAGAAGAAGACCGGTTGGTGTTCTGGATTGATGACCAGTTAAGTGGATCCGATCAGCAATTATACCGGGAAGAACTGGAACTGATCACCGGACATAAGATAGCCTTTGCAAAAACAGATGGAGTATTGCTGGCTGAAAAGATCAACAGGCAGTATACAAAAAAGGACTCAACGGATCATCGCCTGCAACACAGCTTTTATACCGGTCACCCGGATCATTTTTTAAATGATCTGATTGCCGAAGCAAAAAATCTGAAAAGCAGTGACATTCACATTGAAACGTATGAAAACGATTGCCGCGTGCGCATCCGGGTAGATGGTTTGCTGGTGCTGCGCTACCTGATCGAAAAAAAGCAGTATCCTTCGCTGATCAACAAGATCAAGATCAGCGCCAACCTGGACATTGCAGAAAAACGCCTGCCGCAGGACGGGCGTATCTTTTTCCAGCGGGGAAATGATAAATTTGATATACGGGTATCTATCGTGCCCACACTGCACGGAGAGAAAGTTGTGCTTCGCTTATTAAGCAATGATGCCACGGATATACAGCTGGAAACCCTGGGGTTTTCAGAAAACGATTTGAAAAATTACCTGGAGGGATTGAAAAAACCTTATGGCATCCTGCTGATCAGCGGTCCCACGGGCTCGGGGAAGACGACCACACTGTATGCTACGTTAAAGCTGCTCAATCTGTCAACAAAGAATATTCTGACGATCGAAGATCCGATTGAGTACACGTTGAAAGGTATTAACCAGGTGCAGGTAAAAGAAAACATCGGGCTAACCTTTGCTATGGCACTGCGTACTTTTCTGCGCCAGGACCCGGATGTGATCATGCTGGGGGAGATCCGGGATGCAGAAACGGCCAATATGGCGATCAGGGCCGCCCTTACCGGTCACCTGGTGTTATCGACCATACACACCAACTCTGCCTGGGGCACAGTTTCCCGGCTGATCGATATGAACATTCCGTCTTTTTTGATTGCCAATACGCTGAATACTTCCGTAGCGCAGCGGCTGGTACGCCTGCTTTGCCCGGAATGCAAACGCAGGGAAGCCTTTCAACAGGCCTATTTTCCCAAGAACTACCGGCCGCCGGAAGCGCTGGAAACGCATTATGTGCCGGTAGGATGTGCCGGTTGTTATAATACAGGCTATAAAAAACGGAAAGCCATATACGAGGTAATACCTATAGATGCCGACCTGGCGGATGAGATCAAAAAGGGAACTTCAAGAATTGATGAACTTTTAAAGGAAAAACAAATAAAGACCTTAGCTGACAATGCTTTTGAGTTGCTGAAAACCGGGGAAACCTCGCTGGAGGAAGTGTACCCTATGCTGCTAAACTAACGGTTGGGGTGCTGCAATTTTATGAATAACTATTTTACGAAAATACTGGTATTGATGGCCTGCTGCCTGCAGCTGACCGCGCAGGCGCAGGAGGACCGGTTGAGCCGTACCCGCAGCTACCTGAATACGCTTGCTATGGATCTTCCAGGGCTGAACCAGCCCATACAGATGGATGTAGCGGATATTGCCATAGCCGATTTTATGCGGAGCCTGGCACAATCCTACGATCTGAACATCAACATAGCGCCGGACGTCAATAAAAGGATGACCAACCATTTTGCCAATGCTGCTGTAAAGGATGTACTGCTGTTCATCGCAGAACAGTACAGCCTGGCATATGATTTCCAGGGTACCATTATTAATGTGCGCAATTACCGGGACCCGGCATTAGACCGGCCGCCGCCGCCCAAAGAGATAAAGGCCAGCTATGATTCTGTTAGTAAATTGATCACCCTGGATCTTTCAAACGACACCTTGTATGATGTAACAAAAAAGATCACACAATTGTCAGGCATTAATATTGCCGTAATGCCACAGATCATGGATAAGCTGGTATCGGGCTATTTAAAGGAGTTACCCGTTCCTGTTGCCCTGGAAAAGATCGTGGTATCTAACCGGCTGCGGATGTCATCCTCCGGCAATGATAATTTTATAATAGATGCGCTCGATGATAATGAAGAATATGTACTAAAGAATACAAGGCCTGCAGATAACGGCTATACCATTGCCCGCAAGACCGGGGGAAATGATAAAGCCGCTCCCGGCCGCCTGTCCGTTGATGCCAATATGGTAGGGGAGGAAAAGCTGTTAAATGTGAGCGCTGTAAATACGCCCCTGAAGGAGCTGGTCAGGAGCCTTTCAGAACAGGCCGGAGTTCCTTATTTTATTTATGCGGAGCTGAACGGGAATGTGACTGCAGAGGCCCATAATCTGAAATATGCAGATGTGCTGCAGAAGGTCTTATTGGGCACTCCTTATTCTTTTTCGCAGCAGGACGGCATTTTTATGATCGGCGAAAAAACGTTTGAAGGCATCAAAGGGCAACGGCTGATACAACTGCATCACCGGTCAGTAGATTCCCTGGCAAATTTTCTTCCGGATGAGCTGAGGAAAGACGTTACTATTAAAGAATTTAAGGAATTGAATGCATTCCTGGCCACCGGTTCAGAACCACAGCTGAATAAGATAGAACAACTGGTAAAACAAATAGACCGGAAAGTACCAATGATCACAATAGAAGTGATCATTATGGATCTGAACAAAGGATCGGTTGTGAAAGGCGGTTTGAAGGCCGGGATATCAGACAGTGTGCGCACCGGTGGTAATTTGCTGGGCGGTGGGCTTGATTTTACATTGGGGTCCAAATCGATCAACAATATTATTGATAAGATCGGGTTGAACAATGTCTTTAATTTAGGCCATGTAACGCCCAACTTTTACCTGCAATTGCAGGCAATCGAGAACCGGCAGAACGTGGAGATGCGGCAGACGCCCAAGCTCTCTACACTAAACGGTCATGCGGCAACGCTCTCTATTGGTAATACCCGGTATTACTCGGTGTCTACCCAGAATATGATGGGCTCGCTTTCTCCTACCAATGTGATCACCCAGCAGTTCTATCCCATAGAAGCCAACCTGGAGCTGAAGATCACTCCTTTTGTGTCGGCCGATGAAGATGTGACATTGAATATGGAAATGGATATTTCCAATTTTACTGCGGATACAAAAATCAATGAGCCACCGCCTACTGCTACCAGTAAATTTAAATCGATTATAAGGGTAAAGAATGAAGATATGGTATTGCTGGGTGGCATTGAACGAACGGAAAAAGGCGATAGTTATGATGGTATCCCCTTATTAGGCCGCATTCCGGTGCTAAAATGGCTGTTCAGTTCCAGGGATCGCAGAAATACAAAAGTGGTTTCAGTGGTGTTCATTAAACCAACAATTGTTTATAACTGACATGTTCACCGCAATAAAAAATAATATCATAACGATCAAAGAGGCAGTTGGCCTGGATGTGCACATTCAGCCGGATGATCGCTGGCTGTTCAGTGCAGTTTATGTAAAGATTACTAAAGGAAAGTTGATAAAAGCGGCAGACTATCCCGGTGTCAGAACAATAAAAGAGCTGAAAAACCGGCTTCCCCCAAATGTACCGGTAGCTGTTTGCATAAATGGAAAGGGCATCCTGATGAGGGAAACGGATACTACGGTTACCAATCTTGTTAACCTGTTATTTCCCGGCTCTAATCCCGGTGACTTCTATTCCGTTCCCCTGACAGCAAATGAAACCAAACAGTTTAATTTTATCTGTCGTAAAACGCTGGTAGAGCAGGTACTGCAACAGTTAAAAAATGCTGGCATAGAGCCCGTTGCTGTTTCAATAGGAGTGACCTTGTTTTTGAACATCCTGCCATTTTTAGCGGAAGAAGCGCTTGAGATTCCTGCTCCTTCATATACGATAACCGTTAAGAATAAAGCGTGTGCATCCATAATTTACAGGATAAACTCTGAAGAACATACTATTCCTTCATTAAACATCGGAGGCTTTTCTTATACCAGCCCGCAGGTAAACCTGCTAGCTACAGTGCTGGACCTTTTATTAAAGCCGGCTGACTGGCAGGGAGGAGCAATAGTTACGCCCGAGATAACGGCGGCCCGGCAAAACTATAAATATTATAAACTGTTCAGTTTTACAAAATGGGCCGTATTGTCAGTAACCCTGTTTTTACTACTGGTCAATTTTTTTGTGTTCAGCTACTATTTCAATAAAAATAAAGCAGTGGTGCAGCAGGGCAATTTAGTAAAGGAGACGAGCCAGGCAAATGCATTGGAAAGCGCAAGGTCCGATTCTTCTTATGCTTTTTTTGTAAATGCGGGATGGAATAAAAATACGAGGCACGGCTTTTTTATAGACCGTATTGCAGCGCTGGCGCCGCCTACGGTACAGTTTACCCTGCTGCAGACGGCTCCTGTACAGGAATCTTTAGGAACAGGCGACTTTCTTTTTTCAAATAACAAAATTATTTTAAGCGGGATTTCCTCAGATCCTACAGATCTGGAAATTTTTAGCAGGGCTGTTAAAAATATTCCCGGTGTTGTTACGGTTACATTAAATAATTATCTCTATAAAAGAGACCTTGCCGCGGCTGTATTCACCATAGAAATTACTGTAAAAGTATGAGTAAAGTAATCGACATAAAACCCGGGCGCAGTTACCGTCAGAAGTTGCAGGTATTGCTATGGTCCGTTATACCGCTGCTGTTGCTGTGCTATCTTTTAGGGTTCAAAAAAACGGGTGGGATTGTAAAAGATTATCATAATAATGTGCGTTTACAGCAGCAGGGAAGCCTTTTGGCAGATAGCATGGCGGTTTTTGAAAAAAGGCTTTCGGCTGTCGCAGCCTGGAAAAAACAGTACCTGGCAGACAGTTCAGGAATGGATGGTAAAACACTGGCGGCTATTAACAATCTTTGCAATTCCCTGGAACTGGAATTAAAAGAATACAAGCCATTGGGAAAAAGCAACCAGGGCATCTGGACAAGAATGGTAACGGTTTCAGGCCCCTTTCAAAAGATTTTATCATTGATCAGCCAGCTGGAGCAAAAGGAACGTTTGTGCCGGATCGCATCAGTAAAATACCAGAAGATAAAGGACGGTGAAAAAGAAGAGCTGGTCAGTACCTTATATATTCAAAACATATTGGAGAAATGAGAACCGGTATCATTTTAACAGGAACAGTATTGCTGGGCGTATTGATGACACAGACGTCGTGTGAAGCCATTTTTGATGACGATTTTTCTGCCTATTCTGTAAAGCTGGCAGCGCCGGCTGATAGTATTGTGCTGGCGGATACGGTGGTCCAGCTAAGCTGGAATGCTATTGAAGCCACGGCTGATTACCAGGTGCAGCTGGCGCAACCGGAATTTGATTCACTGTCTGTACTACTGAAGGATACGGTTACCCGCAATACGATGTTGCGTGTAACCGGTCTTGAAAGAGGCCGGCAATATCAATGGCGGGTCCGGGCCATCGGTAACAGCTCGGTAAGCCCCTATACCGAGCCCCGGACATTTGCAATACAAAATACAGAACCGTGAAAAATAACCCCAATATAAAGTATTTACTGATCGGACTGGTTGTTTTTATTTGGGGGCTGATCATCTACAAAGTGATCAAAGGGCTTTCAGGGGATGACGCGCCACCGCCGGTAACCAAAATAAAACCGCCGGTAATTGAAGATACGCTAACCGGCTATGCGCTGACAACCGCTGCGTATCCGGATCCGTTCAGTAATGATATTTTTGAAGAAGAGGATACAATTGAAGAAAAGGTCGCCAACGGGGCAGTTATAAATGAAGGCCAGCAAGCGGCTAACGGGGCACCAGGGCCTGCCCCCCTGCCACAGCCTGTAATGGAACCTCCGCCTGCCATCAAATACAGCGGATATATCTATAATCCGAAAACAAGACGGAAAACAGCGATGATCAGTTTTAACGGGCGGATAATGACGGTAGGGGTTAATGAGAAAATTGATGATAAAACAAAGGTGACGGATATTTCAGATCAGCAATTAACAATCCGTTTTAACGGGAAAAAGGTAGTGTACGTTCTGGGAGGATGAGTTTTGTATTATATAGGCTATAATTAAAGGGGCAATAATGTGTTGATTATAAAAAGCTGCTTAATTAAATTTAAAAATAAAGACTAAATTGTTATGAAAAAACTGTACTGCTTATTGTTAATGGGCATATCCTGGTATTGTGCCTGTGCTCAAACGAATACGTTCCCTGCCAGCGGTAATGTGGGAATAGGAATAGCATCTCCCAGATCTCAGCTACATATTTCGGGTGCTAACTTAATAAAACAACCCAATGGTACTATACTAATGTCCCGGTACTGGCAAAATGATTCTAATGTCAGGGCTTCAGCGCTTTTTCATTATTATGACAGTTATGATAAATTAGCAATTGCGGTATCAAGTGGAAGAAGTCCATTAGATTCTTCATATGTAAAAATGGTCATACAGTCTAACGGAAATGTAGGGATTGGAGTACTTATTCCTTCGGAAAAACTATCGGTCAATGGTAACATCCGTGCGAAGGAGATAAAGGTGGAAACAGCTAACTGGCCGGATTATGTGTTTAAACCCGGTTACCAGTTGATGCCATTGAACAGAGTAGAAAGTTTTATCCAGGAGCATGGTCATTTGCCGGACGTGCCTTCTGCCCGGGAGGTCGCTGAGAAAGGTATAGATGTAGGCGCTAACCAGGCAATATTATTGAAGAAGATAGAAGAACTGACTTTACATATAATTGAACTTGAAAAAACGGTGAGAGATCTGAAGCAGCAGCACCTGGATATGGAACATGGAAAGGATGACGACCGCTGACCCGCTTTCATGTAATTGAATTTAAAATAGTATTCCCGATTAAAAACAAATATATGAAACAAGCAATTTTATTAACCATCCTTGTTCTTGGTTCAATCCGGCTAAATGCCCAGATACAAACAGGCGTTTTTAGAAACCCGCCGACAAATACGGATTATAATTTTTTTGTAAGGCGGGGAGGTGGGGCTGCCTTATACGTTAACCAGGCCGATAGCGCTTCACCTATTCTAAGACTGGGCAGTAAAACAACCAGCCCGGGAGGTGGTTTGGTCTTTAGCGTAGAGAATAATGGATATGTGGGTATAAAAACAATCACACCTCAGGCGCCGCTGCATATTGCTGAAAATGATGCAAGCATCAATACTCCCCGGGCCGCAATTCTTTTGTCAAGATACTGGGCTTCGGCTACAAATGCACGTGCGGGTGCCATATTTGAATACTCTGATGGGGCGAAAGACAAATTGGTTCTTGCAGTGTCAGGGAATGGAGGAGCATTGACGACACCGATAGACATTAGCCAGGCAAAGATGACCATCCAGGCTGATGGCAATATAGGTATCGGCACAACAACGCCCGGTGAAAAGTTATCCGTTAACGGCAATATCCGTGCAAAAGAAATAAAGGTAGAAACTGCAAACTGGCCGGATTATGTATTTAAACCCGATTATCCGTTAATACCGCTGAACAAGGTAGAAAGCTTCATTAAAGAAAATGGTCACTTACCCGGCGTACTATCGGCAAAAGAAGTTGCTGAAAAGGGTGTAGCTGTAGGAGCCAATCAGGCAATATTGCTAAAGAAGATAGAGGAGCTGACGTTGCATATGATCCGGTTGGAAAAAGAGAATGCAACGCTGAAAAACAGGTTACAACTAATTGAAGATAAGATGAAGGATGAAGTTTCTTCTGATAAAAATTAATAAAAATGAATGCTAGAATTTTGACGCAATTAAAAGCGGGTATTGGTTTGCTCCTGTTGCTTTTTATCTCGGAAGGTGTTACGGGGTGTGCACTTAAGGATTATACCATACCTGCAGTGGATAGCCCCTGGGTAAACCTTGGTGCCGTGAACTCTGATGTTTCGGATAACTATGCACTATACCATTACAAGCTCCTGCAGGTAGCTGCGGCTGCTGATCCTTATGCAATGATCCTGGATATAAATGTATTGGGAGATGTAAATTACTATAATAGACAGGCTCTTTACAGGATCTATGTTACCAAATATACCGGAACGCAAAGCCGGTTCGATGGATTGGAAATTGAGTGTACTTCAGGCAACCCGGAAGCTGCTATTTTTTATGTATATAATAATGAAGTGTGGGTGCGGTCACGCTATCAATGGGGCAGTATACAATATAAGATCATCCGGAACTTTGCAGCAAAGAACCCGGTACCGGCTACAGTAACCCGGACGCTTACAGTACCCACCGGGTTCCTGGCCAGCACGCAGAACTATGGCCTGAAGTGCGACTTTGATAACAATGTGTTCATCAAACTGCCTTATCGAAACGCGGCCGGTAATTTTTTAGTGGACGGAAATATTCTGACTGGGAAGACTTCTCAGGCCAATGCTGCCTACAAACTGGATGTAAATGGGGATGTACGTGCCAATAAACTGGTAGTGAATACATCAGGGGCCGATTTTGTTTTTGATTCAGCATACCGGCTACGGTCATTATCTGAAGTAAAAGCATTTATCCGAAATAATAAACATCTGCCGGAAATACAGTCTGCTGCTGAAATGCAGGCGGAGGGACTGGATGTGGGAGACAGCCAAACAAAATTGTTGCAAAAGATAGAAGAGCTGACGATGTACCTGATTGAGCTGGAAGAACGCGCTGCAACGCAGCAAAAGCGATATGAAGAGAAACTTACTGCGTTACATAAACAGCTTAAGATACTACAGAAAGCTAAGTGAACATTAAAATAATTCAAAAAAATATTTGGAGATATTCTTTTGTATTGTAACTTTATCAATGATAACAATAATGAACCACTAAAACAAAACAAACCTCAAAGCCATACTGTTTTTGAAGTAGCACATAAACAAGGATAGATAAGACACCTGACTAAAATGATGTTGTGAGAAAGTCTCCGGTACAATCTGTTGCCTGGCTGGCAAAATATAGTGTAAGGAAATAATTAATATACATATTAAAGATGCGTATGCAGGTTCCTGTATACCCGGCTATTAGATAATGATTTAATTAATAGTGGAATTAGTGTATGTCCACAGATCGGATATCTAATGATTTTAGAGATAGCCCAATGGCCATTTTATGCCTTGGTTTTGAACCAGATGGTTCTGGCGTTTGAAAAAAAGAGAAAAATAATAAACGAATATGAAGAAACTAACTTTTACCAGTTGCTTGCTGTTGCTGTTACTTATCTGTAAAGGGCAAACAAATGTGTTTCCAACAACGGGAAATGTAGGAATAGGGACAACTACCCCTGTAACACCGATAGATGTAAAGGGTGATATAACAGTTGATGCAGCTAACCCCGCTTTACGATTAAGTACATCCTCTACCGATCAGAACCGATACCTGGCTATTCTCAATTCAAAAGCACTTGGTGCTGCCGGCGGTCTAAAAGCAGGTGGGGTTTTAATATCCGAATCTTACGCTTATGCAAATCCGGCAAAAGGTGATCTTGTAGTAAAGGGTAATATCAGTATTGGAAGAGCGACTCCAGTAAGTGGTTACAAACTTGCTGTTGCTGGCAAAGCCATAGCGGAAGAAATGAAAGTGCAGTTGCAATCCGGCTGGCCGGACTATGTGTTTAAACCGGACTACCAGTTAATGCCACTCAAAAACGTAGAAAGTTTTATTAAGAAGCATGGCCATTTACCGGAGGTGCCTTCAGCCAAGGAGGTGGCTGAGAATGGTATAGAAGTAGGTGCTAACCAGGCTGTGTTGCTAAAGAAGATTGAAGAGCTGATGCTGCATTTGATCGAGATGGAGAAGAAGGTAAAACAACAGCAGGAGGATACGGAGCGTAAGATCAGGGAGCTGGAAGGCATTATCAAACAGCAAACAGCAATAATTGAGCAACAAAACAAAACTGATAACCACTAAGAAACGAATCAAAATGGAAAAATACAGCATTGCCGTTTTTATAGCTTTGTTTTTCGCCGTGTTCTATATCCATGCCCAGGATGCTACCAGGCTTATTATGGCAGATACACGATATAAAGATTTGCCAGCGGCCAGTTATAACAGGGGGTTTTTTGGTGATTTCAGGCGTAGCGATAGCATCAGCGCTCCCGTGGGAGCTTCAAGTTTCGGAGGCTTGCTAACTATAGCTCCATGGCTGGATGCGACAGGTGGGAAGAAGCACCAATTATTTTTCAATATTGGCGGTATCTATTATCGCCAGGGAGTGCATGGACAACCCAACTGGGAAAAATGGCAAAAAGTGTTGGTTGAAGATACCTCCGGACGGGTGAGTATTGGAACAACGGCCATTCCTGCCGGTTACAGGCTTGCTGTAGCCGGTAAAATTATCGGCGAGGAAGTAAAGGTAAAATTGCAGTCCTCCGGCTGGCCGGATTATGTGTTTACACCTTCCTATCAGCTAATGCCGTTGGATAAAGTAGAAGCCTTTATTGAGGAACATGGGCATTTACCAGACGTGCCATCGGCTAAGGAGGTTGCTGAGAAAGGAGTAGAAGTAGGCGCGAACCAGGCAATACTATTAAAAAAAATTGAAGAGTTAACACTATATATACTTGAGCAGGATAAAAAGTATCAGGACCTGTATTCTAAATATATGACCCTCGAAAAAAAAATAAACAAATGAAAAAATTACTATTCGTCTTTTTGCTGATTTGCTGTTTTCAGAAATCCGAGGCACAGTTTTACCAGAATATATTGAATTATAATCCAAAAATTACGCCGGCAAATGGTGTTAAGATTAAAACAAACTTGATTTATCAAAGCAGCCCGTATCAGATGGTTACCCTGTTTATTGACGGGTACAGTTATGGCAGCAAAAAAACGATAGGGTTGAAACTAGTATACTATATTTATAATGGCGAATTTATTAATTACAGTGCTTCATCAACCGGAGCCCGTACGCCAAAAATTTTCCTGGCAAATGAGAATGGTAAAGTCGTGGTGTTCCTGGATGATAAAATATACTACCAGCATTTTACAGTAAGTGCCCTTTGCTTTGGTATAAGCGCGACCAGCTTCCAGGGTTGGTCGGCAGTGGATGAAGCCGTTACCGGTACCAATGTGAAAGAATTGACATATGAAAATGCGTTTTCCGGAAATGTAAATTTTTCTGGTGGAATATGGAATGCAGTCGGGAATGTAGGTATTGGAACAACTACTCCGAAAGAAAGACTGTCCGTTAACGGCAATATTCGGGCAAAAGAGATAAAAGTGGAAACAGCTAACTGGCCGGATTATGTATTCCAGCCTTCCTATCCGCTAATGTCGTTGGATAAAATAGAAAGCTTCATTAAAGCAAATGGCCATCTGCCGGATGTGCCTTCTGCTAAAGAGGTCGCTGAAAATGGCGTAGAAGTAGGTGCGAACCAAGCGATGTTGTTGAAGAAGATTGAGGAACTGACATTGCATTTGATTGAAACGAACAACACCATTAAAGAACTTCAAAGGGAAAATAAGGCCATGAAAGAACAATTATCAGATGGCCGAAAAAAAGTGCAATTAAAACATGAAAAACACCACGGACGTTTTGTATTGCAATAACTCTTAGGCAAACAATATTATTAAATAAGAAGTTTTCCTGATTTATAAATATATGTGCAATAAAATATTTCTTAAAAGTGAAAATATGAGATCCATCACTTTCTTCATTTTGTTTTATCTTTTAACTAATACTGGTGCTTTGAGTCTTAAAGGGCAGGTCATATCCAGCTCGGGAGGTACGTCGGTACTTCCAAAGGTGTATACCAACAGCCCCGAAGCAGCTTCTTTAGGCTCTTATTCGGAGCAAAAAATTAATATGTTTACTGGTCAACCTGATGTCAATATTGGATTATATACGTTGTCTGTCGGGAGTTATAAAATGCCTGTATCGCTGAATTATGATCTTGCAAGTGTCAAACCTGACGAACATCCTGGATTAATGGGCTTGGGTTGGCGTCTCGTGGTGGGAGGCATTGTTACAAGAAATGTTAGGGGTGGAGTAGATGAATACCTGTCATATACGTATGGTAATACATATTCATATTATGATCACTATTCAACATTGGATCGTAGCGATTGGTTCTCTTCTGCTTTTTTATCGGAGTTGGCGTCAAAAATGCGTACATATGCTCCTTCCGGAGGACCTGTTGCTTACCCGGCACCCGATGAGTTCAATTTTTCCATCAATGGTATTTCAGGATCTTTTTATAAAAATCATAAAGGTCTTTGGGTATTAGCATCAGGAAGCAATATGAACTTAAAGATCTCTGACACATTAACTCAGGATTATGTTATTAATATAAATGGATTTACCAGCCCCTCCGGAGAAATAACTTATCCCAAAAGTTTCAGTATAAAAAGAATTATTTACGGATTTACCATCACAGATGAAAACGGAGTAAAATATATATTTGGCAGTCAGCCCAATTCCATCGACTTTTCGGCTCAAGCTGATCCTGTAGCAGCCGTTGATACGTACCGGCCAAATTTTGTTGCAAAAGCCTGGCATTTAACAAAAGTAATATTGCCTGATCGCAGGGAAATGAATTTTACTTACTCATTCGATAATATGCCAACATTTAAAACCTTTAAAAATATTTATGGTGCTGCTTCCGGAGTGAATGCCGGGTCGATTGGGTCGTCATCTGCATCATCGGACAAAACGCCAAGCTTGATAAGAGATTTCTACGTCTACCCTGACAAGATAATAACACCTGAAGTTGAAGTAAAGTTTTATAAATCATTATCAGACGATCCGGATTATGATTTTCAATTTGCCCCCTGGGAGCAATATGCCAGCGATCATGGCGAATATATAAGCGAATATTATCCCAGTGTAAAACATTGGTATAAACTGAACCGCCTGGAAGTGAGGTCCCGCCTGACGAACAAGATTGTATATGCATTATATCCCATGTTTCCAGACACCAGCCCTTTAACAAGATTACACCTTTTAGGTATTGCGGAGTATGGGAATGAGGCAATAGTTGGAGATGAGACAAAAATTCACAGATTCGAATATGTTACGAATACCTTGCCAAGTTATGGCTCCGAGCGGGTTGATCACTGGGGATATTACAATAATCTTAATTATCTGACCAGTGTGACTTCCCCTTTTTCATATGCCAATTTAAAAAATGTTTATTCACAATATAGGGTGCCTTCAGCAGATTCTGTGATTAATCAGGCTGAAGTCCTGAAAAAAATAATATATCCAACCGGAGGATCAACTACATTTTTTTATGAACCACATCAATATTCCCAATATGTAAAAGGAAATCTTCAATCCGGTTTTTCGCTTATTAGTACGGCCAACGCACAAGCAGGGGGACTACGTGTAAAGAAAATTGTTTCCGATCCCGGGGACGTTGGAACTTCGTTAATCAAAGAATATTTTTATGTTCAGGATTATCTAAACGGTAATACCCTGTCTAGCGGGATTTTGTCAGGACGACCCACGTATTTTGAAGAGGGCTCGGATGGTGCAGCGCTTCGATTTTACAAAATGCAAAGTGCTGGTATTTTGCAACCCAATAATACGAATGGCAATCATATCACCTATTCAAAAATATATGAAAAAAATAGTGATGGAGGGATCACTGAAGTTGTTTTTTCTAATCATGATAATGGTTCTATTGACAAAAGTGCCAACGCTTACCTGAGCACCTTTTTATCGACCGATGAACTGTCGGGAAATGTATTAAATAAATTGGCTTTTAACTCAATAGAACAGGAAAGAGGACGGATCTTGTTAACGAGAACATATGATCGTACAAAAAAGCTATTAGAAAAAGTTCAGTATGTTTATAATGATGCTCCTGTAAGATTTGATGATAAAATCAGATCAATTGACTTTAAATCGGAAATCTTTGGAAATATAGTGAATGTACAAGGTTATCCCAGGTTAGAGGGGTCTACTGAAGTGATAAAGATGTCGGCATCCAATATTTATGCCTATTACCCTTATTTGAAGACAAAAACAACTACGACTTACGGAATATCGGCAAACGATTCCGTAAATCAAACGGAAGAATATTTTTACACAGACGCTCCTTATTATAAACTCAGGAGAACAGTGGCAACAAATTCAAAAAATGAGGTTGTGAAAACTGAGTACAAATATCCGTTTGATTTTCCCGGAACAGCGGTTTATCAGGAAATGGTCTCTAAAAATATGATTGCCCCGGTTATTAGAAAAACGGACAGCCTGGGCACCAAACAAACTTCGCTGAGTAGTACCAATTTTTTAAAATTTAATAGTACAAGTCCTCTTTACCTTCCGGGGTCCTATCAGGTACAGAATAGATCGTTTCCGCTGGATACTATATATAAATTCATAAAATATGACCGCCTGGGAAATATTATAGAAATGGGAAAAGCAAATAATGTAAAAGAAGTTTACTTATGGGGGTATAAGGGATTGTATCCAGTGGCTAAAATAATTGGTAATAAAAGCTTTGATGAAATAATAAGCCTGTCTGGTTTAGATACAGCACAGTTAAGTAATCCGGCGAGCGATGGGAGCTTAAGAAGTTACTTAGGTTCATTGAGAAATATTGCCGGTATTCAGGTGAGCATTTATACCTATCAATACCATATTGGAATGACGTCAGAAACCAATGTTGGAGGCCGTACTATCTATTATGAGTATGATAGGTTCGGCAAACTGAAGCTGGTGAAGGATGATACTGGAAAAGTGATTAAAAAGTATTGTTATAATTACGCAGGAAATTTAATTGATTGTGCTACGGGAGTGTCAACCGGTCCGAGTTGGACTCCTACCGGTCTTATACGTTGTGGGAAAGATGCAAATAACAATAATACAGGATACCAGGAAAGACAGGAAAGAGACATAAATGAAAACAGCATTACATTCGATCAACTGAGATGGGTGAATATTGGTATCAATTTGACGGCTTGCCCAGTAGCAAATCCCATTTACGCAAGGGGCCGAATTGAAAATACAACATCCAGTTCAGGTTCTGAGTTCGGAGATTTGTATGTAGACTTTTTTAGCGATGCTAATTACACAGTGCCGGTTTCTGTTACCAATTTGAATGTGAACTATGAACTAAGAAAGTATGCCTGTGATGATGAACATATCATTGCATCAGACCCTGGCACAAAATTGTGTAATGGTACATCCACTTTCGTTGGAAATGTGGAACTGCATCGTAATATTGGAGGTGAGTGTTGGGGAAGGGATTATTTTATCAGGCAGGGAAACGGTTATTTAACGAATGACTAAAATAACTCTTTAAATGAATTTGAGTGTACTCATTCACAGAAAATTGCAAAACTATGCTATATAGACTAGTATTATTATTTGCCATACTATTATGTATTACGGCTGGAATTAAGGCACAACCGCCAGTTAACTTACCCACTTATTCAACGTCCAATACGCCTGTAAATTATATCCGTACCTGGACGGCTACAGCGCCGGTAACAACACCAGAGGCCTTAATGCAGGGAGGGCTGCTGCAGAGTAAAATGACAACGCAGTATTTTGATGGTTTGGGTCGCCCTTTGCAGACGGTGGTCAAGAAAGGCGCGATGGTCACCACGACAACGGCAAGTGTGGGAACAGATACGGTTAATGCCAAAGACCTGGTAACTCCGGTATTGTATGATGAATATGGCAGGGAGCAGTACAAATATGCGCCATATGCAGCCCCAAGCTCCAATGGATCATTTAAAACGGACCCCTTTACAGAACATCAGGCTTTTATGACCAGCAAATATGGTACGCCGCAGGGAGAAGATTATTTTTACAGCCAGACGGTATTTGAGGCTTCTCCCTTAAACCGGGTAATGGAGCAGTTTGCACCCGGTAAAAGCTGGGCGGGGAGCTATGGAGCTACCACAGAGGCTACGCGCCATAGCATAAAAAGCAAGTACTGGATCAATACAGCCAGGGATAGTGTGCGGATCTGGGAGGTAACAGATGGAACGCCCGGCACAGGTGCGTCTTCAGTGCCTGCCACACTCACAGTCAGCCAGGCGCACCAGCCTGCTACCACGGAATACGTGGCATCCCAGAGCATCACGTTTGCGCCGGGGTTCAGCGCTCCATCAGGCAGCAACTTCCGGGCGTATATCAGTAATACGGGGGGTGCACCGGGAGCAATCATCACCAGTACCTATGCCAGTACAAGAGTGTATGATGCCGGCCAGTTGTACAAGAATGTAACGGTGGATGAGCAGGGCAGGCAGGTGATCGAGTTCAAAGACAAGGAAGGCCAACTGGTTTTAAAGAAAGTACAATTGGAAAGCACAACCCTGGATGATGGGCAGGGCAAAGGGCACTGGGGCTGGGTATGCACCTATTATATCTATGACGACCTTGGGAACCTGCGGTGCGTGATCCAGCCGGAGGGGGTAAAGACAATGAATGATGCAAAGAACTGGACGCTGACGCCGACTTTGCTTAAAGAACAATGCTTTCGTTATGAATATGATGGCCGTAACCGGATGAGGGTCAAGCAGGTGCCGGGCGCTTCGGAAGTGGTGATGGTCTATGATGTGCGGGACCGGTTGGTAATGACGCAGGACGGCAACCTTCGTAAGGATAGTATCTGGAACTACACGCAATATGATGGGTTAAACCGGCCGGTAAGAACGGGTTTGGTCATAGCCGCCAATAATCCCAATAGCCATTGGGCGGCTGCCATGGCCTTTAACAGTGATGATAATGCAGCCATCCAGTACCCGACCACCACCCTGCTGAACAATGGCAATGCCAGTATACTGACAGAGACGTTTTATGATGATTATAATTGGGTAAGTGCAGCGCCTTACTCAACAGAGCTGTCCGGCAAGCTGGCTTCCACCTTTACAGCGGCAGATACGGCCGGTAATTTACTGCCAGTGAGTAACACAGTATGGCCGTATGCGCAGAAACCAGCAGCAGACAGCCGTACCAAAGGGATGGTAACGGGCAGCCGGGTAAAAGTGCTGAACAGTACGGTGTATACGTATACCCTAACGCTTTATGATGATAAAGGGCGCCCGGTGCAGGTAAAGTCGCTGAATCATACAGGGGGAGTGGATGTAATGACTACCCAGTACAGTTGGAGTGGCCAGCCGCTAACCGTGATCAGTCGCCAGAGCAAAGGAGGTACCGGCAGCACTTCTCTGTTAACCGTAAGCAGAAATACCTATGATGCTTTAGGCAGGGTGGTAAAGACCACCAGGCAGGTTAAAAAAGATGCCGGCGCGTTGAGCACAGAAAAGATCCTGGCTGTCAATAAATATGATGAGCTGGGTCAGCTGGTGAGCAAAACGCTGGGTGCCACGGATGCCACGGGATCGGCTGGCGTGGAAAAGCAGACCTATGAGTATAATATAAGAGGCTGGCTACTGGGTATGAACCGGGGTTATGTGAACAGTGCCACAGCCGCCAGCACCAATTTCTTTGGATATGAACTCAATTACGATAAGGCTCCCTCTTTTGGAACAGGAACGGGGAGCGGTTTGCAGTATAATGGCAATATAGCAGGCATGAGCTGGCGGGGTCAGAACAACAGCGCCCCGATAAGAAGATACAGTTTCAGTTATGACAACACCAACCGCCTGCTCAAGGCAGACTTTGGCCAGTACAGCGGCAGTGCTTTTGTAAAGACCGCGGTAGATTTCACAAGCCAGATGGGTGATGGCAGTACAGCAGCCAGTGCCTATGACTACAATGGTAATATTAAAGGAATGAGCCAAAAGGGGATGTATAACAACGGGATCATTAATATGGATAACCTGGTGTACAGCTACCTGCCGGGCAGCAACAGGCTGGCAAAAGTCACAGAAACCGGTGTCAATACCAAAACCTACGGATTGGGAGATTTTAACGATGGAACCAATGGCACAACCGACGATTATGCCTATGACGGGAACGGAAATCTGACCAAAGACGAGAATAAAAGCATTAGTGCGATAACCTATAATATCTTAAATTTACCGGAGCAAATTACGGTAACCGGGAAGGGCATGATCAGTTACCAGTATGATGCAGCAGGTAACAAGCTAAGCAAGAAAGTGACGGAGGGTAGTACGCAAAAGATTACCAACTATGTTGGCAATATGGTGTTTGAGGGTACAAACGGGGAAGTTCTTTCATTTATTGGTATGGAGGAAGGGCGTATCCGACCCAATGGAACTGGATTTGTGTATGATTACTTCCTGAAGGATCACTTGGGTAACGTTAGAGCAATGGTGCAGGAGAATAAAACGTTGTTGGAAGAGACGCATTATTATCCATTCGGCTTGACACAAAAGGGAATATCCTACCAGAATACAGGCGTTGCGTTAAACAAGTTTAAGTATAATAACAAGGAGTTGCAAAGTGGTGAGTTTTCGGATGGCACAGGGTTGGATGCTTATGATTATGGGGCAAGGATGTACAATGCACAGATAGGGCGCTGGTTCCAACCTGATCCTTTAAGTGAGAAATATTTTAATGTAACACCATATAACTACACGCTTAACAATCCGATTAGTTTATTTGATGTTGATGGAAGAGACGCTATTATTACGGTTGAGCGAGATCGAAATGGAAATATTACAGGAATAACAATCACATCTACTATTTATTTGAGTCATGGCACTAAAGCTCAAAGGGATGAGTTTAAAAAACAAGCCAATGACTTTGTGCAAAATGGTAAAAACAAATATTTGTTTAGCAGCAAAGCGAATGGGGACGATGGAGTGAATATTAATATCAATTTAACGTATGAGAATATTGATGTTTTAGAAGGAAAAGCAATTGGAGAAGGTAATAATGAACTCAATTTAGATGAGCTGGATAATACAACGAAAGCATCGGAAGTGTGGTTAAGCCCTGTTAAAAATACTGATGAGAATAATCGTGTCCTAAGTCAAGGGCCAGATGTACTAACTTCCACAATTGGATACCTTAGGGCCGATGCTTTTCAAAATCCAGGAGAGACTATTGTCCACGAGAGTTTTCATTTTCTTGGTTTAATGGATCGATATTCAAGGAATAAATCTGAAGCTGCTAAAGGTTTTGTAAGAGGAGGAGGCGGAAAAATAAAGCCAAATGATGTTATGGCATATGGAACTATATATGCTTCACTTGGCCAAAAAATGAGTATGAGCTCACTGCATTTCCAAAATTGGCGTAACTATATTATTAGCCAACCGCAGGTACAGCAACAGGCGACTCAAAGCAAAACGCAGTTCACTTTAAAGTATTTAGTTGATGCAACATCTGATATTCACGGGAATATAAAACTCAAAAATTAACGATGAAATATCTTATTTTTACTATTTTCATTCAAATATATCCAAATTATTTGTTTTGCCAATCTAGTCATAAGTATAAAGGGTGGCTGGTTTTATTTAATAATGAACAAGTATGCATTCCAATTAAACCCGGTGAAAAAAAAATAAATGCATCAAGTTTTTTCGACTGTCAAAAACGCCTTAATGGGTTTGATGTAGCACATTCTTCAGTGAATTTATGCCTTCTTAAGATGCAAAGTAAACGATATTTAATTGAAATATATGGAGGCATGACAGATACAATGTATGTATTGCCTGTGATTTTTGAAACAATGAGTAAAGATTATTCTCAAAATCCGGCTTTAAAAGAAAGGAATAAAGCGGTTATCTATGAATTTAGACATAATAATAAAGTACATGAGGTTGGGTTTAATATTTTTGATTCGATTAAAACAACTCGAATTCACCCATATTTAAAAATTGATAGACGCCAAATCAAGCATAAAGAATGTGATGAATATTATGGGCCTTAAGAAGGTCCATAATTATATTGCTGGGATACACATCGCATTATTATCCGTTCGGGTTGACGCAAAAAGGGATATCCTACACGAATACAAGCGTTGTAATCAATCGGTATAAATACAACAGCAAAGAACTAAATAACCAGGAGTTCTCTGACGGTTCTGGTTTGAAGCCTGTGATTTTAATAGACGTTATTATGATCACCAAATAGGCAGGTGGCAGAGTGTTGATCCGCTTGCAAGCAGAAGCAGGCGTTGGAGCGTTTATAATTATGCATTTAGCAACCCTTTACGGTTTATAGATCCGGATGGAATGAGCCCGACAGATTGGGTGCGGTGGACGGATAAATATGGGGATCAGCATGCGGATTATGTTGCAAGTGTAAAAAACCAAAGTCAGGCTGAAGCCTGGGCAAAAAGCCAGGATGAGGATGCAAGCAAGATCAGCACTCAAAAAACGGGTATTGTTGAAAGAGGATATACAGATGCTGATGGTACAAGAAAAGGCTATCAGCTTAATGAGGATGGTACAGTAACAGCTTTAGCATATGGCAAGCCAACTTTTACGGAGCATGATAAGTCCAATGCTGAGCCGGGAGAGATAGAAGGTGGTGTGCCTGGTGGTGTTGAGGGAGGTAAAGTTGGGAGTGAATTAGGTGGTAAAGGAACAGAGGAGCCTAAGCCTAACGATCCTTTAGATATAGTGGATAAAGTAAATAGTGGCACAGGGATGACTAATTCCGTAATAGACACCGGAATTGAGGCTGCGGAGGCTGAAGCAAAGACTACGGGGGCAGCTATGAATGGCCTGAAGGTTGCTACTAGAGGGCTTGGCGGAATCTCAGCAGGTATAGATGCTGGCATAGCTATTAAACAAGCATACGATAATCCGACTGCGGGCAATATTACTAAAGCGGCAATTAAAGGTGCATTATTAGAGTTAGAAGTATTTGGAAAAGTAAATCCAGTTGTTGGAATTGTAACAGACGTATTAGACTTAACAGGAGCGACTGATGCATTATTTAGATGGTAGAGTTATAAACGTTTATGAAAAAAATCAATTTGTTGCCTGCAATTATTTACAGGATGTTTAAGGCAAAAGGGATAGATATTCCGCATTTGAGAACAATTATTATTTTAGTTTTTCTCTTGTTTTTTCATTTGGTTCAAATCGCATTATTGTTGAAAATTCCGTCTGTTTACATTATGCCGTGGAAATCAGATAGCCCAAAGAAGGAACAATGTTTTTTTGCAAGTATATATTTTGGGGTAATACTTCTAATTTTTTCTTTTCTGTTTTCAAAGAAAAAATTAGAAGAAATTGAGGTTACGGAGAACCAAATCAATAAGTGTAGGAAAATCTTGCCAATATACTTTTCAGTTAGTTTGGCCTTATTAATATTGCTTCTTATATTTAAGGCAAAATAATTTTTATTTGTGCGGACTGGAACTACGATTGACAAAATTATGTTGGAAGAAGTTCTTCACGTAATATTTCGTATGGCGTTTTTCCTTTGAGAGCTGCATTAGGTCGATGGCAGTTATAAAATATGTTTGCCATTGCAGGTGTTCCGCGTGCCGCCGTTGCTGTGTCTTTTGCCCAACAACTGAAGCTAGGCTGGAATGTATTATCATAACTAAAGCGCTGTTTGGCATAGGTTTTTGGCGGCATTAAGAGCAATCTCAATCAGCACCATAGCATATAATATCTTAAATTTACCGGAGCAAATTACGGTAACCGGGAAGGGAACGATCAGTTACCAGTATGATGCAGCGGGTAATAAGTTGCAGAAGAAGGTGACAGAGGGGTCAGCAACAAAGACAACGGATTACCTGGGTGAAATGATCTTTGAAAACAATGTATTGCAGCATGTGGCGATGGAGGAGGGGCGTATCTGTCCCAATGGAACAGCGTTTGTCTATGATTACTTCCTTAAAGACCACCTGGGCAATGTTAGGGCGATGGTGCAGGAGGATAAGACCTTACTGGAAGAAACGCATTATTATCCTTTCGGGTTGATATAAAGAGGAATATCCACGCAGGCTTCAGGCGCTTTAGCTAATAAGGATAAAACGTTCCAGGGACAAAAGTTCGATGATGATCTAGGGTTGAATTATTATAGCTTTAAGTACAGAAATCACGATCCACAGATCGGGAGGTTTATAGAGGTTGACCCATTGTCAGATAAGTATGTACACAATAGTACCTATGCGTTTAGCGAGAATAAAGTAACAGCGCATGTGGAATTGGAGGGCTTAGAAGCAGAATATATAATTGATAAGTTTAAACGAGCAATAGCAGCAGAGTTTCAGGATATTTCCAATAAGATAGATAATGCAGTTAGTTATTTTTCCAAAACCAGTACTTCTACAGAGGTATCATCTACTCCTGTTGCTACGATCAGCGCAGGAGGGACTGTTACTACAACAGCAAGTACTAACTTCGGAGGTAAGATGAACTATTTAATCTACAATAACACTTTAGACGGAAATAAGGAGCCATTTTTTAAAACGACCGTGAGCACTTCCGTAGATACAAAAACTGAAGCCAAAACGGGTAACACATCAATAATAGAGAAAACGAGTGTTGATACTAAAGGAACTGTTACACAAGAAATAGGGGGTAAGACTACTGTTAATGTCAAAAAAATACCTATGACTGTACAAGGGGCAGTATCAACGAGTACTTCTGGAGAAACAAAAACAACAGTTCAGGCGAGCGTTGGTAGTTCTACTACACAGGCAGTAGGTAATGTGCAAGTTGGGACAAATGGAAGAAGTCAAAGTATCTCCATAGGTGTAGGCGGGCAACAGAAAGTGGGAAAAACTACTTTTACACAAACATTTGGATTTAAGTTTTTATGGGAAAAATGATTAGCAGAATTATTGTTTTTTGTTGTGCCAATTTTTTTTTGTCACTTTCAACTTTGGGTCAATCAGAATGTACTGAGGTGAGAAATGGAAAGTTTTATTTCTATCCTCAAAACTCACGGCAGTCTTTTTTAATTATTCGCAACAGTTCTTTGCAAAGGGAAATCAACGTTGCTACCAATGATACCTCTTACTGGAAAGTACGTTGGAAAAGTCCTTGCATGTTTGATTTGATATTTTTAAGAACGACAAAGGTGTTGCCTGCAGAAGAGATGAAGTTTTACAAATTAAATTTTATAAGTGCACAAATACTCAAAGTGACAAAGGATTATTACATTTTCAAAGGTGGGATAAACGGTCTAGATGTAAATGCAGTTACGGATACGATGTGGCTTAGGAAGCGATATTAATTTTTATCACTACTGATTTTGCTAACCAGTCATGCAAAGCTCTTCTTTTGTTATTAGTAAACATTGTTACTAACTCTATTTCAATCCAGCTCAATGAGATGTAAAAACTGAGATTATTATATTTTTCAAGGGCAGTGTTGGTGTTATCTGTTCTATATACAAAAAGGATAAAAAATAGATAAACCAATGCAGCCATTGTAATAATAATCCAAGGGAACTCCCTTAGAATGGCTTTTTTGAATCCAATGGGTTTTGTTTCAGTTATATCGAAAATCTTAATGCTCATTATTTTTTTACCAAGCGTTTGGCCATATTTTCCCTGCAATACTACGAAGTAAAGAATAGAAAGAACAGACTCTGCTATTATACCTATATAAAAATAACCGTTGCTTGTGTTATATAGAAAAGTGAGTGGAAAAAGTATTATTCCATCAATAATAGCCGCTGCTAATCTTCTCCAAAAAGTGTGGTATTTACTCACGAAATATTTTTAAATTAATATGAGCTCAAAGGCCGTATCCGGAAGCCTAGCGTTCGCCAGGCTTTACTATTTACTATAAGCTTGTTTATTTTTAAAATCCCTGATAAGCGCATCAAGTGTGACAAAAATATATTCCTTGTCTTTATCGGAGAGTTTGGTTACTTCCTGAACGCGGTCGAGAGTATTTTTATCCAGTTCGATATCGGAGTTGCCGGTGAGGTAATCCAGTGATACTTCGAGGGCCTGAGCAATTTTTACCGCCATTTCAATGGTGGGTTTTACTTCGTTTCGTTCATAGCGGCCATAGGCGCCGTCATTAATACCGATCATCCAGATACTGGTATACAGCAACAAGCTGGCAAAAGTGACGGAAACCGGGATCAATACCAAAACCTATGGATTGGGAGATTTTAATGATGGAGCCAATGGCACAACCGACGATTATGCCTATGACGGGAACGGTAACCTGACCAAAGATGAGAACAAGAGTATTAGTGCGATAACGTATAATATCTTAAATTTACCGGAGCAAATCACGGTAACAGGGAAGGGAACGATCAGTTACCAGTACGACGCAGCAGGTAACATGCTAAGTAAAACGGTCAATGAGACCGGTCAGTCTCCAAAAGTAACTACTTACTTGAGTGGAATGATCTTTGAAAATAATGTATTGCAGCATGTAGCCATGGAAGAAGGTCGTATACGACCTAATGGAACATCGTTTGTGTATGATTACTTCCTGAAGGATCACCTGGGCAACGTTAGGGCGATGGTGCAGGAGGATAAGTCCTTACTGGAAGAAACGCATTATTATCCGTTCGGGTTGATACAAAAGGGAATATCCTCACAGGCTGCAGGTGCTCTAACAAATAAATATAAATACAACGGTAAACAAGAGCAGCGTAATGAGTTCAGCGATGGTTCAGGTCTTGAATGGTTAGATTATGGAGCAAGGATGTATGATAACCAAATAGGAAGATGGATGGTAATAGACCCATTGGCTGATAGAATGCGTCGTTGGTCGCCTTACAACTATGCGTTTAATAATCCGATTAGATTTATTGACCCTGATGGAATGGCTCCGCTAACCGATTATTATAATTTAAAAGGTCAGATGGTTAAACATGTCGAAGATGGAAAAACGGATAAGAAAGTAGTATTAACAACCAGTAAGAAGGAGGCAGATGTAAACAAAGCTATTGATGATGGTCATGTTGTTAATCAAATAACAGATGGGCAGGTAAAACAAATGGACAATATATATGCTTTTGCCCAAACCGATAAGACTAATACAGAGAAGGGGTTTATGTTTGGTCAGAACGGGCAGTCATCTAAAACAGTCACAGGTGAGAAAGAGGGGGAAATTGGAAATGATGCTTGGAGGGAAGCACGAGCTGATTTAACATCAAAAGGCGATAAGCCTGCATCAGATGCTCATTTGCATCCGTTGAAATACGATGCTGATGGGAATATAGTAGAATATGGATTGTCCAAACCATCCAGTACTGATAGTGACCCCAAGAATAACAGAGGATATACTCAACCCTCTATGGTATTAGGATTTAGAGAAGAAGTAAAACCATTGCCGCCCGGTCAGATAGGCGGAACACCTGAAAAAAGCTATATCCCCAGAGTTGGTTTTTACAATACCGGAGGAGTTATAATACAGATTGATTATTCTGATTTAAAAAGGGCGATTCAAAAAATTAATAAGTAATGAGATTAATATTTAAAATATTACTTGCAGTCCTATGTTTAATTAATATAAGCTCTTGCAGAACTTATTTAGATATTGAAAGAAATAGTATAGCATCGGACTACATGACTTTCAGGTATAACAAAGACTATAATGAATTAGACTATTTTAATAAGGTTAACGGTGTTGCGGACAAAGAGGTATTTTATACGACCCACTTTACTATTAGACTTCCGAAGAATATCGTTTACTGGAAACAGTTAGGTAATAAGTTTTATTTTGAGTATGCCTCTAAGCAAATCATTTATATTTATACTTCGTATAAAAATGAAGGGAAAGAATCTGATAATTGGGAAGTGAGAGACTTAGAGGAAGGAAAGGATTTTTCTTATCTGGATGAATATTGGACAAATGAGAGGGGTTATAATGAGGATGATTTGTATAAAAGGAATAAGGAAAGGATAACGAAATTTTACACTAATGGTAAGTATGCAATACTTCTGTATAACATAAAGGAGAAGAATTATCCTCCATTCCTTGAATCAATAAAAACCTTTAGAGTTAAATAACAAAGAAGCCCGGCACAACGCCGGGTTTTTACCGATTTTTTCTAAAAGTCAAATGCGAACTCTCTCTTTTAAATAGTGTTGAACTGTTGTGGTAGATGATAACCGTACAACGATTTCTTCATTCCAGTCAACGAGGATTAATTGAAATTGTTTTCCTAATATAGTTAGAGCTTGTAAAAGCTTAGAGTTACTCGTTTCTCTCGGGAGATCGGCTGATTGGCACATCCAAATATTATTAACAATATTAAGTTTTGTTTCAAAGAATAATACGAATCGCTCAAAGCCAAGGGTTATGGTGTTTTCTTTGAGAGATTCTTTATTGCCATATCCTGTGATAACAGTGTCAAATTTTTTAATTGTAAAGGGGCTTAAAGCGTTTTCTATAATATCTATATGAATTTTTAAAACTTCGGTTTTAACGGCTTGCTCTTTTGAGAGTATAAAATAAATTGTGTAAACAGATTAAGCGACTGCATTTAGAGGCGGCATCTGTTGTCAAAGATAGTTAAGAACTGATGGAGTATGAACCCCCAATTTTGGATGGGCATACTCCATTTTTTTTCGATATTAGTAATAGCCATGTAAACAGCCTTTAAGGCGGCCTGATCATCAGGTGGATATTTCACTGCAAAGTATACCAGTTATTTCACAGCAAAGGGTACCAGGATTTCACAGTAAAGGGTACCACTTTCGGATACTTTAATTTTTAAGGATTTCACTTCAAAGTAGACCAGAGGTTGTTAGTTTTTAAACTGACAATACGGCGCAAAGTATACCACCAGGGGTTACCTTAGTTTTGATGAGCTAAGGGCATTTTATTCACCCGGATTTGTTTTGTGTAAAAACAAGACATGTCCAACAAAGTGATTACAATGCACCAGGTTCGCTCTATTCTTCAATACCTGATCAAAGGATTTTCGCTACGCGCTGTTAGCCGGGAGTTGCGGATGTCCCGTAAGACTGTTACACAGTACACACGTCAATTCAAAAGCCATACTGCTTCCTTACAGCAACTGCAGCATCTAAGCGATGCCGAACTTGCCGGTATTGTCTACGCCCCGGTAAAACCGCCTGTTGAAGATACCCGCAGAGCGGAGTTTGAGGCGCAGACAGATTATTTCTTTGCTGAGCTAAGCCGAACGGGTGTTACGCGCTTACTGCTCTGGCAGGAGTATCGCAGCAAGTTCCCGAACGGCTATGGCTATACGCAATTCTGTATTTTACTGTCCAGGCAAAAGCATGTCGACACCCCCACTATGCGGTTTGATTACCGTCCCGCAGAGGTGGTTATGATTGATTTTGCAGGAGATCCGCTGTACTACACCGAGCGGTCTACCGGAGAGCTGATCACCTGCCCGGTACTCGTCTGTGTACTACCTTATAGTGGATATAGCTTTGTAAAGGCACTGCCCAATGCTACGTTAGTTCAGTTGATGGGTGCGCTGGGCGATTGCCTTTCATTTTTTGGCGGTGTGCCCAGGGAGCTTAAAACCGACAATATGCGGCAGATTGTTGTAAAACCATCCGCTATGAACCAGCCTTTACAGAAGCTTTTGCCCAGTGGGCACAACACTATAATATAGCCATTACCACTGTGCGTGTGGCCAAACCCAGGGATAAGGCCCCGGTAGAAAACGAGGTAAAAATCACCTATCGTCGTATTTATGCCCCGCTGCGCGACCAGGTATTTTTTAGCCTTGATGCTTTGAACAGGGCTATCAGTGAGCAACTGGCGATCCATCACGATAAACCCTTTCAAAGAAAAGACTACAACCGGCAGGACTGCTTTAATAAAGAAGAAAAACACTTGCTGCAACCGCTGCCTGCAACCCCTTTTGTAATAAAGCACCGGGTACAGGCTAAAGTGCAGCGCAACTATCATATCACTTTGGGCGAAGACTGGCACCATTACAGCGTACCATACGGTCATATCGGTAAAACAGTAATAGCGGTTTATGACGCCGATACAGTAGAGATTTATTTGCAGTTCCAACGGATTGCACTGCATAAACGCAGTTACAGGAAGCATGGCTATACTACTGTAAAGGAGCATATGCCTGAAGGCCACCGGCACTACCTTGAACAGCGTGGCTGGACGGCTGACTATTTTGTCCGGCAGGCCACTGCAGTAGGCGCATCCGCAAAGCAATACATTGAAAGACTACTACAGGCAAAACAGTTTACTGAACAAACATACAATGCCTGCCTGGGTATTTTAAGGCTGGGCAAACAATACGGTAACGACCGGCTGGAGGCGGCCTGTTTGCGCGCCCTAAAGGGCGAACAGTTCACCTATCGGACTATTGACAATATCCTTAAAAGCAACCTGGATAAGCAGCCCGCTTCACAGCAGGCTGAACTTTTCCAGACCCCGCCACATAACAATCTGCGTGGCCCCGAAGCATATCAATAATTTTCATTCATTCAATAAATCAAAAAAAATGAACACAAACACACAGGCAACACTTCAACAGTTACAAGCATTAAAACTCTATGGCATGGCTAAACGTTATGAAGCTGTGATGCAGTTACACAGTCATCAGCAGCCTGATGCCCATACCATCATTGCCAGCCTGGGCGAAGCAGAGTTGTCTTACAGAACCCACCGGCGTACAGAACTCTACCTGCGGTTATCCAAACTCCGTTACAATGCCACACCTTGAACAAATTAACTGTTCCGGCCAAAGGGGAATTACCAAAGAGCAACTGGCTATATTTTGCGATGGAACTTTTATTGACAAAAACGAGAACCTTCTTATCAGCGGTGCAACAGGGTGTGGAAAGTCTTACCTGGCCTGTGCTATCGGCAGACAAGCCTGTATGCTGGGCTACAGAACTATCTATTTTTCTATGAACCGGTTTATTGAAGCCCTTTCCTCGGCAAGGCTGGATGGCTCCTATATAAAATTGCTGAACCAGATCGCTAAAACACCTCTGCTCATCTTTGATGACTTTGGCCTGCAACCGCTGACACATGACATGAGAATTACCCTGTTACAGATACTCGAAGATCGCTACGCGAATGGTTCCACCATCCTAACCTCGCAATTACCGGTTAATAAATTTTATGAGTACATAAATGATCCCACATTGGCCGATGCAATTTGTGACAGGCTGACAGCTAACGCTCACAAAATAACACTCACAGGAGAGTCGCTGAGAAAAAGAAAAAAAGATTAGTTTTACACCGCTCTTAGCTCAGCAAAAACAATGGTATACTTTGCAATGAAATGGTGGTATACTTTCACTGAAATCTCCATCGTGTGGGCTGGTTGTGCGGTCTGTATTATGCAGATGCTACCAGCCTTTCGGTCTGTCACAACCGGCGCATTCAGAGCAATAAAGTTTTTTATGACAAAGCCAGGCGTGGCAAGACTTCCATGGGATGGTTCTACGGGTTCAAATTATTCCTTGTCGTCAATGTTTTTGGCGAAATCATCCGTGTGATGTTTACCACGGGTAATGTAGCCGACAATAATACAGAACAGATGCTCAAACTTTTTGATAAACTGAAGGGACAGGTGTTTGCTGACAGAGGGTTTATCAATCAGAAAGCTTTTGAACAATTATTGGGCAAAGGGTTACAGGTAGTAACCGGTACTAAATCCAACATGAAAAACAAACTAATGAACTTCAATCAAAAGTTATTGCTTAAAAAAAGAGGTATGATAGAATCTATTAATGATATTCTAAAAACGGTTTGTGATATTGAGCATACACGCCATCGTAGCCCCATCAATGCCTTGTTGAATGTTTTTGCCGGGCTTTGTGCTTATACTTTCCTGGAACGGTTACCTAACATCTTTGCATAGAAAGACACAAAACTCACGTTAATATAGGTTGTAGGTAAGCTCACCACATAAAATAGGATTCAGCGGCTTTATATAGTGTATCTTTTCGTTGGCTACTTCAAAACAGCATTCAATTACAGCAATATTACCGGTAACATAAATAGTGCAAGGCTTGCGTATATCATAATGACTGATCCATATATCAAAGTGTTTTCCCGGAATATGTTGAAAGGTGATGTTCCCGAAATCTTCATTAATGATATAGCAAACCGCACCTGGAATGTAAAGAGGATGCGTTTTAAATCGGTGTTTGCGGATACATTTAAGTTCTCCAATACCGGGCATGGAAAAATGCAACAGCTCATTCAGATAGGTTTTTTGGGGATGTTTTTTATACATAGTAATGGCTTTAAAGGCACATTACAAAGTTGTAGCTATTCTGTAAAAGTATTTTTTAAAAAAGGTATGAAAAAGGGGTAAAAAGTTATGCGAAACGGACTATTTTTTCGATATCCTGAGTTTATACCAAATTTTCTGTTTGAAGGCCCGCGAAATGCCGTAATTGAAAAATGCAATTTCAAAAAATACAATAGCTTCAAATGAATTAATCTGGCTTTCTGGAAAAAAGAACAGATTGCTTACACAGTAAAAAATGATTAACTTAGCTGCAATTAGTTCTTTCACACCTTCCCGGCAAAAATTTGTTTGCAAATTGTGTGCAAATAAAAAAGACCCACCAAGTGAGCCTTTTTCTAATTGATTGATAATCAAGTGCCCAGAACAGGAACAATAGTATTTGTTATTACTAATTGATTATCAATTGGTAATAAATTTTTTTATAGGTGTGTGGAACAATAGCGGAACAAAATTTTAAATTTTGCTCACTTTTGGAGTATTATGCCAGCTTTAGCAGCAGATTGCCATCTACGCCTAAATTCTGATTAAGCGACTTTAAAAATGCCAGGGTAGGCTTGCGCTTGTTGTGCATGATTTCGGATAACTGGGTACTGGTTGTATTAAGCACTTTTGCCAGGTCCTTTTGTTTTAACTGCTTCTCGTACATTTTGAGCTGTAAAATACCCTGAAGACTCTCTGGCATAGGAAGCACATAATTCTGTTCTTCATAGATCCGTACGGTTTCTGTATATCCATCCAGCAATTTGCTTTCTTTTGGGGTAAGCGCATCAAACCCGCCTTTAGCAGTAGCTTTTGCCAGCAGCTTTTCCATTTCAGCTTCCGCCTTTTTAAATTCCGCTTTTGTAATTGTCTTGCTCATATCATATTGTTTTACAGTCAATGGCATCATATTCTTTATGGGTACCCACAAACCGGATGTACAAAGTACGCCTGCTGAAGTGGATCATAGCAACCAACCGGTATTTATTGCCTCCGATATTGAATACAAACCGGTCGTTTCCAACAGCATCCACACTGTTAAAGGTCTTTTTGACGTCCGAAAAACCGCTCCAATCACTGCCCAGTACCTCATAGTACCATTTCAGCAATGGTTCCTTTGCCCGGTGTTCTGCATCGTAGAACTCAATTAACCTTGCTTTTGAAATGATAACCATGTGGCACAAAGATACTACAAGTTCACAAAAACGAAAAATAATTATCAAAAATAAAAATACTTAACTATCTTGGTTTCTTTAGTAAAATGCCCAAACGTTGAAATAAGGCTTTCTGTTTAGATCGACTGTACCGTTCGCCTCTACACATAAAACAGCTACATGGCTTACCGTGAGACCGGAGGCTATAGATGTTACCAGTTTCATTGCCGATTAACCTATAAATTTTTAACCGCCTTTTGTATTTGAGCATTTTTAGTTGATGGCGTCTGCCCTTATTGTTTTCCATATAGTGAAGTTAATAAAACTGGTGATTTTAATCAGGATGCCTTGTTTAAGGCATGAATCCTTATGGGGATATTAAAGGAGGTCGGTAATACCGACATCCCCCGGCAGGCATGCGGGCTGATGGTACGCGTAACTGACGTATGTATTGCATACGTCAGCTCTCAAACTGATAGTTTTTCTTCGGATGCTTTGTTTAAGAAGTACTCTTGTTGATCGGGTTCAAGTTGTGTTACAATATTGTGATGGCCGAAGGATAAATCTTCCTTACGTAAGGAACTGTCAACTTTTTCTGAAACATGTTTATAATTTTGTAGTGTTTTTCTTTCGTACCCCGTTATTTCCTCCAACTCATCATAAACAGCAGGAGCAATATACTTACCTGTAAACCCTTTTTTTTCAAATCTCGTCCAGTCAGCAATCCAGAATTGAACGCTTCAAATAGTTACATCCTCCTTTGTTTTAGGGAGTTTAATAGATAATGCTTTTTCAACATCATACATAACCACACCAAGGGGCGTCTCTACCTGAGCATCTTTAATATATTTTACTCGAGTTGAAAAAGTCGAACTCTTAATGCCCAGCACCTCGCACAGCTGCTGCCGGTTAATGAGGGTGCGCCCTTTAACCTTTACTCCGTGAATATGAATTACAGTTTGCATCATAATTATAAATTTTCTTCAATTTACATATCAACGTAATCTTATAGAATTATCGTTTTCTTATTGTGACCCTAAAGGGATCGAACCTGTAGCTCTTGAAACTTCTATAACATCCATCGTATAAGGAATTTATAATTCAATATTTCATTTTGAGCTACTTTTGAGCCACTATTTGAGCCATAAAAAGGATAATTATTTATAATTTCCATAACAAAAAACCGGAGCAT
Source organism: Niabella ginsenosidivorans (assembly GCF_001654455.1). NCBI lineage: Bacteria > Pseudomonadati > Bacteroidota > Chitinophagia > Chitinophagales > Chitinophagaceae > Niabella > Niabella ginsenosidivorans. The sequence goes on from NZ_CP015772.1 coordinate 680,713, forward strand.
AATCCCGGTTTTGTAAAAGTTATCATGGTAGATAAATTCCCCTTTTCCGTAACGCAAAATACTCTTCCGGTGTCCTTGCTTTAGGTAGATCAATCCATCCCTCATTTTCGTGCCACACTTTATTTGCAGGAATTTCTTCAGGTGTAAATATTTGACAACTGATATTCTTTACTCCATTATCATCAATATACGCCCTATAAAACTGGTAACCTCTGATCTTGATGTAATGCGCTGAAAGAAAACAAACATATGCTTCAAGATGGTTTTTAGCATAGTCATAGGCATCACCATCTCTTGTAACATTAGGGACATGTAACTCTATTTCCGAAGTAGAACCATCTAAATAAAACATCTTAACCCCGGCGATTTGCGTTTTAATATTAGGAGTTGGTGCAAAAAAATCAACAAACGGTATCGTATTCATTGCTTTAAATTTTATTATTTGAAAAATACATGCGTGGCAGGTCATGCGGCAGGTTCTAATTGTCTGACAACACTGGTAATGTATTCTACAAAGCAGAAATCTTCTGTATCCAGCCTGTTTTTGATAATACCGACTATTTCCTGAATTTGATACAACCCTTCAGCAGGAGTAATGTCTGAATTGGTGCCAGCTAAGATTGCTTCTGCAATGCAATATATTGACCCTAATAAAAGCCGTATTCCTGTTTGATAGTCGTTATGGTCTATTCGCTCAATCTTGTTTGCCCATTCAATAAGTTTATGATACAATTCTATATTTACGTTTTTCATTGTTGTAAAATTTTAAGATGAATTAATTGCAATAAACATGAGACAATTTCCGAATCCGTTCGTTGGTGACAAAAAGATAGAATTCGCTGCAATCTGCATCTTTTGGGCAAAAGTGTACTTCTTTTTGAGCTACCAAAGAAGACGCAGGGAAGACAAACGGACACCTATGTTGAAATCTACAATTTGCGCATTTATCGCAAAGTTTTACTTCCAGTGTTGAAACACCTTGTTTAGGAATAGGATTGACATTAAGTAAAGTCTTTTGAAGATTCGCAATATTTAGGTAAGCTTCACTCAACTTTTTATAAAGATTCATTTCCCTGTCTGTTAAAGGTTCAGATTTTTTCTTTCTTGGCATAGTAATAAATTTTGGGGGTGAATTAATGACTGTATACAATATGCAATGCATTGGCAAAGTAATTAGACACTCGTGTAACCCACCATAAATCCATATCATGGATGCCTGACATTGTACTGTTTCGCTCACCAAGAGCAAGAGTAGATTCATTCAGGGACTCTATAACATTCACAGCGTTTGGCATATCTTCGGAAGAATCCATAAAAGATGCTGAAAACAACTTGTACATGCGTAAAGCCTTGTTAATCATTTCCGGTTCTACTTCTTCAGGTAGTTGATCGTTAGTGAGTGAATCCACCTGCGCCATCAGTTTAGCCTTGTTTTCGGCAAGCTGTTCGGGGGAAAGATTTTGTTTCATAACATAAAAATTAAGAATACGCGCACTCGTCCTAACACACTTCAGAAAAGTGAGGTACAGGGCTTTCACCTGCCGCGTGCGCTTATTGTCAATAAATATGTATTCAGATTGCTCTGAAATGTGTTAGGACTTCAAAGATACATCCCGGGTTGAAACTACCAAAAAATATTTTTTACGGGATTCCGGAATGTTGGTAAACTTATAGTAACTTTCTTTGCGAACAAAACACAACTATTATGAAAAAAACATTAATTATCCTTGTGTTGCTACCAACAATAATTTTTGCTCAAAAAAATTATAAAAAGGGGATGGATAGTTTAATTACAACGAGCGGATGGGTGATACATAAGGGGGATACCATAACATTGGGAGCCGGGTCAAGACCTACAGGTGATTTCGCCTTTATAGCTCCATTGAGCCTTAGTGTTGCAGATGTATTAATGAGCAAACCCGCAGATGCTATGAGTAAGTTATTTTCCGGTTCAAAATTTATAGTTTCAATAATTGGCGGAGACAGGATTGTAATAAGTGGAGGAAAAAAGGATCGTATAAAGGCCTTTGTAATGGTTGAGCCAGCTATTCAAAAAGGTGAGATCGTTATTCCATATAAAAATAAAGATCAATCGCCTCTCACCCTTTCCAAAGCAGACGAACTGACCAAGCTCAAAAAATTATTGGATGACGGGGTATTAACGAAGGAGGAATTTGAGGCTGAGAAGAGGAAGATATTGGACAAAAATTAATCGCATCTGACATGAAAAGGACTTTTCTGGTAAGAAAAAGCCACCGGAAACGGTGGCTATGCTTAAAACAATCCTTTTATAAACTCCCATAACCTTTGAAGCCATGAAAGCTGCCTCCTTCAAGTATTGCCCGAGGAAGTTGTTTTAAAGTTCTCGTACATATCATTATTTTCATCAGGCATTATCTTGCTCCTGTAAGGTTTATACTCAGGATTCAATTGATAAGCTGTTAAACTCAATGCGGCCTTTTTTAGGTCGTAATTAGAGTGCATAATCATGTAATTACCGGGTATAAGGTCGGTACTTTGGGCCGCATTTGAAGAATACCTGAATGATAACAAATCTGACAGGCTTACCTCATTAGTTAAAATATCAGCATCAACCCGGTACCTGGGGGATCTTCTTACTGCCATTTTCGATGATAATAACCAATCCTGTAACCGGTTGGTTGTGGATGCGGTACCCCTGTAAACGCCAGATGAATAAGTACCATCCGACTTTAACAAGCATCCTGTAATACCATCATTAGTAAAATGACCCATGTATGTTTGTTTGGTATCCTCAATAATTGAGTACTTTCCGTTCTGCGTCAGATAAGTTTTTTCGCCGGTAACTTTTGATCCGTTTACGGATGTTGTTTTTGTTAATATTACTTCAAGAATATCAACAAACTGATCAGCCGTTGCAATTGCAACAGGTTGGCCATCTTCCCACACCGCACCCATTATTTGCACTGTTACGTACCCATCAAAAGGCATTTTGCCTAAGGATTTGCCGTATTCCTGGACATCTTCGGTTGAATCCACCCCAATAAAAATTTTAGGAGGTAAATAGATCTGCCCCTCAAAATTAGGTGCAAATACTATGCTGGGAAATGGCACCTCTTTATAATAATCCACCTTATGCATCTGGTCAGATTTATTCGTGTATTCCAGATCCTGCACATCGACAGCGAATTTTAAAGCAGGCCAACCACCCGGGTGGTTAATATCCGCATCCTGGAAAATAACATAAACAATTAACCACGGAATTTTAGTTTCATTCTGCGAAATACCGTACTTGGTTTTGTAGTCCTGATATCTAAACTTAATACTTAAATTAACATTATCGTCAGCCTTAAAATAGGCATCATCCCAAATACCCTGATTCACAGGCTCGTTGCTGGTAATGGATGATACATCGGGGCCGCCGTCTCCAATTAATCGCATTGCATAAGGGTCAATAGGCCGGCCTGATCCAACACGCACCACCGTAGAGGCATTATAAGACCGTACAACTACACCGGAATCATTTACTGCATCAGCATAAGACCAGTAAGGAAATAAGCCTGTATTCTGATCATAAATAACAAACCGGCCATTTGTAAGAAGTCCCGAAGCTCTTCCATAATCATAAGACGAACTGATTTCTTTTGAAGTGTAAACCTTCGTTATACTTTCAGTATTGCCTAACAAAATATTTCTATTGATGTCATGCGTCTTAATAAAGATGCTTTTTATCTGCCTGCTATCACTATAAAAAGGGTCTAATATTTTTAGTTTATTATTCTCCCAAATACAATAAAAGCCAAACGAAAGCATTGTTTTTTCGAGCATATCATAACAATACGGCGGCTTGCCTCCGTCATCATTAAAACCCTCCATTATAACTTTCAGGTCTTCAAACAAATCCGATACACCGGAGGAATCCGCTTCTGTATAATCTGAGTAAATTTCGTAAATCGGTTCAACAATGGATGGGAGAGATCTGCTTAACGCTGTTTCGATAATTATCTTTAGTGATTGTTGCCTGAATAACATTATCCCACTATCATTAAGTAATTGCTGACCCTTCATTATCGCGAAGGGAGATGTTACCAGGATAGATATATTGAAATTGTACTCATCAAATGACCGCTGTATCTGGTCGGGTAACAGCCATCCGGATGTAAACACTTCTCCGCTCCTGATGATCTCCACCCATAGATCCTGATCCTCACCACTCGTTATGTCATTATACAGATCAATATTAAATCGTGGCATCAAAATGTTGATGGTTGCTTTTGTCTGCCTGATCGGATCCATTGCCTCGTTTTCATCTCCATCGGTACTAATGGCAACAGGCGAAGCTGAGCCGGTCAACTGGGTTATATCGCCAGAATATGTACGATGCCTGAAATCAACTCTATACTGTTCACCTAAAATGTCTTTAAACAACATTTGATATTTTATATTCCATGTATCTGCCATTTTCTACCTCCTTGTTGTTTTTATCTTATGCCTGGTTATCATTAAGTCCATTTCTTCGCCGGTGACAGCTTTTTTAAGAGTAAACGTATAATCGTTGCCGCCTACACCTCCCATAATATCCGTGAGCTTATTCAATGGTGCTATCACCTCAGGGTTACTTGAAGCCCCGGGGTATTCCCCTACTAAAGCCTGTGTAGGCCCGTAAACAATACCTCCGTTAGCGAAAGCCCGACTACTGCCACCAATATTTACAGACTTTAATACGTTACCTCCCACAATCAACAATCCGCCCGCAATCATATCTTTTACGCCTTTTTTAACCAAAACACCGCCGCCAAACTCAGATAACAATGAACCCGCAGTAACTAACAAGGTCCCCATTTCGACCAGCTTTTTACCGTAATCTGCAATCCACTGACCCATCATGTGCAATAGATCATTCAATATGTCTTTAAACCCTCCTTTCTTTCCTATAGCAGCCCCGATTGATTCACCCAATCCCTCTATTGCAGAAACACCCAAATTCTTGTATGCATCAGATATATCCTTCGACAGGCTATTAGTTTTAGCGATCATATCCTGTAAACTGTCCTTTGTTATATTAAACTGATCATTGATACTCTTTGTAAAGGCCTGGAGCTGCTCAGGAACCTTAGCATCAATAAGCGCTTTGGCAGGGTTAAACTGAATTGATGTTTCCAACTGAAGCATCGGGTTCTCCTTAGCCGTCAGATCCCTCATCTTAGCCAGACTTTGATATAGGCTTTCAGACGCTCTTTTACCCAACTCGGGATCCATACGCCGGGCTTCGGCGTTGAATGCCATAACCGCATTTTGGGCGTCCCTTAGTTGCTCTGCTATTTTCTTTACAAATGGTGATTCCGGATTCTGCTTTAGGTCACCGGTTAGCTTTTTGTAATAGTCATTTAATATTCTAACCTTTTCTTTTGTAGCATCTAATGGAGATATTAATCCATTTTCTATTTGTGCTTTCAGCGCATCCAGGGAATCCCTAAAATCGTCATTAGCCTTTTTTGCATCGGAAATCTTATCCGGCTTTATCTTGTCGAGCTTAATCCCTAAATCATCATATTTATCAACTAACTGAAGTGCGGGCTTTAAACTATCCATCAATGCCTGCTTTATCGCCTGCTGCCTTGCCTCGAATGAGGATTGCGTTTGTATTTGCGCATTCATTACATTATTGGATGCAATCTGGGCCAAAACTCCATCTCTGACAATGCGTGTAACATCAGCCCCCTGTTGAATCTTTTGTTCATTATAAGTCTTTTCTGCTGCGGCCCTTTTCTGCGCTGCGTTTTTTCCGGCTTCTTCGGCTTGCTGTCTCTTTTTCTCCTGCAGTTCGAGTTTTATTAATTGCTTGGCCGTTTCTTCAACCTGCTTGGATATTTGATCCTGCAATCCTTTTACAACGGCCTGCCTAAGCATCTGATCTATTACCTGGTTATAAGCCTGGGTGATATTATCAAGCGTGGCCTTTTCTTTTCCTAAATTCGTCAGATACTGCCCGTATTCCTGGTTTACCGCCTGTACCGCCTTCTTTTTGTCCGATAGCGATGTATTATGATTCTGTGTGATCCCGTATAAGGCGGTCAGTTTTACCAATGAATCAGCATAAGTTTTTGCTAATGATTCCAGTTCCTTCTCTGCCTGCTTTTCTGCTTCGGTGGCTTTTTTATGGCCGGTAATGAAGTCCACCAGTTTAGGCCCGTAAGCGGTAAGAGCGGTTACACCTGCTAATAATAGTGTATTCCAGCTAAATAAAGCACCACCAACGGCGCTTAATGCTGTTTGGGTCGGCTTGCCTTGCGCCGCCAACTCTTTATTTTTGTTCTTTAGATCGGTAAGCGCGTCAGCCAGAGGCGCAATATTATTTGAAATTGCCATAAAGCCCGTCTGCATGCTATTAACAAAGGCGGGCATTTCCCTGGTAATCTGGTTTATGCTGTTCTGCACAGGGTTCCAGGCCGAAGCATAGTTGCCGACATTGCGGAAGTTACGGCCAGTGGCAGCATCAATATCCTTTAGCTTTTGCGTTAGATTGTCAGCCCTTTTGGATGCATTTAAAAATTGCTCTGAAGTCTCACCGTACCGGGCACCTAACTGTTGTGCCCACCGGGTGGCTTCATTAGCTAACTGTGCTAATCTGGCATACGCATCCTGTGTGCCTTTAGTTGTACGGTTGATCTTTTGAAGTTGTTCATTTAGCTGATTGTAGGTGTCTGCCAGTTGTTTACCGGTAGCAGAGGAAACACTACCCCCGCCCGCTAAAAATGACTGCAAATTATCTTTTGCGTTCTTTACTGCTTCTTTTAATTGCTGTATTGCGGATTTAGCCGTATTTATACTGCGCACCGCCCCACTGCTGTCAACAGATAAGTTAGACAACCCTAAATTATCTAATGTTTTTTTCAGCTTCGCAATCCCTGCCTGCACTTCTTCATCGCTCCATTTAGCTACTATATTAATTCCTGCTTGTTGCATAAAATATTATTTATTGAATGTTTATAATTTGATGCTCTGAAATGATTCCATGAGAGGTACAACCTCATCATTATAACGTTCCAGAAATTCCGGGCTGGGCTGACACCCTGCCTGTGAAAGTGAACTGATCTCGCTTGTTGTTTTTCGCATCTCTGATACAACGGCTTGTATAGCCTTTACAAGCATTGATAAGCGCTGATTGGTATGCAAAAGGTATCTTTCTTTGTCTGTCATTTGATTTCGTTTTATAGTTTAATAAATATTTTATGAATGGTTAGCGACATCAGCAGGTAGGTTAACGTTGTTAAAACGCCCATCCCGAAAATTATGCGGCATCTTAAAAACAATCTGTTTGCCCCCGGTGTAGTGGTTAAACTCGTCTTCAGTCATTACCCGGTCTTCAAAATTCAGATAGTATAACCCCTTATGTTTTACATAGTCTATAAATAGGGGCTTTTCCTGGCTGTCCAATATATCCCGCAGCGGATACGGATCCCCTTTAGAAAAGGCGGTCAATGCCTTGATTTTATCTTTTCTGTTCATTGTAGAAGTTTTTTGGATTTGTTTTTAAGTGCTCCAATTCTTGCGCAGTTACATTTATCTCCGGATATATTTTAGACTTTTCGATAAAGATTACTTGATACAGGTCATTATCTCCACCTCCTATAATTAACATGCCGGTAATTGGTTCCGGGCCTATAATCCGTTTAAACCGGTTGTAATTGCCTTTGGACAACTCCCGTAACGCTGTTATTTTATCTTCTCGATTCATATTTCAACAAATATTACAGGATCGTTAGGATGGTTTGCCTTTTCCTCGGCAACTCTTTTATCTATTACCTCTTGTGGTATTTTTTGATCATTACGGACCTCAATCCAAACCAACTGTTCTGTCATTCTCTTAAAAGGTTGATCATTGCCCTTTGCCAACTCGGCAAGGGCATTTATCTTTTGTTCTCTTGTTCCCGGGTTTATCATTGTATTTGTTGTTTTAATTGTTCAATAATAATATCTAACTGCTCATCTGTTAGCTGCTCAAAGTTTGTGGTAAGGCTGGTAGCCTGTAGCTGAGGTAAAGAATACTTTAATAACCTCTCAAACAATACAATCCGGTCTTTTGGCTCTAAAGCCAACCAATCCTGCTGTATCTGCCCCCGGTTATTTTCTATAAAGGCAGTAATCCACTCTCTTAGGTTGCCTGTTACCTTATTGGGCGTTCCCGCAATCCGGCCGCCCGTCTTGGGTGTTCCTTTTTTTCTTCCTTTCATTATCTATAATTTTCTACAGTAGAAATCTCCTTTGCGCGCGCGTACATCTCGGAAAACTCACAATACCAGGTAAAAAACTGGTCCATATCCTTAACTACGATATAAACACCCCCGGCAGCTTCAACTCATGCGGTCCCTTCCTATTTTTACTTCGATCTTAACCGGAGTTCCGTTTATGATAGCGTCAATATCAGCCGTTCCCTTTCGGGTGCTGCCCTTTGTCCAGGTCATTTTACCGTTAATCTTTCGCATCTGCCCGGTAGTATTGATCCGGTTGGCATAATGCCCGTGATACTTCAGGAAATCCATGATACAGTTTGTCAGACCGTTAGCGGTGCGGTCGCTGTATCGCTTAGTGGGCACCCCAAAATCACGCGCAGCAGCATAATGCTCCAGGTAATATTCTTCTCTCGCTTTTAATAAATCGTCTTTCCAATTCATAGTTATAATGGTTTTTGCACACCGGCCGCATAACAGTCGGCAGCACACTTCAGATATTTATTTTCTTCGCCATGGAATGCGGGGTTTTGTTGGATCGCCTGCTGTATTGCGTCCAGCCCGGTATTTACACCGCCTAACGTGTAGGCGGCTTGCTGTATAGTTAGCCACCGCTGCCCGATTTGAGCGGATAGTATTTTTTGTACCTGCTGGTTTATAAGGCCGCTATGATTTCCATTAAACCGCCTTGGTGAGGCAACTGCATGGTTTGCGGGGAGGGTGGCTGTATTCGTCTTAAAATGCGTTACACGCAATGGCTCCACTTCATCCTTCCAGTCCATGTTTGAATCATAAGAAACATAACGAAGATCATTGTAATTTCTGCCTTTGCTCCGGTCGCAACTGATGCTATAAGTTTGTAAAACGTCAAATATGTGTAATGCATATTCTTTTTGCCTCTCGGGTTCTGCAATCAGCGCCAGGGCATAAAATCCACACCCTGAGCAAGACAAGGAAACAAAGCACACAAACGGCAGGGTGAATACAGCCGCTTTTAATTCATCAATATCGTAATCCTGAATATCTACTGCATCAAAGTCGATTTGTATAATGCCGGAATAACTAAGGACGTCTTTACGATCAGCAAGTAAAGCAGATGGTGCGAAACATTGTAGCCGGCTTTTTATGTCCCGTTTGCGTTGCTGGTAATCCGGAGCGTCATTGTCAAGGCTGCGCAGCGCAACTATATCGCTTATGTTCTCCGCGAACCGGGAGCGGAGCACTTCGCCTATGGGTACCACCTCACCCGTGCGGTCGCCGTGCGAAGAATATAAACTAACCTGTTGTTGTTGCCATTTCATTTTTTACCTGTTTTTTTTATTAAAATCGGTATCAAAACGGGTAGTATCAAAAACCAGTATCAAACCGCTATAATATATTAGCGGTTGATACCATGATACCGGTTTAGGTTTGATACTGATTGATACCGGTTGATACTGATACCGATTGAGCAAGCCTATACTTGCCATCCTCTCCTTTTGAAACCCATTTATTAGCCTCTGCTACGCTAATGTAGCGTTTGGCGGTAGCCTCGCCACAAGCAGTAGAGCCAACTATTGAACGTACTAAATCCATGTATGAAGTGGTATCAAGTGGCTTCAATACCGTTTTGATACTGGTTTTTATGCGTTCAAGTTTTGAAGCCTGAGCATCATTAACAGGTGCTTCCACCTCAACATGATACCCGTATTCGCTGCTGTATTTAAAGCAGATTGTCTCAAGTTCTCCGGCTTTGCGGCTAAATGAGTTTTTGGCGGTGCTGATATCACCGTCTTTAGTGATATTTATAATACCATAGCATTTGCGCTGTATCTCGCTTCCTAAATGCCCGCGTTCTTTATTGGATCCCGGGTTTTGATGAATAACCAGGATCACAGGGCATTGATACCGAATAGACAAAAGGGTAAAGTATTCCCGTATCTCGGTAGCCTGTTCAACGCTGTTGACATCCTTAATATAATCTGCCACCCCATCAATATAAATGCTGTGTATGCCCCCAAAATGACTGTTAGCAGCCTCACAAATGGCATCAGTGGTTTGTCTGTATTCGCTTAATTGTAACTGCCGAATATTGTATGACAAGAGATGATCAGGCGTGTTGGATAATCCAGCGCGCTTCAGAGTAGTCCTGACATTGTACTGTTGATCAGCTTCAGCCTGTTCGGTATCAAAAACAATAACAGCTTTACGACTATCATTCACAAGAACGTTGATCTGACCGAAAAGGTCGCAAAATCCGCCTGTGCTGATGGCACCAGACAGCAGCATTGTGACAAATGCCGTTTTCCCGGCTTTGGCCTGTGCGCTTATGGCTGTAATATTACCAGGAGCAGCTATGCCGCTGCCATCCCATGTAATAACGGGTTCATTGTTGGGATAATCCTTTTCCGAAGTAATACGTAAATGCTCGAAATTAGATAACTGTCTGGGGTTTGAAATGTCGGGGGGCGGATTTGGAAGGGATTCACCCATAAAAGCATCCAGAGCCATCACGGGCGCTTTACGCTTCGCCTCCTTCTCATTATCCAGCCTGGCATTTAGGCTGCGTAACCTATCGGTTTCTTTGCGTATCTGTTCATCGGTAGCCTTATGCATTTGGCTTGCCCCCCTGCTTGAGTAATATCTTTAAGGCGACCAGGCTATTTTTATGGCACAAAGCCAGGAACATAACTCCGCCAGTACCTGTAACGGGACATACCCCTACATGATGCACGTACATAGTACGTTCGCGTCTCCATTCAGATGTAAATCTGCACAGGTGGTCTCTAACTATGCCAGTGGCCACCGATACCTGTTTCATGGTTTGCGGACCTTTACTCCATTGTTCCCTGGCTATTTTTTTGAGGGTTGTAAAGCACTCATGCTGTCCTTTTTTATTGTATCTTTGCGGTATAGTTTTGCGAATATTATTTACCGCTTTTTTCATCTTATTCATGATTTAAGCGGTTTTTTAATGTGAAGAAATGTAGTTGGCTGCTGCGGTTTGCTGATTCTTGTAGGTTTGCTTTGGCTTTGATAGCAGCCAATCCTCCAATATCTCCCTATCAAAAAAACAGGTTTTGCCGGTAGGTTTGCTACACCCGGGTATCATCCCTAATGCATTTAATTTATCAAAATAGCTTTCCTTAAAACCGGTTAGCTCTAATGCTTGTTTTTTTGATAAAACTTTGTTTGATATCATTTCCATCGTAAAAAGATTATTGATTAAAAAATCAATAGCGCTATTGTAATTACGATGTGAAAGTAGTGTGAGAGTAAGCGTGTATCCAAATAAAACGACCGAGTATGAACCACCGATAATACTCGGTAAAAAATAACAAAAACCGCTACTGTTGCGGGTTGTACTAAAAATAAAACACTCGGTAGGAAATCCTATACAGGGGCACACTGTTCTATTATGAGGTACCCTTTCTTTTCCATTCTTTTAGTTAGGTGATTGTCTTTGAGTTTAGTTTCAACTTGGAATATTTTTTTTGCAAAGCTAACGTGCTTCTTTTCATCTTTAAATATGAGTGTCATAAAATAAAGCAATTCTGGATTTGTGCCCAACCATTTGGCTGGCGCCAAATCTTTATGCCTTTCACCTGCGAGTAACATGGCTATAAGCCTATCAGCATCTTGTTTAAGAATACGCCTACAAACAATAAGGTTATTTACAAACGTTGTTATATCTTCGGATGAGTATTTTAAACTGGGGTTATCAGATGTTGTTTTTTGCGAGGTATCAGGTTTAGTATTCAAACCCTGCAAGCACTTATCTATCTCTGATGTAACTTCATTAAAAAACCGCTGTACCCGGAATATAAAAACAGCATAAGCATTATTATAAGAATATATTTCAGTGTCCAGATTTATATAATCTGCATACTGCGAGATAGATTGGGGCTGTACAGCACTATTTATTAGCTGGCTCAAATCTCTTAAATATTTTTCATCTTTGTTTTTCGGATACTCGAATAATTCATCAATGAAAGTCGAATTAGGAATACTTTTAAAAAAAGATGTTAGGGCCTCTTCTGCATAAAACATATTGTTTCCGGTTTTTTTAACGATGAGCTTTCCCATTGGGTATGGTATGGTTGTCCCATCATCGCTCAGGTAGTACATTCTGTATTCTTTATCCAAAGAATGCCCCCACGCATCCCAGTTTATAAGTCTTTCAAGTTCGGCTAATTTTCGTTTTAGTTTTCTCATAACTCAATATTCAATTTATCGGTTTCCCTTCTTTTCATCTGTTCGGCCGCGTGTATGTACCGCTGGGCATGCTTTACGCTTGCCTGGGCCAAAACCTTTGAAATGCCCAGGACATCTGTACCGGATAGTGCCAGGTTGGTGCCGGCGGAATGACGTAGGTTATGCCATGTTATTTTTTTCTCAATCTTTGCACGGTCTACCCACGCCTGCAATGTTTTATTTGCCCCGTTTGCGGTTGGTAATACAAATACCAGATCATCAGGGTTACCCGGCTCACCCATCAGCTTTATGGCAGTATCATTTAGTGCAACCGTTATTGCTTCTTTTGTTTTGGTACGGGCATACCTACGGATATTCTTATTCTTCAGATCGATATTGCGCCACCTCAGATTTTTCACATCGATCCATGCAAGGCCGGTAACGGAGCTGTATAATGCCGCACGCCGTAACTGATCGTTCTGGCATGGGGTTCCGGATAAAACCTTTAGTTCCTCTAATGTGAGTATCTCTTTTTCGGCGGCCTTTCCTTTGGGCTTCTTTTCGACAAAATCCAGCGGGTTTTCTTTTAGCAGCCGCTTTTTGTATGCGGTCTTTATTGCCCGTTTAAAACGGGCATAATAGGAACTGGGCCCTTCACCCTTATGTAAATCATTCAGGTAATCTATAAAGCCCTCAATAAGCGCAGGGGTAAGCTGAGGGAAGGTGATCTGCATTTTTCTTTCAGCCTTCAAATATTCCTCAAACCGATTGATCACCCCGGAAACATTCCGTGCGTCCTTTTTCTTGTAGTTTTCTGAGTATGACTTTAACCATGTGATCACCACCGTTCTTTTGCCGGCATCTGATACCAGATTATAACCACCTGCCTCCAGTTCGGCAGCCCGGGCCACCCGGATAGCTTCTGCCTGCCTGAGCAGGTCTTTATTATTCTCCCTGGCAAGTGGGGTAGATGGCTTTTCCAGCTTCAGGTGTGAAAGCAGTTCATAGGATCGCTGTCCATTGTTATAAATGTCCAAACGTAACGATGTTGACCCGTCTGCATTCTTCCGTTTCCGTAACGTTACACTCATAATATTTTGGTTTCCTTTTAGTGGATTTTCATTGCTAAGGTATGAAAAATACAAATACAATGTTCCATACGCGGAACACAGGCGGAACAAAATTTAGTCAAATCAAAGTATTTTGAAAGGAAACGAAAATCTGTAAATCGGCTGTAATGCGTATCAGTATTGCGTTTTCAGGCATAAAAAAACCACCTTAAAAAGGTGGTGTGGTGCCCAGAACAGGAATCGAACCTGCACTCCGTTGCCGAAACCAGATTTTGAGTCTAGCGCGTCTACCAATTCCGCCATCTGGGCAAATGCTTTAAATGATTATTGAACCATCAAAGCTATGTTTAAGAACTCTGCCTTTGGGCGTCTGCCACCCCGGTAACTATCGGGACCGCCGTCCGGTCAATTTGGGCTGCAATATTACAAAGTTTCAGATGAAAATAGAGAATTCCACAGTTTATTTTTTCTAATGGAAGCTTATTACTTGCAGCAACTCTTTTTGGGAATGAAGACCGCTTTTAGTACAGACAATATTTTACGAAGGACTTTCATGATGATGATATCTAAAATTACAATTAAATTGCTGCTTTGTTGAGAAAAGCTCGTTTTTATGAAAATCTTCAGGATCGGCCTTATCAGAGAAGGAAAAATTCCACAGGATAGCAGAGTGGCGCTGACTCCCGCACAATGCAAATGGCTGTTAGCACAGCGTTCAGATATTGCTTTTGCAATACAGCCTTCTGCCACACGCTGTTATAAGAACGAAGAATATGAACGTATGGGCATTCCGCTGACCGAAGATCTTTCAGATTGCGATATCCTCTTAGGTATTAAAGAAGTACCTGTTAAAGACCTTATTACCAATAAAACCTATCTGTTCTTTTCCCATACCAAAAAAAAACAACCACATAATCAAAAGCTTCTGCAAACCATTCTTGAAAAAAAGATAACACTGATCGACTACGAATGCCTGGAGCATGAAGACGGGCAGCGCATTATCGGGTTTGGCTTTTTTGCCGGGATTGTGGGAGCACATAACGGGTTAATGGCATATGGAAACCGTACAGGGCTGTTTCACCTGGACCGCGTATATAAGCAAAAGGATTACAGGAACCTGATCCACACGTATTTTGGGTTACGGCTGCCCAATCTTAAAATTGCTGTTACCGGCAGTGGCCGCGTGGCGCAGGGATTGCTGGAGGTCATGAACCTGGTTGGTGTGCATGAGGTGGAGCCGGATGAATACCTGGCCCGGCGTTTCAATTACCCGGTTTATACACAGCTGAAAAGTATGGATCTCTATGAGCGGAAAGATAACGGAAAATATAACCGTCAGGATTTCCATGAAACCCCAGGAAGTTATAAAAACAAATTCATGCCGTATACCCGGCAAACGGATATTCTGCTGAATGGGGTTTACTGGTCAGAAGGAGTGCCCCGGTTATTTGAACCGGAAGCAATCAGCGATGACCGGTTTATTATTGAAACGATTGCCGATGTTGCTGACGATGAGAACGGGTCAGTGCCCATTAATAAACGGACGCAGACAATTGAAGACCCGGTATATGGTGTAGACCGGTACACGCTGGAAATTACGGCGCCTTACCTGAAGAGCTCAATTGATATTATGGCGGTGGGCAATCTTCCGAATGAATTGCCCAGGGATGCCAGCCGCTATTTTGGAGAACAACTGATAAAATTTGTTTTCGATGACCTGCTGGGAAAGGGAAGTGAAACGCTGCAACGCGCCACTATTGCTGAAAACGGGAAGTTAGGGAAGCATTTTTCCTACCTGGCAGATTATGCAGCTCAAAAGCCGGAACAATCCTGAGCCCTGTTCAATTGTAGTTGCGCAATCGTTTTCATTACTGCTTTTTTTACGGAAACTTATTTTAATTTTGAAGGAAGCAGGGATAAAGGGGATTGCTGCTTTATTCTTCCTGAGAGATGATCATTTTTTGTAAACCAACAAGATTGTTTTGTATGCACATCGGATTGTTGAAATCCTTTAACCCGGCTCACTTTTTTAACCTGTATGTTTTATGGCGCAACAACAGGATGATATAATTGTAGAACGGTTGAAAAATAATGATGTTACGGCTTTTGACGAGCTGTACCTGAAGTATTTTAAGTTGCTTTGCGCAAGCGCCTATTTTTTTATAAAAGATGAAGGAGATGCCAAGGACCTGGTGCAGAATTTTTTCCTGGATATATGGGAGAAAAGATTGTTTGAACATTTTCATAAAGATGTAAAAGGATACCTGTTCCTGTCTGTTAAGAACCGCTGCCTGAATTTTATAAAAAGCCGTAAAGTAAAAGAACGGAGAAGCGATGCTTTCAGAGTGACACAGGAGATACAGACAGCGGGTACCGAAGAAGAAGCCGACCATCCACAAAGCAATGAGCGATTGCTGGATTTGCTGTCTGATATGAAAGGGCAGAAAAAAGCCGCGCTTACAATGGTCTATTTCAACGGCAAAAAATACCGGGAGGCAGCTAATGAAATGGGCATCGGCATTAATTCTCTCAAAACCCATTTGAAAAGTGCGTTAAAAATGTTAAGAATAGGCATGATGGACAAAAAAAATTAACCCTGTTTTCTGTTTTGTTGTATTTATACTGTAATGGCGATCGACTATAATAAAATATTTATGCTGTATTTAGAAAGCGTGGCAGGAACCATCAGCCCGGAAGATACCGCTTTTTTAAAACAGCAACTGGCCGCTGATATGCTGGCTAAAAAATTCTGGGAGCAGTTGGAGCAGGAGGGAAACATCATGGCATTACCTGTTTTTATTAACAGCATCAACCCTCAAAACGAACAGAAAAGTTTAAAAGAAATGATGGCCGCCCGTCTGCAGAAAAGAACAACGCGGTACAGGCGCATTCAAAGAATGGTTGCCACCGCTGCAGCCATTATGGTGCTTTTCGCCGCTGCATGGTTTTTCATGGCTAAGAACAAAAAGGTTACAGATACACAAACCATCGCTTCGCTCGTTCGTGAGAACAGGAGCTCGGTCAGTCTGAAGCTCGGCTCCGGGGAAACGGTTGATTTAAAAAGCCAGGCAGACAGAAAGATAGCGGTTGGGAACACGATACTGGATATGGATCCGAAAAGTCTTCATTTCAGTTCCGCCGATACATCTGTTAACCTCTTAACCATCCCACAGGGAGAAAATTACACCCTTACCTTATCAGATGGTACGGTGGTCACATTGAACGCGGAAACAAAGTTGAAATTTCCTTTCCGTTTCGGAGCCGCTACCCGGGATGTTTACCTGGACGGGGAAGCCTATTTTAAAGTGGCGAAAGACAGCAAACATCCTTTTATTGTACATACACCTCTTACAAAAGTAGAGGTGGCAGGAACCGAGTTCAATATCAATACCTATGCAAAAAGTACCGTGTCAACAGTGCTGGTAGAAGGAAAAGTGCTTACAGAAGCGCCGGGCGGCGGACCACGTATTCCCCTGCAGCCCGGTCATGCAGCCATCTACAATGTGCAAAAAGGATTTAATGTGGAAGCAATAGATACAGACGATGTTGTTGCATGGACCAGGGGCGTTTATTATTTCCATGACCTGCCCTTTTATGAGCTGGCAGAAAAAATGACACGTGTTTACGGTGTTCCTGTTAAGGCAGATAATCCTGCTTTGGCCGGCAGATCAGTATCCGGTATAATGGACAGGAACAACCTGCCGGAATTGCTGCAGGATTTAAAAGCTACAGTTGGGATTGATTTTTACTATACCGGCAAGGTCCTTCATATTCAATAACCGGTCAGCGTTGATAATGACAGGCGCTGTAAAATGATAATAAACAATAATGATAGGAGGTTACTCCGGGTTTTCCATTTGTAAAAACAAAATCATCCGAAAGTTCGGATGAGGCAATGACAATTATTCTTACGGGCCACCCTGCCCCGAATGTTCGGGGTGTTTCAGGGTCCAGGGGAGCGATAGATAGATGCCGAAACAATTCCGAACTATCGGAACGGCATGACAATAAGAAGGATTGATGTTCAAAACAATAACACATCTGTCATTGGCAGGCCCAAATAACCGCAGTCAGGTTCTTTAAGATGACAAATTATTTTGTGCCGTCACCCTGCGAAGCGCAGCATAGTCGAAAGGTCTCTCAAATTGAGGAGATTCCTCCGCTCATTCCGCTCCGCTCCATTCAGTTGGAAGGACGTTCTTTATATAGGCTACAATTTAGAGCACTTGTCATTAACAGGCAACCATAAAAACATTGCATTTAAGTTCATCCGGATGACAAGTTTTTTTAATCGTCATCCCGGGCGCAGCCGGGGGATCTCTGTATTCTCAGAGAGATTCCTCCGCTCATTCCGCTCTGCTCCATTCCTCCATTCGGAATGACGTTCCTTATGTAGATTCATTTCCAACAACTTACAACACTTGTTATTAACAGCCTGAAGAAGAGTGATTTTATAACCGGATCATGGTTCGTCAGGTTCAGCAAACTTTTCTGCAATAAATGCATAATACAGGTATTTCTGTGCAGATCTGTGTAGTGTGTGTGAAGCGGCATGCACAAAATTCCCCCAATATTATATACTGCTTTTTGCCCTGAGCTTCACCCGGTTTTTTGAAAAGTTGTTATTAAACAATAATGCTTCTTTTCAAAAAATTAAACGAATGCAAATGATTCGATTGATGCTGGGAATGCTGGCGGTAATTGCTGTAACTGCATGCAGCAAAGCATCCCATCTCCCTGCAGACTCTTCAAAAAAGAAAACCGCCCATACCTGGTATATAGCTGAAAACGGAAATGATGAGGCAGCAGGAAACCAAAATGCGCCCTGGAGGAGCATCAATACAGCGCTTGGCAGGATTAGTGGAGGAGATACGATATTCGTAAGGGCCGGGGTTTATTATGAAAAAATAAACTTTCCACGCTCCGGTACACCGGAGCATCCTGTGGTGCTGAAGGCATATCCCGGAGAACGGCCTATGCTTGATGGAACAAACAGAATCGTAAGCGGGTGGGAAGCCCTGGTTACCCTCACCAATGCACAGTATATCATTATGGATGGTTTTGATATCTGCAATTTTACCACTGGCGTTAAAGGCGCAGATCCGGAAGGAATTGCTGTAAACGGTAACTCGGGCCATATTACCATTAAGAATTGCAATATCTATAATATAAAGAATACGGCAACACTGGATAACTGGCGAAGCGGACATGCCATACTGGTGATCGGCAACGGAAAGCAGGCTATTACTGATATTGAAATAACCGGTTGCACGGTGCATAATACGCAAACCGGTACCAGTGAAAATATTACCCTCGCAGGTAATGTAGACGGATTTAGGATAACGCATAATAAAGTATTTGACACTGAAAATATCGGTATCATCATAGCCGATGGCGGAGGATTGAATAAAGGCGGCGATCCGGTTACCAATTTTGCACGTAATGGTGTGGTAAGCGATAACGAATTATACAACGTAAGCATGGCCAACAGCACAGCTATTTGGGGAATCAATAACTATGGGGCCATTGCCATTTACATATGTGGGGGGGCTAACACCATTGTAGAAAGAAATACGGTATACAATTGTGACCGCGGCATAGGGCTGGTGAGCGAGAATAATGATTATCCTACAAAAAAAGTGATCGTCAGGAATAATTTTGTATATAACAACTGGCGCACCGGTATTTACCTGGGTGATTACTTGAACTTTACTACAGCAGGCACTTATGATTGTTGTATTGTCAATAACACACTTTTTCAGAATAATAAGGTAGCAGGTGCATTTGGTGAAATAGAAGGGGAGATCCGGTTTACAGAACGCTGTTTTAATGATACGGTCCGCAATAATATTATTTACGCACGGCCGGTAGATGTGTTTATTCATAAATACACAGCAACCGGCGCCGATAATGTAATAGACAATAACCTGTATTTTACAACGGGTACCCCTCAATGGATATGGAACAGCGTCAATGAGCAGCCGGTAACAGACTGGAATGCCTGGAAGGCAGTCAGCGGCGGGGATCTGCATTCAACAATTGGTCAGGACCCGCTGCTGGTAAGTATTACAGACCCTGATCTTCATTTAAAGGCCGGGTCGCCGGCACGGAATACCGGAGTGGTAATCAGTACCGATATTAATGGCACTACGGACATTGACGGTAAGCCGCGTATCGTCAATAACAAGATCAGTAAAGGAGCCCAGCAATAACCGGAACTGCGGATAATGCGCAGTCCTGGTAAAATTTATTTAAAAAATAATGTGCATTTTTCACCCGTTTTGGTAATGATGTTGTTGCCCGTTTATAAAGCTTGTCATATTCTTTTAAAATCGAGCCCATTATTTTATGAGTAAAAATTGTAATCGAACCTTTATTTTCAGAAGCTGGCTGCTGAAAATAGTTATTAGTTGCTGTTGTCTGCACCTGTCCGCCCGGGCACAGGCACAAGATAATCCCGAACAGCATCGTGTGTCGGTCCGTCTTAACAGCGCTTCCTATTACCAGGTATTCCAGTTAATTAAACGGCAAACAGGCTGTGTTTTCTTTTACAGCAACCAGGTGCTTAATGATAAAGAGAAAGTAAGCCTTAATTTCCAGAATGCAAAGCTGGAAGAAGTGCTGGACTACCTGTTTCGTGATAAAAACATTTCCTACCGGATAAGGGGACAAAAGATCCTGCTCAGCGAGAAAAAAGCGGCGCCTGCCAAAACACCGGAAATTCCGGTGAAGCAGCTGACCCGCCGTGAAGACAGCACTTTTGTAAAAGGTACGGTAATGGATGAAGAGGGAAAACCCATGCCCGGCGTATCCGTAGTGCCCCGGGACCGGCCGGGTAGCGGGGTAACAACGGACGACCTGGGTATTTTTGTGATTACTGTAAAACCGGGTGAACTGTTAGATGTGTCAATGGTAGGCATGAACCCCCAGGAGGCGGTTGTGCCACAACGTGGCAATCTGAAAATTACCCTTACCGCCAAGTCGGATGCCATGAAAGATGTGGTGATAACGGGTTATGGAAAGCAATCAAAAATTACCGTTACCGGAGCTATTTCTTCCGTAAACATGAACGATATGCACACGCCGGTGCCCAATCTCTCCAATGCCCTGGCAGGAAAAGTGGCCGGTATCATTTCGGTGCAATCCAGCGGTGAGCCCGGCTATGATAATGCTACCTTTACCATTCGCGGTATTGGAACTTTTAATAACGTTGACCGCGGCACTGCTGCCCCTTTAATTATAGTAGACGGGGTGCAACGGGAAGATGTGAACAGCAGCTATGGTGGCTCTTTTAATAATATAGACCCCGAAGATGTAGCCAGCATCAGTTTACTGAAAGATGCATCTGCAACGGCTATGTATGGCGCTAAAGGCGCCAACGGCGTGCTGATCATTACTACTAAAAGAGGGATTGCTGGCAAACCCAGAATTTCATTGAAAGCCGAAACCGGCCTGACCGGTTTTACCAAAAGACCGGAGATGCTGGATGGAGTGAGCTATATGCAGCTGTACAATGAAGCCCGTACCAATATGGGGCTGACACCTTTTTATACGGATGAACAAATTCAAAAAACAGCCAGTGGACTGGACCCTTATTTGTACCCAAATGTAAACTGGGTAGATGAAGTGTATGGTAGATATGCCTCCCTCACCAATGCCAACGTAAATGTATCCGGTGGCGGTGAAGCCGTGCGGTATTTTCTTTCCGGTTCGTTTTACGATCAGGTAGGTCCCTATAACGTAAAAAAAATGAACGATTTTAATCCCAATCTTTCTTTTAAGCGTTATGATTTCCGCACCAACCTGGATGTAAATGTTACCCGTACCACGTTGTTGCAGCTTAACCTGGACGCAATGCTGGTGAATGCCCGCTACCCCGGTATTTCAGCGGGAGATCTCTGGTATCTGTCCTATGCTACTACCCCCGTGGGGTTTCCTGTGAATTATCCGGGCGGGAAATGGGCCGGGCCCGTCAATAACGGCGGTAACAACCCGCTGAACGAAGTGCAGAACAATGGTTACAGCACTGAATTCCGGCCTACCGTACAATCGGTATTTACGTTAACGCAAAAGCTGGATGCCATTACCAAAGGCCTTTCTGCCTACGGGCGTTTTTCATTTGACAGCTATGGCGAGTTTGACAACCGCCGCCGTCATACCAACGACCTGTTCCTGGCTACCGGCCGGGATGAGCAGGGCAACCTTATTTACACCCAAACCCGCGTAGGGCAGCAGTTCCTGGACTACTCACAGAGTGCCACCGGTGAGCGGGTGATGTACCTGGAGGGGAACCTGAATTATGACCGTTACTTTGGGGATCATCATTTCGGGGGTATGATTTTATACAATATGCGGAACCGGCTGGTAAGCACGGCAGGCGATGCCATCAGCTCCATTCCCTACCGGAATCAAAGCCTGGCCGGCCGGATCAACTATGGTTATAACGATAAATACCTGCTGGAGTTGAACGCCGGGTATACCGGTTCTGAGAACTTTGAAAAAGGAAAGCGCTTTGGGCTTTTCCCATCGGTTTCCGGTGGCTGGGTCATATCCAAAGAAAGATTCTTTGACGGGTTAAGCAATACCCTTTCCCTCCTGAAGCTGAGGGCCTCGTATGGTGTTGTGGGAAATGATAATATAGGTGGCTCAAGGTTTCCTTATCTCACTCAAATGGGCAGTGGTAGCGGAACCGGCTTTGGGCTCAATGGCAGCAATGCAGGAGGAATTACCGAAAACATCATCGGGGTGGAGGACCTTACCTGGGAGCGGTCTTATAAAACTGACATCGGGCTGGAGCTGGGGTTGTTTAAAAAACTGAATATAACGGCTGATTATTTTACAGACCGCCGTAAAGATATCCTGATCAGCAGGCAGACGCTTTCTTCCATTGCCGGTTATAATGGCGCACAGGTGTTTGCCAACCTGGGCGAGGCCCTTAACCGGGGTATTGACGGGAATATTGAATACAATGATCAGATCGGAAAAGTAGGATTGCGCGTATATGGAAATGTAACCTATGCAGTCAATAAAATTGTTTATCAGGATGAGCCTGAAAGAAAATATGCATATCAGCGCGGCACCGGGCGTATGTATGGTGAGTTTACCGGTTATGTTGCGGACGGGCTTTTTGTAGACCAGGATGATATTAACAGCCGCCCGGCACAGCAGTTTGGCGTGGTGGCGCCGGGGGATGTGCGCTACCTTGATCAGAATGGAGATCAGGTAATTGATGCCGGCGACTGGGTGTACCTTGGAAAATCCTGGTTCCCCAAATGGCTGTATGGTGCCGGCTTTTCAGTCAGTTATCACAATTTTGATCTTTCTGCCCTGTTCCAGGGCATCGCCGATGTGGGCATTATGGCTAATGGTTCCCGGATACTTGGTAATAATATGGGGGCGGATGGCGTGGGTGTAATTCCCTTCTCCGGAATCGGGCAATACCCGAATAATACCCTAAGCATTTTAAAAGACCGCTGGACGGCAGATGATCCGCGCCAGGATGCCTACTATCCCCGCATCACAATTGCCAACCTCGGAGATAATAATTACCTCAATAGCAGCCGTTGGTTAAAGGATGGTTCCTACCTGAGGTTAAAGCAGGCCTCACTGGGTTATAATTTTTCTACTGAAAAAATGAAGCGCTATGGGTTCAGTTCCCTTTATCTTTATTTATCCGGTCAAAACCTGCTTACCTTTTCCAAATTTAAACTATGGGATCCGGAACTGGGTTCCAATGGCGCCAAATACCCGATCACCAGAATGTACACTTTTGGCATCCGGGCGCTGTTTTAATTGTTTTACTAATAATCTAATGTACGATGAATAAATTTTATATCTGCTGTTCAGCTGTTTGCCTGCTTGCCATCGGTTTCTCTGGTTGTAGCAAATACCTTGATAAGAAGCCGGACAACCTGTTGACCTCGGAAATGATCTGGCAAAAAAGATCTACCGCGGAATCCTACCTGAACCAGGTATACAGTTATATACAGCAACCCGCTGATGACTATACTGTATTGGGTGCCAGCGATGAAACCTCCTGCAGTATATCAACCGTAAATGTGCGCAAAATGATCACCGGCAACTGGAGCCCGCAAAGCAATTACTGGAACAACTGGCCTGGTTATTATGCCGGGATCCGCCAGTCCTTTGTGTTGGAGCAGAATATTGATAAAGTGCCGGCTGTGGAGTTAAGCGATGATTTAAAAAGCCAGTATAAAAGTGAAGCGCTCTTTTTAAGAGGCTGGTATTACTGGAAACTGCTCCGCCAGTTTGGCCCGTTTGTGATCCTGGATGGAACCCTGAGTTTGACCGAAGACTTCAGTAAGTATACCCGCTCATCTTTTGAGGCTTGTGTGGCGGAAATAAACCGGTTGATGGATCAGGCAGCAAATGGCCTGCCGTTGGAATGGTCAAGTTCTTCCAATTACGGGCGGCCCACCAAAGGAGCCTGCTTAGCTGTGAAAGCGCAGGTGGCATTACTGGCAGCCAGCCCTCTCTGGAATGGGAATGCAAAGCTGGCAGGTCTTAGGAACCAGAATGGTACTGCCCTTGCTCCCGCAGCCTATGATGCCAGTAAGTGGAAGATAGCAGCAGATGCCGCAAAGGCCGTCATTGATTTAAACGAATACAAATTGTATTATAATACGGATGATGGTGATCCGGCTTTTGATCCCCTGCTTTCTTACCGCAATGTGTTTATATCCAACTGGAATAAAGAAATCATTTTTTCCTCCAACCTGGCCGGGGCTTACTGG
Source organism: Niabella ginsenosidivorans (assembly GCF_001654455.1). Classification (NCBI taxonomy): domain Bacteria; kingdom Pseudomonadati; phylum Bacteroidota; class Chitinophagia; order Chitinophagales; family Chitinophagaceae; genus Niabella; species Niabella ginsenosidivorans. The sequence continues at coordinate 704,920 of NZ_CP015772.1, forward strand.
TATTGGGGATGGGAAAAACGCTGCGCTCCCAATCCCGGTGGTATCAATATGCAGAATGCCACTCAAAATGTGGTAGATGCTTTTTATATGCGTAATGGCCGTACTATTGATGACCCTGCTTCGGGATATGTGGAAAACGGTTTTACGGATGATGATGACCCTGCGCATTGGGGTGTGGCAAAGGACGGAGTGAACCGCGGTTATGTTGCGGGCAACAGCAACATGTATGTGGGCCGGGAAGCCCGTTTCTATGCCTGCATCCTGTATAATGGAAAACCCGTTATTGCTGCCCCAACCAGTGATGACCGTAATTATTTTTCATCCGATGCCAACAGGGATGGCCGCGGGCGCTCAGAGTTTTACTATAGTGGTAAATCCGGAGCGTTGGCTTCAAACAGCGGTGATATTACGGGTTATCTTGTAGCAAAAGGAGTAAGCCCTGCAACCAATATCCGCAATGACCAGGCAGCATACCGGCCCTATATTCATATCCGGTATGCCGAAATTTTGCTGGACTATATAGAAGCACTGAATGAATATGCCCCCGGCAATTCGGATATTTTAAAATACCTCAATGCCATCCGCAGCCGTGCCGGTCTTCCTGGTTTTGAAACGGTGTATCCGGAAAAAATAAGCAGCCAGGCTGAAATGCGCAAAGTGATCATCCGGGAACGGCAGGTTGAGCTTTGTTTTGAAGGGGATCGCTACTTTACCCTTGTGCGCCGTTTAATGATGGGCGATGCAAATGTAAAAGCTGTTTACCGCATGAATGTAAATGCTAATGATAACGGGGAAGGCTTCAGCTTTACTCCCTTTTATAACCGGAATCTGTTGCAAACACGGTACTGGGCCGACAAAATGTACCTCTTCCCTATCTACCAGGACGACCTGGATAAAACAAAGGGCCTGGTTCAAAACCCCGGCTGGTAGCAGCAGGCACTCTAATTGATAATTGTTTTAAACAAGAACTATATGCACAAAAAGATTTGCGTTTTAATAATGATTGCAGGACTGTTGCTGGTAGGGATGGGCTCCTGTAAAAAAAAGGATAGCAACCTATCCGGCGCACCTGTTATCGAAGGCTTTTTACCGGCAGAAGGAAAAAGCAAAACAGAAATATTAATTAATGGTCAGAATTTCCCTACCGATACTTCCTTAATTGCTGTAACGGTAAACGGAATTCCACTAAAGATCGTTGGATCAAACGGGCATCAGATCATGGCGATCGTTCCCAAAAAAATGGGATCAGGCCCCATTGTGGTAACAGCAAACGGGCAAAGTGCCTCAAGTGCTTCTTCTTTTTCCTACCAGTATACGCGTACCGTTACAACGCTGGCCGGGAATGGTACTTACGGGTATGCAAACGGAAAGGGAACCGATGCCCGGTTTCACTTTACTGACCCTGCTAACGCCTGGTTAAGAAGTATGGGCATTGCGGTAGATCAGTCACTGAATGTCTATGTTGCGGACCCGGGTAATAACTGCATCCGCAAAATTGATTCTTCCGGTAATGTAACCCTGTTTGCCGGTTCGCCCGGCAAGTCTGGTATGGCTGATGGAAAAGGACCGTTAGCACAGTTCTCTATTCCTTATGGAGTAGCAGTGGATAAGAGCGGTAATGTATATTCAGTAGATCCGGGCAACTGGGATATCCGGAAAATAACGCCTGACGGAACAGCAACTACGATCGGCTGGGGTGCAGGCGCTCCCTGGGGCATTGCGGTGGATACGTCAGCAGGAACCATTTATTACACCTGCACAGATGCAGGAACGGTTTACAGCATGCCAACAAATGGCGGCAGCAGTACCAAAATAGTTGACGGGCTTTCTTATCCGGCGGGAATCACTGTAGATAAAGACGGTAATATATATGTAGCGGAAAACGGCCGGCATATCATTACAAAAATTGCAAAAGGAACCCGGACAACCTCCGTTATTGCAGGCCTGGCCGATAATGCCGGGTATGCGAACGGAGTTGGGGCTGCTGCAAGGTTCTCGTATCCATGGGGATTGGGGATAGATAAAGCCGGTAATTTATATGTTGCCGGTAATGGTACCTGGGATGGCAATGCCTCCAATCCTGATCAGTCTGTTCGTATGATCATTGCAGGCACCTGGGAGGTGATTCCCTTTGCCGGTAGCGGCTCGGCCGGTTACCTGGATGCGCTGGGCACCGCAGCAAAGTTTGCCGCACCTACCGGTGTTACGGTGGATAAAGAAGGAATCGTATATGTTTTGGACAAGAATAATAATGTTGTCCGGAAAATTGTGTCTGAATAATGTAACACCGCATATCAGCAATAGAAACAGATCCTGCGTGGATAGGGTTCGTTGATGGCACAAAGTCAAATTATATGCGGTTGTTAAAAATAACATGCCCTGTTTTTTACTTTTATTGCTAACGGCTGCCCGGCCTGTAAAAGCCATGGAGCAAAAAATAAAAGCGCCTCTGAAAAGAAGCTACTGCATTCCTGGATCTGACTGAACAGGCAGGCTGCTAAATACGGCTGCCAGCTGTAAGCTCAGTACCTGCCTCCTGCAATCAAAAGCCGGTAATACGGCAATAGAAAAGTATGATAATTTTTTAAATGCGTTAAGGCGGATCGCTTACTGGGGCAGTGATAGCCCCAAAGAGCATAACCTGCATGAATAGTCATATAAAGAATGGCGGCCTGATGAACAGCCTTTATAAAAAACGCCGGAGCTCGTTTTTGATCAGTTCTCCAGCCAGCAGGCCGGTAAAACAACAGCACCGGTTGATTTCTTTGCACGGGAACGCCGTTGGGAACAGCTGCAATATGCCAGGGCAATCCGGGGCGGTACCTGGTCCGATACACTTTTGAATAGGTGCTGCACCAGATTCGCCTAACTCTATGACTGCATAGTCTTGTACGTGTTTTTTGTGAGCGGGGATATGCTTACCTTGCAGTAGGTGTGCGGTTAGCGCACCGGTTTCTTATTGAATGATAATAATATGATTCGCTTAAAATTTTTTTTTATCCTCGTTTGCTGGATGCTTATGATCCCTTCCTTTGCCCAGCAATCGCGGCAAACATTCTCCATAGGTACAGAGGCCTTTTTATTAAACGGCAAGCCGTATCTGATACGTTGTGGCGAGATGCATTATGCGCGTATGCCTAAGGCTTATTGGCGGCACCGGCTCAAAATGGCAAAGGCCATGGGGCTGAATACTGTATGCGCCTACCTGTTCTGGAATATCATTGAGAAAGAGCCGGGTAAATTTACCTGGGCGGGACAATCGGATGCTGCTGCATTCTGCCGTATGGCACAGGAAGAAGGGTTGTATGTGATTTTAAGGCCGGGACCTTATTCCTGTGCGGAGTGGGAATTTGGTGGTTTCCCCTGGTGGCTGTTAAAGGATAAGAGTATGAGTGTTCGCACCCAAAACCCGCATTACCTGGAAGCTTGCAGAACATACCTCCGGGAAGTGGGACGTGAGCTGGCGCCTCTGCAGATCAGTAATGGCGGAAACATCATTATGGTACAGGTAGAGAATGAATATGGAAGTTTTGGGAACGATCGGGAATATATTGGTATGATACGTGATGATCTGAAAGATGCCGGTTTTACTGTTCCGTTTTTTACCTGTGACGGACCGGTACAGTTAAAAAATGATACACGGCCGGATATTTTTGCAGCAGTAAATTTTGGCGGTGGCCCGGAAAGCGCTTTTAAAGCCTTGCGCGAAGTACAACCACACGGACCTTTGATGTGCGCCGAGTATTATCCCGGATGGTTCGATAGCTGGGGTCGGCCGCATCATACCGGGTCTGCTCAAAAAGTGGTTGATGAATTAAAGTGGATGCTGGATCATAAAGCTTCTTTTAGCATATACATGGTACATGGGGGCACTACTTTTGGCACTTATAGCGGTGCCAATGCGCCACCCTACCTGCCACAGACCAGCAGTTATGATTATGATGCCCCCATTGATGAATCAGGAAATGCTACTCCAAAATATTATGCGATCAGGGATCTTTTGAAGCAGTACCTGCAGGAGGGGGAAACGCTTCCGGAGGTACCGGAGGCCACTCCTTCACAAAAGATAAATAATATCTCATTTACCACAGTAGCGCCTTTATGGAAAAACCTGCCTGCCCCGGTGGTATCTGACACGGCATTGCTGATGGAAGACCTGGATCAGGGTTTTGGTGCAGTGCTTTACCAGTCTGCGATTCCGGCAGGGAGCAAAGCAACCCTTCAGTTTGAAGAGGTGCATGATTTTGCACTGGTGTACATGAATGAAAAGCTGATAGGAACAATGGACCGGAGAAAAGGGATTTTTTCCGTAGCAGTGCCGGCCCGCAGTAAAACGGCACGTCTGAGGATTTTGGTAGAAGCAACGGGGCGGGTCAATTACGGTCACCTGATGCATGACCGTAAAGGCATACATGGCAAAGTGGTGCTGGATGACGGCCGAACAAAAAACGTGGTAAAACATTGGGCGCAGTATCCCATTACGCTGGGTGAAAAAAACATACCGGTATCTTATGAGCCGCTCACGCAGCAAAAAAGGGCAGCTCCCGGTTTTTACAAGGCACAATTTAAGGCAACCGCGCAAACAGATACCTACCTGGATCTGAGTAAATGGAATAAAGGACTGGTATGGATCAATGGTATTTGCCTGGGCAGGTACTGGAATATAGGCCCTACACAAACAATGTACCTGCCGGGCTGCTGGCTGAAAAACGGGAAGAATGAAATAGTGGTGTTTGATGTTTTTGGTGTGGAGAAACCCAAACTACAGGGGCTGGAAAAGCCTGTGCTCGACAGCCTGAACGAAAAGAAAGAACAGGCGCATAAAAAGCCTTTTCAGGAATGGTTGCCTGGAGAGGCGGATGCCTGGTACAAAGGCGTATTTGCAAATAGTAAAGAATGGCAGACTGCAACGTTCAAACCTGTAACTGCCCGGTATTTTTGTCTGGAAGCGTTAAGCGAGGTAAATGGGCAGCCATTCACATCAATAGCAGAAATTCAGTTGCTGGATAATGAAGGCACGGAAATACCCCGCAATGCCTGGAAAGTATTGTATGCTGACAGTGAAGAACTTTCGGGAGATGATGGGAACGCCGCCAATGTATTTGACCTGCAGTTTACCAGCATCTGGCATACGGAATGGCAAAGCAAAACACCGGGTCAACCGCACCAGATTGTTATAGACCTTGGCAGAAGTTATAATATAAGCGGCATAAAGGTGCTTCCGCGGCAGGATAATATGAATGGGCGCATCAGGGATTACCGGCTTTACTTTTCCGATAAAAAATTTAAAGGAATATAAGTCTTCTTGCTGAATACCGGAAGCCTGCTACGGGATGTTTTTCCCATAGGTAATACCGTTTAGACTTTTAAATTGCACCAGGTGAAGGCATGTCAGGCCAGGTTTTTTATTTGTAAAAACAAAATCATCTGAAAGTTCGGCCTGAAATAAAAACAGATCCGGGGATGATATCTTCAGGGTGACCATAAGCGTGTTTGTCATCGCCTCATTGATTTGGGCCGCCAGTAGTTTACCCTGGGTGACAGTGTTCTTTTAATGTCGAAACAGTATAAGATACGTAGCATGCCTCTTTCAGGTTAGTGTAAAAAAGGGCCGGATTCGCATCCAGCCCTTATATGTGAACTTGCCAGAAATTGTATTAGCGCATAAACAGCAATTCCCTGTATTTTGGTAAATACCATTCTTTGTCATCCACCAGCAGTTCCAGTTTATCTACATGATAACGGATCTGGTCAAAGAACTGTGCTTTTACCTGGCTTTCATATGCAATGGCTTTGGTTCGTGTATCTTCAATAGCATTGCATATTTTTCTTGCTTCAATCATCTTTTCTACCAGGTCACTGGCTTTGTTAATGTGCTCAGAGATCTTATCCAGGATCTGCTTTTGATTGGCATAAGCCGATTCCGGCAGGCCGGCTTCCTTCAGGCCACGGATATTCTGGCTCAGCAGGTTCTGGTAACGGATAGCAGGAGGAAGAATAACGCTGGTAGCCATTTCACCCATGATACGGCCTTCGATCTGTACTTTCTTGATGTATTTCTCTAATTCGATCTCGTGCCTTGCTTCCAGTTCAGAATGCGTATAAATGCCATTATCAACAAACAGCTTTGTATTCTTTTCGCTTACCATTGCATCCAGCGCAATAGGAGTGGTCTTTAAGTTGGGGAGCCCGCGCTTTTCCGCTTCTTTTTCCCAGGCTTCACTATAGCCATCACCTTCAAACAGGATCTTTTCGCTGGAAAGAATGTATTCGCGGATAATCTGCATAATAGCGATTTCTTTTTTCTCGCCTTTTTCGATCAGTGCATCTACTTCTTTCTTAAACTGTTTTAAGGTTTGGGCCATAATGGTATTTAAAACCGTCATGGGGCTGGCGCAGTTGGCAGAAGAACCCACGGCCCTCAACTCAAATTTATTGCCGGTGAAAGCAAAGGGAGAAGTACGGTTACGGTCGGTATTGTCCTGGAACAGTTCCGGGATGGTCTTATGAATGTCCAGCTTCAGCATGCTTTCATCCTGCTCATCCATTTTATCGGATACCCGCTCCTTTACTTCGTTCAGCACCTTGGTAAGGTATTCCCCGATGAATACGGAAATGATCGCAGGCGGCGCTTCGTTGGCTCCCAAACGGTGGTCGTTGGGGGCTGAAGCAATAGAGGCCCTTAATACATCTGCATAATCATGAACCGCCTTAATGGTATTTACAAAGAACGTCAGGAACATTAAGTTGGTCTTTGGCGTTTTGCCGGGGGCCAGCAGGTTTACGCCGGTATCTGTAGCCATGCTCCAGTTATTATGCTTACCGCTTCCGTTAATACCTGCAAACGGTTTTTCGTGAAACAGCGCCCTTAAGCCATGCCTTGGGGCAATACGGCTCATGGTATCCATCAGCAGCGTATTATGGTCTACCGCCAGGTTGATCTCTTCATAAATAGGAGCGCATTCAAATTGTGCAGGTGCTACCTCGTTATGCCTTGTGCGCAGCGGAATGCCCAGTTTATAGCACTCGTGCTCAAAATCGCGCATAAAAGCATAAACCCTTTCAGGGATCGCGCCAAAATAATGGTCTTCCAACTGCTGGTTCTTGGCAGAGTTATGCCCGTAAACGGTTCTGCCGGTCATTACAAGATCCGGGCGGGCATTAAAAAGCCCTTCATCCACTACAAAATATTCCTGCTCCCATCCCAGCGTAGCAGTAACCCGCTGTACATTGCGGTCAAAGTAATTGCAAACATCAACGGCTGCCTTGTTCAGCGCATCAATGGATTTTAATAAGGGCGCTTTATAATCTAAGGATTCGCCGGTATAAGAGATAAAAATAGTAGGAATGCAAAGTGTTCTGCCATAACCGATCTCCACAATAAAAGGAGGCGAGGATGGGTCCCATGCCGTATAGCCTCTTGCTTCAAAAGTAGCTCTCAGGCCGCCATTGGGGAAAGAAGAAGCATCAGGCTCCTGCTGGATCAGGGCGCCTCCGTCAAATTCTTCAATAGGAGTACCATCCCCTTTCAGCGTAAAGAAAGAGTCATGTTTTTCCGCAGTAGTTCCGGTTAAAGGCTGAAACCAGTGCGTGTAATGCGTTACACCCTTTGCTTCGGCCCATGCGCGCATACCGGTAGCGATCTGGTTGGCTACATTGCGGTCAATTTTCTGGCCGGCGTTAATAGATGCCTTAAGGCTTTTATAAGCTTCATCGCTTAAAAATTTCCGGGCAGTGACTAAATTAAAAACATGTGATCCGAAAACCTCGGTGATTTTTGGTGTGATCTTGCCCACATCCGTATTATAGGTATGCAGGTCAGAAATTGCGTTAAATCTTAATGACATTTAGAATAGTTTTTACAAAAATAAATGCAAAATTACATTTATGGAATATATATTTTATATTTTTTAATAAAATTGTTGATAGATTTTTAGTAAAAAATGAAAAAAGGGCTTTTGTGGGCTACAAAATATAATATATTAATTATTTTATATTTATTTTTTTGATTAGTTTTTGCCAATCAGTACAGCAAAGAACAGGGGCTATAATAAAAGGAAAAAGAAAGGCCCGGTACCGGACAACAGCGCCTATATTATTAACCGTATACCCGATCATCAGGAGCATGCTGATACAAAATGCCAGCAAAAACAGGCTGAAAGGCTGGTACTGTTTTTTTTGCTTTGGGAAAATAAGGCAAAGCACTATACAGCCCCAGGCAAGCAGGAGCTCTGTAAATGCAGGAACAATAATCAGTTTATTGATATCGCCGGGCAAAGGCCGGAACAGGGAAATGCCTGCTGCCTGGGGCAATAACTGTACAAAACCGGCAAAGTCTGGCTGCAGTTTCTTAACAGCTATTTCCGATTCTCCTCCCAGGTTCATAAAGGCTTCCTGTTTGCTCAATACAATAGCCGGCAGGTCAAGAGCAGGATCAATATATTTCAACATAAAAAAGCAGGCAATAGCCAGTATATAAACGGCTGTAAATATTTTTATACGTTGCCGGGGAAATTTTTGGGCAAGCAGCCAGCAGAACAGGGCAGGTAGCAGTACCATTAACACATGGTTTCTGAGCACAAACAGCAAAACCATCATGGCTGCTAAAATTAAATAAGCGGTAACGGGTTTTCTGTATTGCACCCGGAAGTAAAAGATATAAATAATAGCAGCCAGTGCAAGATAGGTAAGCCCGTCCTTATGCAAACCACTGGTCCAGTACAGGAAGGAGGGAGCCAGGAAACAGGCAATGATGAGTAAAAAGGACCTGCTGTTTAAATGGTGGCGCATAACTTTATAAACAGCCACAACACCAAAGAACGTGAGATAAGAATAGAACAGGGCATTGATGAAATAACTGCCAAAGCTGAAACAGTTAAAAAGGGATTCAATGCGGATAAAGCTGTTATCCTTTAGATTGTTCCAATAGGAGGACCGGGATGCAAAAAGCCCGGAAAACCCATTGCCATAAGGATCGTAAAAGAAGCTGGTAACGTACCGGATGGGGTTGGTCATTAATATCCGGGTTTCTTTGAGGCTTTCCTGGTACAGGCGCCAGGTATCTCCTCCCTGCCGCCAGAAAACCCATCCGTAAAGCAGCGCCGCAACAACTTTTAAAAGGAACAGCAGCACCAGCTGAAAGCGGGACAGGCCGCTGGACCTGAGGAAGCGGGTCTGGGTTATGGCCCAGGAAAATAAAAACAGATATAAGGCAAAAAGAACAATTTCCAACAAACGGCAATTTTTGATTGCAATGATAACCCATTAATAGCGAAAAGCCATAGAAGCAGGGTGGGCGCACAAGGTGAACGCATAAATCTGTAAACGATTATGTCACAGATTCACGAATCAATAAGATACGTTTTTTCTTTTAAAATGGGCACCAATAACGCCCAATGGCGCTTATTCGTTCATTCGGGACACTAATGCGCCAGGGTCGCCTGTTTGTGAATATTGAATTGCAGATTGCAGCGCCTGGTTATTCTGTTAGGATATTGAGGCATGCCTGTTTTGTGCGTGCGGATGACTACAGAAGGTTTATCCGTTATAATGGCAGTTGTTTTGTAAATTCGCTGCAATTTTAAAAAACGTCTAAATCAGCTATAAAAGAATAATGGAAATTACAGTAAAAACGGCAGAGCAGCTGCGCTTAACAAAAGAGGAATTTGAATTAATAAAACAAAAGTTAGGGCGCACGCCTAACTTTAATGAGTTATGTGCGTTTTCCGCTATGTGGAGCGAGCACTGCAGTTATAAAAATTCCATTAAATGGCTGAAAACGCTTCCGCGTGAGGGAGGCCGTATGCTGGTAGCTGCCGGTGAAGAAAATGCCGGTCTTATGGATATTGGCGATGGATTGGGCGTGGTATTTAAAATAGAATCGCACAACCATCCATCCGCGCTGGAACCGTTCCAGGGCGCGGCAACAGGCATGGGAGGCATTCACCGCGATATCTTTACTATGGGCGCCCGCCCCATTGCGGCGCTGAACTCCTTACGTTTTGGGAAACTGAACGAAGCAAGGACCCAGCACCTGCTGGCCGGGGTAGTGCACGGCATCGGCCATTATGGCAACTGTTTTGGAGTGCCAACGGTGGGTGGTGAAATTTATTTTGATCCCTGTTATCATACCAATCCCCTGGTAAATGCCATGAGCGTGGGCATTGTAAAAGCGGGAGAAACGGTTTCCGCCACTGCTGAAGGCACCGGCAATCCGGTGATTTTTGTAGGCAGCGCCACGGGTAAAGATGGCATTGGAGGCGCTTCTTTTGCTTCTGCCGACATTACTTCGGAAAGCGTGCAGGAACTGCCTGCGGTACAGGTAGGCGATCCCTTCCAGGAAAAGAAATTACTGGAAGCCTGCCTGGAAGTGATCCGGACAGGAGCCGTGGTGGGCATGCAGGATATGGGCGCCGCAGGCATCATTTGCTCTACTGCTGAAATGAGCGCCAAAGGCGGTGTGGGCATGCGCATTGATTTAGACAAAGTGCCTACAAGAATGGGAAACTCCACCGCTTCCGGAGGGGGCCGGGGGGAGGCTATGAAAGCCTGGGAACTGCTGTTAAGCGAAAGCCAGGAGCGGATGCTGCTGGTAGCTCAGAAAGGCAGGGAAGAAGAGGTAATAGCAGTGTTTGAAAAATGGGACCTGCCGGCCGCAGTGATCGGCGAGGTAACAGACAATGGCCTCCTGGATTTTTATATGAACGGGCAGATGGAAGCCTCCGTACCTGCAGATGAACTGGTACTGGGAGGAGGCGCTCCGCAATATGACCGGGAAACCAGAGTGCCTGCTTACCTGGAAAAGATCAAAGCTTTTGATGCGGCGGCAGTGAAAGAACCGGAAGATCTCAAAGCGGTGGCTGAGCAAATAGTAGCGTTGCCTTCTATTGCCTCCAAACGCTGGATCTATAATCAGTATGACAGCATGGTAGGAACGGTCAATACCTCTACCAATGCGCCCTCTGATGCTGCAGTTGTTACCATAAAAGGAACAAAGAAAGGACTGGGCGTTACAACAGACTGTAACAGCCGGTATGTGTATGCAGACCCTTATAAAGGGGCTATGATAGCGGTAAGCGAAGCCGCCAGGAACCTTGTCTGCAGCGGGGCCCAGCCGTTGGGAGTGACCAATTGCCTGAATTTTGGGAATCCGTACGACCCTGAGGTATACTGGCAGTTTGTAAATGCCATTAAAGGCATGGGCGATGCCTGCCGAAAGTTTGATACACCTGTTACCGGGGGAAATGTAAGCTTCTATAATCAGAATCCTGACGGACCGGTAAACCCCACCCCAACGATCGGTATGGTGGGACTGCTGGAAGATATCAATAATAAAATGACGCTCGACTTTAAAAACGAAGGCGCTGTTATTTATGTGCTGGGCAAACAACCGGAAGACCTGGGATGCTCGGAGTACCTGTATCATATACACGGCATTACTCATTCTGCCGCTCCATATTTTGAGCTGGAAGAAGAATTTGCGCTGCAACAATCCCTGGCTGAGCTGATCAGCAACCGGGTTATTTCATCGGCGCATGATGTCAGCGAAGGTGGTTTGCTGGTCACCCTGCTGGAAAGTGGCTTCAACCGTGATCTTGGATTTGCGATTACCACCAATGCCTCCCTGAGAAAAGATGCAGCATTGTTTGGCGAAGCGCAAAGCCGGGTGGTGGTAAGCGTTGCTGCTGAAAAGGCCGCGGAACTGGAACAGCAGGCCGGTGTTCCTTTTGAAAAAATAGGAACCGTTACATCCGGCGCCATTATCATAAACGGGGAAAACTGGGGATCAATAGCCGACTGGAAGCTGAGTTATGATACCGCTATTGAACAATATCTTTCCAGAGAAACGGCAGTGGAGGCTATGGGAGGATTATAAGCGGACATGAAGAGGCACTGCATACAAAGCTGTGGAAAGTCAATAACCAACTAACTTAATAAAACAGACACAAAATGCAAAGGGTAACTGTAACGCTGCTTGTTTTTTTATTGGGCGCTTTGCTGAATGTTGCTTGCGCACAGAAAAAAGGGAAAATTATAAAAGTGCCTTCAAAGCCGGAGATTGTTGAATTCCCCGTAGCGGAAATAAAGGTCTTTCAGGCTGTACCAGACAGCAGCTATTTGGGCTACGCTCAAAAGGGCCTGGCTAACAGTGTGGTGCGGGCTTATCCTGATGGACCTTTGACCCCGTTTATACAACGTTATTTTGATAACAGCATCCATTACTCATCCGATTCAGGAGCAAAGAAGTTTTTTATTGTTATTAAAGAGTTACGGATTAATGAACGGACCTTTGCAATGAAAGAACGGGCATATGCGAGATTGCAGGCAGATGCCTGGGTGGGTGCTGCTGCGGATAAATATTATCTTGCAGCATCGGTTGATACCTGCATTATGCATGGCGGAATGGACGTAACCGCTTCTCATGGCCGCAATATCGGAGACTTGCTGTTTCTGTTGATTCATAAAGCTGCCGCATCACCCGATACAGCCGGTGAACATACCCAGTTACTGACCATTGAGGAGGTGAGGCGAAAGGCAAACGAGCGGTTTACGGTACCTGTTTTACTTACAGATCATTATCAGAACGGAATTTACCTGACGTACAATGAATTCCTGCAAAATGCCCCTTCGGTACGTCATTATTCCACGCAATTTAATAAGAAGAAAGGGGCTCGTTTCTTTATTAAAGACAGCACTGGTAACGAGCAGGAAATCATCCCCTGGGGTCTTTGCAAAGACGATGAGCTTTATAAGTACAAAGAGCATAACCTCATTCCTATTGAGCGGGTAGCTAACGGTTTTTTCATTTCCTCCTATCTGGAAAATAAGCGGAGAAGGAATAACGCGGTTTTTTGGGGCGCTCTTGTTGGTGGAATTGCAGGAGGCGTTGCCGCAGGTGCCATTTCCGGCGGTCAGGTTACTTATATTGCTGTGCCCTATTATGGAGCTAATGTACAGGCATTTATGCAAACCAATATACCTGCATTGAAAAAGTCGCAGGCGGAGGCTTCTTCTGTTGATTTTTCTACGGGGGAGTTATATTTTTGAAAAATAGTTTATAATTATAAGTACAGTTGCGTTATGAATAGTAAAATAGCCATTATCGGCGGTGGCAACCTGGGTACCGCTATTGCACAGGGCCTTATCAAAAGCGATTTTTCGATTCCTTCAGATATCATCATTACTAAAAGGAATATATCCAGCTTAAAGGGAGAACTTCCTGCAGGTGTAAAAGTTTCTGACGACAATGTAAAAGCCGTTGTTGCAAGTAATATTATTATATTAGCCGTAAAACCCTTTCAGATAGCGGGGGTAATGGAAGCAATAGCTCCGGTGCTTACCAAAAAACAGGTACTGGTTTCCGTAATAACCGGTGTAACACTGTCGGATCTGAAAGAAATGGCAAAGATAGATCTGCCGGTTTTCAGGGCAATGCCGAATACGGCGGTGGCTATTGAGCAAAGCATGACCTGTGTCAGTTCTGATAATGCATCGGATAAGCAGGTGCAGCTGGTTACCAGAATGTTTTCAACCGTAGGAAAAGTGGTTACAATAGACGATAAGCTGATGGATGCGGCAACCGTACTGGGCGCCTGCGGAACGGCATATGCCATGCGCTATATCCGCGCCAATATACAGGCGGGTATTGAAATAGGCTTTGATGCAAAAACCGCCAACCTCATTGCCGCGCAAACGGTAAAAGGAGCAGCAGAATTATTGCTGAAGAATGGCAGCCATCCTGAACAGGAAATTGATAAAGTAACCACACCCAAAGGATGCACTATTGTAGGGCTGAATGAAATGGAGCACCGGGGTTTCAGCTCTTCTTTGATCCGGGGGGTCATTGCCAGCTATAAAAAAATAGCAAAAGACTGATTATTACTACGTATTATTAAAAATGATCAGTACGCCAATTTTTTATTATTCAGTTCCACATTAAAATTCACTTTTGCTCCTAAGGCATCAAAAACTTTTAAAATGGTTTCAAACCGTGCATTTTTTACACTGTTTTCAATTTTTGAAATTTGAGCTTTTTGCACTCCTACAAGATCGCCTAATTGCTCTTGTGTGAGGTTGCGTTCTTGTCTTGCTCGCTTTATGGCCAGCCCTAACAGGTCAATTCGCAACTCGTTTTCAAATGCCTCACGTTTTTCAGTACCACGTTTTCCAATGTGTTTGTCAATCATTGTGTCAATTGAAACCGTTTTGAATTTATTTGCCATAACTATTTATTTTTGTATTGTTGTTGAAACCTGCCTGCCGGTAGGCAAGGTATTGCTTCCTGATTTTTTCTGCTTTCCTGATTTCCTTTTGTGGAGTTTTCTGTGTCTTTTTTAAATACCGTGTGTCGCAATTACCAATGTCTCGTTTCTCTCCGTCTTGCCCAAAAAGAAAAGAGCCTGTATGCTTTATTATTGTACAACGTTCTGAATTCCCAAATGAAGACATTCAGTTTTTTGAATAGCTCATTGTCGTTTACGAATTGAGATTTTTTGATGTTGTAATAAATTTTCTCTCTTGCTTTGGCATCAATTTTTTCCAAAAACTCGATCGCTTCGGGCAATAACTCTATGTCAAAATTTGGCTTCATTCATAAATTTCCTTATTGGGAAACAATTATTCCGGTAATATTTTTGAGTCAGGATCCTGGCAAAGCTGGCGCTAACGGCCGGGAGCGCCGGTGCGAGATAATCCGTGGGGTCATTGGCAGCTATAAAAAAATAGCAAAGGATTAAATTGCTCCTTTGCTATTCAATATCCTAAAGTGTACTAACTATTTTTTAAAAACTTCCGCTGCCTTTTTAAAGGCCGCTGCCTGCTTTTGCAAATTATCTTTAGCCGCACCGGTTGCACTTGCAGCGGCCTGTGCTTTTGCCGCGCTCATATTTTCATACGCAGGTACCAGCTGGCTGGCAAATACATTTTCAATTTTTAAACGTTTTGCCGCAGCAGCAAGATCTTGTAATCCTTTTTCAGTGATCGCGGGGTTTTCATTTTTGAATAAGTACTCAATATAAGGCCCGATGACAGGGTAGGCCTTTGAAGGGGAAGCTGCTGCAGCCAGGGCTTCAGTAAAATGGTGCTGATATTCGTCCTTAGGATCTGCCCCATAAAACTGGAACAGGGCATTTTGTATGTGCTTTTTAGTGTCAGCATCCAGCTTGCTGATGGCTGCTGTGCCTGCCTGCGGATTTAATTTGGCCAGCCCGCCAATACTTGCTCCAATTACGTTGTATGATTTATCATTGATGCCCGCTTCCATTAAAGGCAGATATTCCGTATCTCCGGTTAGTGCCAGTTTGGTAATAGCCGCAGCCCGCGCCCGGGTTGCCTTATCTGTTTTTGCAATGTTTAGCAAGGCGGGGATGGCAGCGGCCTTAATTTCAGGATTTGCTAAATCCAGCGCTTCAATACTGGTGGCGCGGATCTCTCCATCAGCGTCCTTCAACATGGCCAGTAATAATTGCTGGGCTTTGTCGCTTTTATCATGACTTGCAAATTTTAAAGCATTGACACGGTTAGCAAAGGAAGGTGCATTTTTATACTGGAAAGTATAATCGTCAATGGTTTTATTTTCCTTTATTTCACCAACAATGATCTTGTCTGCATCAAAATCAATAAAGTCCGGTTTTGCGCTCATATCAAAACTAAAGTCCTGTTCTCTTTTGTTAATGAGGAGGGTTTTTGACACTTTATTCTTACCGGTATAAAGATCCACTTTTACCGGAAGGATAAAGGTCTGCACAGCATTGTCCTGTATTTGTTTTACATGAACTGTGGCTTTGCCGTTATTGTACCCGTATGTTACATCCAGTACCGGGTGACCGCCATAATACCACCACTGGTTGAAATACTGGCTCAGGTCACGCCCGCTTACCGCTTCCAGGGCAA
Source organism: Niabella ginsenosidivorans (assembly GCF_001654455.1). Taxonomy (NCBI): domain Bacteria; kingdom Pseudomonadati; phylum Bacteroidota; class Chitinophagia; order Chitinophagales; family Chitinophagaceae; genus Niabella; species Niabella ginsenosidivorans. Next base: position 720,811 of record NZ_CP015772.1, read on the forward strand.
GCCGTAATTGCTGCGGTTCTCCGTTTTGATAAGCATTGTCCTGCAAATACTTCTGCAGTCCTTTATAAAAGGCATCATCGCCCAACAGGTTCTTTAATGCATAAAGGATTATGGAACCTTTGGAATAGGTAACTGCGTCAAAAACATCTTCTTTATCATTATAATAATAACGTGCCAGCGCGGGGCTGATGCCGTTTTTGGTGCCCCGGAGATAAGCTGCTAATTTTTCATAACGGGAACGGTCTTCTCCCTCTTTTCCTTTATCATGGCCATTCCAGATGATCTCTCCAAAGGTGGCAAAACTTTCGTTCATCGTAAGGTTGCTCCAGCTTTCAGCCGTTACATAATCGCCAAACCACTGATGAAAAAGCTCATGTGCAATGGTTCCCTCTTCATTGCCATCCAGCAGTTCCCTGTCTGTTTTTTGAATGTGCTCCCCATGCAGGGTGGCAGTGGTATTTTCCATGGCGCCGGAAACATAATCCCGCACAACCACCTGTGCATATTTTACCCAGGGAAAATCAACCCCTAATGTTTTACTGTAAAAACGGATCATCTCGGGTGTTTTACCAAATATCTGTTTTGCATAAGGCGCATATTTGGGTTCCAGGTAATAATTGATCTCCTTTCCTTTCCAGGGCATGTCTTTATAGATCTTAAAATCACCGATGGCCATCATGAACAGGTAGGGAGAATGAGGCTGATCCATCTTCCAGGTATCTGTACGCGTTCCGTCACCATTGTTTTTCTGCGCCATCAGCTTCCCGTTGGAAAGGGTGGTGTATTTGCCCGGAACGGTCATGGATATTTCATCTGTTGTTTTCTGGTTGGGCTTGTCAATGGTGGGGAACCACACTGAGTTGGATTCCGTTTCGCCCTGTGTCCATATTTGCACGGGTTTATTTTTATCCGTTCCGTCAGGATTGATAAAATACAATCCTTTTGCATCGGTTATGGCGGCACTTCCCTTCACCTTTAATTCATCGGGTTTGGCGGTATATTCAATATAAAGGGTATATTTTTCATCACGTGTGTATGATTTGTTTAACCGTATGTGCAGCTGTTCTTCGTCATAGGTATATTTCAAAGGCGTTGTGGTTTTCCCGTTTACCAGTGCAACGGTTTTAATGTCCATGCCTTTTGCATCCAGCGTCAGGCTGTCGGTAGGATAGAACTGGGGTTTTAAGGTTACCCATTCTTTACCGTATAAATACCTTTTACCATAGTCAAAACGTACATCCAGCTTGGTGTGCACCAGGTCATTGATCTTTGTAGGCGTGGCCCTGTAAACTGAATCCACGCCGGGGGGAATGGTTTCTGTGACCTGTGCTTTTAAAGGCTGCAAACCAGCGGCAGTTGCCGTTGCAATAGCCATACATATTGTCAGAAAATACTTATTCATGTATAAAAATTTGGTGCGAAAATAATAATGAAGGCCAATTTGTGCCAGGAAATTCTTAATAAGAGTGTGTTTTTTAACAGCTTGCTCCGGTAAATGTTCCGGGATAAAAAATGTTATGCACCATGCGTTTTTATAAATATGAAAAATCCTATCTTTGCATGACCTCTCAAAGTTTTTCATTGGATTTTATTGGTCACAACAGCTTTTTTACTTTCCGGAGATAAAAATGGGGTTGGATTTGTTGAAACAGGTTGAGTTTTTTTGTGAAAATGATTCTTGTTAACGAGTAATTTATTGATTTTAATATATCATTATGGCTAAGTATGTATTTGTGACCGGTGGAGTTTCCTCCTCGTTGGGTAAGGGTATTATTGCAGCATCGCTGGCAAAATTGTTACAGGCAAGAGGCCTGCGGGTTACTATACAAAAGTTTGATCCTTATATTAATATTGACCCGGGCACTTTAAACCCGTATGAGCATGGAGAATGCTACGTAACGGAAGATGGTGCAGAAACTGACCTGGACCTGGGGCATTATGAGCGCTTCCTGAATATTTTTACTTCCCAGGCTAATAATGTGACCACAGGTCGTATTTATCAAACGGTTATCAACAAGGAGCGCGAAGGTGCTTACCTGGGCAAGACGGTGCAGGTAGTACCACATATCACTAATGAGATCAAACGCCGGATGATGGAGCTGGGCACTACCGGCCAGTATGATGTGGTCATTACAGAAATCGGCGGTACCATTGGCGATATTGAAAGCCTGCCTTTTGTGGAAGCGATCCGTCAGTTGCAATGGGAACTGCCGGATGAAGATACCGTGGTGATCCACCTGACGCTGATTCCTTACCTGAAAGCCGCAAAGGAACTGAAAACCAAGCCCACACAGCATAGTGTGCGCATGCTGAGCCAGGAAGGCGTGCGCCCGGATATCATTGTCTGCAGAACGGAGAAACCGCTGACGCCGGAGCTGCGCCGCAAAATTGCATTGTTCTGTAACGTGCGCCAGGAGGCGGTTATTGAATCGGCCGATCAATCTACCATTTATGAAGTGCCGATGGCCATGCTGCGGGAAAAGCTGGATCTTACCGTGTTAAAGATCATGGGCATTACCGAATACCATGAACCGGAACTAAACAAATGGCGCACTTTTTTAGATAAGCTGAAATATCCGAAATCCATTATCCGCATCGGGCTGATCGGCAAATACCTGGAGCTGCAGGATGCTTACAAATCCATCCTGGAGGCATTTGTGCATGCCGGTGCCGTTAATGAATGCCAGGTGCAGATCGTAAATGTGCATAGTGAATACATTACCCCTGAAAATGTAGCAGAGAAATTAAGCGGGCTTGATGGCCTGCTGGTTGCCCCGGGTTTTGGTTTAAGGGGGATTGAAGGAAAGATCACGGCGGTAAAATATGCACGTGAGGACGGGTTGCCGTTCTTTGGTATTTGCCTGGGTATGCAGATGGCTGCTATTGAGTACGCGCGCAATGTATTGGGCCTGGCCGGAGCCAATTCCACGGAAATGGATGAGCATGCTGAAGATCCTGTGATTGACCTGATGGAGAGCCAGAAAAATGTAACGGAAAAAGGCGGCACCATGCGTTTGGGCGCCTATGACTGCGATTTAAAGGAGGGGACTTTAGCGGCTGCGATCTATGGCACGCAGCACATCAGTGAGCGGCACCGCCATCGTTGGGAGTTTAACAATAAATACCTGGAAGCGTTTGAAAAAGCCGGGATGGTTGCCAGCGGTAAAAACCCGGAGAGTGGTCTGGTAGAAGTGATTGAGCTGCCCACACACCCGTTTTTTATAGGCGTTCAGTTTCACCCCGAGCTGAAGAGCACGGTTGAAAACCCGCACCCCATTTTTGTAAAGTTTGTAGAAGCCGCGTTAAACTATGCTGCAGAGCATAATGTTACTGTAAAGAAAAGCGATACAGTAAATGTTGATTTATAATTGGTTATAATATTTTTTCAATAAAAGTCGTCTTTCTGCAGGGCGACTTTTTTTTATGCCGGATCAAAGGGCAAATCCGGTGCTTTGTCTTATCTTTGCGGCCTTAAAAAATACACGTAAGTAATGAATTTTGACCGTAATACGATCATAGGGTTTGCAATTTTAGCGGTGCTCTTTTTCTTTTATTTTTACTATAATAATTTACAGCAAGGCGAATATCAAAAGGAAAAAGCCAGGCAGGACTCTATTGCCAATGCCCTGAAACCTAAAGTGGATACCGCTACACTGCGGTTAGATTCATTGCGGGCAGATTCACAGCGCCATGCAACCAGCGCAGGCATGTTTGTAAATGCTGCCAATGGTACAGAGCAACTGGTATATGCAGAAAACCAGGTATTTAAAGTGGCTTTCAGCAACAAGGGCGGGCAGCCGAAATATATAGAACTAAAGAAATTCAAAAGCGCAGTAGACAGTCAACAGGTAAAACTGGCCGGAACTGATTTTAACAGGATCAGTTATGCCATAAATACGGCTTCCAACCAAAGCGCCCAAACCGGCGACCTGTTTTTCAGCAACGGAAAAGTGACCCCGGGCCCCGATGGCGCGCAGATCGTAACTTTTGAATTAAAGGGCGGTGACAGCACGTCTGCCTCGGGTTCTGTTATCCATCAGTTTATTATTTACCCGAACGATTATAAGATCGACTTTAATATTACCCTGGCCCGGCCGGGCACAATGCTTTCGCAGGGTACTATGAACATGGTTTGGCAGTATGATGCCAAGCAACAGGAATCAGATATCGACTTTGAAAAGCAAAACACCCAGATCGGCTACATGGAAAATAATGATTTTGATTACCATACTATCAGCCGCAAAGATCATGTTGATTTTGAAAAAAATGTAGAGTGGATCGGTGTGCGCCAGCGCTTTTTTAATACCTTCCTCTGGGCAAGGGACAAGTTTTCCGGTGGTAAGATCAACTGGACGATTCCCCCGGATGCAGATCATGACATCGTACGGACAACAGCCAATATGCAATTAAAAGTACCGGCAGGAAATGCTGCGGCTACGATCCCTATGAGCATTTATTATGGTCCTTCAGACTACAACATCTTAAAGAAATATGATAACGGCTTTAGCAAGATGGTGAACCTGGGCCAGGGGATGTACGCATTTGTGCGCCCGCTGAACCAGTTTGTTATTATACCGGTATTTAATTTTATGAAGAGCATTGTAAGCAGCTATGGTCTTGTAATTGCCCTGCTTACACTGGTGATCAGGTTACTGATTTCCCCGCTTACCTACAAAAGCTATTTAAGCGGTGCTAAAATGAAGGCATTGCGCCCGGAAATTGCGGCGCTGAAGGAAAAACTGGGAGGCGATCAGCAGGCCATGAGCATGGAACAGATGAAGCTGTTCCGCGAAGCTGGTGTAAACCCCCTGGGTGGTTGTATCCCGGCCCTGTTTCAGATACCGATCTTCTTTGCGCTGTACAGTTTCTTTAATTCCAGCGTGGATCTGAGAGGGGCAGATTTTCTTTGGTCGCATGATCTCTCTGCTTTTGATGCACCGATCCGGTTTGGCGTGAACATTCCTTTGCTCGGCAATCACTTAAGCCTGTTTACGATTACAGCAGTGCTGACCAGTTTGCTGATCTCTTTATACAGTATGAATATGACGCCGGATCAGAGCAACCCGATGATGAAGTACATGCCGTACATCTTCCCGGTGTTCCTGTTGTTTATATTTAACAAGCTTCCCTCTGCGCTTACCTGGTATTATACAGTATCCAATATTGTTACGCTGGCATTACAGTTTGTGATACAGAACTATATTATTGACCATGAAAAGATTCTGGCAAAAATTCAGCAGAACCGGAAGAAGCCCAAGACAAAATCCAAGTGGCAGGAACGGCTGGAACAAATGCAGCAACAGCAGCGCCAGTTACAGGAGCAACGCAATAAAAATAAATGATACCAGATCATCTTATTGATCAGGCACCGGTAGCTGACCGGTGCTTTTTTTATTACAGCTTATATAAGGGGCGTTTTTCCTGTATGGCGGTAGTACCGGATCTTTGAAAGGAATAAAATAGCCATTTTATCTGCACGCCATCTGGCTTCGTCCGCAACCGGGCCTTTAAAATGTTCATCAACGGTCTCCTGCCACAATCGCAGCCAGGTATCAAAATGCTCTTTGTCTGCAGGAAGTTGTGCATGTGGCGGAAAAGGAGCACCGAAATAGGTTTTATTGCCAAGCAATAATGTTTCCCAGAACCGGTACATTTTTTCAAGATGCACGGGCCACTGATCTCTGATCACTTCATTAAAAACAGGGCCGATCAACTGATTGACTCTTACCTTTTGGTAAAAAGAATTTACAAGAATGCGGATATCATTCAGATTGCTTATATCCTGTAACGGCTGTTTCATAAAAAGTCCCAACCTGTCAAAGGTATGTAAAACCCACGGCAGCAGAATTTTTTGTACCTTGAAGAAACAATTTTTTGTTATGCCGGTAATCAATCTGAAACGTATATATGACGTACCCGCCAGAACAGATGGGTACAGGGTACTGGTTGACCGCCTGTGGCCGAGAGGGGTTAAAAAAGAAGCAGCGGATATTGATGAATGGGCGAAAGACCTGGCGCCATCTGATGAATTGCGGAAATGGTTTCATCACGAAACAGCCAAATGGAAGCCATTTCAGAAAAAATACCTGCGTGAGTTGCATAATAATCCGGCCGCCGTATTATTTATAAAAGCGCATACCCGCACTCCAACACTAACGCTCCTGTTTGCCGCAAAGGATGAAGAACACAACCAGGCGGTTGTGCTGAAGCAGTTTCTGGAAGCTGCGTTTTCAAAAAAATGATCCGGGCCCTTGCTACAGGATCCGTATTTCCACAGGGCAGCGGTACTATCGGCCTGTTATTACTCATTTATTCCCTGCAGTCATACAGCAAGCCGGATCCGTCAAAATTTTTCATAGGGTATAACAGATCCATTAAAATTATTCTAAAAATGGATAAACGGTAATAATGTTTCAAGAAAGCGTATAATTATTCTTTAGCTTTGCGCAGGAATTTTATTGCAAATGAGACAGAGCAAGATGGAAGGCAGATTTTTCAGGGCATTACTGCTGATGCTCTATGCCTGCTTTTTTATTGTTCAGTTTAATACCAGAACCATCAGCGCAAAAGCGTTCCAGTGGCATCCTGTAAACAGTATCACCCCGGGTTCAAAAGAAAAAGTAGTTAAAGCTGCCCATAACCACTCAAAGCCTGCAAAACGGTTGAACAAACGGTTCCAGATACAGCAGGTATTGCTGATAGCTGCTTTTGTATTATTATTGGCATCTATTCCTTTTTTTATAATCAGGAAGAAGTACGGGATCTGCACCGCTTTGCTTTATTCCGTAATACATTATCCCTGGTCATTGCGGGGCCCTCCTGAAACAGCGTAAACTTCCTTAATGTTGCGTCAATGATAAAATGCCGGATAAATGATCCGGCTGTTCCGGAGTTCCGGAAGTGCTGACAAACGCAGAAAAGTAGAATCATCCGTTCCGTTCTGCGTTATGAAGCCCGGAACTGCGGGAGGGCTTATACGATACCTACAATTAACGTGATACCCACGTTTTAATTTTTCTTTTAATTAAAGACATTTACATGTGTACTTTCTTACAAAGAAGGTGCCTTGCTGTTGTCAGTGTTGTGCTGTTCTTCTTATTTTTCAGCATCCCTGCTTCGGCGCAATCGCACCTTACCCTATTGAACCTGATCGATTCTTCAAAGGCCAATCTTCCCCTGTTCCGGCAAAAGCTGGCCCTGATAAAGGCAGCACAGGCAAGGATTACGGCAACCAGGCATTCTTTTTTGCCGACCCTCCAGGGCGCGGAACAGCTTAATATAGGAACAGACAATTCCCTTTCAGGAGCGGTTTTCGGATTGGGGCTGCTTCCTTCTGCGTCAGGAGGCATTAATGCCGTTAATAATATGGATCCTGCCACGGGCAATGTAGCCGTGCTCTCCGGCGATTATGAGCTGGTGAATTTCGGGCTGAACGGAGCCAGATTAAAAGCTGCCCGGGCAGACCTGGCTATTAATCATGCAGATTTTAATAAAGACCTGTATGCTGTAAAGTCAAAAGTGGTGCTGCTATACCTGAACCTGCTGAAGTATGAAATTAAATTAACAACGGATCAGCAGAATATAGATCGGTATTCCAGCATTTGCAAGGTGATCCGCGCTTTAAGCGGCAGCGGGCTGATTGCCGGTGCAGATTCTTCGATGGCCAATGCCGAACTGGCAAAAGCGCGCATCGGGTATAATCAGACACAGGGCATCATTAACCAGTATAAAGAGCAACTGGCATTTGTAACCGGCATCCCCTCACAGCAGATCATTGTAGATACTTCCTTTTATGGCCACCTGCACCCGATACCGCCGGTTATGAATTTTCCGATTGATTCCATCCGTAATCCTTTACTGGACTATTATAACGCAAGGAAAAATATTTTCAGGACAAATGAACTGCTGATCCGGAAGAGCTATTTGCCAAAGATTCACTTAATGGCCAGTGCATGGGCCAGGGGCTCCAGTATTCAGTATAATAACAGCTATCAGCCGCTTTCCACGGGCCTTGGCTACCAGCGGTATAATTACCTGGCTGGCCTGGCTTTAACCTATAATTTCCTGAATGGCATCTACAGGAAAGATCGGCTGGCAGAAAACAGAAATGAACTGGAGGCCAGTGAGCAGGAACTGGAGCAGGAGCGGCTGGCATTACAGTCGCAAACCTTACAGGCGGATAATGATCTGCAGATATCCCGGGCCAACCTCAAACAGATCCCCGTTCAGTTAAGCTCGGCAGAAGTGGTATACAAACAAAAGCTGGCACAGTATAAGGCCGGGCTGATCTCGCTGATCGACCTGACCAATGCATCGTTTGTGCTGTACCGCTCACAGATAGATTATATAGAAGCCAATACAGACTGGTACCTGGCTTTGCTGAACAAGGCGGTATCCACCGGAACGCTGGATCAATTTATTCAATCTTTAAACCTGGAATACTAATGATAAAGGCTGCACTCAAAAGGCCGATAACCGTAATAGTGCTTTTTACCGGGCTCTTACTGTTTGCTGTTATGGCTTTAAAAACAATACCCATTGATATTTTTCCCAAATTAAATTTACCCACCATCTATGTTATTGAATCCTATGGTGGCATGAGCCCGCAGCAGATGGAAGGCTTTTTTGCCACGCGTTTGCAGGATCAGTTCTTATATGTAAACGGGATAAAGAATATTGAGAGCAAAAATATACAGGGGCTTACTTTAATTAAATTATCCTTTTATGAAAATACCAATATGGCCGAAGCATCGGCCCAGGTGGCTTTACAGGTAAACCGGGCATCCAAATTCTTTCCGCCTGGCGCGTTGCCCCCGCAGGTGATCCGTTTTGATGCTTCTTCACTGCCCGTAGGGGAGCTGGTGTTCAGCAGCAAAACAAAATCGCTGAAAGAGATCTACGACCTGGCTGTGACCCGGGTGCGCCCGATGTTTGCCACCATTCCCGGGCTGTCTGCACCGCCGCCGTTCGGGGCTAATTCCCGTTCAATTGTGGTGAACGTAGATCCTGAAAAACTGCGCCAGTATAATATTTCACCGCAGCAGGTGGTTGACGCGATCACCAAAAATAATAATATGAGTCCTTCTGGCAATCTGCGGGTAGACAGTTTGATGTATGTGACAACAGTAAATACCCTGGAAGATAATGTGGAATCGTTCTCAAAAATACCGGTGGTGACCAACGGAACGGGCACTGTGTTCATGAACCAACTGGCAACGGTTGCGGATGCTGCGGATATTACGGTAGACTATGCGTTGATCAATGGAAAGCGGTCTGTATATATCCCTGTTGTAAAAACAGCAGATGCATCTACCTGGTCCGTAGTTCAGGCACTGAAAAAGGAAATACCGGAAATGAAAAGTCTGCTGCCGGAAGATATGGACATCAGCTATGCCTTTGACCAGTCCGTTTTTGTAATGAACTCGGTAAAGAGTTTAATGACGGAAGGGATATTAGGCGCATTGTTAACAGGATTAATGGTGCTGCTCTTCCTCCGCGACTGGAGAAGCAGTATTGTGGTGATCATTACGATACCGGTATCGGTTCTGGGTGCCGTCATGTTCCTGAACCTTTCCGGGCAGACCATTAATATTATGACCCTGAGCGGACTGGCATTGGCAATTGGTGTACTGGTAGACCAGGCAACGGTAACCATAGAGAATATACACCAGCACCTGGAAATGGGCAAGCCGAAACGCCAGGCCATACTGGATGCCTGTGCGGAGATCTCATTTCCGTTATTGCTGATCCTGTTGTGTATCCTGGCCGTATTTGCACCTTCCTTTGTAATGACAGGGGTGCCCAAAGCCATGTTCCTGCCGTTGTCCCTGTCTATCGGGTTTGCCATGATCGTATCTTATGTGGCCGCGCAAACACTGGTGCCGGTTATTTCCAACTGGCTGCTGAAGGCAGAAAAATTCCAGTATCACCATAATAAAGAGCATGCCCACGCGGGGCTGGCGCTGGATCCGGCTGAGAACCGGCAGGTAGAGCAGCACCAGCAGCAGGATGAGCAGCACCCGGAAGAAAATCATTTTTTTGAGCGGATAAAGATACAATTCGGAAAGCGGCTGGACCGGCTGATGCCCCGTCGCAAGGGAGTGGTTTTAGGTTACCTGGCGGGATGCGTTCTTTTAGTGGCTTTAGGCTTTTTTATGATCGGTAAAGATCTGTTACCAAAAACGAATAACGGCCAGTTGCAGCTGCGCATCCAGGAGCCCGATGGAACCCGGCTGGAGGTAACCGAACGGGCCGTAAAGGATATTCTGAACCTGATTGATTCTACAACAGACGGCAATGTGGCGATCAGTTCCGCTTATGTAGGCCTTGTGCCCAGCAGCTATGGTACCAGTAACCTGTATGTGTTTAACAGTGGCACGCATGAAGCCGTAATGCAGCTGAACTTAAATGAGGACTATAAAGTAAACCTGGATCGGTTGAAAGACCGGCTGCGGCAAGCGATCCGGAAAAAGTACCCGGATGTGATGATCTCGTTTGAACCGATCGAATTAACAGAAAAGATCATGGCACAGGGCGCCTCCACACCCATTGAGGTACGGGTGGCCGGTAAAAATTTCCGGGATATTACAAAATACTCCAGCGACCTGATCACAAAATTAAAACGGGTATCTTATCTGAGGGATGTGCATATTGCTCAGCCTTTAAAATTTCCTACCATACAGATCACCGTAGACCGGCTGGCCCTGGCACAGATGGGGCTAAGCCTGGATGCTGTTTCCAAAAGCATTACGGATGCTACCTCCTCCAGCCGTTTTACTGAAAAGATCCAGTGGCTGGACCCGAAAGTGGCGTATACCTACCAGGTACAGGTGCAGGTTCCCGAGTACCTGATGAACTCACTGGAACAACTGAAGTCAGTGCCCCTGGTGCACGGGCAGCCAAGACCCGTGCTTTCGGATATAGCAAAATTTTCAGTAGAGCACCTGCCGGGGGAATATGACCGCTCCGGTCCGCGGCGGTTCTTAACCGTGAGCGCCAATATTTACAGGAAAGACCTTGGCACGGCAACAGAAGCGGTAAGCAGGGCCATTAAAGAACTGGGCACGCCGCCCCAGGGCCTTGTAGCCAAAATAACCGGTATGTCTTTATTGTTAACAGAAACCCTCAGTTCGCTGCAGAGCGGGCTACTGGTGGCTATCGTGGTGATCCTCCTGCTGCTGACGGCAAATTTTCAGTCGTTCAAACTGGCTATAACCGTGCTTGCAACGGTGCCCGCGGTATTAATGGGCGCGCTGCTCCTTTTATTGATAACGGGCGCAACACTGAACCTGCAGTCTTATATGGGCATCATTATGGCAGTGGGGGTGTCTGTTGCCAATGCGATTCTGATTGTTACCAATGCCGAATCCTTAAGGCAGGAATACCGCGATCCGCTGAAGGCGGCAAGAACTGCGGCCAGCATTCGTTTGCGCCCGATCTTTATGACCAGCTTTGCAATGATCGCCGGTATGATCCCTATGGCCAGCGGACTGGGGGAAGCAGGAGATCAGTCGGCGCCCTTGGGCCGGGCGGTTATCGGCGGTATCATTGCTTCCACCGTTGCGGCCCTCTATATTGTTCCGCTGGTATACGGGTGGGTGCAGGAAAAAGCTTCCTATAAAACACCTTCATTATTACCCAACCAGCAATAAAAATAAATATATGAAACAAATGAATATCCATTTTTTCAAAGAAAAAAAAGAAGCCGCTGATCACCGGTCATCCATCAGAAAAATAAAAACGGTACAAATGAAACAGTATTCTATATATGCAGCTATTGCTTTTTTCCTGTTGTCCTGTTCAGCAAATGCTGGAAAAAAACAGCGGAAGGCAACCAAACAGGAACTGGAACATTACCCCTTAAGCACTGTAGTTACTGGCGGCATTGCAACGCAATTAAAATTGCCCGCGCAGCTGGCCGCTTACCAGGAAGTAAGTATTTTTCCCAAAGTGAACGGCTATGTAAAATCCGTACTGGTAGATATCGGATCACAGGTACGTACCGGGGATCTGCTGATGACGCTGGACGCACCGGAGCTGGAGCAGGCATCCCTCCAGGCCAGGGAAGAGTTTGAGCAGTCCAAAGCGGCTTACAGTATTGACCAGGAGCGCTATAACCGCCTGCAGGAGGCGGCCCAAACGGAAGGAGCCGTTTCTCCGCTGGACCTTTCTACCTCAAAAACCAAGGTAAGCGCTTCTCTTGCCGTAAGCAATGCAAAGAGGAATAACTGGCAGATGCAGCAGACCATGCTTTCTTACTTAAAAGTGCGCGCGCCTTTCTCCGGCGTTATTACACAAAGAAATGTAAGCGTAGGTGCGCTGGTAAGCGCTTCTGTAAAAGATATACCCATGCTGGAACTGAAGCAGGTAGACCACCTGCGTTTACAGATAGATGTGCCCGAAACAGTGGCGCCGAACCTGAACAGCAGGGATTCGATCAGCTTTTTTGTAACCTCCCTGCCTGGTAAACGCCTTACGGGAATCATCAGCCGCAAGTCTATGAACGTAGATCCAAAACTGCGCAGCGAGCGTATTGAAATTGATGTGCCCAACCGTGCGCATCTCCTGTCGCCGGGCATGTATGCAGATGTGATGATCGATGCGCCGGGCAATGCTAACAGCCTGCAGGTGCCCAGAACGGCGGTGGTCACCTCAACAGAGCGTAAGTATGTGCTGGCTATAAGAGATGGCAAAACCGTAAAGGTAGACGTAAGCACGGGTAATGACGGAGGCGGAAATATTGAAGTGTTCGGGAATCTTAATCCGGGAGAAAAGGTGATTACACGAGCCAATGATGAAATAGAGGAGGGCATCCCCGTAAAGTCTTAGTAGGTTGGGTTTTATCTGAAAGGAAAGAGGTGGTCGCTTTGTACCGCCTCTTCCTGTTTAAGAAAATTGTATGATTTGTGGTAAGGGCAAATAAAAGCATTGCATTTAAATTCTTTGAAATGGTCTTCATCTGAATAATCAGATCATTCCCGCTTTCGGCTATCGTGTGCGCACGACTATTTTCTTCAAAACGATATTGCAGGCAGCAACATACCGGAGGATAAATCTGAAATGGCGGAAACGCATATTACGCCGCGCTGCGGCTCTGTGATTACTGGATAGATTTATACATAGTACCTGTGCGCTGCACCTTTATCATTGCGCCATGCAGAAAGCATAGTTGCGGAGCAGCTAAATATCCGTAGCAGCAAATAATCCAGACCTCAAAGGCGCGTGGCGCCGCAATATGAAAAATGCGGCGGAAAAGGACAACCAATGACCAGGGGCAATATTTCTGACAGAGCTGAAACCTGATGCCTGTTGTTATCAGAACTCTTTTCAGAGATCTGTTCACATAACAGGCGATAGCACAAGTGCGCAGGGAACTCATCTGTTATAGAGCTTCTCCACGCACTATTGGATCACTAATAGCCACCCCCTGTGTTTTTGTACCGGGATCTTTTCTCCCACTTTAAAACTACGGGCCTCCTGGAAATTCCTGACTGCCGGGGCCGTAATGGTGGCTTTTGACGGATCTATGCCCAGTTGCTGCCAGTTGATGTTTAATGTGATATTTATATCGGTTTCATTCCAGCTTCCGATGGAAACCAGGGCTTTCCCTTCTTTTTTGTATACCGTGGCTTTTACTTTTTCATTATCTGTTTTTACAGGATTGCTGCTAACCCAGTAGCCGATCATTTTTGTATCCTGCATCCCAAAATCATCCCAAAGCTTCCAGATGCCTGTAGGGTCGGCATTTTCAGTCCAGGGAATCCTGCAGGTCATACCGTAAACCATACCCCTCCAGGCATTACCACCATCCTGCAGCATTTCTCCCATTAAGCCAAAGGGAATGCCGCTGACTTCAGTAAGGAAAAAATCGGAGCTGTTGTTTTCGTAATCAAAGTACTCTCCAAACCAGAGCCTGTTCAGATAAGGAAAGTGCTCCATGTATAAATTGGCACTGTTAATAAAGCCATCCCTTTTATTATACTGGTTGGCTGAGTGCAGGTCAATAATACCGGGATGACCGTTTGCGGTCAATACCCTTTTGATCCGCTTCATCGTAACACGGTCAAAAGCTACATCGTCCAGGTAAATACCATCAATGCCTACATGCTGCGTTAACCAGTTCATGCCCTCCACGTAGTAATTATGCCAGCGGCTCATACCACTGTTAATAATGGCTGCATCCTTTACTTCCGGTACAAACCATGCAGCAATATAGTCCGTATCCACATGCTCCTGCAGCCAGTTGACCCCCCCACCTTTACCGGGCGAGTACACTTCATGACCCAGGCTTCTGAGCGGAAACAGTTCATAAGCATGGTTGGACAGTTCTCGTACAGTGTTATAGATCTTTACTTTCAGGCCATTCTGATGCGCTTCATCAATATACTGTTTCATTTTTTGCCATTCAATGAACGGGTAGTTGATCCAGGGGTTGATGGCAGTACCGTGGTGGATATTGATAACTGTAGCGCCAATGTTTTTTATTTTCTGAATACTATCGTATTTATGATAAAAACGGGTGGCCCATTGGAAATTGGTGTTCAACGTATGAAAAGGAGTGATCAGCAGGTTGAAATTATAATACAGGGTGTCTCCCTTTTTCAGGTGGCGTTCGCCGGAGTAATTATCTGCAAGGATGGATTTGCCTTTTTGCGCAATGATGATGCCGCCTTTGTTTTCATTGCCCCATGAAGCGGGTAACAGCAAAGGCTTTTGCAAATAGAAGTTAGTGTTTAAAGGGCGCACATATTTTTCATCACGCAGGGTATATTGCAGTCCCACGTTTACATTCCCGATCCATATGGCGTCCTGGTTCTTATGCGCCACATCCCATTTCCAGGAAAGACTGTCCGGGCGCAATTCTCCTTTTTCACCCAACCCCATCAGGTAGCGGGCTGCTTCTTTGGTAAAGGGAATGTGCAGGGTGGTGTTTTTCAGATCCACATCCTGTAAGGCGGTAACTTTTACCGTATAAGATACAAAACCGTCAAATTCCAGGGAAGCATGCACTTCCATCCGGAGCTGATCGTTGCTGTTGGTATTGCTCCATTGTATGGTGCCGGGCGATTGTTCGGTGTATTGCAGACCCCCGTTGCCCAGCTTCAGTTCTTTGCCATCTGCTGCAATAAAATGAAAATGGATGGGTTCTGTTAAAAGATTATTGGGCGTAGCTTTGAGGCCGGTCATTTCTTCTGTAAAAAAAGTCTGTATCTGTGCGGGAAAACCTGATTTGTCGATGGTCACCTTTCTGCCCAGCAGCTCAATGACATTGTCTTTTAAAGTTAACGGCGTATAAGGCGCAATCACCGTGTTTTCCTGTGCCATGGTAGAGTTCAGCCATTTTAAACGGGTTTGTTTCCAGGGCTCTTCAATATTGCCGTTCTTTGCAAGTGCGCCTGTTACGGTTAGCTGAACAGGAACTATTGACGGTGCAGCGTTTGCTGGTGTAATGGTTACGGTGCCTTTATAAACACCGGGCCTGATGCTGACAGGCACATCCAGTAAGCACCATAATGGCTGTATGCTGTCTTTGGCAACCTGCACGATCTTTGTAAAAGGCGTACCGCGGTAGTCAACCCCGGTTACGTTGATACAGCTTAGTGCACTTGCCGTAATAACACTCCCTTTTTCATTTTTCAGGTCTGAAAAGCGGATGGAAATGTTCTGCAGGTTTTGCAGGGCATAAACAGCCAGTTGGAACGCGTAGTTCTCTCCCCGCATTGCAGATCCTTTAAAGGCTGTAACAGGGCCTCTTTTCACCCAGCGGTAAGGAATACGGTCGAATAGCTTTACCGGGTACCGGCGGTCTTCGGGGAATACAACATAATCTGTCCGTTTATATTTTTGGACCAGGCTGCGTGCTTCTGCATCTGTAGCAATCACTTCCATCGGATAAAAGCTATTAAACGCATCAATGGATTCGATGCCCTTTACTACCGTGTTGGTTTTGATAGATGCAGGAAGGGCATCCAGCCAATCCGGGGAAGCGGTATTTTCAGGTGGCAGATAATGAACTACCGGATAGTTAGGAGAGCCGGAGCTTTTTGAAGGGAGATAGTAAATATAATAAGTTCCTTTTCCTGATACCGGCTCAAAGATCAAAGTGCCTTTCTCATTATTGATAGTTACTGTCTTTACATTCCGTATTTTATGACCGGTTTGTGCGTCCTGTACAATGATCCTTTTTTGCTCCGGGTGCCGGTCCCTCCGCCGCCATTCCACAATTGTTTTGGCATACCGGCCTGTTCCGTTAAATTGTACAATTGCGCGGTGATTGCCGAGCGAATCGGCATCCCATTGGTGGTGTTCTTCTGAATACGTTAGTTCCTGGGCATGGAGCCGGCTGAAGCCAAGCACCGGCAGCAGTAAAAAAAGATACTTCATTGATTGTTGTTTGAGCAAACAAACGTACATGAAATTTTTCATTCATAAATTACATAAAGGATGAATGAAAAATTTTATGGGAGTTCCTCCTGGCAAAAAAAATAATAAATATTCAGGATAAATCTAAAAAAAAGCAGCAAGAGTTCCGTGGCTTTTTGCGCAACCGATTGCTCTTTTGCAGATCACCGGCCCGTCAGAAAATCTTTAAGATAAGAGCACCTGGTAAGGGTTTCTTTATAAAAACGGGTGTTTGAATAGTCTTTAACATATTGTGGAAAATAGCTATTGGCCTTAAATTGCGCATAATAGGCATTCATTGTTTTTTGATAGTTCTTATAATCATAATTATCCCCGAAATCTTCATACTGTGGCTTGTGCACCTGCTTTTGGCTGCATCGTGCTATCATGAACAGGCATTTTGCCCTGAACTCCGGATCTGAAGCGGCATTCAGCGCTTTTTTAAAATAAGCTTCTGCTTTATAGCATCCGTAATAGTCTTTCTCAAAAGGAGATGCGTTTGCCGGGACATAATAGCCATCTGAACCGCTTCTGAAAAAAGTGGCCAGCTCCCAGGCATAACCATAATAGGTAATATTATAATAGCCCAGTGCCAGTTTGTATAAAGCTTCGGGGTCGGCAGGCTTGGAAAGCAGGGCCTGCATTTCTTTTGCATAGGCCAGCTTGGTAGTAGTAACCCGGTCATCTTCCAGGCGCTCCTCCCGGTCAAAAAGCAATTCCTTAAACGGGTCTTTTAATATAGTTGCCTGCTTTTCTTTTGAAAACCATTCGATGGCTTTGTTGTAATCATAGTTCCGTAAATGAACGGTGCCAATGTAGTCTGCAACAGCGCTCTTTTTTACAGAAGTGATCTTTAAGAGAAACTTCTCGTAGGGCGTGAAATCTTTTTTAGAAAGAAACCGGTAAAGCGATCCGGCTTCTGTAAGATCAAAGGAATCCCTGACGTAATTAATGCCGTTGGGATATTGCCAGCTGATGGAATCAGTGCTGCCATAGGCCAGCACTTCCCTGTTCAGATCCTGCTGTGCTGCATAGCGGCGTGCTATTACATTGGTCATTACATTTTTAAAGAATTGTGACCATTGGTAATCCTTCTCCCCGGGCTGTGTTGCGTCTTTGGCAGCGTTTGCTTTTGCATACAGCCATTGCAGGGAAGGGAGGATCTTTTGCTCCGGCTGGGCGTTTATTTGCGGGCTTTCATTGATGGTTACCAGCAGGCTGGTAAGCATCCATTGATCCTGTAACCGCCTGGAAAGGTTCATTTTTTTAGCTGCTGCCAGCAACCGGTTGGCCTGCGCATAGTCTTTTAGCAGCAGGCTTATATAAGCGGCCCCAATGGCATACAACCCTTTCTGTTGATCTTTTTTATCGTTGTTCATTGTTTCCAGCAGGGAAACAAAAGATTTCAGCTCCGCTTTCCTGTTTGCGGAAATGGTATCAATATCCTGGTAAAGATCTCCCGTGTTTTTTGATATGCGGAAGCCGGGCAAATAGGCAGACTCAATACTGTTGATCTGTTTTACCACCAGGGCAGGCATCATTGCTGAGCCAGGGTTCAGTTGATGAATTTCTGCCAGGGTGGCAATATCAATGGAATAATCGTTAAGGCTGTATAACGCCAGCATGTTGGCCCGTTCCGTGTTGTTTTTACAAAGCGGCAGGTAATTGCTCCTGAAGCCTGAATCATCCTGCAGCGACCAGGAAAAGCTGTTAAAATTGGAGATCTTTTTGATGTCGGAAGCTGCAAAGAGCCCGGAAAAAATATAGGCAGCTTCCGGCTTGCGCCCTAAACGGTAAAGAGCGCCGGCTTTTAACCCAAGGCTCAGTAATTGCAGGATGCCGGGTGTTTTGTTGGGGCTGATCAGCTCATCATAATATTGAACGGCGTCCTGGTACTGGTGGTTGTAATGCGCCAGCCGTACCACCTGGTACGCGTACTTCAGCTGAAAAAGCGGCGATTTTGCAGCCCTGTATAATTGCAGCCCGTTTTTCAGCAGGCCATTCATTTTTAAGCTGTCCCTGGGTGTTTCATCCCAGCTGTTATATTCCCGGGTTACATAGGGCTCTACCTGTTTGGCATACATCAGGTATCCCAGTGCTTCCAGGTCTTTGGTGTCCATAAAGAACCGGGTCATGCTATTGTTCTTTACGGAATCCGGAATGTTCAATGGCTGATGCTCCTCGAGGTAATAATAAATGTTCGCAAGATCTTTCCGGGGCAGCTGCATTACAAACTGGTGGGCGTCTTTGCGGGAAACTTTGTTGCCGGTAAAATCCACCCACTCTTTTACAAGGGCCGCGGCTGTGGCGGGTTGTTCTTCATCGTCTCTTAAAAACTGGATGTCGGAATAGTAAAAGGGTTTATAAACGGGCGTTTCAGCGGCATATTTATCAAAGAAGGCGGCAAAGGAATCATAAGAATCATCTACATCAGCGCAGCTGAAAATGTTTTTGGGCACCAACGCAAGCAGGATACTAATGCAGGCTATTATAGATGTTTTCCAGTTCATGCAGGGAATATTTCTTTAAAGTTATTGAATCTAAATGATACAGTGCCACGTTTAGCTTTGCAGAACGGATCCTGTCAGCCAGCAGCCGGCCTGCGGCTTCCACTGTTTTATAATTGCTGGTTTCCAGTCGTACAAACCGGCCCTGTTGCAGGAGCCTGCCATCAATAAGGGTGTCCTTCAGCACACGGTAGCCAACTCCTTCCTTTTTAAAGGCCGCCAGTTGGTCCGGGGTTTCCGGCGGGTTTCTGATCAGCCCGTTAAAACGGTTGCCGGAAAAGATGACCATCCATGAAAACAGGGGCAGGCCTGCATCCAAATGGAGCGGATACTGCGCCAGGTGATCAATGTATTGCCGGAAAACGGGGAGGTCGATGATCGAGTTGGTCACATCGGGTGCCTGCAGATCGCCCATGTTATAGCACATCAGCAATCCTTTATCAACCGGCGGCACACCGGCCGATTGCCGGTATTTTACCTGGTGCAGGCGTATGGTAGCGGAAAGGATCTTATCGGGATGTAATGCTTTTATCTTTTGCAAAAGGCGGAAATAAGTGGCCTTTGTGCTTTTTGTCCAGTCGCAGTCGATCTGCAACTCCTGATAAGCTGCGAAATGATGCTGGCCGGCGATCTTATTAACAAGCCCGTAAATATTCCCGGCCAGCTGGTCTGTTTGTGCACTGTCAAGATGCTGCAGGCTCTCATTGGTGATGAATACCACGGGGATGGTGCTTTTGGTCTGCAACCATGCAGAATCCCTCACCAGTAATTTGGCAGCAGGCTCAGGCAACCCGTTTGCCGGATTCCATACCACATCAAAGAGCTTTATGTAAAGCGTATGAACGCCCAGGCTGTCGGCTTTTTGTTTTTCTGAAGCGGAAGGGGCAAAAATGGTTTTCCAATAGTAAAGGCACCGCCACGGCTCCTTTGGACGCCGGATGGCGCTTTTACAGGCAACCAAAAACAAGAGTAAAAAATAAACGGTTACAACAGGTCTGCGCATTCCATTTTTCTGTTGGCACAAAAATAATTCATTTGTAAGCAGTTCTCAAAGGCTTCTGTTGCAGGCCACCACTATCATAGAGCCCGGTCCGGATCTCTTCCTTTCCTTTTATAAACGTTTTTTGCCACTTACTGATTTTTGTGTTTTGCTGTATCAGAATTGGTTAGATTTGTTGCATGTTTAGAGGCAAAAAAAGCTATTGGTGGTTCCAGTTGCTGGGCTGGGGAGGATTCTTCCTGATGCACCTTTTTTTTGCCTGGTTTTATGGAAAGCTGGATGATACAGCGGAGCGCTCCCTGTTTTTTGCACGTGCCCTTAGCTTTGTTTCTATTGGAATAATAATGACGCATGTTATGCGCATCTTTATCCGGAAGCTTAATTTGCTGAACCACAATATTGGCATACAGGTAGTCAATTTTATGCTGCTGTCTTTTATTACGGCGCTGCTTTGCGGCCTGGTGGAGCATCAGCTGTTTGACTATTTTTCTTTATTTACGTCAAGGGAAATAGAATTGCTGAAAAAAAGAGGCGTGTGGCTGATGTCCTTTAACAGCACGATTTCCTGGTGTATCTATATGTTCTTATGGAATGCGGTTTACCTCATTTATCATTATGAAAGAGATTACCAGCAGCAGCAGATTGACACACTGCAACTAAAGGCAGTAGTAAGGGAGCTGGAATTGAAAACGATCAAATCCAATATTAACCCGCATTTTATATTCAATGCCCTGAACAGTATCCGCGCGCTGGTAGATGAAAACCCCGAACGGGCCCGCGAGGCAATAACGGAACTGAGCAATATTTTACGCAGCAGCATTACCATGCACAGAACAGAAACCGTAATGCTGAAAAATGAGCTGGATATTGTGGAAGATTATCTTGCGCTGGAACAGGTGCGTTTTGAGGACCGGCTGGCGGTAAGGTTTGATATTGACCATACGATTCTGGACAAGCAGATCCCGCCCATGATGTTGCAGACACTGGTAGAAAATGCCATCAAGCATGGCATTGGCCGGGAGGTAAAAGGCGGCGTGGTTTCTATTGGAGCATCGTTAAAAAACAACCTGATAGAGCTTTGCGTCCGGAATACAGGCAGATTAACAAATAATAACGGGCATACAGGCTTTGGGCTGAACAGCATCCGCGACCGTTTAAAGCTGCTGTATCCCGGCCGCAGCGGATTTGAAATAAGGCAGCTAACGCCTGAAATGGTTGAAGCAAAAATAGAATTACCTGCTTAACCCCAATAAAAACATGAAGATCATGCGCACTATTGTAATTGATGATGAAAGGCTGGCCCGTACAGAGTTAAAGAAATTGTTACAGGAATTTCCTGAAATAGAAGTGGTGGATGAGGCCAGTAATGCCGAGGAGGGCATACGGAAGATCAACAGCCAGCAGCCGGACCTGATCTTCCTGGACATTCAGATGCCCGGAAAGTCTGGTTTTGAAATGTTGCAGGAGCTGGAATATACCCCTTTGGTGATCTTTACCACCGCCTATGATGAGTATGCGTTAAAAGCATTTGAAGTAAGTGCACTGGATTACCTGCTAAAACCGGTAGACAATAAACGGCTGGAAGATGCAATTAAAAAACTGAACATACCGGAACAGGAAGAGGAAAGCACTTCTTTTGTGAACCAGGGCCTGCTTACGGAAGACAGTCACGTGTTTGTAAAGGACGGCGATCGTTGCTGGTTTGTGAAATTAAGCGATATACGGCTTTTTGAAAGCGTGGGCAATTATGCCAAAGTATTTTTCGGTAATAATAAACCGCTGATCTTAAAATCGCTGAACGCCTTAGAAGAACGCCTCGACCCGAAATCCTTTTTCCGGGCCAACCGCAAACATATTGTGAACCTGCGCATGATCGAAAAAATCGAGCCTTATTTCAATAATGGCTTGCTGATCGAATTAAAGGATGGGGAAAAAATTGAGGTCAGCCGGAGGCAGGCCGTAAAGTTCAAAGAAATGATGAGCTTTTAGAAGCAGTCAGCAGGAAGTAATCAAATAGTAAGTAGGGCTTCCTGCCAGCTACCCGTCATTCCCTATTCGCTTCGCTAAACCTTCGCTGCCCTGGAAGAATGCACCGCATTGCTAAGCTCTGTAATAAGAGAACTATCTTTTTCAATAGCGTTGCCAACAACGATCACATCCGCGCCCGCCTTACAGTTTAAATAGGCCTTTTCCGGATCTGTAATTCCTCCACCAACAATGACCGGCACTTCCACGTTCTCGGCAACAGCGCTGATCATAGACTCTGTAATGGGGTTTTTTGCCCCGCTGCCGGCATCCATATAAATCAGTTTCATACCCAGCATTTCACCGGCCATGGCCGTGCAAAGGGCAATATCATTCTTATCGGCAGGCACCGGTGCCGCATTGCTGATATAGGAAACAGTAGTGGGGGCTCCACCGTCAACAACAATATAACCGGTAGGGATCACTTCCAACCCGCTTTTTTTCACAAAGGGAGCAGAAACAACATGCTGACCGATCAGCAGTTCCGGGTTCCTGCCGGAGATGAGGGATAAATATAAAAGCGCATCCGCGTACCTGCTAACCTGGGACGGGCTGCCGGGAAACAGCACCACCGGGATGTCTGTTATCGCTTTTATCTGCTGAATGACCTCATCCAGGTGGGTAGACAGCACAAGGCTTCCCCCAACAAAAAAATAATCTGCCTTTGCTTTTTCAGCCAGATCCACCAGGCTGTTCAATGAAGAAGGCAAAACAGAATCAGGATCAATCAGTACCGCAAATGACTTTTGGGCATTCTTTTTCTTTTCAACTAAGCCATTATAAATTTTTAGCTTCATCAGGATTAGGGAAGGTTTCCTGCAAAAATGCAAAAGTTTTTTGAAAAAACCCTAACTTGACCAAATATGCAGGAAAGGAGCTCCGGGTGAATGGCTTTGCCGGCATATAAATCGTGGTACTGATAATAGCGATTTTTAACGCTACGAATGTACGAATAAAGGGCCTTGCAATAGTGCCGTCCTGTTTCGTGTCTCCACAAAAACAAACTCCTGAGCGGTAGGAGCCGGATACCGGGTTTAATGCCTCTGATGCACAGACAAGTACCAAGAAGAACCTTCATTGCAGATACATAAACCATCCTTTATAAAATACGTTTTTTTGAAGTAAATAAGGCTGTTTTTAAGTAATTTCACAACAAAAATACTGTTGCCGCCCCGCATCCTTATAATAAAAGGTAAAGCTATAAAACAAAGCGGGAATAGTTTATTCCATACAACCGGCTTCTGCAAAAGCAGCAGTGCCCTCCGGCATGCTACCCAAGCGTTCGGCTGTCTGGGATCTCCGTCTGATCCGATTGTATCAACAATAAAAATACTTCCAAATGAAATTAATGATATACACCCTGGCCGGTCTTTTCCTCTCAAATTGCCTGTATGCGCAGTCCGCTGAAGAAAGTGTTGTCAAAACAAAAATAGGCAGTGTTGCGCTGCCGGCTCCCAATCAGGCTGCATCTAAAACGAAGTTCAGTAAAGTGATCGGCTGGCCCGGAGACAAAACCCCGGTAGCGCCGGAAGGGTTTAAGGTGAACCGTTTTGCAGAGGGTATGAAGAGCCCCCGGAACATCATTCTTACACCCGACGGAGATGTGCTGGTAGCGCTTTCCAATTCCCAGCGAACAAAAAAAGAAGTGCAGCAAAATGAACGATCGGGGAAGGCCGGATCTGAGGTGCCGGGTAAAAGTGTGAATGAGATCCTGCTTTTGCGGGATGCAGATAAGGATGGCGTTGCAGAAACCAGAACGCTTTTTCTTTCGGGGCTGAACCAGCCTTTCGGAATGCTGATCCGCGGCAACCGGTTTTTTGTGGCCAATACAGATGGCGTTTGGGTATATCCCTATAAGAGGGGAGACACGGTCATCAGGGGAGAAGGAAAAAAGATCATTGACCTGCCGGCAGGCGGGTATAACAATCACTGGACGCGCAACCTGATTCTAGACCCTGTAAAGAACAAACTGTATGTTTCTGTGGGTTCCGGAAGCAATGCGGCAGAGCATGGGATCGGCAATGAAAAAAGAAGGGCAAATATCCTGGAGTTAAACCCCGATGGAACAGGAGAGCGCATTTACGGAGCCGGGCTCCGCAACCCTGTTGGGCTGGCCTGGGCGCCGGGCACGCATACGTTATGGACCGCCGTAAATGAAAGGGACAACCTGGGCGATGACCTGGTGCCCGACTATATCACCAGTGTAAAACCCGGAGGTTTCTATGGCTGGCCCTGGTATTATTTTGGCCAGCATGAAGATCCGCGCCTGGCAGGCCAGCGGCCGGATCTGAAAAATAAAGTTTTAATACCGGATGTGCCGATGGGTGCGCATACAGCCTCATTAGGCTTGCTGTTTTATACCGGCAGCCAATTTCCCGCAAAATACCGGGGAGGTGCCTTTGTAGGCCAGCACGGCTCCTGGAACCGGTCTGAATTTTCCGGTTACAGGGTGGCCTTTGTTCCCTTTAAGAACGGACAACCGGCAGGGCCTCCGGAAGACTTTTTAACCGGGTTTGTTGTGGATAAGGAAAGCCGGAATGTTTACGGGCGCCCCGTAATGCCCCTGCAACTGCCGGATGGTTCCTTACTGGTAACAGATGATGTCAGCGGCATCATCTGGAGGGTCAGCGCACGATAAGCAATTTTATTACAGATCAAGACAAAGCATTGCGCCTTATAAGGGTGTGCGGCGGCCGTTATTGAACAAGCGCTGAGAAGCAAAGAATATCCTCTGGCTCATTCAGCACTTTGATCTTCAGGGAAGGATCTTCATATAAAAAACCGGCCTCGTACATTTTTTGGATGTGCATTAATAAATGCGTATAAAAGCCATTCGTGTTTAAAACAAAGATCATCTTATCATGGATCGCTAAATTATTCCAGGTGATCATTTCAAAAAACTCGTCCAGTGTTCCATAACCACCAGGTAAGATCACCGCGGCGTCGCACAGCTCATACATCCTTTTTTTGCGCGTGTGCATATCCGGAACAATTTCCAGTTGCGTCAATCCTTTGTGTGAGCGTTCCCTGTCTACCAGCAGTTGCGGAATCACCCCGGTTGCTTCGCCGCCGCCGCCCAGCACCGCATCTGCTATAACCCCCATCTGGCCTACATTTCCGCCACCATACACCAGCTGGATGTTGTGCCGGCTCATGATGACACCCAGTTGCCGGGTATGTTCTGTAAATAACGGATCCCTTCCTTCTTTTGACCCGCAAAAAACCGCTAATGCTTTTATTGGCATCTTTAAATAACTTTTGTTGCAAAAGGAAATCAAATTTTCCTATCTTCAAAAAGTAATTTGGCATTTAACACAAGCATCATACAGGGGGGAGTTGCTGAGATGGTTATTTTATTTGACAACTTGACAAGAAAAAGGTATTTTTACTGAAAAATAATCAGAATGGAAACTATGAGCGTCGGAGATTTTAAAACGCATTTTTCAGAAGTGCTGAAAAAAGTAATGGCCGGAAAAGAAATTGGCATTGCGTACGGTAAGAAAAAGGAAATTGTTGCCAAACTGGTACCCAGGACCCAATCACAACAAAAAAGAAAGATCGGGATCCTGGAAGGAAAAGCCAGGGTTACATTTGCGAGGAATGCAAAGCTGTCTGAAGCTGAATTTATAGGCTTATGACGTATTTGCTGGATACTCATTACGTACTTTGGGCAATTGCCGAAACAAAAAAGATACCCGCACGGGTTAAAATGGTACTGACAGATCCTGAAAATACAATTCTGGTAAGCGCCGTCAGTTTCTGGGAAATAGCGCTGAAGTCCAGGTTGGGAAAATTAACCCTGAACGGGTTTCAGCCACAAGATACTCCCTTACTTTGTGAGCAAATGGGTTTTGAATGTATTCCATTAGCTGCGGCTGTTAGCAGCAGCTATCATCAGCTGGCAGGAGATCATCACAAAGATCCGTTTGACCGCATGCTGATATGGCAGGCGATCAGCAACAATTATATTTTAATAAGCTCTGATAAAGCAGTAAAAAAATACGCTAATGCAGGGCTGAGTGTTTTATGACTTATACCTACTGTTTCGTCAACAACACAATTTCTATAAGAACTGTCAGGCTGAATCTGACGGAGCCGTTTCGTAGTCAGTTCCGATAGGAGCAATCGGGGCTGGCTGGACGGAAAAACTACGTTAGCTTATATGTGACAGGGTACTACCATGTTTCAAAAAATAAAATTTTAGTTTAACACAAGCATCATTTATGAACGCAGGTATTTTGTTTGCCATCATTATTTTTTATTTCTTATTGCTGCTTACTGTTGCATGGAAAACCGGTAAGAACAGCAATAATGAGTCGTTCTTTATCGGGAACAGGAACAGTAACTGGATGCTGGTGGCTTTTGGAATGATCGGCACCTCGCTCAGTGGCGTTACTTTTGTAAGCGTGCCCGGTGCGGTTGGTAAAGATGCTTTTGGCTATATGCAGGTGGTGCTGGGCTATATGATCGGGTATCTGCTGATCGCTTATGTACTGCTGCCCCTTTATTACCGGCTTCAGTTAACCTCCATTTACGGTTATCTGAAAACCCGTATGGGCAACCTGTCTTATAAAACGGGGGCATGGTTCTTCATCATCTCCCGCCTGGTAGGCGCCACGGCAAGATTGTACCTGGTGGTGCATATTCTGCAGATCACCATACTGGATAGCTTTGGTGTTCCGTTCTGGGTTTCCACGCTCATCATCCTGGTAATGATCATCCTGTATACCTTTGAAGGCGGTGTAAAGACCATTGTATGGACAGACACCCTGCAAACCACCTGTATGCTGCTGGGCCTGGTTATTTGTACCGTTTATCTGTTGCAGCACATGCATATGGGGGTGGGGGAAAGTCTGGATGCGATGCGTGAAAAAGGGCTTTCAAGGATTTTTAATACAGATGTGAGCTCCAGCGGCTATTTTATAAAACAGATCCTTGCCGGTATGTTCATTACCTTAAGCATGACGGGTATTGACCAGGAAATGATGCAGAAAAGCATTTCCGTAACCAACCTGAAAGACTCCCGGAAGAATATGGTTTCACTGGCGTTTATTATGGTGGTGGTTATTGGCCTGTTCCTTTATTTGGGAGGCCTGCTGCATTTGTATGCAGGGCAGGAAAACTTAACTGCCCGGGGGGATGCGCTGTTCCCGGATGTAGCGATCCATCATATGCCGGCTTATATTTCCATCATTTTTATTGTGGCGCTGATCTCGGCACTGTTTCCAAGCGCCGATGGGGCCATGACGGCGCTGACCTCTTCCTTCTGCATAGACATTGCCGGCCTGCAACGCCGCACCGATATGGCCGAGCCGGAAAAGAAGAAATTCCGCCAGAAAGTGCATTTACTGGTTGCTTTATCCTTTTTAATACTGGTAATGGTCTTTTACTGGATCAATGACAACAGCATGATCGGCATTATTCTGAAGCTGGCCGGTTATACATACGGACCTTTGTTAGGTTTGTTTGCCTTTGGTATTTTTACCAAACGGCGCCCGGATGATCGCCTGGTGCCCATTGTTTGTTTTATAGCGCCGGTAATCTGCTTCCTTATTGATTATTACCAGGCGGCTCTTTTTGGAGATTTTAAAATCGGGCTGGAGCTGATACTAATTAATGCAGCTTTAACGTTTATAGGATTACTGATAATTTCGAAGCCTGTTGCAGACCTTTCCCAACTGGAGCAGGATTCCGTACACTAAAACAGCAGAACCGGCAAATGGAGCTATTACCCGTTGAATTAGAACAGTTTGCAGCCAGGTATACCACAAAAGTAGACCCACTGCGGCAGGAAGTGGATGATTTTACCCAAAAAAATCACCAGGAAGCGCATATGCTCAGCGGTCCGGTACAGGGCAAGCTGCTGGAAATGATCAGCCATATGCTGCGCCCGCGCCGCATACTGGAAATAGGCACTTTTACCGGTTACAGCGCACTGAGCCTGGCAGAAGGGCTTACAGAAGACGGGTTGCTGCATACCCTTGAATTAAGGGAAGAAACGGCAGAAATCGCCCGGAATTTCTTCAGCAGGTCGCCTTTAAAAAATAAGATCCGGCTGCATGTGGGCAATGCAGCGGAGCTACTTCCCACCCTTAATGAAACCTGGGACCTGGTCTTTATTGATGCGGATAAGCCGGGCTATATTTCCTATTTTGAAACAATTATTGGGCAGATTCGGAAAAATGGCTTTATCTTAGCCGATAACATTTTTTTCCACGGCCAGATTTTTGATGAAAACCCCAGGGGAAAAAGTGCCAGAGCCATTCAGGCATTTAACGATTTTATCAACCGGAGAAATGATATTGACAAGCTGGTGTTAACCATCCGCGACGGACTTTATTTAATGCGAAAACTGTAATTTTTTTGATGATGCGCAGATCTTTTTTGGCCCTAATCCTTTTTATAACGATTACGGCTTCCGCTCAGCAATCAGATAAGATAGTTGCTTATATTAACCAGTACCGGATAATTGCTGTTGAAGAGATGCAGCGGACCGGCGTGCCCGCTGCCATAAAACTGGCGCAGGCTATCCTGGAATCCAGCGCCGGTGACGGGGAATTGTGCAAACGGTCCAATAACCACTTTGGCATTAAGTGTAAAACAGGCTATACCGGCCCTTATGTGTTATATGACGATGACCGGCCCCGGGAGCGGTTTGTAAAATATGAGCACCCGGAATCCTCCTTCAGGGATCATTCTGATTTCCTGAAGAACCGCGATCGGTATGCGTTTCTTTTCAGGCTGGATCCTACTGATTATAAAGCCTGGGCCTACGGGCTGAAACAGGCCGGCTATGCCACCAATCCCCAATACCCGCAGCTGATCATCGGGTTAATTGAACGGTATAACCTTGAAGAGTATACGCTCATTGCGCTGGGCAAAAAAGAAATGCCGGAAGATATGAAAGCATTAATGGCGGCTGAAAAAGAGGAACTAACGCCCCCTCAGCCGGCTAAGCTGTACCCCAGCGGGGATTTTATGATCAATCAGACAAAAGTGATCTTTGCAAGAAAAGGTACGGACTATGCAGCTATTGCGCAGCAATACAATGTTCCTGTAGCAAGGCTATACCTTTATAATGACCTGCCTGAAAACCAGCCGCCCCGGAAAGATGCCCTGGTATTTTTGCAACTGAAAAGAACAGAAGGGCAAAAAGCACTGCATGAGGTAGCAGCGGGAGAAACCCTTCATGATATAGCCCAGGAAGAAGGCATTCGCCTGGAATCCTTATTAAAATACAATAACCTTACAAAATTTGCTTCTCCGGCAATCGGTGCTAAACTATATTTGCAGGATATGAGCGCTGAAAAGAATTCAGTAGCGCATAATTAATCCTTCAAATAGCATGACAGACATTCAGGTACATGATAAGCGGTTCTCTATTTACTTGACAGAAGCAGTACTGCAAAAAAGAATCAAAGAGCTGGCAGATGCTGTCAATAAGGATTATTCCGGAAAAAAAGTGTACTTCATTGCCATCCTGAACGGCTCCTTTATGTTTGCTGCCGATTTTTTCAAGTACCTGACCATTGACAGCGAGATCTGCTTTATAAAGCTGGTTTCCTATAAAGGCACCAAGTCTACCGGCAATGTGACCACTGCCATTGGCCTGGAAGATGATCTTCATGGAAAGGACGTGATCATCCTTGAAGATATTATTGATACCGGCAAAACACTGCACTACTTTTTACCGCAACTGCAGCACCAGCAGCCCCGTTCCCTGAAAATTGTTGCCCTGCTGCACAAATCGGAAATGACCCGGTATGAAGTGCCTATTGATTATACCGGTTTTGTAATTCCCAACAAATTTGTGGTAGGCTATGGTTTGGATTATGACGGGCTGGGCAGGAACTATAAAAATATTTACCAGCTGGCTGAAGAAGTATCCTGACAGGGGTTGTTGCCGGTCCTGGCAGTCATAAAAAGGTTTCAGGAAGGTTTAAAGAAAGGAACACAGGCATATTGCTGCGGTTACCAATGATTACCGGAGCGGTTTATTAATGATCAGGATTCCTTTCTGCCAAAACACCGATTTTTGCGGAATTAAATAAAGCAAGATTGCGTCTTTTAAAGGGCATACTATTTTTTATCTGTATTCTTTATTGGGGAAACCAGGCAAAGGGGCAGGAACCGCTTCCTGTAAGACTCTTATCCAACCTCCGTACAAAAATCATTTCAACCCAGTTCCCGCAGATCCTGTTGGATACACTCAGCATCATCCCGTCAAGCTTTGGAATAGAAGGCATTGATTCAGCGGCTTACCGGCTGGATTATGTAAATGCCCGCTTATACTGGAAAAAGAAACCGCCGGCACAGGAAGTAAGGGTTACTTACCGCGTTTTTCCAATGAAGCTGAATGCACCAGTGCAGCGGATGGATTTTGACAGCCTTGTAATGAACTCTGCTGCGCCTTTACCCGCGCCTGTTGGCCCGGATCGTACAACAAGGCCATTGATCAATTTTGGGAACATCAATGCGCAGGGAAGCTTTGGCCGGCAGGTAGGGTTTGGAAATAATCAAAGCCTGGTGCTGAATTCCAACCTCAACGTGCAACTGAACGGAATGCTTGCGGACAGTATTGAGCTGCAGGCGGCTATTACCGATAATAATATTCCTATTCAGCCGGAGGGAAATACACAGCAGCTGAACCAGTTTGATGAGGTCTATATCCGCTTTAAAAAAAAGGACTGGCAGCTGAATCTGGGGGATATTGACCTGCGGGAAAACCGGAGCTATTTTCTGAATTTCTATAAGCGCCTTCAGGGGCTGTCGTTCCAGACCATTACTGGTCTTTCAAAAAGTGTTCAATCCAATACACTGGTAAGCGGTTCCATTGCCAAAGGAAAATTTAACCGCAATGTGTTCCAGGGGCTGGAAGGCAACCAGGGGCCTTACAGGCTGCAGGGGGCCAATAATGAATTATTCTTTATTGTGCTGGCCAATACAGAACGCGTATTCATTGACGGGGAACTGCTGCAGCGCGGGGAAGACCAGGATTACGTGATCGACTATAATACTGCTGAAATAACCTTTACGCCCAAAAGGATGATCACAAAAGACAGCCGTATACAGGTAGAGTTTGAGTATGCCGACCGGAATTACCTGAACACGAATATTTATGCAATGCAGGAAGTGAGCTTTAAGGACCGTGTAAAGATAAGGGTAGGGTTTTATAATAACAGTGATGCCCGGAACGCTCCCATTAACCAGGTGCTGGACAATAAGCAAAAGCAGTTCCTGTCGCAAATAGGCGATAGCATTCAGAATGCATTATACCCTTCCGCTGTACTGGATACCTTTGCAGCAGGCAAGATCCTTTATGAAAAAGTATACGTGCAGAACGGCAATGCCCTGGATTCTTTTTACCGGTATTCCACAAATCCTGATTCTGCAAAATACAATGTGGCTTTTACAGAGGTAGGCTTTGGGAATGGCGATTATATAACAGATAACAGCAATGCCAATGGGAAAGTATTCCAGTATGTGCCGCCGGCAGACGGAAAAAAGCAGGGAAATTATGCAGCTGTTGCGCTCCTGGTTACTCCCAAAAAGCAGCAGATCCTTACCCTGGGCGTTGATTATGCCATCAATAAAAGTACGCTGCTGAAAACGGAAGTGGCCGCAAGTGATTATGATGTAAACACCTATTCCCGGTCGGGCAGCGGCCAGAAAGGGTTTGCCGCAAAAGTGAACCTTTCCAATACAACACAGTTGCGGCAAAAAAACAAACTGCAGCTGATCTCCTCGCTGGATTATGAAATGGTGCAGGCCCGGTTTCAGCCGGTAGAGCGGTTACGGAGCGTGGAGTTTACGCGCGACTGGGGCTTACCGCTGGTTACAAACCCCGCAGACGAAAACATCATAAAGGCTTCTGCCGGCTTGGCCGATGATAAAGGCAACAAACTGGTCTACAATTTTACTAATTACAACCGGAGCGATCATTACAACGGCTTTCAGAATTCATTGACCCAGTTTGCACAATGGCGCAACTGGATCTTTAATAATGATTTTACGATCACGAATTATACAGGTGTTCTGAACAAAGGCTATTTCCTGAGGCCAACAATCGACATCAGCAAAAAAATGCCGGCGCTGGATAACTGGAGCATTGGCGCCCGGTATACGCTGGAGCAAAATGCGGATCGTGATGTGCAAACAGATACCCTGAACGCAACGGCTTACTCTTTTGATACCTATACGTTCTTTTTGAAATCCGATGAATCCCGGCAAAACCGCTATGGAATTAATTTTTATACCAGGAATGACCGGTATCCCGTAAACAGCGGATTTGGAAAGGGCGACAAAAGCTATAACCTGAATTTTAATGCAGCGCTTTTGGCCAATAAGAACCGGCAGCTTTATTTTAATACAACGCTTCGGAAATTAAAAGTGCTGAACACCAACATCAGCCATGAGCAGGAAGAGAATTCGATCTTATCCCGGATCGAATATAACATGAACGAGCTTAAGGGGTTTGTGACCGGTAATGTATTATATGAAGTAGGGTCCGGGCAGGAGCAGAAAAGAGCCTATGCCTATATGGAAGTGCCGGCAGGAACAGGACAATATGCCTGGATCGACCTGAACCACGACAGTATCCAGCAGTTGAATGAATTTGAGCTGGCAGCGTTTCCGGATCAGGCAAAGTTCATCCGCATCAATACGCCCACCAATGAATATATAAAGGCTAATTACAATACGCTCAATTACAGTCTGGGACTGAATCCTAAGCTTCTTTGGAATGATAAGGCGCTCAGCCATCTTCAGCAATTAATAGCCCGGTTCAATTTAACAAGCTCCCTGCAGGTATCCCGTAAGGCCCAGGCTACAGGGCTGGTAGAACTGAACCCCTTCCGGTACAACTTAAATGACACCAGCCTCATCAGCATGAGCTCAGTTCTGGTAAACACGCTTTCATTCAACCGTCAGAGTACGGTATGGGGCATTGACATCAGTAATTTGCAGAACATCGGTAAATCCTTGCTTACCTATGGATATGAAACAAGAAAAACAACAGAATGGTCTGTAAAATACCGGCAGTTCTTTGGCAGCAGTTTTACTTTTAACCTGGATGCCCGTAATGGTTTGCAGTTGCTGAACTCAGACAATGCCCAGTTTGATAACCGGAATTACCTGATTCATAAAAGCAGCGCCGCTCCATCCGTAAGCTATATCAGCGGAACCACTTTCCGCGTTACGGGGGGGTATAAATACGAGGTCAAAAAGAACAAAGACATTTACGGTGGTGAAAGAGCCGTGTCCAATGAGCTTAACGCAGAGACCAAGTATAATATTTTACAGAGCGCTTCCATAACAGCACGTTTTACCTTCAATAACCTTGGGTATAGCGGGGCCAATGACAATACCACCACCATTAGCTATACAATGCTGGATGGATTGCTTCCCGGTAAAAATTACCTGTGGAACATTATGCTTACGAAACGCTTGCTCAGTAACCTTGAGCTGAACTTCCAGTATGACGGGCGCAAGCCCGGTAATTCCAAAACGGTGCATACCGGTAAGGCATCGCTGACAGCGCTATTTTAACCTGGCTATTGTGGTTCAAACGGTGGCATTCGCCTGACCTGCAGTCAGGAATTTACAGGTGTTCCTGAGAGCGCGGTTATTGCACCTTTTTATGCTGTGGAAGTATAATTTTGTAAGCATTTAAACAATCTGTGCAAATACCTGTTTCAATGAATGTGAACCATCCGCGCCGGTACCAGATCAATACAACCTCCTTTGAGCATTACTGGAAAAAAGGGGCGGGAGTGCTGCTTTTAAAAAAGCTGGGATTTACGCCGGATATCCGCAATGCAGATCCGTTCAAACCCTATTTATTTGAGTTTGACCGGGAGGGAGATAAGGTGATAGAACAACTGTATGAGCCCATCGGTTTTCAACGTGCCCATGAAGTCTTAAAGGCCTATATGAACCATCAGCCGATATGCCGGGAGCACCAGGATATCCTGGATGCTTTTTTCAAAACGGTTGAGCTGGACCCTCCTTGGCTGGATCATCAGAAAATAGATAAAGGCATTGAATTGAGCCAGCGATCAGGTGTTCCCGGCCTGCTGGTATTAAGAGATTATTGCCTGATGGGAGGATATGAATCAGCGGCGATTAATAAACCCCTTATTTATACCGGTATCTTAAAGAAGGGGGCTGCAAAGCGGCTTACAGATACAACTGTTTTTTGGGTCAATATTACCCGCACCGGCGCCTTCCGGAAAGAAGGTCAGGGATTATGGCATGTCATCAGTACCCGGCTCATCCATTCCTTTTCAAGAACAGGTATTTTAAAAAAAACGGATTGGAAGATTGAACAATGGGGCATTCCGCTGAATACCTGGGATATGCTGGCTACGCAATTAGGTTTTTCATTGGTATTCCTTACCGGGTTAAGGCGCATGGGTTTCAACCCTTCAGAAGAGGAAGTAGCAGGGCTTTTTCACTTATGGAAGTATATAGGCTATCTGCTGGGGATCCCATTGGAGCTGTTGCCTGAAAATGAACACCAGGCAATTGAGGCGCTTTATTACTGGACAATGACACAAGCGCCCGGTGATGCCGACTCTGTTGCGCTGGCAGACGCCTTAATGAGAGAAACAATGGAATCCGGCTTCCCCAGGTCATGGTTCGCCCGCAAATTAATGCAGCAGATGCACCTGTTCTATAATCATTATTTTTTAGGCCGCTACTCCTGCCGGCTGCTGCGGATCCCAAAGCCTTTTGTCAGAGGAATTTTCCGTATTTTCTTATGGCGTATTAAAAGACTGGAAAGAAAAATGAGTAACCGGAAACTCCGTGCAAAAGCGATCCTTGACGGAGGGGCGCGGCAGCTCAGTGCCCTGAATATTTATTTAAAATACAAATATCATTAATCCTTCAGCTCCTGTTGCATATAGGCCGCAACCAACTGCTCCATTGTGTTACGGCTGCCGGCAAGTGTGTGGATGATCTGCTCCTGCTCCTTCCTTGTTTTATTCTGACTGAGTTTTTTCTTGGCCTGGATGTCTGTTACGTCAACTTTAAAAGCAACGATCCCGTTCATCATCTTTGTTTTGAAATTTTCCGGCAATGCCGCATGTTTCGCTTTTTGGGCAGGTTCATAAGTTTCAATAGTCTGATTCAGCAGATCGGTTACCTGCTGTTGCCCGGTAATCAGTTCACCCCGGCCATAGAGATGTACAGCTATATAATTCCATGTAGGAACGTTTAGTTCCTTCTCATAGTTGGATGGGGAAATATAGGCATGCGGCTCGCTGAAGATTACGAGGATGTTTTCGTTCTGTCCGATCGTTTTCCATTGGGGATTGGCTTTTGCAAAATGAGACAGGAGCGTGAGGCCATTATCCTTTTCTTCTGCTAAAAAGGGCAGATGAGTGGCTGCAGGCCTGCCTGCTGCATTCATAGTAACAACCATTCCAAATGAGAACCGTTTGATAAAAGAAAGGATCTCTTCCTTATCGGTCATTTTATTAAAAGCGGGTATATACATTCTGTTCTCTTTACGGGTATCCGTTGATAACCATCCAAAAATACGATCATTCAATGCATTCCCGCCTGAAAAGTTTTCCGTAGAGAGGCAGGTATTTTCACGCAGACTTTGCGGACCAGCGCAGAGAAAGGGCATAAATCATCAGCGAATTCTGTGCATTTCGCGGGAGATCTCCCGTGTAGCGGATTATCCTTAATTTAGATGACCATACAATCAGTTATTTAAATATCCTAATGATGAAGCAGCAACCACAGTTAGAAGAGCATTATATAAACAGGAGCGGCTGGCTAAGGGCAGCGGTTTTAGGTGCCAACGATGGCATCCTGTCTACATCCAGTTTGGTAATAGGGATTGCCGCAGCTACCGATCTGAGAAGCCCGATCGTTCTGGCAGCCCTTGCAGGAATTGTTGCCGGTGCTTTTTCAATGGCAGCAGGGGAATATGTTTCCGTAAGTTCCCAATCCGATATAGAATCAGCAGACCTTAAAAGAGAAAAGAAGGAATTGGAAACCATGCCCGACATTGAGCTGGGTGAGCTTGCCAGAATTTATGAAGGCCGCGGGCTTCAGCCAGCGCTGGCACTGGAGGTAGCAAAAGCATTAACAGCGCATGATGCCCTGGAGGCCCACGCAAAAGATGAGCTGGGGATCAACGAAATAACCCAGGCAAAACCGCTTCAGGCAGCATTGGCATCCGGGGCTTCTTTTATTTCCGGGGGGCTGCTGCCCTTATTGGTGGCTTTTTTTGCTCCTGTAAAAAGTATGGTATTGTTTGAATATGGCTGCGCCATTCTGTTTCTGGCGGTGGCCGGCATGGTGGCTGCCCGCGCCGGCGGATCAAATGTTGTAAAAAGCGTGGTCAGGGTTTGCTTCTGGGGAACGCTTGCCATGGCCGCAACAGCGCTGGTAGGCTATTTATTTGGCGTACATGCCATCTGATGTTTCCTGGGTAGCAGCCGGCGATTCCTGTAGTGAGATTATCTTTTGAGAATTATGAGTACCGGGCTGAAGCTGGAATAAAATAAACCGTGCTGTTTTCCGGGCTGCAGTCATTTGCCCGGTTTTTCTTTCAGGGGGCACAGCCGGGAATTTACCGGCCGTTGCAGATTGCCGGGATATTACCGGCGAACGTACAATGGTCCAGTTTAGTGAGCTATGCCCGATGATGTGTTCCAGCTCATGATGCATTTTATTGGTTTTTCTTCTGGCGCCGGATAATTTGTGAATGAGTTGTTTGACCGTGGAGAACGGGTGCTCTTTATCCGGTATAAAAGAAGTATGGCAGAGCAAACGGTTTACGCCGGCAACCGTCATCGCGTTGATGATATGCCGGGTGCCCTGTACCCTGACTTTATGCAGGCGATGACTGCCCTCGATTACATTAATGACAATATCTTTGCTTTTTATGGCTTTCAGGACTGCATCCGCATTCATGATATCATCCTGAAAAAAGCTGAGATGATTCTGCCTGAGGTGATTGATTTTTTCAACGCTTCTTGTAAAAGCGGTTACATAATGCCCTTCCTGCAATGCAAGCTGGGTTATTTCCTGTCCAATGCAACCGGAAGCTCCAAAGATCAGAATGTTCATTTTTGAGGGTGTTTGAATTACAAACTTAGTGACGAGGTTGATGAATCCCTTGAACAAAACCGACAAAAAAAGCTATAGTGATCGTCTTTTTAAAAGAAACCCTGTGGGCGATTGCCCGGTGAACCGCTTGATGGTTCTTGAAAAATGGGCCGGATCTGCAAAGCCTTTTTCATACGCAATGTCAGCAATCCTCTTCTGATCTTCGGTTGTAAGTGTTTGAAAAGCATAGTGAAAATGAATAATCCTTGCAAAACGTTTGGGAGGAATGCCCATTTCAGCAAGAAAGTAGCGCTGTAAAGTACGCTCAGACAGGTTGAATGCTTCCCGCAGCTCTTTCATGGAAATAGTACCATGCTTTTTAATGATCAGCTGAGTGCATTTTTTTACAATTTCATGAATTTTGTGCCCATTGGTATTAGTGCATTCTTTAATGAATTGCTGCAATATCCGGATAATGGCTTTTGAGTTTTTTGCATCATTGAGTTTTGCAAGAACAGCGGGGAAATCCTGCTCAATAGACATGCAATAAGGCCCTATTTCTTTAGAGGTAATCGCAAACATGTTTTTTAATGCATAGGGCCTGAGCTTTGCAGCGATCCATATAAACCTCCCCGGTATCTTGATAAATGTGGGATGCATGTTTTGCCCGGAAATATAAAAGCAGGTCGGCTGTTGCACAGGAGGGGTCTGATAAATGCCGTTATCTCCTTTAAAAAAAATGATCCCCGGATGCCCGTCGGGGAAAACCGATATATGAGTGCTGGCCTGTTTATTCTTTGTTTCATAAACCAGAAAATGTTGTATATATTCAGTCAGTTGCTTATCTGGTAAAATCACCTGAGGGTTCATAAGCTGAAATCTTTTCAATAAGTTAAAAATAAGCGTACGGGTCTCTGAGCCGGCGCTGTGCTATACAGGTCCCCTGGCCGGCAGTACACCGGTACAAATAAGCACTCCATACCGGTTGTAATGTATACAATACAACTGTACAGGCTGTAACCAGGATGCACCTGCATCCGGTGCATTAAAAGCAGTAAAGGGTTTCGTGGGTTTTATAGATGCTGAAGCTGGCATTGATTCTTTATAATATAGAACAGGTTGGCTGTTGAAATAAATCCGTTTCCCTGTTGATACAGACAGTATTGGCGAAAAGGAATAGGCCGACTGACCGCTGTATAATCGGGAGGCTTAAAATTTTTAACAGGCAATTCAATGATTGTGTGTGTTTCAAATGCAACAATTTATTCTTTTTGAAATTAACGATTAACTTTTAAAATAAAAGTTAATAAATTATTCTATAAATCCGAAAGAATTTTTACAGCAGCATTTAAAACGGCATCATTTTTTGCAAAACTGAGCCTTATCTGAGGAATGTGAGGCTGAGTTTTGTAGAAGGCACTAAGGGGTATAGTAGCTACCTTATGGTTGATCGTCAGCCATTGGGCAAATTTCACATCCGGCAGCGGACTGAGTGTGCTGTAATCAAATAGCTGGAAATAGCTTCCCTGTGTGGTAAAACGGGATCGGAATTTTGAGCCGGCCAGCCCGTTCAGGAGCAGATCCCGTTTTTCCTGAAGAAACAGGGATGCTTCGTTGTCAGCCTTCGGTAAATTGATATAGGCTGCCAGTGCATATTGGGCAGGAGTGTTTACACTAAAGCTAAGGTATTGGTGAACAGACCGGAAAGCGGCGGTAATGGCAGCACCGGCAATGCAGAAACCGATTTTCCACCCGGTAATATGGTGCATCTTTCCAAATGAATAAACAGAGATGATCTTTTCCTGCAAATCTTCCTGCAAATAGCCGGGAATATGCCGGTGCCCGTCAAAGAGAATGGTGTTGTACACTTCGTCCGCAACAACATAAATGTCTTTCTGACCAATGATGCCGGCAAGCTGATCCCAGTCTTCCTGCTGCCATACCCTTCCGGTTGGGTTATGCGGTGTGTTAATAAGAATGGCTTTTGTTTTTGAAGTGATGGCGTCTTGTATTCGTTGCCAATCCACTTCAAAATTCTTTTTTTCATCCAGTCGCACACAAACAGGAATGCCCCCGTTTATTTCAATGGCCGGCACATAGCAGTCAAAAGCCGGCTCCAGATAAATGACTTCATCTCCTTTTTCCAGGAGGGCGGCAAAAGCGGTAAAGATACCATAAGTAGCGCCGGGGATAATAGTAATATTGTGCTCCGTGCAGTAATCCGACTGGTAAATACGGTTAAAGTAAGTGGCAATACTTTGCCGTAATTCCATAAGACCGGGCATGGGGGCATATTGATTGTATCCTTTTGCAACGGCTTCCTGTAGTAATGTGCCCAGCTCCGGTGCAACAGGATAATCCGGCAGCCCCTGGGATAGGTTATAGGCCTGCGTTTCCTTTGCCAGGGAAGACATGGTTGTAAAAATATTCAAGGGTGCGGCGGAATGTTTTGCTTTAAGTGTCATGCATGATTTTTTTCAACGTTCACCATTCCATTCTGCCAGGAACTGTTCTGTAAATCCTTCCATATAACGATGGCGGTCTTCAGCCAGCTGCCTTCCGGTTGCTGTGTTCATTTTATCCTTTAGGAGGAACAGCTTTTCATAAAAATGATTCAGCGTAGGGGCTTCATTTTTTTTGTAAGCTGCTGCTGTTTGGTAGGCAACCGGTTTTATTACCGGGTCATAGAGCTTCCGGTTCTTAAACCCTCCGTAATTAAAGGCCCTGGCAATGCCAATGGCGCCCATGGCGTCTAACCGGTCAGCATCCTGCACAATATCCAGCTCGGGTGTTTTGTAAGATGAGCCGTTATAGCTTCCTTTAAAGGAAATGTGTCTGATAATATTTTCAACTGCGCTAATCGTCGCCTCATCTACCTGTTCTTTTTCCAGGAACGCTCTTGCCCGTTTCGGGCCCACTGTTTCATCACCATTATGGAATTTTGCATCGGCAATATCATGGAGCAATGCGCCCAGTTCTACTATCAACCGGTTGGCCTTTTCATGGGCTGCTATATGTCTGGCCGTTTTCCAAACGCGCTCAACATGAAACCAGTCATGCCCGCCCTCGGCATCCTGTAACTGCTGTTGTACAAAAGTGGCTGTATGATTAATGATTTGTTGCTCCCGTTCCATTGTGTTCAATTCCTCAACGAATATATTCATTTCAGGGCAAAGCCGCCGGGGGTGAACGCATCAATTTATTTTCACTGTGACTGGCCACTAATAATGTTCATTATATAAAGAACACGGATAAATGCCATTTGGCGCTTTTTCGTGTTCATTTTGAAAATAAAGAATAGTCTTTTATTCATTCATGCCTGCCTGCACCGGAGTTTCGGTCCGATCAGGCGGGTATCCGTGGCAAAATATCTTACAGATTTATGTGCTCACACTGCAACCAGCCGGTGATATTGAAAACAAACCTTATTTTTATAAGGGATAAAATATGGATAATTTAAAAAGTTTAATAAAAGAAGCAGCATTTTCTGTAAAGGAATGGGTGCTGGCCAACCGGCGGCACCTGCACCAACATCCTGAGCTTTCTTTCAGGGAATGGAATACCTGCGCTTTTATAAAAACCCAACTGGATGCGCTGGGAGTAAATTGGGAACCGGTTGCTGATACAGGCGTTATAGCGGTTATAAAAGGAGAACATCCTTCAGAAAAGGTAATAGCGCTGCGTGCAGATATTGACGCGCTGCCTATTACGGAGGAAAATACGGTGCAGTACCGGTCCTGTAACGAAGGGGTGATGCATGCCTGCGGGCATGATGTGCATACGGCTTCCTTATTGGGGGTAGCCAGGATACTTCAGTTCCTCCGGAAAGAATTTGCAGGAACGGTGAAGCTCATTTTTCAGCCGGGCGAGGAAATGCTGCCGGGAGGCGCTTCAAAGATCATTGCAGCCGGTGGTCTGAAAAACCCCGATGTGCAGGCAGTGCTGGGGCAGCATGTAATGCCGGCGATCCCTGCGGGAAAGATCGGGGTACGGTTGGGATTGTTTATGGCATCCATGGACGAAATAAAAATAGAAGTGACCGGAAAAGGAGGGCACGGGGCGGAACCGCATAAATGCATTGACCCGGTAATGATCACCTGTACCTTGCTGCAGGCTTTGCAGCAACTGGTAAGCCGGAATGCAGATCCGCTGATGCCTTCGGTGCTTTCTTTTGGAAAGCTAAGAGCAGATGGGGCTATCAATATTATTCCTGATAAAGTGCTGATAGAAGGTACGTTCAGGACCCTGAATGAAGGCTGGCGGGATGAAGCGCATAAAAAAATAAAAGAGCTGGCTACAGCACTGGTTGCCGGAATGGGAGGGGAGTGCCTGGTTGAGATACGTAAGGGATACCCGCATTTAAAAAATAATGAGGCCTTCGGGGATGCGATAACCGGCTACCTGGGTGAATATGCCGGCAGGGAAAACATTGTTCCTCTGGAGGTATGGATGGCTGCGGAAGATTTTGCTTATTATGCACAGGAGCTTCCTGCGTTCTTTTATTTACTGGGAGTGGGCAATGCGGCAAAGAACCTTACTTCATCCCTGCATACAGCTACTTTTAATATTGATGAAGCGGTGCTGGAGCTGAGCTGCGGCGGAATGAGCTATGCTGCCCTGCGGTGGCTGGGCAATCAGTGACCTATTCTAATGTCAACCCCATTATGTGGTTATCCGTAAAGCTGCCGTTGGTTTCCCGGATGAAATTTCGCTGAACACCTGCGTCTGTGAATCCCATTTTCCTGTATAAAGCAATGGCCGGTTCATTGGTTGCATG
Organism: Niabella ginsenosidivorans; assembly: GCF_001654455.1. Taxonomy (NCBI): domain Bacteria; kingdom Pseudomonadati; phylum Bacteroidota; class Chitinophagia; order Chitinophagales; family Chitinophagaceae; genus Niabella; species Niabella ginsenosidivorans. The sequence goes on from NZ_CP015772.1 coordinate 762,590, forward strand.
CACATTCAGCCAGATGTTTTTTAAAATGCATTTTTCTTTTGCCCACCGTATAGCAGTTTGCATCAGTGCCGTTCCCAGTCCCACCCGCTGCCATTCCTTGCGTATTGCAATGCCCAGTATGGCATTATGCCGCACTTTTGTTCTGGCTTCACCTCTCAGGTCCAGGCTCCCCACTATTTTTGAATGGGCAACCGCCACGATCAGGAGGCCGTTCTCACGCTCATTTAATGAGCGGATCCAGGCTTCCTCCTGTTGTTTTGTAAAGTTGAACTCGTCAGCCATAGTGATCAGGAACTCGCTTTCCTTCAGGTAACGCCAGCCAACATCCAGCAGGGCTGCTGCATCTGTCTTTACTGCGGCTCTTATCTGAACGGTAATCCTGTTCTTTAAAGTAACCGTTACGGGATCCATTTTCATGCTCAAACCTACGTGAAATTTCTTAATTCAAGATTCCGGGGAAAAAAAGGAGCCGGAGCCGTATGGCCTAAAAATGCTTCCCGGAAATTTAATAGATCCCTATTAATGAAAACTGATTTAATCAATACATTTGTCTGGATGAAGCTGATCAGGTTTGTCAGAAAACATAGGGCATGGGTCATAATAGCTGTGCTGGCTGTAGTGATCAAAGTAGTTTCCTTTTTTCCGGATGTTGTTGAAAAATATTACGCGCACGGTGTCTATATTTTCATATCCAGACTGCTGCGTTTTTTGTTTGGCTGGCTCCCCTTCAGCATCGGGGATATTGTTTATGCAGGTGTTATCACAGGACTGATCATCTATATTGTCCGGGTTATAAAAAGGCTGTTCAAAAAGAAGGCGCACCTCATCCGGTGGAAAAAATACCTGGCGGCATGCCTGTTTACGATCCTGTGCATTTATGTGATCTTCTATTCTTTCTGGGGGCTCAACTACAGCCGGCAGAGCATTGAAGAACAGTTTGGGTTAAATACAAAAAACATTACAGCCCGGGATCTGGATACCCTTGCACAACTGCTGCATGACCGTATTAACAGGGAAGCATCGGAAATGTCGCTAGCCGGCAGGGATTCTTTGCTGGATAATGATTTTCTTTTTAAGCAAAGTCAGGATGCCTACCGGCTGGCGCAGCAGCAATACCCGTTTCTGAACAGCCGGCCGGCCTCTGTTAAGTCTTCTTTGTTTGGCGAGCTGATGAATTATTCAGGGCTTCAGGGCTATTACAATCCTTTTTCCGGGGAGGCCCAGGTCAATACAACGATCCCCGTTTTTTTGCTGCCCTCTATAGTAACACACGAGATGGGGCACCAGGTGGGATATGCAAAAGAAAGCGAAGCAAATTTTTTAAGCTTTTTAACCAGCCATACATATCCTTCTGTTCATTTCCGGTATTCAACAGATTTTGTAATGTATGCATATGCGGTTAATGAGCTGTACCTGTATGACTCCATGAAAGTGAAAGCATACGACAGCACGCTGCATCCCAGGGTTAAAAGGGATTTTCAGACCTACCGGGAATTTTACAGGAAATATGAAAACCGTATAGAGCCGGTCATTCACTGGATTTACGGAAATTACCTGCGCGCGAATAACCAGCCTTCCGGCAACCGTTCTTATGACGAGGTGGTGATCTGGCTTATCGGCTGGTACAGGAAATACGGGCGGGCGGCGATATGAAGTAGGATTAAGGAATAAAAAATTTGAACTAAGGAATAAGGAAGGAGTGGCTCTTTTACATTGAAAGGATAGGTACTGACTGAGCACTGATAACTGAATACTGAAATTTACCCGTTAATTCCGATGTCCAGATCTCAATCCTTATCCGATAGGTATCGGACTGCAGCCGCATCCTGAAAGGTTTCGTAGTTTTAAAGCTTTGCAAAGATTTTCAATTTGACTTTATTTCAACATCTGATTCTTTAAATTTGATAAAATTTCAGATCGATGGACGTATTGATTCGGGCAGAACGGACAGAAGATTTTGAGGCCATTGCTCATGTAAACGAAGAAGCCTTTGGCAGAACAGAGGAGGCGATGCTGATCGATCAGCTCAGAAGCAGCGAAGCCTTTGTTCCTGAGCTTTCTTTGGTAGCAACAAAAGGCACTGAAATTTTTGGGCATATCTTATTTACAAAAATCAAGATCATTGACAGCCTGAGCCATTGCTATGAAAGTCTTGCATTAGCGCCCATTGCTGTGCGCACTGCTTACCAGCACCAGGGCATTGGTTCTGCACTGATACGGGAAGGGCTGCACCGCGCAAGGGAAATAGGATATCTTTCCGCCATTGTTTTGGGGCATGATGATTATTATCCACGCTTTGGGTTTACGCCTGCATCGCACTGGAATATTACAGCGCCTTTTGACGTACCGGATGAGGCTTTTATGGCTGTTGAGCTGGTGGAGAACGGGCTCAAAAATGTTTCGGGCATAGTTATCTATGCCAAAGAATTTGAAGCAGTATAAGGCTCTTTATTGTTCTTTTTCCATAAACAGATACAGACAGGGCAGGTTCCTACATATTTCAGGCACCGGGGTCTTATTCCCCGGGCATTAAAAACTGTTAGAACCGCAGTGCAACAGTAGCCGTTATATTTCTTAGCGGCTGTGGGTTTGCTGTAAAGGACTGCGACCAATATTTCTTATTGGCAATGTTGTTCAGCGGGCTTTACGTTTTTAAGCAGGTATGCTCTTTGTTCATTAGTTTCTGTAAACCGTTCCCGTTTATCTTCCTGAAGCCGGATGGTTAGATAGGCAACCGGTTTTCCATCGGTAGTGGTCACCCTGTCTTTTACAGCACCACCGGTAATATCAAAAGTCAGCACGTGGTTGGCACAAACAGTTATCATCAGCAACAACAGGTACTTTATCTTTTTATGCATGTCCGTTTTTGGGCGCAAAGTTGCTGCCGGAAAGAACCTGTATGATTACGAGATACGGAATTGCTGTTTTCGATATGCGGAATTTGTAATCTTGACAATAGGGCCTGCAGCTTAAAGTTTGAGGTTTCAGCCCCGGATCTCAATTCCCAATGATGTACAGGCTCACCGGGCCTGCTGTGTAAAATAAGCTTCCCAGAATTGAAAACGCTGGTCTGAAGGAACTGTTTTTTTGCTGTTGGTGTTGATGTTCATTACCGGTGGCTGCTCCTCATTGGCCTTTACAGCGGGCCATTCCGGTAGTCCTTTGCCATTGGGATCGCTGCTTTTAATAAAGTTGGCAAAATAGTTCAGGAAGGTTTCAGATGTTTTGTAGTCCTCTACGGTCCATTTTATTTGGGGCAGCAGGTACAGGTTACCCATACAATAGGGGATATCGCTGGCATGGCTGGCGCCGATAGGCTGTTTGTCTGCCGGAAGGTTGTTGGGGTTTATTTTACTGAAAAGATACCGGTATACTTTCTGGTTACTGTTTTTCCGGTGCAGGTCGAACCATTTCCAGGTACTGTAAACAATAAAGCGGTCGGATGCAATGTTGGCGGCGGATTGCCTGATTTCATCGGCGTTATTATGCGGAAAAACAGAAAGCACTTTTTCAAAATCAGCAGGGAAGTTTTCCTTCACTGCATTCGTGAAATTTTCTTTTGTTGGCGGCAGGCCTTTCAGAAATGCCCCTTCACCCGTTTCGGCTGAGTTCCAGCCCACCAGCAGCGGCACCATTGCCTGCCGGCGTGCTTCAAAAACCTGGGGCAGGGTATTGGGCAGAAAATAACCATCCAGTACCACCGGGAACCCGAAGCGGTGGGCGTCATTATACAACTGGAACAGCGCTGCTGTTGAAAGGCTCCGCAGCTCTTTTAGGGTCGGGTAACCTGCCTGATCGGCAAAGGTTTTCCCGATGGCCTCCGCGGAGTCCAGCGGAACGGGCGGCAGTGTAGGGTAGATGGCTGCGCCGCTTTCCCCGATAGCTCCGGCAAACAGACCCTTTGATAAGGGAGAAGCCATTTGCGCGCTTACAGAAATAGCGCCTGCAGATTCCCCGGCAATTGTAACGCGGTCAGGGTCACCACCAAATGCAGCAATGTTGTCATGTACCCATTGCAGCGCAGCCTGCTGGTCCAGCAGCCCGTAATTGCCGGATGCTTTGTAGTCTGCTTCCCTGCTCAGTTCCGGGTGGGCAAAGAAACCAAATATATTCAGGCGATAGTTAACGGTAATCGCTATAATTCCCTTTTGAGCCATTGCAGCACCATCATAACGTGGCTCGGATGACTCCCCTGCAACAAAACCGCCGCCATAAAAATAAACCAGCACCGGCAGCCGGCTGCCCTTATTATAGGGCGCCCAGATGTTTAAATACAGGCAGTCCTCGCTCATACTGTCGGAACGGTAGATCATGTCTCCGAAAACATTGGTCTGCACCGGCCTTGGCCCGAATTTTTTTGCAGAGCGCGTTCCGGTCCAGTTGTGCAGGGGTTGCGGCGCCTTCCATCTCAGATCACCTGTGGGCGGTTGTGCAAAGGGAACGCCCAGGAAAATATTCAGGCCCGTTTTTGCATCGCGGTAGCCTTCCAGCGTTCCATTCTTTACAGTGGTCAATACCGGTGGCTGCTGTGCAGATAATGCGGCCGTAAGAATCAAAAAAGAAAGGAGCACAGAAATATTTTTGAACATGAGCGCAGGTGTTATAATGGCTATGAAGATACATTATTTTTACCAGGCTGCAGTGGGTGCATCTTTATAAATGGTTGTAAAAATTTATCTTTGAGCGGTTAACACAGGTACAATGCGGTCCTGTTAACAAACCTTGAACAAGATCATTACTCAGAAAGAAAAGAGGGTTGTTATAAAAGAGCTTCCCGTTATTACGGGGGCAGACGGGTCTGCCACAGTGAGCCGTATCTTATAAGAATCGTTTGTGTCGCAGATCTGCAGGGAAAAGATCGGGAGCTTTTATATGAGCTTTCCAACAAATAAGCAGGTACAAGGCCATATTCCAGCCTGCATTCTGTTTTCAGGTGTGCGTTCTGTTTTGTCAATATACCTGAAAGGAAAAATTAAAATGAGGGCACTGGAAAAAGCATCGTATTGAGAAGTAAAAATAAGATAAATGCAACGTTTAATCGTGGATATGGATGGTGTGCTGGCAGATGTTTATAGTCAGTTCCGGAAATATGAAAAAGAAGAATCGGGTATAAACCAGGAGCCCCATGCGATTATAGGGAAAAAAGAGGGGGAAGCCTATAAAAATGTGCGTATTTATGTAAATACGCCGGGATTTTTTCTGGAGGCGCCGGTAATACCCGGGAGCATTGAAGTGATGGAGCAGCTGAACAGGGAGTATGAATTGTTTATTGTTTCTTCTGCGATGGAGTTTCCGCTGAGCCTTTATGAAAAATACCAGTGGCTGCAACAGCATTTTCCGTTTTTAAGCTGGCAGCAGCTGGTATTATGTGGTTCCAAGAAAGTGGTTTCCGGTGATATTATGCTGGATGATCATTTTAAAAACCTGGATCATTTTAACGGTAAAACTATTTTGTTCACACAGCCGCATAATCAGCTGGCTGATCCCGGCAGGCACGAACGGGTGAATAACTGGAAGGAAGTGGCGGAACTGTTGCTGCCACAGTGGTAGGATATCAAAACACCTGTCAGCAGCTGTTATTCTTTTCCCAGGATCACCTTTCTTAATAGCAGGAGTGCCTGTATGGTGGCAATTTCAATATTCTGTTCACGCTCAAAACGGAGCTGCAATAAACGGGTCACTATTTTTTCTTCATTGCCCGCTGCGATCCATACGGTGCCCACAGGTTTACGGTCGCTGCCCCCGTCCGGCCCCATAATACCGGATGTGGCTACGGCATAATCCGTTCCTAGTTGTTGCAGGGCTCCCTTTACCATTGCTTCCACGGTTTCACTGCTTACAGCACCCTGCGCCTGTAATATGCCTGCCGGCACCTGCAGCAATGCTTCCTTTATGGTATTGTCATAAGATACAATACTGCCCCTGTAATATTTTGAGGAACCGGGTATGCGCGTAATGGCATGGGCAATATTGCCCCCGGTGCAGCTTTCGGCGGTTGCCATTGTTTTTCCCTGTTGCAGCAGCAGGTGACCGATAACCGCTTCAACCGGCTCATCTTTTTTTGAAAGCAGGATGTCTTGCAGGAGGAATGTCATTTCCTCAAACAGCAGGTCTGTTTCTTCTTCCATCTTCCGGATATGGGTACCCTGGCAGGTGAGCCGCAGTTTTACCATTCCGTAGCTGGGCAGGTAGGCCAGCTTTATCTGTTTGGGGAGTTTTGCCTCAAAGTCAATTAACCGTTCGGCCACATAAGATTCACCCATGCCTGCGGTCACTGCTGTACGGTGAAGGATATGTGGGAATTTAAAATGCTGTAATAATCGGGGGATGACCTCATCTGAGAGCAGTCCCTTCATTTCATGCGGAACGCCGGGCAGTGCAATAAAAACGGTTTTCCTGTTGTTAATCATTTTCTCAAACCACATACCCGGCGCAGAACCGTTTGCGTTATGCAATACCTTTGCCACGTCCGGTACTTCCGCCTGTTTTTTATTTCTTTCCGAAATAGGCCCCGGCCTCCGGTAAACTTCCCGGAAAAGGTATTCAATGTGTTTGGCCACACCGGGATCAATGACCATTTTACCGTTAAAATAGTGATTCAGCAAAGGTTTGGTAATATCGTCAGCGGTCGGTCCCAGACCGCCTGTAAGGATAATGATTTGTGATTGCTGCGCCTCCTCATCCAGGGCATGCTCAATATCTGCAGCCACATCGCCGACGGCAACACGGCGTTTCACCCAAATGCCCACCTTATTAAATTCCTGCGCAATAAAAGCGCTGTTGGTATCAATGGTCTGGCCGATCAGTAATTCATCTCCTATCGTAATAATGGATGCGTTCATAATTGTTGTTCAATGAGGAGCAAATATCCTGAATTTATTCGATTTGAAGGATGTCTGGTGCAGTAATGGAAACTTTTGGGATGGCACAAAAGTAAATCATCAGCTGTTTTCTCAAAATCAGCAGTATTGAGGGCTGAAGATGTATTTATAGCTTCTGTCAGCCTTTATTTTAGCATAGCGGATCAGCTTCGGGTCTGCAGGTTATGAGCTCTCAGGTCTTTTATCAGGCCAGGTGTTTTCAGTTTTTTATTTTTTATTAAATATTCAAGATCATATTTGTTGTCGATCATTATCTGTTTGACATAATAATTGATATACTCAAGAATCCCCATCAGGTTAGCGATGATTCCATACGCGGTTAAATTTTTTGAGAGTAGCGTCCGGCCGGAATAATAGAGCTGAATTGATAAAATGACCGGTATAAAACAGATGAGCAGTAAATTGGTTTGTCTGGCCCTTTTGAACAGCGCAAGATTTTTTGCCTGTTGAATCTTAACCCCCTTTAAACTTCTTAGTTTTAATTTCCAGTAATGCTGTCCCTGCCACAGGATAAATGAGAACAGGAAAAGCCCGTAAAGAAGAAAGAGCGCATTTACAACAGGAAACAGAGTAAGAACAAGAAGAAAACAACATGAAAAAGTAATGGCTCCGGAAAGCTCTGCCGGATAATACCAGGTTAATCGTTTTATGAGTCTTCTTTTTGTCATTCGTAAGCGTATCCGGTTTATATGCTTATACTCTTTATAATTCTTAAAGTGGTGTATGCCTGCCGGGAAATCGCGTTCTGCCCGGCAGGCAATAGCACTATTCGTGCATTCGCGGCAGCTTTACCGGCGATATCAGTACTCAAATTTTCTCAGTGTGGGCGCCTTGAACCAGGTGGTAGCTACAACGGCTATGGTCATGCACCCGCCAAACAGCACAGAGGGGATCACGCCCATAAGGCGGGACATAACGCCACTCTCAAACTGGCCCAGCTCATTGCTGCTGGTTACAAACATACCGCTGACACTGCTGACACGCCCCCGCATATGATCTGGCGTCAGCAACTGCATTACAGTGCCTCTTACCACTACACTGATGCCATCCAGGATGCCCGAGATCATCAGCGCAAAGAAGGAGAGCAGGAACCATTTTGAACTGCCAAAAAGGATGATGCAGACCCCGTAACCTGCAACAGCGATCAGCATTTTTTTGCCCTGGGCTTTTTTCATAGGCGACAAGGTAAGAATGATTACGATAATGATCGCGCCGATATCTGAGGCTGCATTGAGCCATCCAAACCCGATCGGGCCGATCTTTAAGATATCACTGGCAAATACGGGTATCAGGGCAACGGCACCCCCGAAGAGTACAGCAAACATATCCAGGGCCATGGCCGCCAGCAATGCCTTTGTACTGAATACAAACTTCAGCCCTTCTTTAACGCTTTCCCAGGTTTTCTTTTCAAAATTGCCTTTAAATGGTGGCTTGGGCTTTAACTGGGTAAGCGCCAGCAAAGCCAGCAGGATAAAAGTGGCTATTACTGCCAACGTATTGCTGATGCCAACAAATGCTATTAAAAAACCGCCCAGTGCATGCCCTGTAACAGAGGCAGAAAGCCAGGTGCCCTGGTTCCAGGTGGTGGCATTCTGTAATAGTTTTTTGGGCACGATGGTAGCGATCATTGAGGTAAAAGAAGGCCCCACAAATGATCTTAAGATACCGGTGCAGAAGAAGGTTCCGTAAATGAACCACTCAATATGCCTGGTATGAAAAACGGCCTTTGCGGAGCCGGAAGAAAGAAATAATAAGAAACAGGCCGCCGCAAAATATCCGGAAATAGAACGAAGCAGCAACTTTTTTTTATCGCTGATATCCACCTTGTGGCCGGAATACAGCGCCAGCGATAAGGCTGGTATCACTTCAGACAGGCCGATGAGTCCGATTGCCAGCGGATCCCTGGTTAACTGGTAGATCCACCAGCCCACAACCGTTGTGATCATACGCATAGCGCATACGAATAAAAATCTTCCGGTCATCAGATTCCTGTATTCAGGGATGCGTACCGCAGCCAGCGGGTCATTTGTTATTTGTATTGAGGGTTGTTGTTCTTCTTCCATCGGGGCCACAAAATTAGGAATTGTCCGTCTTATGGCAAGTAAATAGGGTGGATGCCGCGGTCATAGGTCTGATCAAGCGCATCAATGATCACAGTCAAATGCCGGTCGGTATTGATAAAATCGGCATGTGATGCATCTATAAATAAAATGGGAAATGGCAGCTGTTTTATGTATTGCAAATAGGTTTCCTGGATATTATATAAATAATCATCAGGAATTTTCTGTTCATAGGAGCGTTGTCTCTTTTTTATGTTTTCCTGCAGCTTTCTTACCGGGGCGTGCAGATAGATCAGCAGCTGCGGCTGAACCAACTGCTGCTGTACAATTTCAAATAAACGCTGGTATAATTTATATTCGTCTTCAGACAGGGTCACTTTTGCAAACAGCAAAGACTTTGTGAACAGATAATCGCTGATGGTAAGCTTTTGGAAAATGCTTCTTTGCGCCAGCAGCTCCTGTAACTGCTTATACCGCTCTGCCATAAAGAACAGTTCCAGGGGAAAGGCATATTGCTGCGGATGTTCATAAAATTTGGGCAGGAATGGGTTGTCTGCAAAAGCTTCCAAAACCAAACGGGCATTTAGCTTTTTGCTTAAAGCGGTAGCCAGCGTTGTTTTGCCGGCGCCGATGTTGCCCTCTATGGTTATGAAATCATACTGCATAATAAGCGGTGCAAGGTACCTACAAATTTGAAACCTTACTGTTTTTTTACAAAAGAAGTATCCGGGCAGGCTTCCAGCAACCGGCTGACGGATTGATGAAGGAGCGGGTGCATTTTATCCGGGGCGATTTCATGCAGGGGCTCCAGCACAAATCTTCTTTCCGGAATGCGGGGATGGGGAATGGATACAATATTGCTGTTATAAACGAGATCATTATACAGTAGCAGATCGATATCAATGATCCTGGGGCCATACCGTTCCCTCCTTATACGGCCCATCTCATTTTCTATACCCAATAAGGCGCGCATTAACGGTTCCGGCTGCAGCTCCGTTGTTACCAAAAGAACCTGGTTGTAAAAGTCCGGCTGATCAGTAATGCCCCAGGCTTCGGTTTCATAAACAGAGGAGGCCCGTACAATCGGACCGATCCGCTCACCGGTCAAAATCCGTGCTTTTTCCAGGTTTTTTGACCGGTTACCTAAATTTCCACCAATTAATAAGTACGCTTCATTCATTTATGTAATATGGAGGCCAAATATCTTTAATTTTGGCGTTTCATCAAAGGATGTAATACTAAAGAATAAAAGATAGAGGATGCAGTATAGCCAGTCAAGAGCTTTGTGGGCCATTACCAAGGCAAGTTTTAAAGCCATTTTCAGTCAGCCGTCATCAATTTTTTTCAGCTTGCTTTTTCCCATTGTTTTTATTCTGATCTTTGGGGCTTTTGGCGACAGAGCACCGTCACCGGCTAAAGTAGCGGTCGATCCATCCAGTGATACCACTGTGGCTATTTTTGACAGCCTGAAACACAGCGCTTTTATGAAATTTGTAGCGTATGCGGATACGGCCTCAAGAAATGCTGATTTGCGCAAGGGAAAGCTGGATGCTGTCATGCTTATTAAGAAAAGTGCTGATACAATGCATCCTGTACAGGTACTGTTGCAATCGACCGAAGCCAGCGCCGGCGCTTTGCAGGGTTTAACGCATTCCATAGATTATGCAGCACTGCGCATGCAGCTGAAAGAGGCGCATATGAACCGGGAATATACGATCAGCACAGCAATAATCCCCGGCAAAAAATACCGGTCTATTGATTTTGTGCTTCCGGGACAATTGGGTTTCTCTGTCCTGTTCTCTACATTGTTTGGTATTGCGTTTATTTTCTTCAATCTGCGGGAGCAGTTGGTGCTAAAGCGCTTTTATGCCTCGCCGGTAAAAAAGATCAATATCCTGATTGGGATTGGCGCCAGCCGTTTATTCTTTCAACTGATCAACCTGGTTGTGCTGATCCTTCTGGGGCATTTCTTTTTGAACTTTACACTGGTTCACGGAGCGCTTACCTTTTTTGAGATGTTGCTGCTGTCCGTTATTATGCTCTTCCTCTTGATGGGAGTGGGCCTCATCATCAGCAGTATTGCAAAAAATGATACCATGATCCCGCTGATGATTAATGTATTCGGATTTCCGCAAATGCTGCTGGCAGGCACTTTCTTTCCTATAGAGGTATTTCCCGGCTGGATGCAGACGCTCTGCGAATTATTACCGCTGACCCAGTTCAATGATGCTATGCGGAAGATCTCTTTTGAAGGGCTGCATTTATACGACTGCTGGAGGGAGATCGGTTACCTGGGTATATGGATCGTTGTAACGTATTTTATTGTTTCAAAAACCATGCGGTGGGAGTAAGGTATGTAAAATAATAAATAAGAAAGAGTGGAAATGGTAAAATGTAGCATATTGGATCAGGAATGCAGAATGGAAGGGACTGAATTGTGGTTGATGGTTTATTCCAATGCTGATGACTGCGTCTGAAAACTGATAATAATAAATTAAGAATGAAGAGATCATTGTGGAAACAGGACGTACTATGTGAATCTGAAAACTGATCCCGATAGCCATCGGGACTGAAGACTTATAATGAAATATATCCGGTTATTACTGATCAGTATTGTTGCGCTGGCATTTTGCATGTGTGGCGTTACGCTGCTTTTACCCTCAAACGTAAAAGTGTCCAGGGCCATAAATCTGTATGCAGGCTCCGATGCTGTTTTGAACAACATCAGCGATCTTTCAAAATGGAAAAACTGGTACCCGGGGTTTGACAGTCTGGAGCTGACAAATACGGAAAGCCGTAACGGGAAAATGATAACAGCGGAGGTAAAAGGCGTCCGGCTTCGGATAATAACAGATAATGATTCCCTGGTAACGGTTGAAATGAAAAAAGGCGCCCGGCCGGTATATAATAACTGGAGACTGATCCGTTATACGGCTTCTGATTCGCTAACCTTGCAGAATTATATGGATTTCCATTTTAAATGGTATCCCTGGGAACGCTTTTCGGGCCTGTTGCTGGACCGGTCATACGGGGCAACCATGGAGCAGGGGTTAAAAAATTTAAAGACACTTTATGATAAAACGGCAGCGCTCCGGTAAAACCGGTCATCAGGGAAGGTTGTTATAATTCTATAAATTTCAGGTTCCTTTGTAAGCCCTTTAATTTGGCCCTTTTAATGGGAGAGTGTTTGAATATTCTGCGGAACTGCTCCTCGGAAAATTGTTCCCATTCTTTTGTGGAAAAGTTCAGTACTTCCGGCAATGGCTGGAAGTCCGCTTCCTGTGTAGGTTTGCTAAACCGGTTCCAGGGGCATACATCCTGGCATACATCGCAGCCAAAGGCCCAGTTATCAAACCGGCCCTGCATTTCACCGGGAATGAGCGCATCTTTCAATTCAATGGTAAAATAGGAAATGCATTTACTGCCGTCTATAACTTTATCGGGCAATATTGCATTTGTGGGGCATGCATTGATGCACCGGGTACAGGTGCCGCAAAAATCCTTTGCATAAGGATCATCATACAGCAATGTCAGATCCGTGATCAGGGTTGCAATAAAAAAGAAGGAGCCGGCATCCCGGGTAAGGAGGTTGCCGTTCTTGCCGATCCATCCCAGCCCGCTTTTTTTTGCCCAGGCTCTTTCCAGTACGGGGGCGGAATCAACAAACCCCCTTCCCTGCACCTCACCGATGTTTTCATTGATCAATGCCAGCAAGGTTTTCAGCCGGCCACGGATCACTTCATGATAATCATTTCCATAGGCATATTTGGAAATTTTAGGCCCGTCTGTTTGCTGTTGTTGCCCGGGAAAATAATTCATCAGCAGCGTAATGACCGACCGGGCACCGGGCACCAGCCTGGTAGGGTCAATTCTTAGCTCAAAATGGTTTTCCATATAACCCATCTGGCCATGCATTCCCTTTGACAGCCATTTTTCCAGCCGCCGGGCATCTTCATCCAGCCGTTCCGCTTTTGCAATACCGCAATAATCAAAACCCAGCTCTTTGCTGAAGCGTTTAATCAGTTGTGTATAGTGCAAAGCTGTGTTCACCCGGTAAAATTAATTGCTTGATTTTAATTACGGGGTTAAATTTACTCTGAGAAAAATGCAGTATATAAGGTGTTAATGGGGCCGGGGCTCTTTTACCGAATATTATGCTATGGATTTCAGTGACGACGTGGTGCTGATGGGCACGACGGGCCGGATCATACAGCCATAGCCGAAGGGAAGATTGTTGTGTGTAGTATATCATGGAAAAGCAGGAAAAGGGTTATCTGTTGAAATGAGTGTAAAGCATGGCCCTGTAAAGCTGTTGTCGGTTTTGGAAACAAAAGACGGAAAATTAAAATTACTGGTAGCTGAGGGCGCATCTGCGCCCGGGCCTGTATTAAAGATCGGGAATACCAACAGCCGGTATCGGTTTCCGATTGGCGCAAAGAGTTTTGTAAACGGATGGAATACCAATGGACCGGCACACCACTGTGCTGTGGGAGTAGGGCATATTGCTTCAAAAATAAAAAAAACGGGCGCTTGCTGAATATAGAGGTCACCAAAGTATGCTGAGATACCGGAATACAGGCCGGCTATTGCTGCGGACCATGCACCTGCTTGTGAACTGTAAATTCGGGAACAGGTCCCGGGTTACCGTTTTTATCAAATGCAAAAATAGTGCGCAGCCCCTGTTGGGCCTCACTGATTACTATTCAGTTCTTATTTTATTACAGGATACCGGTTCCACAGGGTGCAAAAGATTATCATAAAACCGGCATCTGTTGGCAATATAACATCCGGCAGGCATCCTTTAAATTCCCTTATGACACTATAGTAAGCAACTGAAAATTAAAGATGGACGTTTCAGATTCCTGCAAACACGGGCGCCCCGTATTTCCTGCCCGGCAGGCAACATCCTGTACGTGTAGGAGCCGGGCTGACACCCGGTACAAACCGGATGAGGTTAAGACGCAGGACACTCATTTAATAAACCTGCTAATTTTTCATAAATCATTTATAATTACTGAATTATAGTCATGCTGATATGAGGCGAACTGACAAATTTTCCTAAAAATCCGGCCTGGATTTTGATTTGCTATAAAGATACCGGATACAGGCAACTGATCCGGGATGCCAGAGGCATTCAGAATCCAAAATCAGTAAACCTGTAACTACTAACAAATACAATTATGAATTTAGGAAATTTTACAATTAAAGCAGCGGAGGCATTTCAACAGGCCCAGCAGTTGGCTTTTAATGCTAAGAACCCGAATATAGAAACAGAACATATTTTAAAAGCATTATTAGAACAGGAAGATTCCCCGGTGGATTTCCTGCTGAAGAAAAATAATGTGACGGTTAACCTCGTCCGCAATAAGCTGGATGAGCTGATCCACAAACTGCCCACTACCAGCGGAGAGCCCGCACAGCAGATCAGCAGGGAGGCCAATAATGTGGTTTTAAGGGCCGGGGCAGATCTGAAGCAGTTCAACGATGAGTTTATTACGCCGGAACATTTGCTTTTGGCCATTGTTCAGGGAAATGATGTGGTTGCCAAACTGCTCAAAGACGCAGGGCTTACAGAAAAGGGCCTTGTTACAGCCATCAAAGATCTCAGAAAAGGAGGCAGCGTTTCTTCCCAGACCCAGTCGCAGGAGTTCAATGCCTTGAATAAATATGCAAAGAACCTGAATGAACTGGCCCGCCAGGGAAAGCTGGATCCCGTTATCGGGCGTGATGAAGAGATCCGCCGTACCCTGCACATATTAAGCCGCCGTACAAAAAATAACCCCATTCTGGTAGGTGAGCCGGGCGTAGGTAAAACCGCCATTGTAGAGGGGCTGGCCCATCGTATTATAAACGGTGACGTGCCGGAAAATCTGAAATCCAAGGTGATCTTTGCCCTGGATATGGGCTTGCTGATTGCCGGTGCAAAATATAAAGGAGAATTTGAGGAACGCCTGAAAGGAGTGGTGAAAGAGGTAAGCAGCAGTGACGGGGAAATTATTTTGTTTATTGACGAGATCCATACCCTGGTAGGCGCCGGGGGCGGAGAAGGCGCCATGGATGCAGCCAATATCCTGAAACCGGCTCTGGCCCGCGGCGAACTGAGAGCTGTTGGGGCCACCACCTTAAATGAATACCAGAAATTTTTTGAAAAAGATAAGGCCCTGGAACGCCGTTTTCAGAAAGTTACAGTAGATGAGCCTTCAGTGGAAGATGCCATTTCTATTTTACGCGGGTTAAAGGATAAATATGAAACGCATCACCATGTGCGCATTAAAGATGAGGCAATTATAGCTGCGGTTGAATTGTCGCACCGGTACATAACAGACCGTTACCTGCCGGACAAGGCCATTGACCTTGTAGATGAAAGCGCGGCCAAGCTGCGCCTGGAAATGAACTCAATGCCGGAAGAGCTGGACCGGCTGAACCGCCATATCCGCCAGCTGGAAATTGAAAGGGAAGCCATTAAGCGCGAAAATGATGAAGATAAGCTCAGACAACTGAATACGGATATAGCCAACCTGGCCGTTGAACGTGATACCATAACAGCCAAATGGCAGGAAGAAAAAGAACTGGTAGAAAAGATCCAGAACGGAAAAGCACAGATTGAACAGTTAAGGGTGGAGGCAGAGAAGGCAGAACGGAATGGTGATTATGGCCGGGTAGCCGAAATCCGCTATGGTAAGATCAAGGAAGAAGAAGAAAACATTGTGAAATACACCAAAGAGCTGAACGAGACTACGGAAAGCAGGCTGCTGAAAGAAGAGGTAGATGCTGAAGACATTGCAGAAAGTGTGGCAAAGGCAACCGGCATTCCTGTAACCAAAATGCTGCAAAGCGATAAGGAGCGTTTATTGCACCTGGAAGACCATTTGCACCAGCGGGTCATAGGGCAGGATGAAGCCATAACAGCAGTAGCTGATGCGGTGCGCAGAAGCAGGGCCGGTCTTCAGGATCCCCGCAAGCCCATCGGCTCCTTTATCTTCCTGGGCACAACGGGCGTGGGAAAGACAGAGCTGGCTAAAGCGCTGGCAGAATTCCTGTTTGATGATGAAAGTATGATGACGCGCATTGATATGAGTGAATACCAGGAAAAACATACAGTGAGCCGTCTGGTGGGCGCCCCTCCGGGATATGTGGGGTATGAGGAAGGCGGCCAGCTGACGGAAGCGGTGCGCAGGAAGCCCTACAGCGTGGTATTGCTGGATGAAATTGAGAAAGCGCACCCTGATGTATGGAATGTGCTGCTCCAGGTGCTGGATGACGGCCGGCTGACGGATAATAAAGGCCGGGTGGTAAACTTTAAAAATACCATCATCATTATGACCAGCAATATCGGAAGCCATTTGATACAAAGTGCTTTTGAAGGGGTTTCTGAGAAAAATGTGGATGAAGCAGCTGAAAAAGCCAGGGTAGAGGTAATGAGCCTGCTGCGTGAAACCATCCGCCCCGAGTTCCTGAACCGGGTAGATGAGATCATCATGTTCCATCCATTACTGAAAAGAGATATTGTGGCCATTGTAAAGCTCCAGTTGAACGACCTTAAAAAGCTGGTGGCACAGAACGGGATCCAGCTGGAATTCAGCGATTATCTGCTTGAGTTCCTGGCAGACCAGGGGTATGACCCACAGTTTGGGGCCCGTCCGCTGAAAAGGCTCATTCAGAAGGAAATTGTGAATCAGCTGAGCAAGCGGATCTTACAGGGAGACCTGGATCGGAGCAAGCCGGTTCTGGTGGATGTATTTGATAATAATGTGGTCTTTAGAAATGAGCAAAAGACCGCTTAAATAAAGTGCAGGAAAGATCCCCGGAACACGGGGATTTTTCTTATAAAGGGTTGCAGGGGGGCAGTTTTTAAACTATTGCCGGTCAGTGGCTTGAAGGGATGGCTTTTTGAACCGGAAGAAAAAATTTGTCAGATCAAAAAAAAAATTATCTTCAACCGCTTTTTTGAAATTTTTGTTGTATTTATGTGTTGATTTTTAAAAGTTTAAAGTTGAAAGCACTCCCCTCTAAACCAGAAAAATGAATTAATAGTATGAGCGTTAAAAAAGATGCTGAGGAAATAATTGAACCCAAAGATGTGTTTGTGGGCAAAAAAGATGCGCCCATAACCCTGATGGAATTTGGAGAATATGAAAGCGAAGAATGTGCCAAAGCAAATGAAGTTGTGAAGCAGATCCTGGAGGCTTATGAAGGAAAAGTAAAATTCAATTTCCGGCATTTTCCACAAACAAGAATTCATCAGAGAAGCCTGAAGGCAGCTGAGTCTGCCATTGCCGCCGCCCAGGAGGGAAAATTCTGGGAAATGCATAACGTGCTGTTCCAAAACAGGAGGAACCTCGGCACTACCAGTTTAAAATTGCATTCCAAGGATGCAGGCGTAAAGAATAAAAATTTCCTGGAGGAACTGGTGAATGGTACTTATGGCTGGCAGGTGCAGGATGATTTAAAATATGGTTTGGATCTGGGGGTAAAAGAGGTGCCTACCTTCTTTATAAACGGAGTAATGATAAAAGGCAAAACCACTTATGCGCTGTTGAGCGGAGCCATTGAAGAAGCATTAAAAGGAGTAAAGAAAAAAGCAGCCGCAAAAACAAAAGCAAAGCCTAAAACTGCTGCAAAAACACCAGCAAAGACTAAAGCAAAATCAAAGTAAGTATCTGGTAAAAGATTAAATGCCAGATGTTTTATTGCGCTATATATCTTAAGCGTCACAATAGCATCATTAAATTGTAAACTTTTTTATACGTCTCGTGAAACCCTTTGCTGTAAAGGGTTTCACGCTTTTATATACCCCGGCCTGCCGCTTAACTATTAAGCAAACGGCTGTTGTTCCGCCCGGTGCCGGGTATAAAAAATAAGAGAACGAGGCGAAAAGATTTTTTTTCTGCATACGAAAAAAAAATAGCGGATTAAATTTTTTTTATGTTGAATAAATGTGGATATTCGCTGTCCCGCGAAACCTTTTTTGTCACTATAGAGAAAATGATTTTTGCCGGACCTTTAAGAGAAACTTATCTAAATGAACATATAAATTACGTAACTTCTGATGGAGAAAAATGTCGAAAAAATCTGGTCTAATTGCTTAAAGATTATAAAAGACATTGTTGAATGGCAGCACTACAAAACATGGTTTGAACCTATTAAAGCGATCTCATTAAAAAATAATGTACTGGTCATTCAGGTGCCCAGTCAATTCTTTTTTGAATATCTTGAAGAACATTACGTAAATTTATTGGCAAAGACATTAAAACGTGAGCTAGGAAAAGAAGCACGCCTGGAATACCGGATAATGGTAGACAGTGGTAACAGCAAAAACAAACCGCTGACAATGGACGTAACAGGCACTGGTTACAAAACCTATTCTAATAACGAAATGGACTTTCCACTCGTGATTAATAATCCTGTAAAAAATCCGTTTGTTATTCCCGGCATTAAAAAAATGCAGATTGACCCCCAGTTGAACATCAACTATACGTTTGATGCTTATATTGAGGGGGATTGTAACCGTGTGGCCCGCCGTGCTGGTAAAACGGTTGCCGAAAAGCCGGGCGCGAACTCTTTTAACCCGTTGGTCGTATACGGCGGGGTGGGGCTTGGAAAAACACACCTGGTGCAGGCCATTGGGAATGAGGTAAAGAAAATGCACCCTAATAAGATCGTACTTTATGTAAGCTCTGAAAAGTTCATCAACCAGTTTATGGATCATAGCCGAAACAACGCGATCAATGATTTTATTCATTTTTACCAGTTGATCGATGTTCTGATCGTGGATGATGTACAGTTTTTCAATAAAGCTGAAAAGTCGCAGGATGCTTTTTTTGCCATCTTTAACCATTTGCACCAGTCCGGAAAACAACTGATCCTTACTTCAGATAAATCTCCCAAAGACCTGGAAGGGGTACAGGAGCGCCTGCTGAGCAGGTTTCGTTGGGGCTTAAGTGCTGATTTACAGATACCGGATTATGAAACGCGTATTGAGATCCTGGAGCGCAAGATGAAGGCCGACGGACTGGAAATGCCCAGGGAGGTGGTGAAGTATATTGCTTATAATATTAATAGTAATGTAAGGGAACTGGAAGGAGCTTTGATCTCTTTGTTAGCACAATCTTCGCTGAACAGGAGGGAAATTGATCTTGACCTGGCAAAGAAGGTCTTACGCAATTTCATCAAGTCATCCAGCAAGGAGATCACCATAGACACCATCCAGAAAATGGTGTGCGATTATTTCAATGTGCCCTATGATAAACTGCTGCAGAAAACCCGTAAACGGGAAATTGTGCAGGCCCGCCAGATCACTATGTACCTGGCCAAGTCATTTACCAAGAACAGCCTTAAAACAATCGGGGAGCATTTTGGCGGAAGAGATCATACAACCGTGATCCATTCCTGCCAGACGGTAAAGGACCTGATGGATACAGATGCTGTTTTCCGTGAAAATGTGCTGGAACTGCATCAGAAAGTACAGTTAGCGGCTATGTAATAAAAGCACCGTTCTTTTTAAAATTATTTTCCTGAATTCGGGGTATTTTTTAGTTTATATAATTGAGTTTCTCTATTTTTGCAACCCCTGTAAGGAATTCAGCCGGTGAGGTGGATGAGTGGCTGAAATCAGTAGTTTGCTAAACTGCCGTACGGGTTAAACTGTACCGCGGGTTCGAATCCCGCCCTCACCGCAATTAAGATGATCAAATCTTTGTAAAAAGCTCGGAAATGCAGTGTTTTCGGGCTTTTTTCTTTTCCTGCCCTATCAAAATTGCATAAAAAATCTCTATTTTAAAGCGCGTAAATCGTTGAGTCTTTGAACCTCCAAAAAAGTACTCAACGGATTCGGCGCAAACCCGCTCCCGGTAAGGGTTCAGCGGATGAACATCTTGTTTTGGAAAGAGCTCATTTCGACATTTGTAAACCTTAAAATGAGCAATTATGTTAGAAAAAGGTACCAGGCTGTTTTTCTTATTAAAAAAGCCCCCAAATTGCCAGAAAGGTAATTCCAAAAACGTTTATTTAAAAATTACAGTAGATGGCATTCCCAAAGAGCTTTCCTGTAAGCGGAAATGAGGCCCCCGGCGCTGGAATGTGCATGCTGGCCGGGCCTCTGGTACTTGTACACTTTGCAAACGATGCCTTTGATCCAAAGGGTAATTGCCGGATCGTGGAAAAATGGTAACAGCCATCGTCATTCATGACGAGATTATTGTGGGGAAGAACATCGCCGGAAATTGCAGCTTCACCAGATGCGATCTCCAGGATTGGCGCTTAATTTGTTTTGATCTTAACAATATCCCCGTTCTTATTTCTTGAACTAGTTCAAGAGAGATAATGTGGCGAGTAAATAACTTGCATGAAAAATTATGAATAATCAAATACTGGGCCTGCATCATATTACTGCGATCGCCGGTAATGCAAAAAGGAACCTGGATTTCTATACCAGGGTGTTGGGCATGCGCCTGGTCAAAAAAACGGTGAATTTTGACGATCCGGGCACCTACCACTTTTATTTTGGTAATGAAACTGGTACGCCTGGGACATTGCTGACATTTTTTCCCTGGGAGAACGCAGGACCGGGATCACCTGGCGACGGTATGGCTACACATATTGGTTATGCTGTTCCTGTCAGCAGCCTTGGATTTTGGAAGAAGCGGCTGAAAGAATATGGTACTCATTTTGAAGAAGCAGAGGTCTTTGGTGAAAAGCTGATTGAGTTTAAAGATCCGGATGGCCTTCAATTACAATTTATAGAACCGGGCAAACCGGATCCCAGGACAGCATGGCTGGTAAACGGTATTGATGAAAGTACGGCCTTAAAGGGGTTTCATAACGTGACGTTGACACTTCGAAGATCAGATGCCACTGCAAGGGTTTTGACAGATATTCTCGGGTATCAGCTAATGCAGCAGGAGGCGAACCGCTACCGGTTTGTAACAGCTGCCATTGATACGGCCGGTATAGTAGATATTATCGAAGACGCGAATGCTCCTTACGGTCGCAGTGCTGTGGGAACGAATCATCATATCGCATTCAGGGTAAAGAATGAGGATGTTCTAATGGAATACCGTGAAAAAGTAGTTGCCGCCGGCTTAAACATCACTCCAAAGATTGACCGGGACTACTTCTTTTCACTATATTTCCGGGAACCGGGTGGGGTGCTCTTCGAAATAGCAACTGATAATCCCGGATTTACCCGGGACGAACCGCTGGAGGCATTGGGAACCCGGTTAAAGCTGCCAAAGCAGTATGAGCTGATGCGCGCAGAGATTGAGCGGGCGCTGCCGGATTTATAGAACGTGCACCGCCGGATTCTATCAGTAAATTTGAAAAAGGAGAGCGCGTTCAGTTCAGCGCTGTTTATAGTAAGATTTACAAAATGATTCATCTGTTAAATATCAGGCCTGCCGGCGCCTACCTTGAAAAAGCGAAGAAGTGCAGATCCGGCTTCACGGCCAGGGGCTGTTGCCACAGATGTACTTGGAGTAGCACCGTTCCTGAATGTAAAGCGGTATACGCTGCTGAATGCGGCGGTTATAGAAAAAGTATATAAGGGTGTGGCGCACGCGACCATTACGGATGAGATTGAACAACCCAAAAATCATTTTTAAGTAAGATTATGAAAATAACCCGGATTTATTCTGACGAGCAGGGGCATTCATATTTTGAAGATGTGGAAATTCCTTTGGAATACCAGGGAGCGATCGGCTCGCTTTCGGAGAGATTCCCCGTAAAGATATTACAGTTTAGAAAAGTTCCTGCGGATTATGATTATACCTTTCATTGTGCACCGCAGCGGCAGTACATTGTATTATTAGACGGCGGAGTAGAAATAGAAACATCGTTGGGTGAAAAAAGACGGTTCCATACCGGTGAAATTTTGTTGGTGGAAGATACGGAAGGCCGGGGACATAAAACCAGGAATCTTGAAAACAGGGAAAGGACTTCTTTGTTTATTCACCTGGATTAAAACCGGTGGATTATTGCTGACAGCAAAAGTACTTGGTTAAGGCACGGAAAGCTGCTCTTACTATCGGGAGTATCATTTCTGTTATATGAACCGTTTTGTTTCCCGGAATACAGGCATATGCAATCTTGAAAACTTCCGGTTTCATTAATGAGGTTATTCCTGATCATAAAGATGCGTTATTTCATTAATTCAAGGCTGGCAATCAGATGCTGATTCATGGTTTAAATGTATAGTTATGAAAAATAAACAATTCCTGTTTGTCAGAAATGGAATACTGGCATTAGTATTAGCAGCTTTTACAACAGTTGGTTTTGCACAGCAACCCACCACTGCAACAACTACGGCAACCGGCACTTCTAAAACCTGGGGTACCGTTGACGGCGTAAAACTGACTGGATGGGTTCAGGGGCCTGCTGCTGCAGCTGCCGATTTACAGATTGCCTGTGTGTTTGAATATACCGAAGGTGATATTTTCAATTCGCCACCGGCCTTACCCCCAGCCTTAAACGGATTGATACATTTGGACAGGGCCTTGAAAGGGCAATTAACCAAAATCAGGAAAAGCGGAAAATTTGACGGGCATTATCTGGAAACGTTTTACCTCAATCTTTCCAAAGGAACCATTGCCGGAAGAAAATTATTGTTGATTGGTTTAGGAAACCGAAGCAATTTTAATGAAGATATTATGATAGCCGTCGGCAAAGTAGCTACAAGAGAAGCCTTGAAGTTGGGTGTAAAAAATTTTGCATTTGCCAGCGATATTAAAGATGCCGGAATTGACTCCAAAACAGCTGTCGTTGCGGGAAATGTTGCTAGAGGTGTTATCAACGAATACAAAGCACAGAACCTGTTGAAATCACAGGGGCTTACCAAATTCAAGCCTTTGAAAGAAGTGTTCCTGTTGGCTGGCCCGTCCTTTTTTGAAGTAGCCGGTGCCGGTATTTCTGAGGCAATAACAGAGGCAGATAAAATGGTTAATTAACCCGGATACTGTTTAAATAAAATCTATCTTATAATTTAAATTTTTTAAAATGAGCAGCATTAAACCCATCAGAGATCCCAAAACAGACCATTTGATCTCACCTGAAAATTCGGCGCTTATCCTTATTGACTACCAGCCTTTACAGGTAAACTCGGTAAGGTCTATGGATCACGTGGAATTGGTAAAGAATATAGTAACCGTTTCTAAACTGGCCAAAGGATTTAATATTCCCATTATTCTTACTACGGTGAATGTAGAAAGCGGTATCAATAAACCTACTATCAAACACATCAAAGAGATTTTGCCGGATATTAAAGAAATAGACAGAACCACGGTAAATTCCTGGGAAGACAAAGAATTTCAGGATGCCGTAAAAGCATTGGGCAAAAAGAAATTGGTTATTTGTGCATTGTGGACAGAAGTATGTTTATGCTTTCCTGCTTTAGACCTTATTAAAGAAGGATATGAGGTTTATACCCTTGTAGATGCAGTTGGCGGCACTTCTGCCATTGCTCACGAAACGGCATTACGCAGAATGGAACAGGCTGGAGTACAGCTGTCTTCAGTAACACAATATGCATGCGAACTGCAAAGAGACTGGAATCGACTGAATACCAAACCCGTATTCTTTGACGCGTTAATGGAAAACGGATCTTTCTTTGTAGAAACCCTGCGTTGGTAATATTGCTGCTGTATTTTGATGTCTGTGGTTGCAGCGGGCCTGATAAGTGAAGATTGTTATCGGTTCGCCTGATCCGGAGCATCTTTATTTTATAGGGTCTTTTATTGAACCAGTTCAATAAAAGGGCCTGTATGCACTGTTTTTTTTATGAAAAGCGATCTTATTTCGTCATTCTATTTACCTTGGTACAAGAAGTACTGTATAGTACGGTTAGAGAGCAAGGCTGGGGTGTCTACCTCAGCCAGTAGGAGAAATAATATTTAATTTTAATATTCTTACGCGTATGAAATGTTTTGAGGCCTTTGTTTTTGAGAAATGGAACTTTTTATTAAATTGAGCCATACAACAGTGGCCGCCCTTTTCAAAATTAATCACCCTGGTTTTCTGTTCAGAACATCATAACAGACCTCTTCTTATCGCAATGTTTAAATGCTATGTTTAAGAACATCATCAAAAATGCGAGTAAATGGATTCACCTCGACAGTGATGAAAAAGAGCTGTTCATCAATTTTTTGCAGCCGGCTTTTGTGCCCAAAAAAACGGTACTGTTGCGGGAAGGTGAGATTTGCAATTTTGAAGCGTATATTCAAAGAGGATGCGTGCGCACTTATTATGTGGATCAATATAAAACCGAAGTTACACTGCAGTTTGCGGTAGAAGATTGGTGGGTGAGTGACATTGCGTCCTTTCATGAGCATCGCCCGTCCAAAATGTTTATTGAAACGATCGAGGACTGCACCTTATATATGTTATCTCCCAAATCGAAAGAGGAGTTGCTTCGGCAAATACCGAAATTTGAAAGGGTATTCCGGATGCTCGTACAACGGAACCTGTCTACCTATCAGTTTCGCCTGTTCAATATGGCAACACAGGATACGGTGGATAGATACCTGAATTTTATCAGTCTCTATCCGACCATACCTGAGCGGGTACCTCAATATCATATTGCCTCTTACCTGGGTGTTTCACCTGAGATGGTCAGTAAAGCAAGAAAAAAAATTGCCAAGAGACGAACAGGAAGATCTCAGTAATTACCGGTTATTCGTCTATGAGCACTTTTACTACCTTTGAGTAGGACCGGGTACCTTCTTTATCTACCTGAACGATTCTTATGTATTGACGCTCGCCCTGCCTGGCACTGATATCCTTAGTGCCCTTATTACAGGCAGCCAGCGTAATGATATACAACGCAAACAGCCATTGTGGCAAAGATGTTTTTCTGCCGGATCTTGAGAAGCCGGTTAACAGAACCGCCATCAGAACGGAGGCTGTAAGTATCACATCGTATGGCTTGTTGTACGAATAGGACAGGGGGGTATCTGAGGAGCCGTCAATGGCTTTGGACGGAACACTTGCCAGCCATTGAAATTGCCTTCCATCCCCGGAAGTTTCGATTTCAAAGTGATCGTTATTTTTTTCAGTGAGGGTCGTCCATGATACCTGTAGCTGGTTATTGCGGACGAGTCCCCGGATCACGCCAAAGGATACCGGTAAAGCAATATCACAGGAGGCTGGTGGTGCTGTTCCGGGTGTGCCCCCACCGATATTGCCTCCTGCACCTGTGCTGTTGATATTATAAACAATGTTGCCGGCTCCGGCACTGATCAATGCATTGCCGTCACCGATCAGCACGTCTCTGATTTCAATATAGCCGCTCCCGTCCAGCGGCGGCGCTTCTGATTGCACATTGAATGTATCTGAAATGATGGCGCCACAATCCAGGATAATTCCTGGTTCATGGAACATGATCATGCCGGAGGCTTCAACAGTTCCGGCAATGGTCGAATTGGCGTGATGGAAATGCAGGTCCCCGGTAACTGTTACCAGGCTTCCCGCATCCATAAACAGGCTTCCGCCATTGAGGTTCACAAAACCACTCGCAACGATTTTGGCGTCTTTTTCAAGATGCAGCGTGGAACCGTTGGTTGCAACGATGTTATTATTATATCCTTTCGGTAAATTAGAGGTGGCACCTTCTCTGAGTGTTACATTTACATCCGACACGTTCAGTAAACTGTTTACAGTTAAGACAGAATATTTTCCGAGATCTCTCGGCCCGTTGAAGGCTACATGATCAGAAGCATTAATCGTAAATCTGGCACTGTCGCCAAGGGTAAGGTATCCCCCATAAACGAGTTCTACCGCGTTAAGGCCATTGAGGGTCAGCGTTCCGTTCACCAGCAGGGCATAACCGGTCATATTGGATTGTGTGGATGTGATCGTTACGGTTTCACCTTTTGGAATGGTAAGTGTAACACCATATCCCCATCCCTGGGCTGTGTAATCTCCTGAATAAAGGGTCCTGTCCGAACTGATGTATCCCAGATCAGTCTGCGGGAAACAATTAACCGGACCGATAAAGCAAAACAGCAAGGTCAGGTATGCGAGGCAGGCGCGGGGCTGAGGTAGATCGTTCTGCATGGCTATAGCGTTTAAAGAGGATGATTGATGATGTAAACCTAACAAAAAGGCGGAAGATATATTTGTGTATGGCCATAGGTATCCTTTTTATTGAAATAGTTCAATAAATTTCCATTTGAAGATTGTTTTTCCTTAAAAACTGGGTGTAATTGAAAGTAGTGTTTAATTTGGTTCCCGAAAGTAGTATAGGACTTAGAGACTTTAGGGCCGGGGTGTCTACCCCGGCCACATTTTTGAATGAAGAGCTATGTGGTTTTACTGATCCTGCTGGTGGCGGAGCGCCTGGGCATACTTAACCAGTTCTTTCTCCTTTTTCAGCGCAGATCCTTTAAGGGCTTTAAGTAGCTGCCACCTGTCTTTGTTTTTTTGTAAGACCAGTACTTCGTTTCTGGCGTTAGAAATGACGCACAGATCCGGTTCGTTATCCGAACTATAGAAAGCAAAATGATATTCGGTGTTGCCTATTTCTTTATCAGCAGTGATTTCTTCAGCCGGTTGTTCCTCTGTATCTTTTGTAACTTTTTCTTTTTCCGGCTTTAACCGTACCCCGGTTCTTTTAGGAGCATGCAACTTAACTGAATCCGGATCATAATCCGGCACCATCAGACTGATCGTCCTGGTCAGATCTCTGCCCAAAACATCTTCTTCCTTCGCATATTTGTCTTTAAATTTCTGAAGCACTGTTCCCGCGGAAGTTTGTTTGATAATAAACCGGCCTTTAAGCCGCTTCCCATTAAGAATGAATGAGAAAGACTTTTTCTTTACCCCCTCTTTCAGCTTTTTTTCAGTATCAGCCTTGTCATCGTCTTTGTTTACAGTATAAGTGCCTTTATCGTAAATGTTGGGTATTTGTTTCGGTATGATCGCTTTCAGCCGGGTAACCTTACGTGCAAACCGGTTATCCTGCGTTGGCGGGTAGTTGCCCGACCAGATATAATAAACAGTGCCGGCTTCCAGGCAGATACAGAACTCCTTTGGATTGGGTTGGTAAACAATAAACTGTGCCTGGTCTTTCTTTGACCGGGTCTTACTTTTAGGAGCCATCCTGCTGTAATGCAAGAACTATTCCATCCCTGTACATCCGGGCTTTTGGTAAGGAACCTGTAAGCATCTTCAATTAAAGATGGCTTCTTGCACAGTATTTGCAGCCATTAACAAGCCCGGCATGACAAAAAAGAAAGACTGATTTTCAAAACAATAACACATCTGTCATTGGCAGGCATTAAAGCGTTGGGGAATGACCGGCATAAAACAAAACAATAGCGTATTTAACCTTAAACAAACGGTAAACCATGCCAGAGCTACCCGATCTTCAGGCTTTTAGCCGCAATCTGACCAGGTCATTAAAAGGTAAAATTGTAGAAAATATTACCCTTACCGTTGACCGGAGAACTAATGTGTCTGAAAAAGACTTAAAAGCAGCCCTTAGTGGTAAAAAATTAAAGCAGGTTGAACGAATCGGAAAACAACTATGCTGGGATTTCGGCAAGAACGCCCGGCTTTGCATGCATCTGATGTTGCATGGAAAGCTTGTTTTAATGAAAGACAATGAAGACCCGCCCAAAAATAGAATCGCCTCACTCAAATTTGACGACCAGACATTATATCTTACCGATTTTCAAAAGGCGGCTCACCTGATCCTGAATCCGCCCGAATCCGGGGCTGTAGACGCTCTGTCCGCACAAATTACCGGAAACTGGCTCGCCGGGCAACTGAAAGGCAGCCGCGCAAAGATTAAGGCTGTTTTGATGGACCAGCACATGATCGCAGGTATTGGTAATGCCTATGCAGATGAGATCCTGTGGGAGGCGGGGATTGCCCCGCAGTCCATTGCAGGGAAGATTCCCCCGGCGGCGGTTAACAAACTGGCTAAATCAATTGGTAAAGTGCTCAGGGATGCAGAAAAGCAAATCCTGAAGTCAACTCCTGATATAATTGCCGGAGAAATACGCGATTTTTTAAAAATTCACAATGCTAAAAAGGATAAAAGCCCTGGTGGCAGCAAGATTCTTAATACAACCCTGGGTGGCAGAACTACTTATTACACAGAAGAGCAGATCCTGTATAAGTAGCCCGGTCTTTTTTTCCACCAATGCTGTTTTATCCGGTACCTGTTAACATAAGCTGTTTTATCCTTTGCGAATGCTGGCGCGAACCGGTCTTTCTTTTGTTTTAACAGATTGACAATGTTGAGCGGAACTTCAGGACTGGTTTTTGTGCCTGTATGAATAGAGATATTTTCTATAATTGTTGAACCACAAAAAATAAATTTATGAAAAAAAGAATTGCCATCCTTGCCACGCATGGCTTTGAAGAAAGTGAACTGAAATCGCCTAAAGAACATCTGGAACAACAGGGCTGGGAAGCTTTGATCATCAGTCCCGAAGCCGGTACCATCAAAGCATGGGCGGAAAAGAATTGGGGAAAAGAATACCCGGTAGATCAAACGGTTGGCGAAGCTGATGCCTCCGGGTTTGATGCCCTGGTATTGCCCGGAGGAGTTATGAACCCGGATAAATTACGCACCAACGAAGAGGCGCTGGACTTTATCCGCGACTTTTTTGATCAGCAAAAACCTGTAGCTGCTATTTGTCATGGTCCGCAGCTACTGATCAATGCAGGTGTGGTGGACGGCCGGAGAATGACATCTGTGGCCGCGATCCGCGTAGATCTGGTCAACGCTGGTGCTGATTGGGTAGATGAGGAAGTTGTGGTTGACAATGGCCTGGTAACCAGCCGCACGCCGAAAGATTTACCTGCGTTTAATAAAAAAATTGTAGAGGAGATCCAGGAGGGCATACACGCAGGTCAGGCCTCATAAAGCCGGCAAAGAACCTCCGGGTTATCCGGCTCAGGACTGAAGGGGCCAGAAAACCATTGATTTTAAGGCGGGCTACAGCTCGCCTTTTTAGCAGTTATGTCCTAATGGAATGCTATAAATCCTTTCTGTACTTACTTCTTTTGAAATAGTGATTCCGGCTGGTTACACTTTATACATCCTGTTGGCGGAATTGATATACTCCAGCGGGTCAAATGTTTTGTCGAATGATTCCTGTAATTCCTTCATCTTGATCTCAAGATCCTTGATCCGGCTTCCCAGCTGAGGATCTGCCCTGTATTTGTCAAAAAGGTCTTTGTATTTCAGCAGGTTCTGGCTGATGCGGAAAGTGACCTGCCCAAAGCGTTGTTTTAAAGACTGCACATCGTTCATCTGGATATATGCAGTCTGGCGCCAGTCTTTGGGGTTTTTGATTTTTTCATTGGCTACGAACTGCGCGGCAGCGTCCCTTAACTTGGTCAGGTACTGGTATCTTTTATCAGCATCATTCTCTTTTGAAAAATTACTTTCAAAGTCAGCCTGTGCCACTTTTATAATTGCCAGGTTTTCTTTCAGAGATTTTTCATATTTGCCCTGCAGGTCTTTCAATTCTGTGGTAATGGATTCCCACTCATTCTCGATCTGGTTATTGTCATAATTGAACTGGCTTATCTTCATAGTAAGCGTAAGCATTTCCTGGCTTTGCTCCTTTAATGCCTTTTCTTTTTTACCGATATTATCAATATAGGTAGTCATGCTGGTGAACAGGGCCGAGGTAATAGGTCCTGTAACGGGCACGCCTTTACTAAAACCGCTTGCAAAGTTGAGGAGGTTATTGGTTACATTTAAAACCGGGCTTTCTGCTTTTTTTTCTTTTACAAAAGCCGTAAAGGAATTGTACCATTTGGTAAAACCGTCATAATTCATCGGGTTTCCTGTTTCGCTCAGAGAATTAAAAAACGCCTTGGTGGAATTAAACAACATAAGAGGTTTGATTTCCCGGTCCATTGAAACAAGGTTGACCATTGCAGACTGGTAATTGGCCTGGAAGATGTTCAGCTCATTTTGTTCAATAGCCTTTTGCTTTTCTTCAACCGCCTGTACACGCTGTACCAGTTTATCCGCCTTTTCCCTGACGTCTTTCGACTCATTGATCGATTTGTCCAGAGCAGACATCCGCTGATCCAGTTGGGTAACCGTGGAATCGAATGATTTTGTTTTCAGCGCAAAATTCTTCTGGATATCGTCCAGCACTTTGTCTTTTAATGATTGGACCTGTACGGTTTGCGTATCCTGCGCCTGTATTGCCATCATTGAGCACAGCATTCCCGTCAAAAAAAACAATTGTTTCATCTGTATAATTAAGATTTTTTTGAAAGACCTCAGTTGTAACCGGTTCCTGATCCTCATAAAAGGATCTGCCCATAAAAACACAAATAACCCGCCAGTTTTAGGTGTTTTTAAGAAAAAATAATCAAAATAAACCAGGCTGATCTGAAAATCAATCGTTTATATAAAGGTAGGAAAAAAGCAGCATTTTGTTAAGACAGTAATGACTGTCTTAATATAAATTCCATTTGCCGGTTGTTTTCTTCCAGCTTTTCGGCAATTTCCTTTTTGGTCTTATTGAGGGTATACAGTTCCAGCCCCTCCAGAATGGTTTGTCTCAGCTGGTCTTCCTGCCAGGGCTTTTGGATGTATTTGAACACCTGCCCTTTATTGATGGCATCAATGACTGCCGCTATATCTGCATAGCCTGTCAGCAGCATTCTTACAGGTTCAGGATGGTCTTTAATAATGGATTCCAGAAATTCAATGCCTGTAGTTTCAGGCATCCGCTGATCTGTAATGATTAGATGAATTTCCTGTTCATTTAAAATCTTCAGGCCTTCTGCTACATTCGTAGCTGTAAAGACTTTGAAGTCTCTTCTGAAACAGGCTTTAAAGGAATTCAGATTATGAATTTCGTCATCAACATACAAAACATTGTAATATTGAAGAGTTTTTGACATAAATGTAATTGGAATTAATATTTCAGTAAGTTTGTAAGAAACAAAGTCAAAAATACTCATTATTTATGAGAAAAGATGCAACTGCTGATAATTTCGAAAACATAACGGCAATTCAATCATTACAGCACCCCTATCGCCCGGTTTTTTTGAGACTGGAGAACCCGGATGATAAAAACACCTATGATTTTATAAAAGAAAATATGGCGGGGGTTGAAGTTATAGATACTATTTTACGGCAGCTTAAGGAATTAATAAAAATAAGGAACGCCGGTATCCGGACAGAAGAAGCGCTCAACCGGTTATTAAAAGAGCAGTCAGAGCAGCTCATTCTGGAAGAATATGGTGTATGGGTTTTTTATCCCTGGTCAAAAAAATTAGTTCATTTACTTGATAAAGAAGATTTTATAGAGGTCCGAACCAACCGGAACCTGTATAAAATTACCCCGGAAGAGCGGCAGGTGCTGCGATCAAAGACCATCGGGGTTATTGGTTTGTCTGTTGGGCAGTCAGTGGCCTTTATGCTGGCATTGGAAAGGGTATGCGGGGCATTGCGGCTGGCCGATTTTGATACGATAGATCTAAGCAATATGAACAGGCTTGCCGTTGGTGTACAGGATATTGGTGTTAATAAAGCCATTCTGGCCGCCCGTAAAATAGCAGAGCTGGATCCTTATATTGACATAACTTGCTATACGGATGGGCTAACAGACGGGAATATAGATGATTTTTTTACAGGAGGTCAGCGGCTGGATCTGCTGGTTGAGGAATGCGATAGCCTGCCGGTCAAGATCAAAAGCAGGATAAAGGCCCGCAGCCTGAAGATTCCGGTAATAATGGATACGAATGATAAGGGGCTGCTGGATGTAGAGCGGTTTGATCTTGAGCCTGACCGCCCGGTTTTGCATGGCAGAATGAAATTGTTTGAAGGGCTGACCGATGAAGCCGCGGTTGCAAAACTGGATCAGTTAACGCCCCGGGAGCGTTTTGACACAACCATTGATATTGTGGGAGCAGAAAATATTTCAGAAAGAATGAAGCAATCATTAAAAGAGATTGGCATTAGCATTACGGGCTGGCCGCAATTAGGGTCTGCCGTTGGCCTTGGAGGCGCCATGGTAACGGATGTCAGCAGAAGGATCCTGTTGGGACAATACAACGCATCCGGCCGCTATCATGTTGATTTTTATGACCTGATAAATTAGTTTCCCATTGATAAGCAAGATACAGATAAGAGTGTTCAGGGCCGTTGATGATCCGGAAGCCTGTGAAAAATTCATTTACGGGCATCGCAAGATACTGGAAATCTATTATGGTATTATTAAGATCACTTCCGACAATAACGCCTGGGTAAAAGACCCGAATACCGTGGTGATCGTTGCGGAAGACCCGGAAACAAAAAAAGTTTATGGAGGCGCAAGAGTGCAGGTATTTGATGGCCAGACACCCTTACCTATAGACAGCGCGGTGAGCAAGTATGATCAGTCGGTAACCGATTATATACAGAATGAATATAAGAGAGGAGGCACCTGCGAACTGTGCGGGGTTTGGAATTCAAAAGAGATTGCCGGCATGGGTGTAGGCAGCCATATACTTACCAAAGTGGCTGTTGCCATAACCAGCCAGCTGCATGTAAAAAGCATATTTGTGCTTTGTGCCCCCGGCACAGTAAGGATTGCTAAAAAGCATGGATTTGAGGTTGTTACTTTTTTAGGGAATAACGGGTTATTCTATTATCCGAAAGATGATTTTGTTGCTACCGTAATGGAATTTAAAGATGTTTTTGATTTTCAGAATGTTCAGGAACCCGAATTGAGCAAGATCCTTCTGCTGAGAAATAACCCTGATATTGTTGTAAATGAAGCTGGGCCAAAAGGAACCTTTGAGGTCATCTATCTTATGAATGTAGCTAACTGGGAAAAACTACCTGCAAAATAATCAAAAAAATAAACAGAGGTAAAAGTGGCGGGCAGCACATATCATAGACATCTATTTCTATTATGTCTTTATCTCATTGCCCTGGCTGGAAAGCTGTCAGCGCAGATAGCGCCAGGGCCGGATACTTCGGGAATTACTACCGTTTGGGATTTTGAGGTGTTTGAAGACAAAACCAATAGCTACCAGATTGACCAGGTTATAAACTCCGGCGGGTTGTTTAGGAAAAGCAACGGGAACAGCCTTCCGGTAGCCAATGCAACCTTCTGGCTTAAGATCAGATTAAAGAATTACCTGAAGCCCTGGCCGCTTTTTTTACAGGTGGAGAATCCATCGCTGCAGCGTGTATTTTTTTATTCAGCAGTACAGGGGCGCGTCATTGATTCCATACACATGGGCAGGGAGTACCAGACAAAATATACGGTGGATGAGTTTGTAAATTTTACCTATAAGATCCCTTTTCCTGCCACTGATGCTACGGTGGTTTATATTAAGATCAAATCGGTATCCCAGATGCAGATCCCGATCCTGATCGGGTCAAAGGACCGCTTTTATGAAAAGGAAAACCTGGCCAGTCTTTTTTTCGGGATCTATGCGGGCATTTTTGCAATAATGGTTTTATATCATGTGGTCATCAGCTTCAGTGTAAAAGATAAAAGCTATGTTTATTATGTATTTTTTATTTTCTTTGTCGGGCTTACGCAGGTTGTTCTAAAAGGATACGGGGCTGTTTATTTATGGCCTGATAACCGGTTTATATTAATGAACAGCACTGCGTTGAGTGGCTTTCTGTCCGGGGTTGCCACACTTGTCTTTACCCAGAATTTTTTGCATACCCGGCTCAATACGCCGCGGGGGCATAAAATCATAAACGGGATCATTGTATGCTTCGTTATTGCAATGGGCATTTACTTTTTAGGAAATGAGTACCTGGCCTTTAATATCATTAATTTTCTTGCGCTTTCCGGTTCTATTATTGTGCTCATAATAGGGATGGCCGCTTATAAGAATAAAGTGCCTACCTCTTTTTATTTTTTGCTTGCTTTTTCTATTTTTTTAGGGGCTGTAGTGATCTATGTGCTGCGGTCGAACGGGTTTGTTGCTTATAACCTGCTAACGGCTAATATTCTTGAGATCGGTTCTTCTATTGAAATTGTGCTGCTTTCCCTGGCACTGGCAGATAAAATCAATATTTACCGGAAAAACCAGGAAATAGCCCGGAAAGAGGCGTTGCGGGTATCAACGGAAAATGAACGGTTGATCAAAGAGCAGAATATTATTCTTGAAAAAGAGGTCCGGAGCAGAACAGAAGAGCTGCAGTATGCCAATGAGGAGCTGCAGGAAGCCATGAACCAGATAAAGAACACCCAGGCAAAGCTGGTTGAAACGGAGAAAATGGCGTCGCTGGGCCAGCTTACGGCCGGTATTGCGCATGAGATCAATAATCCTATTAACTTTGTTACGTCTAACATCCGCCCCCTGGAGGCGGATGTGGCAGACCTGACTGAGGTCATTAAAATGTACGAAGGGCTTGATCTTTCTAAAGACATCAAGCCGCAGATCGATCAGATTGAGCAATTCAAAAAAGATATCGACCTGAATTACCTGAACGAAGAGATTACTACTCTTTTATCAGGCATAAAAGAAGGGGCCAGCCGCACCTCCGAAATTGTAAGAGGGCTCAGGAGTTTTGCCCGTGTTGATGAGGCCAACTGGAAACATGTAAACATCAATGATGGCCTTGAGTCAACCATTCTGCTGGTTAAAAATTCATTCCCTAAAAACTTTGAGTTGATCAAACAACTGGGGGATATACCCAAGATTGAATGCGCCGCAGGCAGTATCAATCAGGTGTTTATGAATATTATAACGAACGCGGTTCAGGCAATTAAAGAGGAACAGCAAAAAAGCAATAAAACCGGCCGCCTTGAAGTTACAACAGCTGTAGAGGATGCATTTGTGGTCATAAAGATCAGAGATAATGGCCCGGGCATGCCAGAGGAAGTGAAAAGCAAGATCTTTGATCCGTTTTTTACTACCAAGGATGTGGGAGAGGGAACCGGTCTTGGTCTGTCGATTGTACAGGGGATCATTGAAAAACATAATGGCTTCATTGAAGTAGTAACCGGGTTAGGAGAAGGAACTACCTTTATAATCGGGCTGCCGGTCCGTTAAATCAGTTTGGTTATGTCAGCAATTAATGTGCTTTATGTTGATGATGAACAGCAGAACCTGAATTCGTTCATGGCTGCGTTCAGAAGAAAATGCAGGGTTTTTTTGGCCACCTCTGTATTGGCCGCCTTTGAAATCCTGCAGAAGGAAGAGATCCATGTACTGATCTCTGACCAGCGCATGCCTGAAATAACCGGTGTTGAATTTTTAAAACAGGCAAAAGAAAAATATCCGGATATTCCCCGTATCCTCTTAACAGGCTATACAGATATTGAGGTTTTGGCGGATGCTGTTAACCAGGGCGATATTTACCGTTATATTACAAAACCCTGGAATGAACTGGAACTGCTGAATGGTATTCTGAATGCATATGATCAATACAGGGCGGGCAAAGCATTAAAAGAAAAAGTAGAAGAGCTGCAAAAGACCAATGACGGGCTCAACCGGTTTGTATACAGTATATCTCATGAGCTAAGGGCTCCGATAGCCTCGGCAAAAGGCATAATGGACCTGGTGAAGATGGAAGGCTTTTACGAGGAATCGGACGGGTACTGGAAACTGATGAATGCCTGCATACAAAAGCTGGACTATTATGTGACCCAGACGGTACAGTTTTATAAGACGCTCCGGTTTAACGTGAGTTATGAACAGATCCGGTTTAAAGAAATGGTCAACACGCTGATCAGCCTGTACCGCACCTCGGCTAATGCAAAAGACATCCATTTTAACATAGCCATAAATGAGCAGCAACCGTTTTGGGGAGATGCTTTCAGGCTGGAAATTATCATTGCCAACCTTTTATCCAATGCCATCAAATGCCAGCGTGCAGATGAGCCGGATAAATGGGTTGAAGTGAGCATTACTACCACCCCGCAGGAGGCTTTGATCACTGTTGCAGATAATGGTATTGGAATAGCCGGAGAAGATCTTGGAAGGATCTTTGATCAGTTCTTCAAAGGTGCAAATCTGGATGGCCTGGGTCTTGGTTTGTATATTCTCAAGGAATCGCTGGATAAGCTAAACGGCACTATTGATGTGCAGTCTGGCCTGGGTAAAGGAAGCGTTTTTAAAGTAACGGTTCCTAATAAAGAGTCTGCTATGAATACCTGAAATAATGCGGCCTGTTCCGTTCATTTACAATTCTAAAAATTGAATCTTATGAAATTGCATTTTATTCCATTTATTGCTATCTTAATCATTACATCCTGTAATATGCCAAACAGTTCTACCAACCAGCCAGGCACAGCCGATACGGACAACCCTCTATTAAAAGAAAGTACATTGCCTTATCAGACGATCCCTTTTGATAAGATCAAAGAAAAGGATTTTGTTCCTGCTTTTGAGCAGGGAATGAAGGAAGAAATGATGGCCATAGATAGTATTGCCAATAACCCCGAGGCTCCTACATTTGAGAACACCTTTGTAGCGCTGGAAAAATCAGGGCAGCTATTGCACAGGGCCAGCCATGCATTTAATGCACTGACAAGCGCCAATACCAACGACCAGTTGCAAAAGATACAGGAGGAAATGGCGCCAAGGCTTTCTGCTCATTCTGATTCCATTTTTATGAATGCAAGGCTGTTCCATAGGGTGGATACCCTTTATAAGCAACTGGATCAGCTGTCGCTTGACCCTGAATCAAAACGGCTGATAACGTACTACCACCAGCAGTTTATGATGAGCGGCGCCGCGCTTCCGGATTCAAGCAAGGACAAGCTCAGGAAATTAAATGAAGAAGAAGCCACTTTAAGCACCCGGTTCAGCAATCAGCTACTGGCAGCCGCCAAACAGGGCGCGCTGGTGGTTGATTCCAAAGACCAGCTTGCAGGGCTCACTGATGCAGAAACAGAAGCGGCAGCAGAAGCCGGGAAAACAGGCGGGCATGAAGGAAAATACGTGCTTCCCCTGACGAATACAACACAGCAGCCCGCATTGCAATCCCTTAAAAACAGGGAGGTACGCAGCCGCCTTTTTGAAGCTTCCTGGACAAGAGCTGAAAAAGGCGATTCCAATGATACCCGTAAAAATATCCTGCGCATTGCACAGATCCGTAAGGAAAAAGCGCTGCTTTTGGGGTTTCCCAATTATGCTGCCTGGAAATTACAGGACCAGATGGCAAAGACACCTGCTGCGGTAACTGCTTTTTTAAACAAACTGGTGCCCCCTGCTCTTGCAAAAGCAGCTTCCGAAGCGCAGGATATCAAAACAATGAAATTACAGGAAAAAGACACAACAGCATTAGAACCTTACGATTGGGATTTTTACGCGGAGAAAGTGCGCAAGGCAAAATATGACCTGGATGAAGCACAGGTAAAACCTTATTTTGTACTGGATAGTGTTCTGAAAAATGGTGTTTTCTTTGCCGCTAACCAGTTGTATGGGATCACTTTTAAAGAGCGTACGGATATTCCGGTTTACCAGGAAGATGTAAAGGTGTATGAAGTGTTTGACAAAGACGGTACCCCGATGGCCTTGTTTTATACTGATTATTTCAAACGGGATAATAAAAGCGGTGGCGCCTGGATGGATAATTTGGTAACACAATCGAAGCTGCTGAACACCAAACCGGTCATTGTAAATGTTTGCAACTTTCCAAAACCTGTAAAGGGGCAACCGGCACTGCTGAGTTTTGATGATGTTACCACCATGTTCCATGAATTTGGTCATGCTTTGCACGGGCTGTTTGCCAGCCAGAAGTATCCTTCTTTATCCGGTACCAGTGTGTCAAGAGATTTTGTGGAAATGCCGTCCCAGTTCAATGAGCACTGGGCGCTGGATTCAGCGGTGCTTAAAAATTATGCAAAAGATTATAAGACCGGGAAACCAATTCCCCAGGAACTGGTAGATAAAATTAAAAATGCCGCTACGTTTAACCAGGGCTATGCCATGACAGAGCTGCTGGCTGCTGCAGAACTGGATATGCAATGGCATTTGCTGGGCGCCAGGGACAGCACGGTAGCGGATGCAGATGCCTTTGAGCAAAAAGCCCTTGAGAAAACAGGTACGGCTGTTTCTTATGTACCGCCGAGATACCGGTCTTCTTATTTCCTGCATATCTGGGCTAACGGCTATTCCGCCGGGTATTATGCGTACAGCTGGGCTGAAATGCTGGATCATGATGCTTTTGCATGGTTTAAAGAGAACGGGGGGCTCAAAAGGGAAAACGGTCAGCGTTTCAGGGATATGATCTTATCAAAAGGTAACTCAGAAGACCTTGCAACCCTTTACAGGGCATTCAGAGGCAAAGAGCCAAGTATTACCCCGTTGCTGGAGAACAGGGGGCTGATTCCACCGAAGAAATAAAGGTTTACAACCGGTTTTTTCATGGAAGAGTGGTTTCCGCTACCTTTGTTTTCTTTCAAATTTTTAGTTATGTCAGTGAAA
This sequence comes from Niabella ginsenosidivorans, assembly GCF_001654455.1. NCBI lineage: Bacteria > Pseudomonadati > Bacteroidota > Chitinophagia > Chitinophagales > Chitinophagaceae > Niabella > Niabella ginsenosidivorans. The sequence continues at coordinate 800,892 of NZ_CP015772.1, forward strand.
GCCGATTTGTTCCAAAGCCCGGATTATTTTAAAGTAGATGAGCTTTTAACAGAGGAGCATCTGATGATCCGTGATGCGGTGCGCTCCTATGTAAAAAAAGAAATCAGCCCCATTATTGAAAAGTATGCCCAGGAAGCCACGTTCCCGGAGCATATTGTAAAGCAACTGGGGGCATTGGGCTGCTTTGGGCCAACGGTTCCTGTGGCATACGGTGGCGGCGGCTTAGACTATATCAGCTACGGGCTGATGATGCAGGAGCTGGAAAGGGGCGACAGTGGCATTCGTTCCACGGCATCTGTACAGGGCTCGCTGGTCATGTTTCCCATTTACGCTTACGGCAGTGAAGAACAAAAACAAAAATACCTTCCCAGGCTTGCCAGTGGCGAATGGCTGGGCTGCTTTGGTTTAACAGAGCCGGATCATGGCAGTGACCCGTCCAGTATGGTAACGCATTTTGAGGAAGACGGGGATCATGTTATTTTAAATGGGGCTAAAATGTGGATCAGTAATGCGCCCTTCTCCCAGGTCGCAGTAGTATGGGCAAAAAATGAGGAGGGTGTGGTGCAGGGCCTGATCGTAGAACGTGGAATGGAGGGATTTTCAACACCCACCACACACGGTAAATGGAGCCTGAGGGCTTCTGCAACCGGGGAGCTGGTTTTTGATAACGTACGCGTTCCCAAACAAAACATCCTGCCAGGTGTTAAAGGAATGAAAGGCCCGTTAAGCTGTCTGAATAAGGCGCGTTATGGAATTGCATGGGGGGTGGTTGGCGCTGCTATGGATTGCTATGATACTGCATTGCGGTATGCAAAAGAACGGACTCAGTTTGGGAAGCCCATTGCAGGATTTCAGCTGCAGCAGAAAAAGCTGGCAGAGATGATCACGGAAATTACCAAGGCGCAGCTGTTGAACTGGCGGCTGGGTGTGTTGATGAATGAAGGAAAAGCTACCCCGCAGCAGGTAAGCATGGCTAAAAGAAATTCCTGTTATATTGCCACGCAAATTTGCAGGGATGCGCGTCAGATGCTGGGCGGAATGGGCATTACAGGAGAGTATCCGGTAATGCGGCATATGATGAACCTGGAAAGTGTGATCACTTATGAAGGTACTCATGATGTGCACCTGCTGATAACCGGCATGGATGTTACCGGGATCAATGCTTTTAAATAAGGAATAAGAAATGAGCAATAAGAGGTGAAATGAATTATAGCGCAGACAGGGAAAGGAGGAATCAGCAGTTCGTTGATAAATGGCAGGAGCGTTGTTTTTGAGGATTTTGTAAGAGCCACCGATAGCGATGCGGACAAAGATGCTACCTGTATTGCAGGCAATAAAAAATACAGAAGAAACATGCGGGTTTATTTGATCGGGTTTATGGGTGCCGGAAAAACACATTGGGGAAAAATTCTAAGCAAAAAGCTGGAACTGCCTTATTATGACCTGGATGACCTGGTGATCCAATCTGAAGGGAAATCCATTGCCAGAATTTTTGAGGAAGACGGCGAAGAATACTTCCGGGTAAAAGAAAAAGAGATCCTTTATATGATCACAGACAGCCATCCCAATTTATTGCTTTCCTGTGGTGGGGGCGCTCCCTGCTATTTTAATAACATTGATTACATGAACCGGCATGGCAGCACAGTTTGGCTGAATACGCCTCTTGATATTTTACTGGGCAGGTTACGGCAGCAGAAAGCGCACCGGCCTTTATTAAAGGACCTGGATGATGAACAATTAAAAGCCTATATTGTTAAAAAAAACAATGACCGGCGTATTTATTACGAGCAGGCACGGCTAAAAGTGAACGATACCCATATTCAACCGGAAGAATTTGTAAAAAAGATCATCGATGCATAAATTATATCTGAGCGCAGGAGCAGCAATTGCAGGTTTAGGCGTTATCCTGGGTGCCTTTGGCGCTCATAAATTAAAAGAGATTGCACCGGATACGGTACCTGTTTTTCAAACGGGTGTCCAATATCAGATATATCATGCCATTGCCCTTATTTTGGTAGCAATCGTTTATGAACGCTTCCCTGTAAAAATGCTGTCATGGGCGGGTGTCCTGTTTTTGATCGGTATTCTTTTTTTCTCCGGGTCTCTTTATGCGTTAACGGCTTTAAAAGCCACGGGTAAAGTGGGTTTGGGCGGTGTAGGCATTATTACGCCAATCGGTGGGCTGTTTTTTATAGCCGGCTGGATCTGCTTTTTACTGGGCGTGCTGAAAAAATAAAAAAGAAATATTCCTTTTTAATGGTTGTGGGTGCACAAATAAACCTGCCGGCCGGTCACCGGTGGAGAAGTGGGGCTGCTCTATGGAATGACAAATAAGCCGGACATTATTAAAAGCAAATGTCACGGTGATCCTGACGAACCATAATTCGATTGTAATTTTACCCTTCGTCAAGCTGCCAATGACAGATGTATTATTGTTTTGAAAATCAATCTCTCTTTTTGTCATCGCCTCATTGATTAGGCTCAAAAACTCAGAGCGACATACCTTCTCCTGGTGCCATTTAAAATCTATTATTCAGCAGCGTGTATTGTTTTATAAATTACAATCAGTTCGTTAATGATGGCTTCTGTAGGTTTGGCAGGAGCGTATCTTGCATTTTGCCCGGCCCAGAAATTCATAAAACCGGCATCTCCATGCTGTTTGGCCAGTTCCCGCATTTTCGTTGTAAGTAGATTCTGAATCGGGTAATCAGGAATCGGAAGCTGGCTGTTTTCAATCAACTCCATAAAATTATTTCTTATACCACGTGCCCAGCGTCCCGTATAGCTCCGGGTTAATTGCGTAGCTGTATCAGTAGCCCTTTTTAATAAATTACGGTAAACGTCCGTAGCGAGGCTCTCTTCAGCATTTATAAAATAACTGCCGATCTGTACAGCGCCGGCCCCAAGATTGAAAGCTGCCTGCATGGTTCTCTGGTCACAGATGCCGCCTGAAGCAATCACGGGGATCTTTACCGCATCAGCAATCTGGGGAACAAGAGCAAAAAGACCTGTTTGTGGTAGTGCTCCCGGCAAAAAAGTGCCCCGGTGACCACCCGCTTCAATCCCCTGGGCCACCACTGTATCCACACCTGATTTTTCAAGCATAACTGCTTCACTGACACTGGTGGCGGTTCCTGTTAATATAATTCCATTTGATTTTAGCTTTTGAATACATTCATCATCGGGTACTCCAAATGTAAAACTAACAAAACGAATGTCTTCTTCAATGATCAGGTCGATCAGGTCCTGGTAGGGATAGAACTGATAACAGAACCCGGTATTTTCTGCCCAGTTCTTTTTCTTCAGTATATTTTGAATAAAAAGCAGCATCTGGCCGGTTGCCTCTTTATTTTTTTCTACATCAGGAGCGGTATTTGCAAAAAAGTTCACCGCAAATGTTTTACTGGTCAGCTGCCTGGTTTTCCGGATCAGCTTCCGGGAGGCTTCAACAGAAAGACCGCCTAAAGGTAATGACCCCAGTCCGCCCGCTTCGGCAACCGCAGCCACCATCTCCGGTGTTACCACGCCTAACATGGGTGCAAGAATAATCGGATACTGTGTGTATGAAATTACCGGGTTCATAAAGAAATATGTTTTAAAGCTGCGGACCGCTTTTCTTTTCAAAATTATAAAAAGGAACGAAATGCCGGCTGCCGGTCTGATCTCAACAATAAAAGCACCAGGAAAACGATGGGTGTTTTTCCATTCCGTTGCTTCAGAAGCCTTTGGCTTTGCCCCGGTTCCGGGATAAATATTCGTTTCCGGAGGTTCATTTTTCTCCGGGGGTAAATAGTATCTTTGCCCCATGGCGAATAAGAGTAAATCGAAGAACAAAAGACCAACAGCCCGGACAAACACAAAGAAAGCCGCCACAGGAACCTGGAAGGTTGAAAAAGAAGAAAAAGTACAGCTAAAGGCGCTGGCAAAGGATGAACGTACCTGGAAAATTGCAGGAACAACCTTTCTGCTGGTTGCTGTTTTTTTAATTATTTCTTTTGTATCCTATTTTTTTACCTGGAAACAGGATTTTACACAAATATCCAGAGGCAGTGCCATCCTTTGGGACTTTGATGTAAGCGTCAACAACCTGCTTGGAAAATTAGGAGCGCTTGCTGCTCACTTCTTTATCTATAAATTATTTGGTGTTGCTGCTGTTCTGATCTGCACGTTCTTTTTTGTGGTAGGGGTAAACCTTATGTGGCGGCGCAGGGTTTTTTCTGTTTGGAGAAACCTGAAATATGTAACGCTGGGAATGCTGGCCGGGTCGGCCATCCTGGCCTATTTACTGCCCAATGAAGAGTTTCGTTATGGAGGAGGAGTAGGAAATATGATCGTGCACTGGCTGGTGGCATCATTAGGACAGATCGGTGCCGGCGCTGTTTTGGGATTGATCGTGATCGCCTACTTTATCTGGCAGTTTAACCCTGTGTTCAGCTTTCCCGGGAAGCTGAAACGCGTGAATGGCGCTCCTCCTCCGGAACCGGTAACTGCCGGAGCCGGAGATGAGCCGGAAGTAAAAGAACCGGAAGCCGTAGAAAAAATAGCCCCGGTACAGGAAGGCGCAAAGCTGATCATAGATGTTGACGTTGAAAAGCCAAAATATGATATTAAGCTGGTGAATAAAGAACCGGAGGTGCACGCAAAAGAAGAAGAGGAAGGGTACGAACGTATAACCGTTTTAAAACCCGGCATAAAAAAGCCGGACCCGGTTATTGAAAAGGCTGATGCTGCCGCTGCTCAGGAGCTGAACATACCGGCTGCCGAAAAAACAGGCTCTGTAAAGCAGGAAGAGGATCTGAAGCTGGAGATCAACTCAGACCCGATTGCCCCGGTACAGCCCGCTGTGGCAGATGAAAAAAAGAAGCCTTATGAACCCGCGCTGAATCTGCGTAATTATAAAAAACCCACCACCGATTTACTGGAAACGCATGGGAGTGAAAAAGTGGTGCAGGATCCGAATGAGCTGGAAAATAATAAGAACCAGATCATTCAAACGCTGCGGAATTATGATATCGAGATCCAGAAAATAAGCGCTACCGTTGGGCCAACTGTAACCCTTTATGAGATTGTGCCCGCGGCGGGAGTGCGAATTTCCAAGATCAAGAACCTGGAGGATGATATAGCGCTGAGCTTATCAGCATTGGGCATCCGCATTATTGCGCCCATACCCGGCCGGGGCACTATTGGTATTGAAGTGCCCAACGCGCGGAAGACCATTGTAAGCATGAAGACCCTGCTGGCTTCTGAAGAATTTACAAAAAGCAGTCATTCTTTGCCCATTGCATTGGGAAAGAGGATCGATAATAAAAACTTTATAGTAGACCTTGCTACCATGCCCCACCTGTTAATGGCGGGCGCTACCGGCCAGGGGAAGTCTGTTGGCATTAATGCGATCCTTGTTTCATTATTGTACAGCAAGCATCCCTCGCAATTAAAGTTTGTTCTGGTCGATCCGAAAAAAGTAGAACTGAGCGTTTACAGCCAGATCGTGAACCATTTCCTGGCGCGGTTGCCAAACGAGGAAGATGCTATTATTACAGACACCAAAAAGGTGATCAATACATTGAACGCGCTTTGTATAGAAATGGATAACCGGTATGATCTTTTAAAAGACGCAGGTTGCCGGAATATAAAGGAGTACAATGCAAAATTTGCTGCGCGCAAGCTGAACCCGGAAAGAGGGCATATGTTTATGCCGTTTATTGTACTGGTAGTAGATGAATTTGCGGATCTGATCATGACAGCAGGTAAAGAAGTGGAAATGCCGATTGCGCGCCTGGCCCAGCTGGCACGTGCGGTGGGCATACACCTTATTATTGCCACGCAGCGCCCGTCAGTAAATATAATTACGGGCATTATTAAAGCCAATTTTCCCGCACGTATTGCCTTTAAGGTGAGCAGTAAGATTGACAGCCGTACGATACTGGATGCCGGCGGGGCTGATCAGTTGATTGGTAAAGGGGATATGCTGATCAGCCTGAACGGGGAGATCTCCCGTTTACAATGCGCGTTTGTAGATACCCCGGAAGTGGATAAAGTGGTGGACTTTATTGCATACCAGGAAGGCTACCCCGAACCTTTCCTGCTGCCGGAATATATAGATGAAAAGGACCTGGAAGCTGCCGGTGATTTTGATCCGGATGACCGGGATTCTTTATTTGAGGATGCCGCCCGATTAATTGTTGCCAACCAGATCGGTTCTACCTCTTTGCTGCAGCGCAGGATGAAGCTGGGCTATAACAGGGCTGGCAGGTTGATGGATCAGTTGGAACAGGCAGGTATTGTTGGCCCCAACCAGGGCAGCAAGGCCAGGGAGGTGCTGATAAAGACAGAGGCGGAATTGCAGCAGCACCTGGACATGCTGGGTTAAAATCTGTTAAAATCTGTTAAAGGCTGCAACTATGCACCATAGCTGACGTCTAACCGATGTAATAATTATCAAAACAAATTCAATACAACATGAAGAAATTATATGTAAGCGCATTTTTTTTATTAGTAGCGGTATGTTCATTTGCACAGCAAAGGGACGCGAGGGCAAAGGCGATACTTGATGAAGTAAGCGCAAAATTTAAAACCTACCAGACCGTTACGGCCAATTTTGCTTATTCTATCCAGAATGCACAGGGCAAGATACTATCAAAAAAGACGGGTATTGTCAATATGAAAGGGCCAAAGTTCAATATCTCTTTCGGTAGTAATAAAATTATCAGCGACGGAAATACAGTATGGAACTATGATCCTTCCACCAAAGAAGTTACAGTAAACAATGCCAATAAATCAGAGAGCACCATTACTCCTCAAAAACTGTTTACCGATTTCTATAATAAAGACTTTATGTATGTAATGGGCAATGAATCAACAGTAAACGGCAAGCCCGTAAGCGTGATCATTATGCAGCCCATTGATAAGAACAAACCGTTTAGCCGGTTATATGTAGCTGTTGATAAAGCCTCCAAAACAATAGTAAGCACAACCGTTGTAGAAAAAGGCGGTAACCGGTATGTATATATGGTAAGCCGGCTGAAGCCGAATGCACCTATACCTGATGACCAGTTTACATTTGATAAAGCAAAGTATCCGGGGGTAGAAGTGGTGGACTTAAGATAATGATATAACCTGTTTTTTTTATATAATCCCGCCGCAATAATCATGTGGCGGGTTTTTTATCTGGGAAATCAGAGCAGATTTTCCTTTTTAAGCCGGATCTTACGGCAGGGTACCCGGTCTTTTATCCGCAGCGGGTCAGTGTATATGATCCGTATACAGCCCTGCGTCAACATTTATAGCCCAGAAGCAGGGACCTGCTATTATGGATTTTAAATTCATAATAGGTTTATTCACAGGCTTTATGAAATAAAAATACCACCTGTGCTTTACAACTGTATGACCTGTTTTGTGTTTGGGAATCTTTTTTTACTGATTGTTGCTTAATTTAGCCCTTAAGGATTGTTTAAAAAAATTGACTGTAAAAACAACTTTGGCTCATTTTATAAATTAAAATTAAAAAGTATTTTTGCTGATGGATTGCAGGCATTAACGATTTTTGCACTTGATTTTTCAGCGGACTCTTATTGAAAAAAATGTATTCAATATGCTTGTTTCACAGGTGATTTTAAGACGGTCCGGCACCTTTTCATTTTTAAAGTTACAGTAAGGGCAACTGTATATATTTATTCCATTAATTGAATTTAAATAAAATGGAGCGCAATGAAGAAATAATAATCAGGCAATTGAGAGAAGGTTCGGAAAGAGCGTATAAATATTTGTATGACCATTATTATACAACGTTGTGCCATACTGCAAACGGATATTTACAGGATCCTGATCAGTCGGAACTGATTGTGGGAGATCTCATTTTTCATTTATGGGAGATCAGGGAATCTTTGCAGATAGAAACCTCTTTGCTGGGCTATCTGGTCAGCGCGGTCAGGAACAGGTGCATCAATTATTTGTCCTCGTCGCGCATAAGACATGAAGTGCCGGTTTCTTACCTGCTGCAAAAATCGGCTTTGGGAATGGCCGCTTTTGATTATGCCACGCCAAAGGATTATGTAATGAACGGATTGTTAGAGAAGGAGTTAGATGGGGAGTTTGCCAATGCAATCAATGCTTTGCCGCCCGAATGCAAAATCGTTTTTGTAAAGAGCCGTTTTGAAAAGAAGAAATACGAAGATATTTCACAGGAATTAAGCATATCCGTCAACACCGTTAAATACCATATGAAGAATGCCTTACGGTTGTTGAGGGAAAAGCTGGAAAAATATGTGGCCATTCTTCTTGTCCTTTTTTTCTTTAAATAACCGCCATTTTCTTTAGATATATATATTTCCAATTGATCTGATCTGCTGATGGGCAGCCTGTTTAAATCTTAAAACCAGGTATTTATAAACAGGAAGTTCTGTTTTCTTCTTTTTTTATAAAAAACTCTTTTTTTGACTACCCTTTTTTCCTGTTTTCCTGTCTTATCTAAAAGATCATAAAATAGAACATACGAACAGCCATATAGATGAATTGATTGCTGCATTTTTATCCCGGCAACTGGACGAGAGTTCAATGAAGGAACTAACAGAATGGGTAAATGCCACGCCTGCCAATAAATTATATTTCCGGCAGCAGCTGGAAGTATGGTCTGCTGCAATTGAGCAAAAAAACGCCCATTTATATAATAAGGACAAGGCTTTTAAACGGTTTAAGAACAGGGTGCGACGTGTAAAAGCAGCCGGCAATAAAGAACCTTTACGCCCGTCTATTATTATGGCTGCCCATAAGCGCGGGTTCTATTATAAAGTTGCTTCTTATGCCGCTATCCTGGTTATAATAGCAGGTATGGTGCTTTTTCTTCGTACTACCCGTTCCGGACCAGGTGCTGCTTCCGGCAGGGAACGGGTATCATTTATTCAGATAGACGTTCCCTTGGGAGCAAGAAAAAAATGTATACTGCCCGATAAAACGGTGGTATGGCTCAATGCGGGCTCTGTTTTCAAATACCCCTCTGGTTTCAGCGGCAAAACCAGGAAAGTATTTTTAAACGGAGAAGGGTATTTTGAAGTGACCAAGGATGCCGGGCACCCTTTTATTGTAACTACTTCCAAAGGTACTATTACGGTTACGGGAACAACTTTCAATGTGTATGCATATGCAGCAAAGCCCCGTTTTGTTACCGCATTGCTTGAAGGGCATGTGAGCGTTATTGCTAAAAACGGTAAAGCTGTAAATCTTTTACCGTTACAAAAAGCAGAATTGAACAATGAGGCGTTAACAATTTCTTCCATATCTGACCCTGACGAATACAGATGGAAGGATGGTTTGATCTCGTTTGATAACGAACGGATCACTGATGTACTGGAGCGCCTGGGGATCGCGTTTGGTCAGAAAATAACTATTCAGCACCTGGATAACCCCAACCTGTTACTGACAGGGAAGTTCAGACTTAAAGACGGATTGGAATATGCGCTGAAAGTGCTGAGCGAGAGCTATGACATTACCTATAAACATGATGCTAACGATAAGGGATATATCATTATAAACTGACCAAATTACGAGAGCGAAGCATTTATGGGAATAAGGACATAAACGATTTAAAACATTGCTGTCATCAAATTCAATCGCTGTTATAAAATAATTGCGGGCATTTATTTGTCATTGAGAATAATAATAAACATTCAATCATACATGAATATAAAATCAACATCAGTTTCCCCGTCCGGTAATTTTAAAAAACGGGGTTTGAAGACGTATCTGATAAAAGGGATTTGTGTGCTTCTTATGCTCTTATACTGCGTGCATAATATAAGTGCGGCCGTTTATCAAACCCGGACCGTATCGCTCAATATACAGAATGCGCCGTTAAAAGAAGTACTGAGGGCCATTGAGGATCAGACGGATTATCTTTTTATCTATTCAAAGGATATAGACGTTGCCCGTAAAGTGTCGTTAAATGTGCAAAACGAAACCATTCCCAATGTGCTGAAAACATTGCTTACCCCTCTTAAGCTGGTATATAAAACTGAAGGGCAGCATATAACGATCATAAAAGAGAACCCCGTGGCACGGAATAACCCGTCATCATTGGCATCGAGAATGCTGCGTGGTACGGTAACAGATGCCAAGACTCAGAAACCGATAGCCGGTGCCAGCGTTACTATTTCGGGCACAGCCATTGGTACCACAACAGATAAAGATGGTTTTTATCAATTACGGACCGATCAGAAAGAATGTATCTTAAAGATCACCTATGTTGGGTATAATGATCTGGAAATAAAAGTAAATACAACTGAAAACATCTATGATGCAGCCCTGTATGAAAAGGAAAATTCCTTAACGGAAACGGTTGTGATCGGCTATGGCACGCAACGTAAAATAAGCAATATAGGCGCACAGTCATCATTAAAACCGTCTGATATAAAAATCCCGTCTTCCAACCTGACGGGAGTGCTGGCTGGAAGGCTTGCCGGGGTTATCTCTGTACAACGTACGGGAGAACCGGGCAAAAACTCTGCGGATATCTGGATCAGGGGGATTTCTACACCCAACACTTCATCTCCTTTAATTCTTGTAGATGGTGTGGAACGCCCTTTCAATGATGTTGACCCCGAAGACGTAGAATCGCTTACCATCCTGAAAGACGCTTCAGCAACGGCTGTTTACGGGGTACGTGGCGCCAATGGTGTAATCATTATCAAAACAAAGCCGGGAAGGATAGGAAAGCCGACCATCAACGCGGATTATTACGAATCGTTTATCCGGTTTACAAAAAAGGCAGACCTGGCAAATGGTATCGGATACATGAACGCTGCCAACGAGGCTTTGCGCAACGACGGGCTGGCCCCTAAATATTCACAGGAATACATTGAGAATACAAGGCTGGGAAAGGATCCCTATTTGTACCCGAATGTTGACTGGTTGAAAGAAGTATTCAATAACTGGGGGTACAACAGAAGGGCAAATGTGAACGTACGCGGGGGAAGTGAAAAAGCTACTTACTATGCTTCCGTAAGCTACTATAACGAAACCGGAATGACGGCCACAGACAAAAGCATTACAGCCTATAACTCTAAAATGAAATACAGCCGCTATAACTTTACTACGAACGTAGCTATTAATGCAACGCCTACCACAAAGGTAGAAATAGGCGCACAGGGTTATTTGGGCGAAGGGAACTATCCGGCCATTTCCTCTCACGACATTTATGCTTCTGCTATGTCCATTTCTCCCGTGGATTATCCCAAAATGTTTTATGTGCGGGGGCAGGCCTATGTTCCCGGCATCAACCCGAACGGGGGCTTCCGGAATCCTTATGCCGATGCCACCCGAAGGGGCTATGATAACCTCACAAAGAACCAGGTATATTCAAATCTCAGGGTTACCCAGGACCTGGCGATGCTCACACGTGGTTTAACATTCTCGGCAATGTATGCCTATGACGTGTATAATGAAGTAGATCTTCACCAGACCCGCAGGGAATCTACCTGGTACCTTACCGATATAAACATACCTTATGATATGGATGGATACCCGATATTGACCAAGACCTATACAGGATCTGATGTACTGGATTATAGTCAGTCCTCGTCAGGTAACAAGAAAACATATCTGGAGACCTCATTTAATTATGACAGGGCTTTTGGTGATCATCGTGTAAGCGGGCTATTGCTGTATAATCAGCAGCAAAGATTGGTTTATCCGCAGAGCACGCTGGAAAATGCCATTCCGTACAGGATGCAGGGCGTTGCTGGACGTGCCACCTACTCATGGAAGGACCGTTATTTTGCGGAATTTAATATAGGATATACAGGTGCAGAAAATTTTTCTCCCAGGAAAAGATACGGTACGTTCCCTGCCTATGGCGCAGGATGGGTTGTATCTAATGAAAAATTCTGGGAACCGTTTCATGATGTGATTTCTTTCCTGAAATTCAGATATACCGACGGGAAAATAGGGAACAGCAACGTATCGGACAGGCGCTTTATGTATCTGGATCAAATAGCAGCAAACGGTTCCTATGGATATATTTTCGGATCGAACGGTACCAGGTATGGTGGTTATGAGATCATCAATAATGCGGTAGATCTCGTATGGGAAGAATCGCGAAAGCAGGACCTGGGTGTTGAGCTGAAAACATTGGGAGGCGATCTGTCCATTATTTTCGACCTGTTCAGGGAAAGACGTAAGAACATTTTATTAAAACGTGAAAACTCAATCCCGTCCTTCATCGGGTACAATATGGCTTCACCTTACGGTAATGTAGGTATTGTAGAAAACAAGGGCTTTGACGGAACAATAGAATATAATAAACGCTTTAACCAGAACTGGACGATTAATCTTAGAGGAAATATGACCTATAACAACGATAAGTGGATCAAGGGAGATTTACCGGAGCAACGCTATCCGTGGATGAACCAGCACGGACAAAAGATCCTTGCTCAAACCGGCTATATAGCCGAAGGCCTGTTTACGCAGTCGCAAATTGATGATATGACCCGCTGGGAAGCGCTTTCGGACGAGGATAAGCTCATAACCCCCAAGCCGTTTGCCACCCAGTTTGGCAAAGTAAAAGCCGGCGATATCCGGTATAAGGATCTGAATAACGATGGTAAAATTGATGCTTATGATAAAACGTATATCAGCCGGGGCGACGTTCCTGCAATGGTGTACGGGTTAGGGTTTACTGTTATGTGGAAAAACTTATCCGTCAGCGCTCTTTTCCAGGGAACTGCACAGGCAGAGCGTATATTGAGAGGCAACAGCATACAACCGTTTAACGGTGGTGGCGGAGCCGGAAACCTGTATAGCAATATCAATGACAGATGGACGGAAGAAAACCCCAGCCAGAATGTATTCTATCCCCGGCTTTCCTATGGAAGTGAAACACCGGATAATCAGAATAACTTTCAGCCAAGCACCTGGTGGCTGCGTGATGTGAGTTTCCTGCGCCTGAAAACATTACAGGTTTCTTATAACTTACCTAAAAGCTGGGCTCAGAAAATATCGCTCACCAATGCAGCCGTTTATATGATGGGATACAACCTGTTGACCTTTTCCAAATTCAAATTATGGGACCCCGAACTGAATTCGGACGACGGCAGCCAATATCCGAATACGTCCTCACTTTCTATAGGAATAAACTTTACATTTTAAATTTAAAAGCGATGAAACGCCCATATAAAAATTTTTCACACACAACCTGTTCCGCCAAAGCGGGCGGCAGCATACGAAGCCTGACATTGAAATGCATGATCCTGTTACTGGTGCTGTCAGCAGGGGCATGTTCTAAATATTTTGACCAGGTGCCGCAGGATCGCTTGTCAACGAATGAAATATTTCAGACAAGATCCGGTGCATTGGGCTATCTGGCAAACGTGTATACGTATATACCGGATGAATTTAACCAAAGACAGGTTCATGAAACCGCCCTGTACAGAACGCCTGGCCCGTGGACAGCGGCCAGCGATGAGGCTGAGTATGTACTATCTGATAATAAGGCAAAACTGATAAACAATAACACCCTTGATGCCACAGACCAGACTATGGTAAAATACCGTTGGAAAAGCTGGTTTACGGGAATCCAGCAGGCAGAAGCGTTTATAGCCAATATTGATAAGGCTCCGGCAGATCAGGTGAGCACGTCGGAAAAAATACAGTGGAAAGCGGAGGCCAAGGCGATGCGCGCCATTTATTACTTTTATCTTGTACGTACCTATGGGCCCGTGCCGGTTCTGAAAGAAAACTATACACAGGATACCCCTACCGATGAATTACAGTTGCCCAGAAGCACAGTAGACGAGTGTTTTAATTATATTGTTGAACAATTGAAAGAAGCACAAAACGAAGGGCTTTTAGATAATGCGGCCACAGATGCTGTTTCCGGATTAGGGCGCATTGATAAGGCCATCGCACAGGCTTTCATTATTGAAGCGCTTACATTCAGGGCAAGCTGGTTATTTGACGGGGAATGCAGCTATTATGCCGGTTTGGCAAACAACGACGGGCAAAAGTTATTTCCCGAAAAGCCCAGTGCTGCAACCATTAGAAGTAACTGGCAAAAAGTGGCTGATGAATGTGCAACGTTCCTGAATACGTATGGAACACGCTACAGGTTAATGTACACCAATAAGAACGGAACGGTTGTGGGCAGCGCTGATGCTGCGGACTTTGATCCGTATGAATCTTACAGAAGGGGAGTGCGCACACTGAGAAGCGATATGGCCAGCAATACAGAAATGATCTTCTATCGTATAGATAATTCCGCCGGTACAATGGAATATGACCGCATGCCCAATGATCATCGCATTAGTGATGGAAACTATAAAGGCGGGAGTTTGTTAGGTGCCACGCAGGAGCAGGTAGACGCATACTTCATGAATAACGGAATGTCGCCAATCACGGGTTATAAGGCCAACGGGATCACACCGTCAATTAATGAGGCATCAGGCTATGTGGAAGACGGGGTCAGCAAAGCTGATTATACATCGGCAACCGGGCAGGTATATGCCCCCGCAGGAGCCCGTATGATGTATGTAAACCGGGAGCCGAGGTTCTATGCAGATATTACTTTCAGCGGGCAGAAATGGTTTGCAGGTACAAACGGCGGAAATATTACCGATTTTACATACAGCGGCGCTTGTGGCAAACTATACGGAGTGAACGACTATAGCAGCACAGGATATCTTGTGCGCAAGCATATGGGGGCGGGCGATCGTAATCAAAGCCTGATATGCATCCTGCTTCGGCTGCCGAACATTTATTTTAATTATATGGAGGCACTTTGCCATATTGATCCGACAAGTGCTGAACTATGGAAGTATATGAATGCCATCCGCAAGCGGGCAGGTATACCTATGTATGGAGAAGGCGCAAATGCATTGCCCCGTCCTGCTGATGCAAACAGCGTAATGGATTTGATACGTAAAGAAAAAAGAGTGGAACTGGGCTTTGAAAATACCCGTTATTTTGACCTGCGCCGCTGGGGGCTTGCAACTGAATTTTTCAATAAAGCCGTACATGGTATGAACATAAATGCCGACGGGAACGATTTTTTTGTTCGTTCAAAAGTTATTGACAGAAGCTTCAATCGCCAGTATTTCTTCCCCATTCCGCAGGGCGAAATAGATATTGATAAGAATTTAGTTCAGAATACCGGGTATTAATTAAACAGACACATGGAATATTCATTTTCATACCCCAGGGCTGAATAGGTTCCTTCTGTAAAAAGACTATATGATTTAAGATAATAAAATATACACATGAAAAATTATATAACCGCAATAATGCTTATTATCGGTGCCATTTATACAAACGCCTGCAATAAGTCCGATAATAAAGAATATGTTCTTGATTACGACATTGTGCCTCCCTATACCAATGCAGATGCCTGGATTGCCTATGACGCTTTCAATCAAAACCTGTTTGACAGTCAAACGCACGTTTACAAAGTAAATACGGATACAGAGGAGGGTGCCAATACCAAAGCCACAATAGGCGCTGTATGGACCCAGGCAATATACTGGGATATGGCGATGAATGCCTATAAAAGGGCAGGAGCAGAAAAAAATGCAGAGAAGCAGGCAAAATATAAAACCCTGGTAAACCAGATCTATCAGGGCTGCAATGATCATTATGTAAACTTTGACTGGCACAACCAGGATCCCCAGAACGGGTGGTTTATATATGATGATATTATGTGGTGGACTATTTCCTTTTCCCGTGCCTATGGCATCTTCAAAGACACTAAATACCTTACCCTTGCTGATGAGAGTTTTTGCCGGGTGTGGCACGGCTCGTATAGCTTAAAAGACAGGGGCTCCTATGATAAAGAAAACGGGGGGATGTTCTGGAAGTGGAACAACAGTAACCCGCCGGATAACAGTGATAACGGTAAAATGTCCTGCATCAATTTTCCGGCAGTGGTAGCCGCAGTAACATTGTATAACAATATTGATCCCGCAGATGCGCAGCATAAGACTGACGATAAAACCGGCTTCAACGGTGATCCGGACTATCCGAGATGGCATAGCCGCGACACCTACCTGAAAAACGCAAAGGAGATCTATGAATGGGCTGTAAATAATCTTTTCGACAAAAATACAGGCAATGTTGCCGACAGCCGCCATGGGAACAGCGTAGACTGGAACGCAACACTGTATAACCAGGGTACCTTTATCGGGGCTTCCTGTTTATTGTATAAAGTTACCGGCCAGCAGGAGTACCTGGATAATGCCATAGCAGCTGCGAATTATGCCATGAACACAATGTCTGCGCCGCTTTATATTTTCCCTTACGGGAACGGAGAAGAGCAGGGAATTTATACAGCCATTTTTGCACAGTATATGAATATGCTGATCTATGATTGCGGTCAGACCCAATTCCTGAAATGGGTAACGCGCACAATCGGGTATGGCTGGAGCCACCGGAACGACCGGAACCTTACGGGGAAAGATTATACAAAAGCACCTGGCTCAACCGTTTCCTGTTATGACGCTTCGGGCATTCCCGCGCTCATGTTGTTATTTCCTGCAGATAAATAATTAAAAACCGTACAATAAATGAACAAAATAATCAGCTTGTTTTTATGTATCTGCTGTACATTGGTACTGGTACAATTCACGTCATGTTCTGAAGAGAAGCACAAGTTTGTGGAAACGATCGGGGTCCAGGATGAGTACATCACCCAACTGGACACGCTGATAGCTTCCATGAACCGGCTGGCAAATAATTCTGATTACGGAACAAGAGAAGGGCAATATCCTGCCGAAAGCCGGGCCATTCTTACGGATGCCATCAGTAATGCGAACCGTTATGTATTGCTGATAAGATACCAGACCCCTTCTCCTTCAGAAAGCGAAAAGCAACGTTATATTTCCGAAATCAATAATACCATTGAAAAGTTCAAAAACAGTAAACGCACCGAAGATGCGGAAACGATTCCCGCAGAATTATTTGTAGATGGCAAAACCACCCAATCCTATATAGATTTTGGAAGAAGTAAAGATTATACGGTATTTGGAACAACCGGCAATCAGTCCTTTACCATAGAATTTTGGGTAAAGATCAAAGAACGCGGCCCGTATGACAACAGCATTTTTATGTCCACCTTCTTTTCAAACAGTGATAATCAGTGGCGGAATGGCTGGATGATGTACTGGCGCAATGTCAATAACGGTATTTACCGCGTTACCTGGGGCGGCATACTGTCAGGCAATCGCTGGGGATTATGGGAACCTTCGTATCCTGCCCCGCAGGAGGACGTATGGCAGCATTTTGCTTTTGTTTACAGTGATAAGGGGCTGGATGGCAACAGCGCCCTCCGGGCGAAGCTCTATCTGAACGGAACGGTTGCAGCTACACAGAATAACAGTAATGCTTCCGAAGTATATAATTCTTCGGATTATGATAATTATGATAAACCGATGACCGCATTCTGCCGCTGGGTAAACAATGACAAAATGGAAGAAGGCTTTTCCGGTTATATGAAAAAAATCCGCATCTGGAAAGAAGCTAAAGACGATGCTTATATTCAGGCATCCTTTAAAGAAGAAACGGAAATTATCGGTAGGGAAAATAACCTGGTTGCTGCATGGGACTTTACCTCAAAGCCTTCCGGCGCCGATAATACGGTTTTGGATTTAACAGGAAAACATGAAGCAAAAATTATAGGAACCTATAAATGGGAACAGACCCAGTAATTCACTTTAAGCGCATTATTAAAATGAGAAAAACAATATATCACCCTCTGCGATCCGCCCGGCTGCTACAACTGGCTTGCCTTATACTGGCGCTCTATGCTGTTATGGGCTGCTCCGGTAATAAAGAGGACCTGTTCATTACAGATACGAATCTGAGCATTTTGGAAACCAATAAAAGCAATCTGGAATCTTTGCTCACCAGTTCAGCCTACGGAACGGCTGCGGGGACGTATCCCGAAGATAGCCGGGCCATACTGACAACCGCCATTTCAAAACTTGAAACGGTCATCAGTGGATTGAAATCGGGCAACAACATGTCTAAAGATGAATTGGAACAGCAGTTGGCTGCGGTTAATCAGGCAATTGATGAGTTTAAAAACAGTCGTTTATATAACCTGTCTCCCCAGGCGCAGCAATTTGTGGAAAACCTGAAGGCAAAGGCCCGGGAGTATGCGGCTATCCTGAATGATGCACCCAAATGGGGCAATCATAAAGGGCAATATCCGGTTGACAGTAAAGAAGTTTTACAGAATGCCATTACCGCTTTATACACTTTTGCCGAAAACATTTTATCCGGTTCTGTAACCAATGTAACGCAGGCGTTATATGATGATGCGATACAGGCTGCAGAAGAAGCTATGCAAAAAGTGGAAGATTCAAAATGGCAGGAAGACCATATCATATGGAACCTGTTTGTTGACGGTAATAACGGGGGATACATCGACTTTGGTTATAGTCCCGATTATGTGCAGTTCGGGAATAATAATAAGCAGGCATTTACGGTTGAGCTTTGGGTAAACGTGACTTCCTATTGCAAAGAGCCCGGTCAGGATAACAGCACTTTCTTATCCACGATGACACAAAAAGATTACTGGAGTGGCTGGAGAGCCCAGGATCGTAACAAGGGATTACTTAGAACAATGGTAGCTCATTGGCAGGATAGCGGTCCTTCGAATCCCCAGGAATGGGAACCCGGTTATAAAAAGTCAGACAACTGGACGCTCAACAGGTGGACGCATTATGCTTTTCTGTTCAGAGATGAAGGCCTGCCCGGATTTGATACGCCTACGGATGTAAAATGTTATTCAATGGTTGACGGGCAGCGCCAGGGAGAAGTAATCCGGGTAGGAGAACCCTGGAGAACTTATATCAACGACAACAGTATCAAATACCAGGTGCATATGACAGGTTTCTGCTCCCTGGACAACAACGGGAACAGGCAGGAGGCGTTCTCCGGATATATAAAGAAAATAAGGATCTGGAAAACGAACCGCACGGAAGATCAGGTCAGAAGTGCCTACCTGGGTACTGAAACAGGTGTAACAGCAGATAACCCTGATCTGGTGGCGGCATGGGATTTTGAAACTTTAGGCAATAGGCCGGAAGGCACGGAATTTAAAGACCTGACGGGAAGACATACTGCTACACTTAAAGGCGCTTTCAAATGGGTGGAATCGTCTGCTGTGCCCCAATAGGAAGCTGCTTACCGGACAGGCAGGTTTAATGCAATGCTTATTACTGGTGCCTGTCACAGCTTTTTAAATATGTTAAAGTGTAAATACCTTAGAGCTTCACTCTCCCCTGTCATCGGATAGCCCGGAGGGGCTTTATATCGGTAACAGGCAGCAGCCCTGAATGATGGTGAGCGCCGCAGGTGCGGCCTGTTTGGGAATGATAATGCAATTGCTGAAAGGATAAGCATTTTTTACCCGGCAGTAGAGAGCCACTTTGCGGCACACGGGGCATCATCAGTTCAGGCATGTACGATTACAGCAATCCCTGCCATTACATAAAGCCAGGATACAGACTGCATGAGTTCCGGTAGCTGACCCTGATAGAAGGGCCCAGGAGGGGCTTTATATCGGTAACAGGCAGCAGCCCTGAATGACGGTGAGCGCCGCAGGTGCGGCCTGTTTGAAAATGATGATGCAATTGCTGAAAAAGATAAGCATTTTTAGCCGGATCTTATGGCAGGTACGATGCACAATATTGGCCTATTTTCTACCCTGTTAAGCGGCGGGCCGGGGGCATTGCTCTTGCCTTGCGACGGCCAAAGTTGCTGATTTAAAAAACTACATTTATTTTTATAGCGCACTACCTGAAAATAATTTGTTTATTTTTATTTTATAAATGCTGATTAATGAGTGATTTTGATATTAACGGAAAAATAATTGTTGTAACCGGCGGAACGGGCATTTTGGGAAAAGCTTTTGTTGAAGGAATTGCTGCTGCAGGAGGTATACCTGTTATAGTAGGCAGAAATGAACAGGTGGCCAGGGAAAGAGAAGCGCAGATAAAACAGCAGGGAGGCAGGGCTTTGGCTGTTATTGCTGATGTAACAGATGAAAAGCAGCTCATAGCCGGTCGTGATAAAATAGTACAGGAACTGGGCCAGATTGACGGGCTGGTAAATGCAGCGGGGGGCAATATAAAAAATGCGGTTATTGAAAAGGATAAGGATCTTTTTGATCTGGATCTTTCAGCATTGCAGGCTGTAATGAATCTGAATTTGTTTGGCACTGTGCTGCCTACGCAGGTTTTTGGAAAAGAAATGGCCCGGCAGGGAAAAGGAAGTATTGTGAATATTTCTTCAATGGCGGCGCAGAGGGCTATAACAAAAGTGCTGGGGTATAGCCTGGCCAAAAGCGCTATTGATGCGTATACAAAATGGTTTTCTGTTGAGCTGGGCAACCGTTATGGTGATTTGATCCGTATGAATGCGATCGCTCCCGGATTTTTTCTTACTGAGCAGAACAGGGAACTGCTGACAAATGGGGATGAAAGTCTTACCGAACGCGGTAACCTGGTGGTACGACATACGCCTTTCCGGCGTTTTGGGGCTCCTGAAGAGCTGACCGGCGCGTTGATCTGGTTGCTGAGCGATGCTTCAAAATTTGTAACCGGAACCGTTATAACTGTAGACGGCGGCTTTTCTGTATTCAGCGGTGTTTAACCGGCTGATGCCGCATCGGTTATGACCGGAATAAGAACTGTTTACGGGAAAATGGTCAGGAACAGGTATGTCGCAAAAATAGTCAGCAGCACCACACCATACAGCACATTGGTCTTTCCTGTAACCAGGGACAACATCACTGTAAAAATAGAAAGGATCAGCAGCACGGTTGATGTAGTATCAATACCTAATAAAACTGGTGTGCGGCTGAATAAAGTGTAAATAGCCACTGCCGGGATCGTCAGCCCGATACTGGCCAGTGCCGAACCCAGCGCAAGGTTCATGCTGGTTTGCAAACGGTTTTTACGTGCAGCCTGTATGGCTGCAATACATTCAGGCAGTAATACCACCATTGCAATGATAATACCTACCAGTGAATTGGGCGCACCGATGGCAGCCACCCCTGTTTCAATAAATGGCGATAGCATTTTGGCTAATAATACCACAGCCCCCAAACAGGTGATCAGCAGGATCAGGCTGACAATGGTAGTCTTTACTGTCGGTGGTAGGGCATGCAGGTCTTCCTCTTCGCCTGGGTTTCCGTTCTCATCTTTAGGTAAAAAATAATCCCGGTGCCGTACCGATTGGATCATGATAAAACTGGAATAAATAATAAGGCTCACCACAGCTATAAAAACCAGTTGTGGTTGTGTGTACTGCGGGCCGGGCTGGCTGGTGGTATAATTGGGCACTACCAGCGTAAGTACTAATATGGCGGTAAGCGCTACCAGTGCAGATGTGGCCGCGTGCTTGGTCACAAATTGCTCTCTGAATTTGGCGCCGCCGATGAGGATACAGATGCCGATGATAAATGTAAGGATGATCATGATCGCCGCAAAAACGGTATCCCTTGCCAGTGCTGCAGCTTTTTCCCCTCCGGAAGACATCAGGGAAACGATCAGTGACACCTCAATGACCGTTACTGCCAGCGCCAGTATGATGGTACCAAAGGGCTCTCCCACCCGGTGCGCTACCACTTCTGCATGATGCACAGCAGCAAGAACGCCTGCAATCAAAACAAAACAGAGAATAACAACCGGAAGGGTGCCTGTCCTTCCTCCCATGGTAAAATAGGCGATCCAGGCTAAAACGGGCGATAACAGCGTCCAGGTGGGTAACGACAGGCTGAATTTCATAAAATGGGTTTAGGTGGAGATAATGGCTTCCCGGATCTTTACCAGTTGTTCCAGCAAAGGCTCCAGGTAATCCAGCTTCAGCATATTGGCGCCGTCGCTTTTGGCAATTGCCGGGTTGGGGTGTGTTTCTATAAACAGGCCATCCGCCCCTGTGGCAATAGCAGCCTTGGCGATGGTACCAATCAGTTCCGGGTTGCCCCCTGTTACACCACTGGTCTGGTTGGGCTGCTGCAGGCTGTGCGTGCAATCCATTACAACCGGCACACCATGTTCCTTCATCCAGGGAATATTTCTGAAATCGACTACCAGGTCCTGGTAGCCAAAGGTATTTCCCCGTTCTGTTAAAATAACTTTTTCATTTCCCGCATGCTTTACTTTGTCTGCCGCAAATTTCATAGACGGTCCGCTAAGAAATTGTCCTTTCTTAATGTTCACTGTTTTACCTGTCCGGGCGGCAGCTTCCAGCAGATCGGTCTGTCTGCTCAGGAAGGCCGGTATCTGCAGCATATCCACGTATTCAGCAGCTAAAGCAGCTTCTTCATGTGCATGAATATCGCTTACAACAGGAATGTGATATGTTTCTTTTACCTGTTTTAAAAGCTGTAATGCATTTAGATCACCTATTCCCGTAAACGAATCAATACTGGTCCTGTTTGCTTTTTTATAGGAAGATTTAAAGACATAGGGAATGCCCAGGTTTTTGCAGATGCCGGAAACTTTTTCTGCCACGCCCATTACCAGGGCTTCTCCTTCCACCACGCAGGGGCCGGCTATAAGAAAAAAAGAATCGGGATGGTATTGCTGGCCTTCAAAAAGGTCTTTTAAGAATTGTTGCATAGCTACAAACCTACATAAAATTTTCGTGCGAAAAGCGAAGAACCTGTCCCGGATGGTGCGGGTGAACGGTATGCCACCTGCATTATACTGCCGGAGCTCCGGTACCTGCCGTATATAAAATACGGCGATCAGGGACAGGCCCCCGGTGTTACGGCTACAATCGATTGCACTATGCAATACAACCAGTAATTTATAAAGTTATATTTGCACTCTAAAAATTGCAAAATGACGAAAGAGAAGATCCTGGTTATCGGCGCCTCCGGGCAGATCGGTGTGGAACTGACAATGGCGCTTCGGGAAATCTATGGAAATAATAATGTGGTAGCTTCAGACCTGAGGGAGGAGAACCCGTTATTGAAAGGTTCCGGGCCTTATGTGAGCATTGATGTAATGAATAAGGAAATGCTGCATGTGCAGGTGATCCGCCAGGGTATTACCCAGATTTATTTACTGGCAGCCATCCTGTCTGCCACAGGTGAGAAAAACCCGGGGCTGGCCTGGCATTTGAATATGCAGGGTCTTTTGAATGTGCTGGACATTGCGCGTGAGGAAAATATCCATAAAGTATACTGGCCTTCATCCATAGCAGTTTTTGGCCCCACTTCCCCTAAGCAGAACTGCCCCCAGCAAACGATCATTGAACCTACAACGGTTTATGGCATCAGCAAATATGCGGGAGAGTTCTGGTGCAACTATTATCATATGAAATATGGGGTAGATGTCAGGAGTATCCGTTATCCCGGTCTGATTTCTTATAAATCGGCGCCGGGCGGGGGCACTACAGACTATGCTATAGAGATCTTCCATGATGCGCTGGAAGAGAAACGCTATGTAAGCTTCCTGGAAGAAAACACTTACCTGCCTATGATGTATATGCCGGATGCCATTCGTGCAACCATTGAATTAATGGAAGCGCCTAAAGAAAGAATTTCTGTACGTACCTCTTACAATGTTGCCGGCCTCAGTTTTTCGCCAAAAGAAATTGCGGCTGAAATCAAAAAGCATATTCCTGATTTTGAGATTATTTATCAGCCGGATTACCGCCAGGAAATAGCCGGCAGCTGGCCCCGGAGCATTGATGATGCTGTTGCGCGCAGGGACTGGGGATGGAAGCATGAATATGACCTGGCTGCAATAACGGAAGATATGTTAAAGAACCTGCCTTCTGTCATGAAATAACAGAGCAGGTTATGCAAGAAAAAAGCCGCTTAATAACAAGCGGCTTTTTTAGGGTGTATATAGTTTTGTAAAATTATTTCTGCCACCACAGCTGGGTGCCTTTTGTGTCTCCGCCGATGGCTGCAGCTGCGGCGTCTTTGTTTTTTGCGTTGGTATTGGTTTCCACTACCGGATAGGTAAGCCGGTTGGGCACCATGGTAACATTAGGATCCAGCGAACCTGCAATGGGGGCAATAAATAACGGGGTGCCATCTGTTTTTGTGAACTTTAAACGCAGCCGCTCATACCAGGATTGTAATCCCTGCATATACATCGCAATCCATTTTTGGGTACCGATTATATTTTTCCAATTGCCGGCATTATAGGGCACAGATTTGATATATGTTGCAGCAGCTGCATCCGGTATTTGCCAGAATGTCATATTTGATTTTATAGCTGCTTCATAAAAGGATTGGGCGCTGCCTCCTACATTCATACCTCTTGCAGCAGCTTCTGCCAGTAAGAACTGAACTTCAGAGGATGTCATCAGTATACCGGGGAAGTCAGGTGCATAAACGCGTACTCCCGGGGTAGAGTATTTCTGGGCATCGGCCGCGGAATTTGTTCCGATGCCATAGGGCTTGCCAAGAATGGTCCCCGAATTTGTTGCCGGACGGGCGTATACTTTAAGACGCGGGTCCTTTAATGAATCCATATAATTGACCATTGTTTCACTAACCACAAATTCCACCTGTGGTCTTCCAAAATCATTATAGGGGTACTGATTGGGTGCCTGGCTGGTATACGGGAAAAGGGCATCATCTGTACTGTCTGTAATAACGCCATTTTTTACCGCAGTTTCAATAGCTGTTTTTGCCTCTGCGGGTTTTACATCGCTCATACGCATGGCAATGCGCAGGATCAGCGAATTGGCTAATTTTTTCCATTTTGTTACATCCCCGTTATAGAAAGCATCACCGGAGGGGTAACTATCTTTGGACGAATCCAGGGTGTTTTGGTATTCATCCAGCCTTTTCAGAAAATCTGTATACATCGTAGCCGCATCATCATAAACCGGTGCGGGAATGCTGTCAAACAGGGCATTGGAATAGGGAACATTACCATAGGCATCCGCCAGTGTTTGATACATCCATACCTCTAAGATGCCTGCGATGGCATTCTGATTGGGCACAGGGTCCTGTACTTCGGCAGCCCGGTTAAGATCCATAAGCGTCTGCAGGTCTTTCAGCGGGCGATTGTAAAGCGACCATAATGTGGAGTTGCCCGCTTCGCTAAGGCTGTACCGGCTGTCTTCCTCTTTGTCCGATGCGGCCCAGTACTGCGCATAGTGCATCCCGATCCGGTTATTTACTACGGAATTATATAAAATATCCATAGCGTTTTTTTCCGCTGAAAGAAGTAATTGCTCCGGCGTAACCGTGGAAGGCAATACCGGATTCGTATTCAGTTCATCAAATTTGCTGCATGAGCAGATGTATAGCACCAGGAATAATAACAATATTTTATTTATAAACGATTTCATTTTACGTGTTTTTTAGAATCCGACATTGAGGTTTAAGCCAAAGGAGCGGATCGATGGAAGGGCGCCTCCTTCCAGGCCCTGTATATTACCGGTTCCATTAGCAATATTGGAAGGATCAACATTCGGAGCGTTGGATTTGATCAGCCACAGGTTACGTCCATACAAAGAAAGTGTAATATTGCTGGCACGTATTTTCTCGGCCCAGGAATTGGGCAATTGGTATCCTAATGTTACCTCGCGCAGGTAAATATAGCTGGCGTCATACACATTGGCGGCATTGATATTTTTACCGAAATTGTTCTTGAAATGATCCATTGTGGTAATGGTCTTTGAAAAAGGCGTTCCATCGGCTAATACGCCCGATACTTCCACGCCATTTTCTCTTACATTTCCTTCCGCGGTTTCTTCCAGCAACCCTGAGGCCAATCCATACATGTTGGTATAGGAGAAAAATTTACCGCCTTTGCTGTAGTCAATGAGCGCGTTCAACGAAATATTCTTGTAAGTAAAACTGTTGGTAATACCTCCAACATAATCAGGATAAACACTACCCAGGGGAACCACCTGATCTGTTTTTACATAATGCCCGGATTCATCAATGATTTTTTGTCCGTTTTTGTAAGTATAATCAAAACCGTATAAAGTTCCCAATGGCTGCCCTTTTACAGCTACTACCGAAACCTGGTTCAATCTCCGTTCGGTACCAATATTGATCTTATCAATCACTTCATTACCGTTTTGGGCCAGATCCAGTACCTTATTCTTGTTTCTTGAAAAATTAAACCCGATGTTCCATTTGAAGTTTTCAGATTGTACTGGTGTTCCGTCCACGTGAAGCTCAATGCCCTTATTGCTGATGCTTCCTGCATTCAACAGGTATTGTGTGTATCCGTCAGTAGGCGAAACGTTCACCGGGATGATCTGATTTTTGGTGACGCGATCGTAGTAGGTGAAGTCAACGCCTACCCGGTTATTGAACAGCTTCAATTCAATACCGGCTTCTTTTTCAGTGGTCTTTTCCGGCTTCAGTACAGGATTTCTTTTCAGATCATCTACAGATACATACGGTACACCATTAAAGAGCTGGGGCATTGTATACGTCAGGAAAATATTAAAGGGATCCGTATCGTTACCTACCTGCGCAATACCAGCCCGCACCTTACCGAAGTTCAGCCATTTAACATCTTTTAGCCAATCTGAAAAAATGATCGAGGTAGATGCCGATGGGTAGAAATAGGATCTGTTTGCAGCAGGCAGCGTGGAAGACCAGTCATTCCTTCCGCTTAATTCCAGAAAGATATTATTGTTGTAACCGATAGTAGCGGTTCCAAACAGGGAATTGATCTGCTTACGCGGACGTGCCTCTGTTATGGTGGGTGGTGCTGAAATGTTGGCCAGCGTGTATACGCCAGGTGTAATCAAACCGGCTCCGGCAGGTGTGGCGCCTGTAAAAAGGCGTGTATCCTGCTTCATAATGTTGCCGCCAATAGTGGCACCGAGGTTGAATTTGTCACTGATATCTTTTTTGATATTGGCGGTGAACATATAATTCATTTCTTTGAAATCAATGGTATTGCGCGTATAACTCCCCAGGAAATAATCTTTGGCCGTTCTTTCTTCCTGCAATGTGTTATAGCTGTCCATAAAGGCCTGTGCGTTAAAGGAAAGCCAGTCAAGCGGTTTATACTCCAGGCCTACTGAACCAAAGAGCCGGTTCCGGTCGTCGTTCTCGTATTCCATATAACGTGTCCAGTAAGGGTTATTGGCAAAGTTGGGCGTGGGGTCGTCAAAAGTTTTCCGGTTCCAGCTGATCTGGCTTCCATCCGCATATTTGTAATCTTTCATACGGCTCATGTCCCACTGACGCTGGCCGTATTCACTAAACAGGTTCATCATATTCTGTCCTGTAAAGCCTGTGCCCGGGCGACCTTTGGCTTTTGTATAGGAATAGCGCACGCCGGCGCTTGCGGTTAACTGATCGGTAATTTTATAGTTACCATTAACGCCAACATTGGTTCTTGAAAGATGGGAGTTGGGTAATACGAAACGCTGGCGGGTATCTGCCATGCTTATCCGGATGGAACCTTTATCACTGCTGCCTCCTACACTAACACTGTTGGTAACGGTTACACCTGTTTGAAAAAAATTTTTAATATTGTCGGGCTGTGGCGACCACGGAGCGGTTTGCCCGAAATAAGGATTATCCTTGTTTTTGTCAAAAGACCAGTAATGCCGCACCAAACGACCATCAAGCGCGGGTCCCCAGGATTCATCTACTGCAAATTCAGGGATCAGGTCATAACCTCCTAAAACCGGATCCTGATACGCAGGAGAGGAACTGCTTAAAAATTGTTCAGGGTTTTTATTATAAAAGAGCGTGTCAAATGTGGGTTTGGAACCACCGCCATATTTATTCTGATATTTGGGCAGCACATATACTTTATCACTTTGCACATTCAGGCTGTAGTTCACACCAATTTTCTTTCCGCCTCCGTTCGATTTTTTTGTGGTGATCAATACCACGCCATTCTGCCCGCGGCTTCCGTAAAGTGCCGTAGCGGCTGCGCCTTTTAGTACAGATATCTGGTCAATATCATCGGGGTTAATATCCTGCACAGGGCTGCCATAGTCAAAACCGCCACCACCGATCTGCTGGCTGTAAGAGTTGGTGTTCAGGTTGCTGAAAGGAATTCCGTCTACAACAAACAAGGCATTATTATCGCCTAAAACGGATTTTGGTCCCCGGATGGTCACCTTGCTGGAACCACCCATAGAACCACTGTTTGTGGTTATACTCACACCTGGCACCCGTCCTGCCAGGTTGTTAACGAAATTCACTTCCTTAGCCGTTTGGATTTCTGAACCTTTTACTTCCGATATGGCATACCCAACTGACCGGCTTTTCTTTGAAATCCCCAGTGCCGTTACCGTAACCTGCTCCAGTTCCTCTGAAGATTTTTTGCCGGACAATACTATTTTTAATGGCGTATTGGGGTTGTTCAGCGTCACATTCACACCCGCTACACCAACGCCGGAAAAAGAGACCTGCTGCCCCTGCATGAATGGAATAGAGAAAACACCGTTTTCATCGGCGGTATACAGCTTACCATCCGGATAGGTAATGCTGGCACCTGCAACAGGCTGGCCTGATGAATTGACCACTGTTCCCTTTACAAATACGGTATCTCCCTTTGCTGTTGTTGTAACAGTCTGGCCCTGGCGGGCCGTATCTGTTTGTTTGGGAACTGTATCTGTTGCAACTGATTTCTCGGTGCCGGAGGATATTGAATCCTTTAACCCTCCTGCTGAGCTTTTCCATTCTCCAACGCTCAGCTTGTCGTCTCCAAAAGTGACCAGCAGGCTGTCGTATGCGGGAATAGCAATAATAGCAGGTTTTGTTAATGCCGGGTGCTCTATCAGTAACGAGTCTCCGGTCTTTGCCTTAATAGTAAATTTACCATCGGGGTCCGTGATAGCAGTGTCTCCTGCCGGCTGTAGCTTTAATGAGCTGTTGCTCAGGCCAAGGCCCGATTTACTAATGATTTTTCCGTAGATAGTGTGTGGATTGGTTTGTGCATGCAACTGATTGGTGTAAGTAACAATAAGTAGCATGACGAAGATCCATGCGGGTCTGCAAATCATAAATTGTAGTAATTAGGTTTTGTGCGTAAAACATCAGCTCCGAAATTGGAGCAGACAATTAAATGTTATATACCAGCTAAATACAATAACGATGCCGCAAAAGAAAGATGGGTATTATAAAAGTTAAAATTTGCTTAAAGCGTTAAGCACTGGTGTTGATCGCTTTTGGAACTGCCTTCTTTATAAAGCCTATGTTGTTCTTTTGTGGCAGGGTGAGCGGTTGCGCAACAAACAATAGATATTTCTTTATTCTCATAATAACTGTGTAAAAGATTACCCATAATTTTTACAGGTGAGTTGTTGCTGCAGTTCCTGCGCTAAAAATATTTTACACCGGTGGTTTCATTATCTATAATTGTACTACCTGCTTATCTGTAGTAATAACAATGTATATAACATTCTGAAACGTGCTAAATAGGGCCTGCCTGAAAATGAGGGGACGACAGAAATTGCATCCCCCTAAAACTTATTGGGACTACTTTGGAAATTTTTAATTCCCGCCCGTTAAATGCCTTTCATTTTTAAAAATGAACCTGTATAAACTTTTGTAAGCCACGCCACGGAGTTTTTTAATCCGTATGGGATATTACCATACGCGCATACCTGGCTGAATGCCGCTAAAGAACTGATTCCCGGTTGAAAAAACAGGTCTCATAAGAGCGGCTCGTTTTAAGCATTTTAATGGTGATTGAAAAATTGCTACGGATCCGGAAGAAAAATATTGGTATGAAGATTAATAGTACCTCAAAACAGGATATTTGATAAAAAACACATTTAGCAGCCAGCAGTTTTTCCTGAAATAATGCCTGCCTGTATTTCATATTTTCCGGGAACCCTTAAATATAAAACAGGCCGTTCAAGGGAACGGCCTGTTTCGGAAAGAATAATATTATTATATGATTAAGCAACTGCTTTTTTTACCAGGTCGGCTGCTTCACTTAACAGTATAGCAGATTCAACCTTCAGCCCGCTTTCATCAATTAATTTTTTGGCTTCTTCGGCATTGGTGCCCTGTAAGCGTACAATAATAGGGATCTGGATATTGCCCAGGTTTTTATAAGCTTCAATAACCCCTGCAGCAACACGGTCGCAACGAACAATACCACCAAAGATATTGATCAGGATCGCCTTAACCGCCGGGTCTTTCATAATGATCTTAAACCCGGCCTCAACAGTTTGCGCATTGGCCGTGCCGCCTACGTCAAGGAAGTTCGCAGGCTCACCGCCGCTTAATTTGATCATATCCATAGTGGCCATTGCCAGGCCCGCACCATTTACCATGCAGCCAACATTCCCATCCAGTTTTACAAAATTCAGATTGTATTTACCGGCCTCTACTTCTGTAGGATCTTCTTCTGTTACATCTCTCAGAGAAGCAAGGTCTGCATGGCGGATCATCGCATTATCATCAATGTTCATTTTACAATCCACTGCAATGATCTTGTCATCAGCCGCCTTAAACAAAGGGTTAATTTCAAGCATGCTGCAATCCAGGCCCACATAAGCGTCATAAAGATTGGTAACAAATTTCACACAGTTTTTGAAAGCTGCTCCGGATAGCCCCAGGTTGAACGCGATCTTTCTTGCCTGGAAGCCCAGTAAACGGCCAGATGGGTGCACCCACTCCTTAAAGATCTTTTCAGGAGTTTCATGTGCCACATCTTCAATGCTCATGCCGCCTTCGGTACTGTACATTATTACATTCTGCCCCTTGCTTCTGTCTAAAAGAATAGATAAATAGAACTCCTGCCTTTCAGACGGCCCGTCGTAATACATATCCTGCGCTATAAAAATCTTGTTCACCGTTTTACCTGCGGGGCCGGTTTGTACGGTTACCAGTGTACCCCCCAGCATTGCTTTTGCAAATTCCTCAACCTCCTCCAAGGACTTGGCTACTTTTACCCCGTTAATACCGGTTTCCTTTATGGTTCCCTTGCCCCTGCCACCTGCATGAATTTGGGCTTTAATAACCGCAAATTTGCTGCCTGTGTCTGTTTTGATTTTACGATATGCCTCTTCTGCTTCCTGTACAGAGCTGCAGGCATAACCCTCCTGCACCGGAACATTGTATTTTTTTAATAATTCTTTGGCCTGATATTCATGAAGATTCATAATATATAAACTTTTGCTACGAAGATAAGGATTCAGCCGAAACTTCCGCAGGCCTTTTAAAAACGTTGGGCTGAAAGGGGGGCGATCCCGGTAACCGCAATGCAGGTTCATTCATGCAACAGCGGATAATAGCAGGGTGCTGCCCGTCTTATAGAAAAGAAGACGGCCCGGTAGCTATAATAGATTCTGCCCGCCACCGCATCAGCTAAATTCGTACAGCATACCGCAAAAAGGAATGGCTAAAACCAGTACATTTGCCGAAATTAATTAATATGAAGAAAAGTATTCTGCAACCATTATTCTTAATGATGACATTATTTCTCGTTGTAAGCACCTATGCACAATCCGGAGCATCTAAAAAAACATCAAAAAACGCCAGGCAAATTGAAAAGCTCACCAAACAGATGGATAAGGAACAAAAGAAGCTGAAAGGTTATGAAGCGGATCTGGAGCAGGAAAGGAAAGCGTTGGCAAGTGCCAACAATGATGCTTCAGGCGCTGCAAACAGGGCCCGGAAATTTTCCCGGAAAATGGACCGAAACCCGGGAAATGAAAGACTTGCAAGAAAAGCAGAAAAGGCGGTGGACAAAACTGCCAGAAATAATGAAAAATCAGTGAAGCTTACCCGCAAACTGAACGCTACGCAAAGTAACATTTCAAAGAGCAACAGGAGAATTGCCGATTTACAAAAAAAGCTTGATAAACTGAATGCAGAAGGATAATACAGCCTGCAGGACCGTGTGGCTGATGCAATAAAGCCAGCCGGAATGTTAATAGTTTTAAAAGATGGATGCCCGTGCTTTTTCAAAAGTGCGCATACCTGTTAGTTTCATTATATTTGTCCACATTTAAGAGATAAATTATGTCGAATTCGGTGGTGCAGCAGGTGCAGGAAACTGTGACTTTTTTACAAGAGCAGTATTCTGCCGTTCCGGAAGTGGGAATAGTGTTGGGTAGTGGGCTGGGCAATTTTGCGCAGCATATTAAAATTGAAAAAGAAGTACCTTATGCTGAAATTCCTAATTTTCCCGTTTCTACGGTAAAAGGGCATTCCGGCAAACTGATCTTTGGAGAGCTGGCGGGTAAAAAAGTAGTAGCCATGGCAGGCCGCTTTCATTTTTATGAAGGGTATACACCACAGGAGGTTGTTTTTCCTGTAAGGGTTTTGAAACTACTGGGCATAAAGCTGTTGTTGCTGAGCAACGCTGCCGGTGGTGTAAACCCGGCGTTTTCAGTGGGGGATATTATGATCATTACAGATCATATCAGCTTTGGAACGCTCAATCCCCTGATCGGTAAAAATATTGATGATTGGGGTACCCGTTTCCCTGATATGAGCGAGCCTTACAGCAAGCACCTTATTGCCAGGGCAAAGAAGATCTGTGCAGCAGCCAACATTGCTGTACGTGAAGGCGTTTACTATGCGGTAACAGGACCTACTTTTGAAACCCGTGCTGAATATAAAATGATCCATACATTAGGAGCTGATGCAGTAGGGATGAGCACGGTTCAGGAAACAATCGTTGCCAATCATATGAGCCTGGAGGTATTTGCTGTAAGCATCATTACAGATATGGGTATCCGCGATGAGCAAAATAAAATAACACATGAAGAGGTGCTGGAAGCGGCGAAGAACGCAGAACCCAAATTAGCGCATTTATTTACTCAGATGGTAGCCGGCGCATAAAATAAATAAATGAAGTTTTACCTAATTCTGCTGTTTGTTGTACTGGGGTACTGTGTACAGGCACAGGATCCGCTGGGAAATATCAGCGGGCGATTCCGGGGCATAAAGAATGCCGGAACCGGAAATGACAGTCTGGCAAAAAGAAACAAGTTTGAGGATTCCATTACGATCAGCTACCGGTACCTGGATACATTAAGGAACTATAAGCTGGATTCCTCTATTAATGACCTTACCCGGTATTATCCCATTCCCGCCGAATACAATTACCTGGGCAATTTTGGGAACGCCGCACAATCTTACATTTTTTCACCAATGCTGAAATCAGGATGGGACCCCGGTTTTCATGCCTATGATATTTATAAATATACCGTAGACAAAGCGCGTTTTTTTACAACCACCCGGCCCTATTCGGAACTGAACTATCTGTTAGGACCCCGGTCGGAGCAGTTTATTCATATTCTGCATACCCAGAATATTAAACCAAACTGGAACGTGCATTTTGAGTACCAGTTACTCAATTCACCGGGTATGTACCAGAATCAGAAAACGGCGCACAACAACTACCTGTTCACCAACTGGGTGCAATCTAAAAATAAACGCTACAGCAATTATATAATTATTGTTGCCAACAAATTACAGGGATCGGAAAACGGTGGTATCAGCGATCGTACGCTCTTGGACAGTGCATCTTACAGCCAGCGCGACTTTGTTCCGGTAAGGCTGGGCGGCAATACAGGGTATTCTGCCAATTTCTTCAGCACAAATATTACTACCGGAACCAAGTACACAGATCTTCATTTATTGATGCGGCAGCAGTATGATTTTGGGAAAAAGGATTCTCTTGTGACCGATAGTACCGTAGTGCCGCTTTTTTTTCCGAGGATCCGGCTGGAACATACCATTCAATACAGCAAGTACAGCTATCAGTTTACTGATGCTTCGCCGGATACCGGTTATTACAGGCAATACTATAACCTGAACCCCGACCCGGATGCGGCCTATAATAAAGAAGACAACTGGAAGGAACTGATTAATGATTTTTCAATTTATACCTATCCTGATGCTAAAAATACCCAGCAGTTTATAAAACTGGGCGCAGGAGTACAGAACCTTTCAGGACTGTTTGATACCCTGGCCCGCCAGTCAAATCTGGAGCCCTATGGTTACCGGCAATCTGCAACTTACTATAACATCTTTGGTCACGGGGAATACCGCAACCGTACCAAAAATCAAAAGTGGGACATGACCGCTTATGGTAAGATCTATTTTGCCGGGTTGAATGCCGGAGATTATGAGGCCGGTGCCAGCATACAGAGCCTCCTGGGAAAGAAGATCGGCAGTCTTACGCTGGGCGCACAGAACGTAAACCGGTCGCCCTCCTTTATTATGACCTATGCTAACAGTGCATTCAATTATATGAAAGCGGCAACACCGGATCTTAAAAAGGAAAATATAACCCATTTATACGCCGATATTTACCAGCCGCTGTTAAAACTGGGATTAACAGGCCATTATTATTTGATGACCAATTATACCTATTACACGGATTTTTACAGGATCAACCAGTATAACTCACTGTTCAATGTATTGCAGATAGGTTTGAATAAGGTATTTGAGACTGGTAAAACAAAACAGTGGAAATGGAGAACCGAAGTATATTTCCAGCAGGTGGTAGGCGGCGCGCCGTTGAATATTCCCACCATCTACACCCGCAACAGGCTTGGGTATGAAGGGAAGCTGGGCTATCCTAAGTTAAACCTGGCGGCAGGCTTTGAAGTAAAATACAGAACCAATTATAAGGGAGATAACTATTCCCCGTTATTAGGGCAGTTCTTTTACCAGGATGCTGTTACTGTTCCTTATAAGCTGCCCGACATAGCAGCGTATGTGAATTTCAGGATCAACTCTTTTAAAGCGTTTGTCCGTGCAGAAAACCTGAATACGTTCCGCAATCTGAACGGCAACTGGGGCTTTACCAATAATAATTTTGCAGCGTATGACTATGCTTATCCCGGGTTGTTAATAAGGGTGGGGATCTTCTGGGGATTTGTGAACTGACGCCCGGATGTATTTTAGTAAAGGAACTACAGCCAGGAGCCCTGCTTACGCCCGTATGATCAAAGCAAAGTGTATGAAGCAATGTATCATTACCGTCCTTTTTGTCTGCAGCCTTTTAAACGGCCATACCCAGGAAATGGTGACCCCGTTTCCTGCCCCGGATTTTGTGCTGCCATCAGCAAAAGGAGATACCCTTCACCTCAGCGATTTTAAAGGCAAGACCGTACTTCTTAATTTTTGGGCCAGTTGGTGCGAACCATGCAGAGAGGAGAACAAAAAGCTGGCAAAGCTGTACCATCAATTTAAAAATGAATCTTTAGTCATCATCAGTATTTCCGAAGATACCAGCGGCGTAAAATGGAAAAAAGCGATTGTAAATGACCAGATGAAATGGATACAACTGCTTGATTATACAGACTGGAACAGGAGCACTGCACGCAGGTGGAATGCTTCCGTATTGCCTGCTTCATTCCTGATCAACCGCTACGGTATGGTCATCGTCTCGGATGCTGCTTATTTACTGACTGATGATCCTGAAGGATTTAAAACGGTGTTAAGGCATCTCGCCAGCCAGTAAACTTTTTTTAAAAGAAATTCCCGATTTCGTAAATACCCATTCGGTGGCGGCCGGTATTTTTGCCGGTAATAACAAAAGGCGCTGTTCATTTATTATCAGGCAGGGAATAAAGCGCTGCTACAATCTAAACGGTTTAATAATAAAATACAATCATTTCAATCTTACGTGCGGGGTTTCTACCCTGCACTTTTTATTGCCATTTCAGGAAGATAAATGATCGCGCCCGTATATTTTCTTATCTTCATTGCAAAAATACAGATCGTACGGTGAGCAATGGAACCAATTAATTTAAAGAAACTGGCATCTCTCCTGCATTTATCCATCAGCACTGTTTCAAAAGCCCTGAGGGATAGTCATGAAATAAGTGCCGATACAAAAAGGCGGGTTATGGAGCTGGCACGGGAGCTGAATTATGAGCCCAATCCTTATGCGGGAAGTCTGCGCAAGTATAAGAGTAAGACCATAGCAGTAGTACTGCCGGACATCATCAATAACTTTTTTATCTTTGCAATAAAAGGCATACAGGAAGCCGCTTATTCAAGCGGTTATCATGTGCTGATTTATATAACAAATGAGAACCCGGATTATGAAAAAGAAGTAGTGCGCCAACTTACAAATGGCAGGGTTGACGGGCTCGTGATTTCTCTGACCAGTCCCATTGATGATACAGAACATATAAAAGCCTTAAGGGAAAAAGGATTGCCCATTGTTTTTTTTGATCGGATAACAAAGGACTTTGACAACACAATCATAACAACCAATAATTATGAAAGCGCCTATAAGGGCACTACCTACCTCATCCGGCAGGGCTGTAAACGAATAGCGCATTGCCAGGTATCAGACAGGATCTCCATTGGTATTGACCGGCTGAACGGATATAAAAAAGCGCTGGAGGATGCGGGGATTGTACCTGACCATGACTGGATCCTTACAAGCAGGAAAGACCCGGCTTATGACGCACAGTTAATTGAAAAAGCGCTTACACGAAAAGATGCACCGGACGGGCTTTTTACCTCCGTGGAAACACATGCGTTAATTACCTATGATATTTGCAGAAAGCACGGGATCGATATTCCCGGGAAGCTGAAATTGCTAAGCTTCAGCAACCTGCCTACTGCTCATTTAATGAAACCTTCCCTGTCCACGATCACCCAGCCTGCTTATGAAATGGGACGTGCGGCAGTGAGTCAGCTGATCACGGCTTTAGAGAAGCCCGCACGGTTTCAGCCGGAAACTATTCAGATGGATTCCGTTTTAATGGAACGGGAATCAACGGCAAGGTAAACGTATGCAATCTGTAAAAGCGGGTAGCTTTTAATTAAGTCCCCCTTTGCGCTCCGGCTCCTTCATTTCGGGCCAGTTTGATTGTTGTCCGTTTATAACCGGCATAATGCGCTTTTCGCGATTCGTAAACTCAGGGTCTTCTGATGCCTCATAAGCCAGTATCGCCGTCAGGATCACGTTATTTTTTACTTCATCAAAAACGATCTTATCATAAGTATCCCTGTTGGTATGCCAGGTATAGCCGCCATATCCCCAGCTTAGTGAGCTTAATGAAAATGCGGGGGCGCCTGCAGCTACAAAAGATGCAAAATCCGAGCCGCCGGTGCCCGGCATGCCCGGGAAGCTGGTCTGGATTTCTGAGCTGATGTCTTTGGGCACGGCATCCAGCCACCGGCCAATATAACTATAGGAGTTTACAAATCCCTGCCCGCTGATATTGGTAATACGCCCGGTTCCGTTGTCCTGGTTAAAAAGAACCTGTATGCCCTTTACAATTTCAGGATGATCCTTTACAAAGGCCCGGGATCCGTTTAATCCCTGTTCTTCGCTTCCCCAAAGGCAGATGAGTATCGTACGCTTATTGTTGGGGTATAATTTTTTCAGTACGCGGATTGTTTCCAGCATGGTCAAAGTACCGGTACCGTTATCGGTGGCGCCCTGTGCCCCGTCCCAGGAATCCAGGTGGGCAGAAAGGATCACATATTCATTGGGCTTTTCTTTTCCTTCAATACACCCGATGGTGTTGTAGG
This sequence comes from Niabella ginsenosidivorans, assembly GCF_001654455.1. Taxonomy (NCBI): domain Bacteria; kingdom Pseudomonadati; phylum Bacteroidota; class Chitinophagia; order Chitinophagales; family Chitinophagaceae; genus Niabella; species Niabella ginsenosidivorans. The sequence continues at coordinate 838,309 of NZ_CP015772.1, forward strand.
TTTTTACAGTGCCTAAATTTTTTGACTGAACATTGATCCGGATCTTTGGCCCCTGGCCATTGACAGCCATGCGGTACAACAGGCCGTAATCTTCAACAGAGATATCAATGGTAGGTATTTTTTGTGTCCTTGCACCAAAAATGCGGTTGGCGCCCATAATGCCCGTCCAGTTGGAAATGGCAATGGCGGCAGCACCGGCCTTTTCCAATGCCTCAGGCAGGGTGGCAGTAGTATATCCGGTCCTGGCGATCCGTTGCTGAAAAGCTGCTGCATCGTCAGCGCGTTCTTTCATCAGCTTATCGTAAAGCTCGGGTTTTGCAAATTCTTTGATCTGGTAATCGGGCCGTCCGGAACGCTGGTACTGGGAGATCAATACAATTTTTCCTTTAACGGTTTTCAGCCACTGATTAAATTCATCCGGTCCGCTTACATTGGGCAATACAACTACATCGCCCTGTACCGGTTTTTTTGTAGCCGGGCTCCAGGCAAGCTGTGTAGCATCAAGGCTTTTGATACGGGGCGCGATCATTGTGACCTCAGAAGTGCCCCGCTGCCAGCCCCGCCATTCTCCGAATTGCTGTTTTTGGGCGCTGATGCCCCAGCTTTCCAGTTTGGCTACCGACCAGTCGTTCGCCTGCTCCATTTCAGGCGTTCCCACTAGCCGGGGGCCAATACCATCCAGCAACTCGCTGGCCATTTTTTCCAGTTGTGAATTGTGGTTTACTTCGTTAATTACGCTTTCTGCAAAGGGCGATAGTTTTTGCCGGGATGCAGGTGGCTGCTGAGCATATAAGAGCTGGCTGCCCAATAGAGCAGTTACGTACAAAATGGCTGTATATAACTTCATACTGTCAATTTAATTTTGATTGATGCCAATATAGCTCCTTTATTATTAAAAGCAAAGGAAAGCGTATTCCGGTGATTTACTTTGGCACATATACCATATACTTTTCTTCAAAAAAGGGTTCGGTAAACAGGTCGCTGATGGCCAGCAGGTGTGGGCGGGTGCCGCTTTCGGATATTTCCTGCGCCAGGTCGCCCCCTTTCAGGCAAATCAGCCCCGGGGCATGCACTCCCTGTTCGATCAGGTTGGTAGTATGTGGGGTATTGTCTTTTTTGATCAAAGGCCTGCTCCATTGCCAGAGGTTTTTCAAGGGTGCTACTGCACGGGACACCACAAAATCAAACTGCCGGTCTTTTACTTCCTCAATACGGCTGTGCCGGGTGCTGATGTTCTTTAAGCCGATGGCTGCTGCAATACCATCGGCCACCTTTAATTTTTTGCCGATACTGTCTACCAGTAAAAATTCCACTTCCGGGAAAAAGATGGCAAGGGGTATGCCCGGGAAACCTCCGCCGGCCCCAAGATCTGCAATCTGTGTGCCTGCGGTAAAGCTAAAGACGGCAGCAATGCTCAGGGAATGCAAGACATGTTTTTCATAAAGACCTGCAATATCCTTACGGCTGATCACATTTATTTTCTCATTCCATTCCCGGTAGAGGCCCTCCAGTGCTTTCAGCTGTTCCAACTGTTGAGGCGTAAATGCATCAAAATATTTTAATACAATATCCATGCTGCAAAGAAATAGATTTTGCCTGAGGTCTGTGGTTTAAAGTTTGTGCGGTTGTTTATGGGCCATCAGCCTGGCTGCCCTGTGCACTGCCTATAAACTGAGCGTAGCAAGACCGATGCCACGTGTACTGAAGCCGGTTGTCAAAAAACGGTTCATGGATCATAGGTCATTGTTCATAGTTGCAAACAAAAACCAGTTAAATACTGAAAACTGAATGCTGATCACTGACAGCTATATAGTAGTTCCTGGTACATAGTCCATGGTCGATGGTTTCATCTTGATTTTTGCTACCGGACATCTCAGTTCTTGCTTTTACATTTCTTATTTCATATTCTCCTTACATTCCCCGGGTCAACGTTGAATGAAGCGAGTGGGTAGACGCAAGTAGTGAGCAGGGAATAAGATCTGTTATCTCAATTCCGACATCTCAACGCTCACTTCTACATTTAAAATTTCTTATCCCTTATTTCGCATTCCCCCTGTGAATAACCCTGTTAATAATTCGTACACAAATAAAGATTTTTTTCTACCCGCTTAAGGGTCTAAATTCGCCGTCTGATTTCATGGGAAGGTAGCAGTAGTTGCGCCAAAATTAAGTATATTTAAGGTTGAGATATTGCCCCGGAATCATTGGTCAATAAGGAATGATGTCATCTTTTTTGCTTTAACAGGCAGAAAAACAGTTGTTTTGATATAATGGATTTAACAAATATTAATAAAGACAGGAAGCAGAAACGCAGAACGGCGGTTGATTTGGGCAGCATGGTCTATGGGAAAGTGCCGCCACAGGCAAGGGAACTGGAAGAGGCAATTCTGGGAGCAATTATGCTGGAGAAAAATGCCTTTGACGCTGTTATCGAAATATTAAAACCGGAGTGCTTTTATGTGGATGCCAACCAGCGTATTTTCCGGTCGATGCAATCGCTGGCCAATAAAAGCCAGCCCATAGATATCCTTACCGTAGTAGAGGAACTGAAGAACCGGGAAGAGCTGGAAATGGTGGGCGGAGCGTATTATGTAACCAGGCTGACCAACGCAGTGGTATCGGCTGCCAATATAGAATCGCATGCGCGGATCGTATTGCAGAAATTCATTCAGCGGGAACTGATCCGCATCAGCGGTGAAATTATCAATGACGCATTTGAAGACAGCACTGATGTGTTTGAATTGCTGGATGATGCCGAGTCCAAGCTGTTTGAAATTACCAATTCACACCTGCGCAGTACCATTCAGCCTATAGATTCGGTACTGGTGCAAACCATCCAGCGGATCGAGGATCTCCGGCACCGCAATGAAGATATTACGGGTGTGCCCAGCGGGTTTAAGATGCTGGATAAAGTCACCTACGGCTGGCAGAACAGCGACCTGATCATCCTGGCCGCAAGGCCTGCTGTGGGTAAAACCGCTTTTGCACTCAACCTTGCCCGCAACGCGGTAATGAGCAAAATGAGGGGGCAGGCCACTCCCGTAGCGTTCTTTTCACTGGAAATGAGCGCCGCACAGCTGGTACAGCGGGTACTGTCTGCAGAAAGTGAAATTATGCTGGAAAAGATCTCCCGTGGTAAAATGGAAGATCATGAAATGAAGCAGCTATATACCAAAGGGATCCAGCGGCTTTCACAGGCCCCTTTGTTTATTGATGATACTCCGGCGCTGAATATTTTTGAGCTGCGTGCCAAATGCCGTAAGCTCAAAAACAAGCACAATATCGGCATGATCATTATTGACTACCTGCAGCTCATGAGCGGAAACGGGGATAGCAAAGGCAACCGCGAGCAGGAGATCAGCACCATCAGCCGGAACCTGAAAGGGCTGGCCAAAGAACTGAATGTGCCCATTATTGCGCTTTCACAGCTTAGCCGGGAAGTGGAAAAACGGGGCGCCAAAGACGGCAGCAAGGTTCCACAGTTAAGTGACTTACGGGAATCAGGAGCAATTGAGCAGGACGCCGATATGGTCATGTTCCTTTATCGGCCGGATTATTATGACATGAACACCAATGCCGAGGGAGAAGACCAGCGCGGGCTTACCGAAGTAAAGATTGCCAAGCACCGAAACGGTTCGCTGGAAACCATTAAGCTAAAGGCCCTGCTGCACATCCAGAAATTTATCAGTTGGGAAGAAGACCCGTATAATATCATGAGCGCGCCGGGCAGCAGCTGGAAACGGATTGAGGAAGAAGAAGGCGGTGCCAAGTTGTTCCAGGTAGAAAGCAAGATGAACAAAATGAAGGATGATGAGTTTGATGATATGGAGGACGCGCCGTTTTAGCCGATAGTGTATGATTCATGGTCGATGGTTCATAGTCAATGGACAGAACTGATAACTCATAACTGAATACTGATAACTGATTTCTTCCCTACATGCAGCTCCCTTTTTTCTACATCAGTGAATATTTACCGGAACAAAAGACCGCTGTCCTGGATGAAAACAATTCCCGCCATATAGTACAGGTATTGCGTATGGAAGCTGGCGCACGTCTGCACCTGACCGATGGATGCGGGCATTTGTTAACAGCCGTTATTGCCCAACCTCATAAAAAATATTGCGAAGTAACCATCGAACATGTGGAATTTATTCCGCCCCGGCATCCGCAGGTAACCATTGCGATTGCTTTACTGAAAAATGCCGGTCGTTTTGAATGGTTTTTAGAAAAAGCCACAGAAATAGGCGTGCATACAATTGTACCGCTGATCAGTGAACGTACCGAGAAAATAAAAGCCAGAACCGACCGCTTACAGCAGTTGCTGATCAGTGCCTTGTTGCAAAGCCGGCAGGTTTGGCTGCCGCGGTTTCCGCAACCTGTAAAATTTGCGGATTTTATAAAAGATCCGCAATGGGAGGCAATACCGCAGAAATTTATTGCGCATTGCCTGGAGCAGGGGCGAATTTCTTTAAGAGAACAATCCGTTACGGAAAACGCCATCATCCTTATTGGGCCGGAGGGAGATTTTACTACCGATGAAATAGGCCTGGCTCTGGAAAAAGGCTATAAGGCAGTAACATTGGGCATCACCCGCCTGCGCACAGAAACAGCGGGTGTTGTGGCAGCGGCGTTGCTGGCAATAAAATGATAGGTCTTAAGAGCAAGACAGTATAGTAAGGACGTTGAAACAAGGTTCTCAGGACTCCCGCAGGTTGCGCTCCTGCCTGCCGGAGAGTTACCCTGTATATATATCTTTTACTAACAGGTATAAGGATTGCTGATTATTATGCGCTGCTTTTTCCTTGTTTTCCAATTCCAGAACACAATTGCAACTACTACAATCAACCGGCTTCGTAGCGCCTCTTTTTTTACGCAACGGATGTTTTTTCTTATCAAATAAAAAGAGCATGTAAAAAAGCAGCGCAGTAAGAAGGCTACAACAGTCAAACGGCCGGAGGCATTCGTTTGACGAAGCCTTTTTGGCAACCTTTTTTGGCGACAAAAGGTTGAAAAGAAAATAGAAGCGTTGAAGGTCTTTCATTGTCTCAATAACTCAGCAACTCATCCGAAAGTTCGGATAAGACAACTTTGTACCTTTGTTGGTGTTGCGCAATGGCTTTGCAGCAATAGCAGAAACACCAACAAAGGTTATTATGCTGTTGACACCTTTTCTTCGCAGATAAACCGTACTCAACACCGGAGGCTCATTCCTGAATCCGTGGCAGCATATTTTACAGATTTACATGTCTGCCTCCTATATGGTTAAATGATTAGCTTTACATCCTGTAAAAAGATAAACGGTATGCACTATAAAGACTGGGATCCTGATCTGTATCTGAAATTTGGTAAAGAGCGCCTTCAGCCGTCTGTTGACCTGGTTGCAAGGATCCGTATAGAACAACCCCAATCCATTATCGATATCGGGTGCGGCCCGGGCAACAGTACGCAAATACTGCGGCAGCGGTGGCCCGGCTCTAAAATAACAGGGCTGGATCATTCTGTTGCAATGATTGAAAAAGCAGAACAGGACTACCCTAATCAGGAGTGGATACAGGCAGATGCCGGAAAAGACCCGATCCCCGGACAGTATGATATTGTTTTTTCAAATGCAGCAATCCAGTGGATCCCGCATCATGCTGATCTGTTAGCAAAATTAAAAGGGCTTTTAAATTCGGGTGGTGCTCTGGCTGTACAACTGCCATTAATATTTGATATGCCGGTAGAGTACGCTATTGAAGAAGCGCTGGAAAGAACGGGACTCCGGGAAATAAGGCAAGCGGTAAAGGCACTGTTAACGGTTCATTCAGCTACGGAATATTATGATATCCTTGCAGGGTTGTTTGACCCGGTTGAAATATGGCAGACGGATTATATGCATGTAATGGAGAACCCTGTTGCCGTACTGAAAATGATCCGCAGTACAAGGCTGAAACCTTATCTGGAACGGATGCCGGATGCTGCCAACCGGTCCTTATTTGAACAAAATGTACTGGAGGGCATTCAAAAGATCTACCCGGTGCAGCAAAACGGGAAACTGCTGTTCCCGTTTAAGCGGTTATTTTTTATCGGGTACAATTATTAAGAGGACAAATTATTTTATAGCCGCTGCAATGGGAGCATGTACAGGTAATAACATTCTTAAGCCATTAATTATTTGAGTGCCACGAATGCACCAATTAATAGGATCATTATTAGAATTTATTTCAAAATGGTGCGCAAATGGGCGTTAAAGGCGCATTATTGGTGTTGCTTTGAAATCTTCATTTTTATTCTTATTCGTGTATTGGTGGCGAATTTTTATATATTCGCCTCATCTGAATACTTTTTAATCCGGATATTTTCCGATACTTTGTAAAAATAAAACGGATCGGATGAAGCAACTGGAGGAACTGATCAATACAAAAGAGCCCGGATGGGAGTTGGTAAAAGAATGGATAGCTGCTGCAAAAAATCCCTGCCGGGTTTTAGAGGCAGACAAAGAACGTGCAGCGCAGGAACTGGTACACGCCCAAGTTACCACCCGTTCGCCGATGGGTGCCATCATCTATGAAACAGGCGGTATATTGATCAACGATGGCTGGCTGCGGATCCTGGGCTCCGGTCACCCTGAGCTGGACAGGGGCCTCGCTGAATGGAATAAAGGAAAAAGCTTTGAAGCCTATGGTGATCAGCCGGCTTTTTACCTGGTAGCGGATGATGTTATTGGCGGTTATTTTGCCATAAACGGCGGCGCCCTGGGCGATCAGCCGGGGAATGTGTATTACCTGGCACAGGATACCCTGGAGTGGGAAGACCTGGGATGCGGATACTCCGGTTTTGTAAACTGGGCATTGTGCGGAGATGTGCATAAATTCTATGCAACTTTTAAATGGCGCACCTGGAAAACAGACCTGGCGGCCATTTCCGGCAATGAAACGTTTGCTTTTTACCCGTTTTTATGGACGCGGTATGAAGATATTAATGACCTGACAAGAAAAGCGGTATCTGCTGATGAGCATTTTCATTTTACGATGGATATGATGCGGCAGTTGGGAGAGCAGGATACCGCAGCAGCAACCACCTGAATAGTAACAAATGAAATTTCCCGTTATAAGCGGTATTATTGAAAGGCGTCTGCTGATCAACTATATTGCTGATCCGGATGTAGTAGCACGGTTTTTGCCAGTGCCCTTTCAACCCCAGCTTTATAAAGGCAGGGCCGTTGTTGGTATTTGCCTGATCCGCCTTAAAAAGATCAGGCCAAAAGGCCTGCCGGGCTTTATAGGTATTTCTTCTGAAAATGGTGCGCACCGGTTTGCGGTTCAATGGGAAGAAAAAGGGGAACTGAAGGAAGGTGTTTATATACCAAGAAGAGATACCTCCTCCAAACTGAATTCCTTAGCAGGTGGCCGGATCTTTCCGGGAAAACATTACCATGCCCGGTTTCATGTAAAAGAGAGCAACGGCCATTATCACCTGGACTTTGTCAGTGCTGATCATCTGTCTGTTGCTGTTGATGCCGTGCTTGCTGATGAATGGAATCAAAACTCGGTATTTGAGGACCTGGAAGCGGCATCCGCCTTTTTTGAAAAGGGTTGTATAAGTTATTCGCCAAAAGGAAAAGGATTTGAAGGGCTGCAACTGGGAATTGATTCCTGGAAGGTGAAGCCTTTGAAGATCACTCAGCTCCGTTCGGATTTTTTCGAAAATGAAACGGTTTTTCCAAAGGGCTCTATAAAGCCCGATCATGCTTTGCTGATGGAAAATATTGCACATGAATGGCGGGGAATAAGCGACATGGCTGGTTCTCCAGAGCCGAAATAATGATCGGGCGTTAGCAACCTTATTAAAATCGCCCAAACTTCCCGGTCAATGCGGGCACTATTACTGTCAACTTATAGTCCGGGCTTATGGCTCCCGGCTTTTATTACTGTCTTTTTAATAACGAACGGAAGTTTCTTGTTCCACACATTCAACCGGGGTTTTGCTTCTATACTCACTATTATAGCAATTCCCAGGCAATGCTCTGGTGAACTTTTGAATCCAGGAAGGCAACGGCCTGATTGCATAAAACAACTCCGGAATTTATTCCGGGAGTTAAGGAATCCTTATGAAGCATTGAGCGACATAAGGACGATGGATTTCTTTGGCAATAAGAAACGCTCCTGACAGTGACACACAGAACGGCGCTTCCACTCATAAACTATTGGCTATGGCGCGGACACAAACCGGAAAATGAACTTACTATTTTTGATCCCGGTTCATTATAAAGGGCCAGGGTGAACGCATAAATCAGTAAACGATTATGCCAATAAAATACGTTTTTTCTTTTAAAATAGGCACCCATAGTGCCAAATGGCGCTTATTCGTGGCATTGAGAATTGACCTTATTTATAGCCCATTTCAGTAAAAAATAAATTGATGCGTCTGCCCTTGTATAAAGGGCTGTATTCGCACAATTGATGTTATTTTGCCGGTATGAAAAAGGCCTTATTCGTATTGGGTTTTGTGGGTGCACTTTTATTGACGCTGCCCGCACAAGAGATAACTTCCATGTCGGCGTATGCGGTTAATCCCGTACGCACTCCTGATGCTTTATTGAATAACTGGCGCCGGGCAAAGACAATTGAAGACCAGTTTAAGGCAGCAGCGGATCTGATCCGCTTTCACGAAGCTTCCGGAACCACCGATTCTGTGCTGTTTTATGCAGCAGCTATGCAAAGTACCCTGCAACAAAAAAATATAAATACAGCGCAAAAACTGAAATATACTTCCAGTCTGGATTATTCCATGGCAAAGGCTTACCAGGATCAGGGCCTGTATGATGAAGCGCTTCGTTACTACCTGCGTGGGATTAATGACGGGGAGCAATTGAAGGACCCTTCCATTATTGACAGGAATCAATTCGGACAGGCAACGGTGTATTATCTGCGGGGCGAAAATAAGGAAGCCATACGGCTTTATAACCAGGTGCTGTATTCCAGCAGGGACAGTAATCTGGTGCACCTTATTCATAAACAGCTGGGCATCCTTTACCTGGCACAGCAGGAGCTGCCGAAGGCAAAGGGCTATTTTACTGAAGCACTGGGTTATTTCCGGCAAACAGGCCAGCTAAAAAATGAGCTGGAAACCCGGCTGAACCTGGCTTTTATTATGGAGCTGGAGCATCAGCTGGACACAGCCTATTCCGCTTTTGCCGCCATAAAAGATGAGGCACAGGCCAGCCAGTTTTATGATCTGTACATAAAAGCGGGCCAGCATATCGGAGACATCCTGTTTGCAAAGAAGGATTATGAAAATGCCCAGATCACGCTTTCCATGGTGTATATGAACGCGGTGCAGTGGGGCGACCTGGAAGCGCAGCGAAGGGCCATCCGCAGTCTTGAGAAACTGTATGTGGCGCAGGGTGATTATAAGAATGCCTATGCCCTGGGAACACAATACATTGGTGTGATGAACGACATCACCTCCCGGCAGAACAAAAAAGAGGTCAATGAGCTGGAGATCCGGTACAATACAGCCCGGAAAGAAAAAGAGCTGTTACAGAAGGAAAACCAGCTACAGCATCAGCGTACGGTTAAGTACGGGCTGCTGATTGGTTTTATTGCGGTTCTGCTGCCTGTCATAGGCCTGTTGTACATGTATTATCAGAAGCTGCAGACCCAAAGCCGGTTAAATGCCAGCAGGGAAGAGGCCAACCGGCAAAAGATCACCGCGATGCTCAAGGAAAAAGAGCTGGAAGTTCTGAAGGCTTCTGTGGAAGGAGAGGAAAATGAGCGCAGGCGCATCTCAAAGGAATTGCATGACAGCATTGGCGGAAACCTTGCTGCTATTAAGATGCAGCTTTTTAATAAACAAAATGAAAAGCTGGACGCCATAGTGCATCAGATAGATGCTACCTATCAGCAGGTACGGGACCTGTCGCACAACCTAGCCCCCAAAAGCTTTCATAATACAGCGTTTACAGAACTGATCCGGGCATATCTGCAGCGGTTCAATACAGGCGGGAAGCAGGAACTGCGTTTTCAGGCTTATCCGGAAGCTGTAATGAATGATATGGATCTTGATCTGAAAGTGGAGTTGTATAAGATTATACAGGAATTGATGACCAATGCACAGAAATATGCACAGGCATCGGCAATAGAGTTGCAGCTGACGCTTGTAGATCATGCATTAAAGCTGATCTTTGAGGATAACGGACGTGGCTTCCCGACAGATAAAACACCTCCGGGGATCGGCTTACAGAATATAAGGGAACGTTTGAAATCATTTAACGGTACCCTTTCCATAGATTCTTTCCCCGGCAGGGGCACAGTTGTTGATATTGAAATACCATTAAACCGGAAATCAGATGAAACATAATATTATACTGGCAGATGACCATAAATTATTTTTAGAAGGCCTGATACAGTTGCTCAATAAAGAGGAAACGCTGCACCTGCTGTATTATGCACAGAACGGAAAGCTGGTGATGAATTACCTGAAAGCCCACCCGGAGCTGGACGTAGACCTGGTGATTACCGATATTGCCATGCCCGATGCGGACGGTATTATGCTGAATAATTTTATAAAAGAGACCCGGCCTGCAACCAAAACAATGGTAGTAAGTATGCACACCGATACGAATATGGTGGATACGCTGGTACAGAATGATGTAGATGGCTATTTGTCTAAAAACGCTGCTGCTGATGAATTCCTGGAAGCGATTCAAACCATTCTGAAAGGAGAAAAGTATTTTTCAGAATCGGTAAAGCAGGCATATATGAACAGCGTGTTCCGTAAGGAAAAAGATACCATGGAAATGCTGAGCACACGGGAGAAAGAAGTGCTGAAGCTGATTGCACAGGAATACACCACACAGGAAATAGCGGATAAGCTGTTCCTGAGCAAACATACCATTGAAAGCTACCGGAAAACCTTATTGTCAAAGCTGAAAGTGCGCAACCTGGCAGGACTGACCCGGTATGCCATCAGGCTGGGCCTCCTGGAAGACTGATGGAAGCATATAATGCTGTTTAAACAGTTTGCACTTTTGCCGGTGTTGCGCGCCGGCTTCGCAGCGATAGCAGGAACACCAACAATTCTGTTATGCCGTTGGTGGTTTTCCCTTGCGCATAAGCTGTGCTCAACGCCAACGGTGGCGGAAAATAGTTCTGATAACAATGAGTATTCGGTTTTCAGTTCTGTCAGAGGCATTCTTTCCGTTCATTGACCACGTCCTCTCTGCCACATTTTTAATATTGCGGCGCTACGCGCCTTTTGGGGTTGTGGTGGTTGTTAGCTGCTATGGATATCCGGCTGCTTTGCAGCTATGCTTTCCACATAGCACATAGTAAAGGTGCAGCGCACCAATACTATTTATAGATCTGTCGCAAACAATTACAGAGCCGCAGCGCGGCGTGATATAAGTTTCCGCCGTTTGCACTTTTGCCGGTGTTGTGCACCGGCTTCACAGTGATAGCAGGAACACCAACAAACGCTGTTATGCCGTTGGTGGCTTTCCTTCGCACATAAGCCCGTGCTCAGTACCAACGGTGGCGGAAAGACGTGCACGTTCAGCTCACTCGAAATCTTCAAGCAGCCGGGGTATCATTGCCTATCCCTGAAAACAGGGTATTCAGTTTCATTGAAAACAGTGTTGGCCCCGCTTGCCGGAAAGCCCATCTTTGTTCCGGAATTCATCAGTAATGATAGTATTTGGAATCAGAGAAAAACGGACAGGCTTTAAAATAGTGGCAGGTCATTCCTGTTGCAATTGTTCTTCAAAGGAAAGCCTCTTTGTACAGGTCATTAAAAAAGGATTTTATCTGTCCGGCCTGCGGGTGTTTACACTTTCCGGCAAGATCTGTACAGTTTGTGCACACTGTCAGCATCAGCTGGAGGAATGCCAGATGCCGCCGGATCTTAAAAAGAATGCCATGGCTGCAGCGCGCGCAGACGCCTCTTCAAAACGCTACTCCATCTGTCTCTTTTTATTCCGGTTATTCGTTGCTGTGGCCGTTGTTAACTATCACCAGTAATTTTTAAAACTATTTAATTATGATCTACGGAATTTCATTGATTTTACTAAGTGTAATTGCAGTGCCTTCTTTACTGCTGTCAAGAAAACCTGATGCAAAAGAAGTACTTGAAAAAGTAGCGCCTTACCAGGGCTGGATAGGGATCGTCTGTTGTTTTTGGGGGCTTTGGGGAATTATACAGGCTGTTTTGCATATCGGATGGCTTACCTCAGCACCCGTTTGGTTCCTGACATTATTAGCTGGCAGCGTGGTGGAAGCCGGCCTGGGGTTTTTGCTGGGCTTCCCGCTTATTAATAAATTTTTTGCATCCAATAATACCGGTACGCAGGAAAAGGCTGCCTTGCTGCGTACAAAAGTGGCCGCCCGCCAGGGACAGCTGGGAATACTGGGCATTTTAGTGGGAATATGGATGATTGTAGCTTCGTTTCTGTGGTCCGTTGCCTAACCTAAAGCACCTTGCTTAAAACAGCACCAATGGAACACCGGTGATCCTGTAAGCAGGCATATTGGATCATTCTGGTAATTATTAAAGCAACATCCGGCGAAAGACCTGTTCTGAATGGCGGGCACCTGTATAAACCAGGCCCGTCATTGCAGGTGGGAAGATCCGGTTTTTAAATTATTTTGGCATTTCCGGCCAAGCCGGATATACATTGTAGGCTGAAGGCAATGAATGTTAAAATACTATTACAATCAGCTAAAAGGGCCGTTCATTTCATTGGGAACCCTGCCTTGCTATGAATGATAAAAATGAAAACAGAGGTCAGTTATATCAAAAAGGATAAGATCAGAACGTATCTCAAACTGGGAAAAAAACTGGTGCAGTTTGCAAAGTGGGATCGCTTTTTTGGCCGGCCTACTTTTGACTGGATACAGCTGGAAGCCTGTAAAGATGGGTTCAGGGCTACGCTGATGCGCTCCCTGGATGAAGGGAATGCTGTTTTTAATGATGTGTATGCCTTTCATACCTTAAATGAAGAGTGGAGCACCTATGATGAGTTGGAAAATCCTTTCTGTATAGGCAGTTGGGAGGAAGTATGGAACTGGATGCAGCAATACAACATAGAAGTCGGTCAGTTTGTAAAGCCGGAGGATCTTTCCAGGATCTATCAATCCTATAAATGACAGGTTGAAACGGATTAATTATTTTTGTTGGGTATTTGTCCTTTTAATACGTGTCTGTTTGCCGGCACTGTTTTAACAGAAAACTTTATGGCCTATAACGAAAGAATTGCAGATAAGATCAGGCAGGCTCTGGCGCCTATAACGCAGGTTAAGGAGCAGAAAATGTTTGGTGGTCTTGCTTTTATGGTCAATGGTAAAATGTGCATTACAATTGGTAATGACCAGGTAATGTGCCGCATTGATCCTGCAATGCGCGACCAGTTGCTCCGGCAGAAAGATTGCCGCACAGTAATCATGGGAGGCAGGGAATACAAAGGCTATCTGGGGGATCAATGGCGAATGTATCAATAAAAACGGGAGCTGGATTTCTGGGTACGGCTTGCGCTGGAATACAATGCAACACTCTGATAGTTGTTATGAGCACTGCATGGCACCGGAATGACTGGTCTGTTTTCATCTGCACAAGCAGGCTGAAGCGCTATACCTGGTCCTCACTGAATGAGAGCACTACCTCGCTGGTGCCGGGTATGATCTTTCGCAGGGTTACCCCCGCTGTCTGCAGCATTTTCCTGGATGCGATGGAGCTTTCTTTCGCCGCATGCTTGTCAGACAGGTAAATGACCTCCTTGATGCCTGATTGAATAATGGCCTTACTGCATTCATTGCAGGGAAACAGGGCCGTATAGATCTTGCAGCCTTCCAGGTTAATACCAATGTTATTCAGGATCGCATTCAGCTCCGCATGGCATACATAGGGATATTTTGTATCCAGGTAGCTTCCTTCTTTTTCCCAGGGGAACTGGTCGTCACTAACACCAATAGGCAGGCCGTTATAACCAACCCCAACAATTTTATTCTGTGTGTTTACAATGCAGGCGCCCACCTGTGTGGAGGGATCTTTGCTGCGTTTGCCGGAAAGCAGGGCCACGCCCATAAAATAATCGTCCCAGGAAATATAATCGGCTCTTTTTGGCATACAAGAATCTCTTTCTGTATTATGCAGGACAAAGAATGACCGGTATGCTGATCTTAACCGGCCCCGCCATTAGTGGTATTTCTATTGCTCAGCGGGCTACCGGGCAAATAGCCGGGAATAAGATCAGCCGGCATTATTTCCTGTTCTGTTATTCAAAACATAAATATACAGCAAGCACTGAATATTAAAAAATCGCTGCTATATTGCAGTTGTTAAATACAATGCCATGCAGGTAATTACCAACGCAGTAATCTATACCGGGGAAACAGTGCTGAAGGGCTATTGTATCCTTGTCGACAAAAACAAAATCATAGCTGTACAACAGGAGCTGCCCGGTGATGCAGAAAGGATTGACCTGGCAGGAAAAAATATTTCGGCAGGGTTTAATGATCTTCAGTTAAACGGCGGGTTTGACCTTTATTTTTCAAAGCAGCCGGATCAGCGATCGCTTACAGATCTGTACCAGGCAGGTGTTGCTTTTGCCACACCCTATTTTCTGACTACCTTAATATCCTCGCCCCGGCAAACCATTCTTGAAGCAATAAAAGCTGTACGGGAATTTCATCAGCAACACCCAACCATGCTGGGCATGCATCTGGAAGGACCGTTCATGAACCCCGGAAAACGCGGGGCCCATAATCCTGATATCATCCGTAAGCCAACGGACAGCGAACTGGATGAGATCATTGACCTGGGGGCTGACATCATTAAAGTAATGACTATTGCGCCGGAATGTTTTACAGATGCACAGCTGGAAAAATTGCTGAAAACAGATATTGTATTGTCGGCAGGTCATTCCATGATGACCTATGAGCAGGCTCAGAAATATTTTTCAATGGGCATTACCCTGGTTACCCATTTATACAATGCCATGACGCAGATGGGGCACAGGGAATGCGGTACTGTGGGCGCTGTGTTTGATAATGATGCCGTATACGCGCCTATTATTCTTGACGGAGGCCATTGCAGCTATGCAGCAGCCCGTATTGCACATCGCCAGAAAGGCGATAAGTTATTTCTGATCAGTGATGCGGCATTCCTCGGCCGCCGGAAGAAAGCAATGGAATGGGACGGGCTTTCTATAAAACTGGTTGACGGATTTTACAGGGACAGCGCGGGGAACCTGGGAGGGGCTGCTATTTCAATGCCGGAAGCCATTAAGAACGCGGTTGATTTTGCGGGCATCTCCTTACAGGAAGCCGTGGAAATGGCTACCAGCCGTCCTGCTGCTGCTATTACAATGGAAGACCGGATTGGCTTTATAAAACCAGGATATCCTCCTGTTTTTTCAGTATTTAATAACGACCTTTCAGAATATGAAACGCTGGATCTGGCCGGGTAACGCTGCTATAACCCGGAAAAGGTTGCCACAAATACCCGCCTGAACGGCACGGCCCGGGTTCCGAAGCTTTGAAACGGGATCCGGGCGGCTAGGAATAAATAAATTGTCTGATCAGGGAAGTTGGAGTGTCATCTCGTGCGCCAATCCTGCAAACAGGCCCGATAAAGGCATTAATTCATTATTTTTGTAAGATAATTGTATCTAATGGCTATTACTCCTGGTCCGCTGCTGCAAACCGTAAATTCCCCGGATGATCTGAAAAAGATACCGGAAGAAAAGCTGCACGAGTTCTGCGAAGAATTAAGACAATACATCATTGATGTGGTCAGCGTACATGGCGGGCATTTTGCAGCCAGCCTGGGCGTGGTAGAATTAACCACTGCCTTACATTATGTGTATAATACACCCGGGGATCTGCTGGTGTGGGATGTAGGGCACCAGGCCTACGGGCATAAGATCATTACCGGCCGCCGGGATCGTTTTGAAACGAACCGTAAATACGGAGGACTGAGCGGCTTCCCGAAGATCGCTGAAAGCGAATATGACACTTTTGGTGTGGGCCATTCTTCTACCTCTATTTCAGCCGCGCTGGGAATGGCCATAGCCGCGAAATATAAAGGAGAAAAAGACCGTAAAGTGGTGGCCGTCATAGGGGATGGCTCCATGACCGCTGGAATGGCTTTTGAAGGCATGAACCATGCCGGTGTTTCCAATACAGATATGCTCATCATTTTAAATGACAATGGCATTGGTATCGACCCGAATGTGGGTGCCCTGAAAGAATACCTGACAGATATTACGGTTTCTCCCAAATACAATAAGTTCAAGGACGATGTCTGGAATGCGTTGAATAAGCTGCCGGTAGGGAAACGGATCTCCAGGGGCATTGCCCATAAGCTGGCAGACGGACTTAAAGGCATGATCAACAGCAATGCCAATTTCTTTGAATCGCTGAAACTGCGTTATTTTGGCCCTATTGACGGGCATAATATTACCAAGCTGGTAGATACCCTCAAAGATCTGAAGCAGATACCCGGCCCCAAGATCCTGCACATTATTACCACCAAAGGCAAGGGCTATGCACTGGCAGAAAAAGACCAGACCAAATGGCATGCGCCTGGTTTGTTTGATAAGGTAACCGGTGAAATTTTAAAGAAAACATTTGATACCCCGCAGCCGCCCAAATACCAGGATGTATTTGGGAAGACCATTATTGAGCTGGCGGAAAAAAATGATAAGATTTTCGGAATTACCCCTGCAATGCCTTCCGGCAGTTCTTTAAAATACATGATGGAAGTAATGCCGGACCGTGCGCTGGACGTGGGCATTTGTGAACAGCATGCGGTTACACTAAGCGCTGGTATGGCTACACAGGGCTTAAAGGTATTCTGCAATATCTATTCCTCTTTTATGCAAAGGGCTTACGACCAGGCCGTGCATGATGTGGCCATACAGCAACTGCCCGTTATTTTTTGCCTGGATCGCGCGGGCCTGGTAGGGGATGACGGGCCTACCCATCATGGCTGTTATGATATTGCCTATTTCCGCTGTATCCCCAATATGATCGTCAGCGCTCCGATGAATGAGTCGGAACTGCGGAACCTGATGTACACAGCACAGCTGGAAAAAACAAAATGGCCTTTTGTGATCCGCTATCCGCGCGGGGAAGGTGTTTTGCCTGAGTGGCGAACCCCTATGGAAGAGATTACAATAGGAAAAGGCAGAAGGCTGAAGGAAGGCAAGGACATTGCTATTCTAAGCTTTGGCCATCCCGGGAACTTTGCCGCAGCCGCTATCCGGACCCTGCACCAGGATGGTATTTTACCCGGCCATTATGATATGCGTTTTGCAAAGCCACTGGATGAGGAGCTGCTGCATGAGGCCTGCCGGCAATATCCCAGACTGATCACTGTTGAAGACGGCACGGTTTTGGGCGGTTTTGGTGCTGCTGTTTTAGAGTTCATGGCAAAGCATGGTTATAAGAACGAGGTAAAGATACTGGGTATTCCCGACCGTATTGTAGAGCATGGTACTCCAAAGGAATTGCAGCGGGAGTGTGGTTTTGATGCAGAAGGCATCTTACAGACCGTGCGGGAGCTAATGAATGAAAAGCTGGTGGTTACTGAAGGAAGCATCTCTGCCTGAGCCGGTTATCGCTGGGCTGACCAAAAAGGAATGTCAGCCTGAGCCACTCATAAAAGCAAAATCATCCGAAAGTTCGGATGAGGCAATGACAATTATTCTTACGGGTCACCCTAAAGATGCCTTCCCGGACCTGTTCCGGGATCTGTTTTTGTTGCAGGGTCCGGATTAGCGATCAATAGATGCCAAGACAAGTTGCCAATGACAGATGGAATTATGTATTGAGGATTAATGATACTTTCGTCATCCAAAAGTTCGGATCCGAGCGAAGCCGGGGAGTCTCTGAAATATTGAAGTGTTCGATGATTGAGAAATCCTTCGACTTCTTCCGCTATTGCGGAATGCGCTCAGGATAACGATAGGAAGATTTGTCATTGCCATATTGTTTTTGTAATATAAACAAGAAACCCGGCATGACAAAAAGAAAGATCGATTTTCAAAACAATAACACATCTGTCATTGGCA
Source organism: Niabella ginsenosidivorans (assembly GCF_001654455.1). Taxonomy (NCBI): domain Bacteria; kingdom Pseudomonadati; phylum Bacteroidota; class Chitinophagia; order Chitinophagales; family Chitinophagaceae; genus Niabella; species Niabella ginsenosidivorans. The sequence continues at coordinate 856,358 of NZ_CP015772.1, forward strand.
GTGGAGCAAAGCAAAACTGAAGGACGTCTAATTTTTTGTAGCGATTTACCTTCGGTGAAATTGTTCTCCGCTCCGCTTCGCTACGGTATGACGTACTTGTATATTGTTGATTATTACAACAATACAGCACTTGTCATTAACAGGCAATCATAAAACATTGCATTTAAGTTCATTAAAATGACAAGTGGCGCTGTCAGGCAGAGCTTGACGAAGCCTTGAGCGATGGATATTAATGTCCTTCATCAGGATGACAATACTTTTTTAAAGAATCTAATTGGTATTAATGGTTCTATATTTTTTACAGACTGGCTCTTCAATGATGATAATTCCCCGGATTCATATTACCGTTAATTGAGCCCAGTTGATTCCTTTGGAGTAGCAGACAACGGCGTTTTCTTCTTATCATCAGGCGTTACCGGCTCTACCCGGTTCTGCAAAGTATCCGATGCGGGTTTTTTCGTGGAATCCGGCACCGGTACCGAAGCAGGCTGCAGCGTCCTTCTCTGCAGCGCTCTTCTCCGCGCATTTCTGAAGATCTCTCCTATGGTATTGAATTCCTTCCGGAAGGAAATACCCACTCCCGACCGTTTTAATTTGGCGGCGCCGGTGCTGGAAGCGGTAAGATAGTCCAGGTTCTCCCTGTAAAATAAATTCAGACGAATGGTTCCGCTGGCGTTCAGCAACCACTCTGCTGTTACGTCCGGAAGAAACTGAACGGATTGCTGGATGGTGGATGCAAGCGGTACCTCCATGGAGCTTCCCAGGGAGATCACAAACCGGTCTTTAAATATCGGCACAAGGATGGCACCGTTTACATTGGCCTGGTTGATCTCAAAATTATTGGTGGGCATATTCAGAATGCTCCGGTTGTATACAGAGCCGCTGAATACCACGCTCACATTGGATCCCAGGATCTTGGCAAGCTCGTTGTTCAGCTTTTTATTGATCTCGTTAAAGAAGAGACCGGATAAGCTGGAAATGGTATTATAAGTAAATTCATTTACCGTGCTGCCAAAGTTAGAACCCGTTTCCGGTGGTGCAAAGCTGTTGAAAACAATCAGGTAGGTGACCTGACGGGTCACTTCTGTCTGGTTGTTTTCTATCTGTTGCAGCATGTTGGTTACATTAAAATCGTTTTTATATTTACTGTTGGGATCCAGCTCCAGCTGGAATTTAAACTCCGGTTTAAATAAGTGTCCTGTCAATTGTGTAATGACATACACATTTTCACGGGTGCTGGCATAGCTCTGATCGATCTGGAATTTGGCCAGGGGCGCAAAGCTTACGCGTTCTGCCTTATACTGCGCTTCAATATTGATATTGGCATTCAGCGGATCCCCGTTCCAGGATATATAGTTCTCCCCGCCTTTTTTTATTTCAAACGGCTTTTTAAAGAAAGACTGGAAGGTATAATTGTAGCTCCCTTCATCAATATCTAAACGGCCCTTTATGTTGAGCGGCTCGTTAGTGCCTGACCGTACGTTCAACGTGCCGGATCCCCTGCCTTTTATTTCATCTCCCGTAAGGTTATCCATTACAAATTTCATTTGTACTTTGGGGTTGGCTGTTACATCCAGGTCATAGGTGACGTTATTGGCTTTCTTTTTATAAATGCTGTCGGACATTGCTTCTCCGTACTTGCGTTCTACCAGCCAGTCGGGCATCTGGCCTGCCTTGCTGTTGCTGGAAGCAATGGTAAAAGAGCTTTCATCGCGGTAAGAAGCAATGGCGTCAATTTTCATATATAGATTGTCTTCCGGCCCGACCAATGCAAAGGAGCCGGTCGCTTTTACATTACCATAGAAAACTTTGTTATCGTTATAAGTGGTATTTAATACCTGAACCGGCCGGTTGTTGGCAGCATCTGAGGTGCCCGGTTTACGTGTGGAAACGTTCAGGTCAAAGAACATGTTTTTAAACCCGCTGTGGGTAATGTTTCCCATCAGGTACACGGGGTTTTTGGTGATGGTGTCTTTCAGTACAATGCCATCAAGGTTGATCTCATTCTCCTTTAGTTCAATATCATTGTCTTCTATGGAATAGAAACATTGGGTAAAGTTGACTCTTAGCCCCGCATTGTGCAACCTGCCTTTTCCTACAATGCTTAACTGGTCAAAAGGGCCTTTAAGATCAAATTTCCCTGTTATTTCGCCTGTCATATCCGAGAACAGGAAGCCGAGGAACCGGTTAATATATTTCAGATCAAAATTAGTTGCATCCAGTGAAATGATATTGTTGGCCTGACTTTCTTCATTTTTCAGGAAAAGGTGCAGGTTATAGGCCAGGTCTTTTTTCTGTGGATTCAGTGTGGTACCGTTAACCGTCAGTTCCCGGGTAGGCAGATCAAAAACAACTTTGGCAGAAAGATCCCCGATGGAATCATTGTCCAGCCGGATGGCCCTGCCCATGAAATTGTCAGAAGAGATCTTCATGTTCCTGCCCGGGTTCTCTAAAAGAAAATCACCGGAAACCAGCCCTTCCAGGCGGTTATTGGGAACAAGATATTTGGAAAGGTCACCAAGGTTGATATCCTTTAATGTTACGGCAATATCATTCCAGCTGCCCAGGTCAGAAGGCAGTGTATGAATACGTACTTCCTGGTTACTTTCCCTTAAAACCAGTTGCCCGTGGGCAGGTACATCTTTCCGGAACTCCAGTTCCCCGTTCCGTTCAATGTTCCAGGTTTTTCCGTTCAATATAAAGGTTGATGGTGCAAAGTCAATCTTAACGCCATTGCTGTACGTATTTACAACCGCGTTCAAACGTGCCTGGTCCACTGCGCCGGTGCCCCCGGAATAGATCATCACTCTTGAAACATCATTCCGGGCTGCAATGTTAAAGAGGGCCAGCGGCACATTTAAACTGTCGCCGACCTTAATATTGGTAGTGCGTCCTACAAGGGAAAGACTGTCGTAATTGCCGCGCCCTGTTACCGTAACGTCATTAAACTGGAACCGGTCATAGCTGAAGAAAGGCACTTCCGCATCTAGTGTTAAACTGTTGGTATAGGTATTGATACTGCCCCTGATATGTGCATTGTTGAAGCCACCCAGGCTGCTGTCTATAATGGGAATAAAGCTGTCAAAATTCTGTGTCTGAATTTCAAAAGAAAACGCCTGCTCCTGCACCTGTCTTGTAGGAGGCTTTATATAGGCAGGATAATACCGGTTCAAAAAACTGACAACAGAGTTGGGCAGGTCCCTTAAGTTAAAGGTACCGGAAATATTCGCGGAAAATTCATTGGAAGCAAGGGTCAGCCGTTTCCTGTCACCTTCAATGGCGGAGTTAATGGCCAGTGAATCAAAAGAAAGCGGCGCCTGATTCCGTACCAGTGTGGCATCGGTTATAGTGGCATTCCCCAGGAAGTTATCAATGGTTTTACCTGTAAAATGCGCATTGATCTTACCGGTAAGTACCACGCTGTCCTGTAAAAAGTTCATAGCCTTGAAATCGATCTTCCGGATGTCAGAAACAAAATTAAATACGGGCGCCTCCGGTTTGCTGAAATCAACGAGGCCGTTAAGGTCAAGATCCGCATTGGGATCATTGATGACGAGCTTCCCATTAAATACCTTTTTGTTCAGCTCTCCGTCTACCGTTACATTGTTATAGCGGTATTGATTATAATCAATATACCGGATGGCAGCAGATAATGCAACGGCCCCGCTTTGAGGGTCAAACCCTGCGCCTTTTAATTTTGCACTAAAGCTGACGTTGCCCAGTTTCTCATCCTTTAACAGGGGGCCAAGGTTAAAGTTACCGGTGGCAACGGTACCGGAGTATACCGGGTTGCCGCCCCGCGGTATTTTCATGTTGACGTCCGTTGTAACAGTGCCAAGCCCTGTGGTAAGGGTGCCATAGGTTACAAAGTCCCTGATGAACCCTGTATAGTTGCCCACAAAATTCAGGTACTGCAATTTGGAAAGATCCGGGATGTCTATTTTGGTAAGCGCCGGTGCAAAAGCTATGGCATCAGCATAAGTGGTTTTAAAGTGATTCGCCTTTATATCCATAAAGGTTTCGTCAATATCCGGAAGCCCGGTTAAGGAAGCATCTCCCGAAAAATAAGTGTTATTGCCCGCCTGTATTTCCAGTTGTTTGGCTACTAATGAAGCTACCGGCCCTTTAATATCACCGCTTAAGATAATCTGTTTCTTCCAGGTGCGCATAGCTGGTGCAAAATAGGCAATATCGTCACTGTTTATTTCTGCTTTTGCAAAATGGGCCTGCATGGTCACATTGGTAATATAATCATCCATACTGGCAAAGCTGGCAAACCGCATACTGTAATAATCGGTTAAATGGCTGTCGTTGGTGCGCAGGTCAAGGTGGTTAAAGGTCATTTCCTTTGGAGTAACCTTTACACCGGCTGCCAGCTTTTTTACTTCAAAGCCGCTTTTCTCTTTTGTGCTTAAGGTCATATTGGTGGTAATGGTATCCATCCACCAGCGTACCTGTTTAAAATCTGCATTGATCTTTGCAAACTCAATATGTCTTCCGTCAAAAGTGTTTTTGTCCAGTGTATCTGCCGGGTGGGCATCATTATCCGTTTTAAATGTCCCGTTCCGGATGCTGGCGCTTCCAGCCAGGAACTCCCATTTGCCGGCATTCCACTCCAGTTCAGCCGTATCCTTAGCAGAAGCCGCAGCGGGATGTTTGGGCGCGGCTTCCTGGTCTCCGGTTTCCGGTCGCCTGCCCTTATAATTCCGGATGGCAAAATAGGGCTGGTTAATAGTAAGCGTATTGATGTTGATGACCTTTTTTGCAAAGTCGATGTTTTTCGGATCCACTCTTAATGAGGCCAGTGCTGCCGTCATGTCCTGTCCTTTCCATCCGTCTTTTTGAATAAAGCGTATGTTTTCCAGGTCTACCTTCCGGAAAGCGATGTTAATAGTTCCTTTCTTCTTTGGCTTTGAACTTGCAGGGGCGCTGAAATAGTCCAGCAAAAACTGGTGCCGCCAAATGGAGTCACTTCGCTGCAATTGAATATAAGCGTCTTTAAGCCCGATGTATTTCAGCTCAATATCTTTTTTTACAAAAAACCAATCTGTAATATTAACGGTAACAGCGCCGGCACTTAGAATGGTGTCCTTTTGCCGGTCCAGCACCAATACGTCTTCCAGGTGCATCTTATTGAACAGGGAAAAATCTACATGCCGGATCGCTATCTGGGTTTGCAGTTCTTTGGATAACCGCTTGGTCACTTTATGAATTAACCAGTTCTGAACACCGGGTACCTGTATGGTCAGCCAAAGTAAAATGACCAGTCCCAGAATGGACCCAAGGGTGATGAACGATATCTTTCTTAGTTTCTTCAGGTAAAAAGCTGAATTTTTTGTGTGTAAAAGTAATTTATTAAGGGAGTACCTGCAAATTTGTAGAGTATCTGGTCATAATTTTATATTTTTAATAAAACATCCCCTGGGAAAACGTTGCAGATATAACGTACCTGAGAACTGTATATTCAAAATGGGAAACATGATCAGGCCTTTGTGTTTGATGGCACTCGTCTTTTTGGCGCAAGTTACAAATGCCCAGCAGTTTGGAGGAAACCCGCCCTCTGTGCATTGGAGGCAGCTTTATTCAGATACGGCGCGCATTATTTACCCGGAAGGACTGGACACGGTGGCGAGCCGCGTAGCTACCATTGTGAACAAGATCGCACAAAATAATTATCATGCCCTTGGCAACCAGGTGAAGCGGATTGATATTGTGCTGCAAAACCAACCCATTACCTCTAATGGTTATGTGGGGCTGGGACCTTTCCGGAGTGAATTTTACCTGATGCCGCCTTCAGATAATTTTGACCAGGGCACCACGCACTGGGCAGACCAGCTGGCGCTGCATGAATTCCGACATGTGGAGCAATACAATAATTTTAACCATGGGGCAAGTAAAGTAATGCACTGGCTGTTTGGGCAGGATGGTTATGCCGTAGCCATTAATGCCGCTGTGCCCAACTGGTTTTTTGAAGGAGATGCCGTATACCAGGAAACTTATCTTTCTCCGCAGGGAAGAGGAAGGCTGCCATCTTTTATAAATGCTTACCCGGCCTTATGGCGTTCCGGAAAAGAGTACAGCTGGATGAAATTGCGCAACGGGTCGCTGAAAGACTATGTGCCCAATCATTATGACCTGGGTTATCTTTTGGTCAACTATGGATATACCCGGTATGGAAGCGATTTCTGGAGAAAGGTAACTACAGAAGCGGCAGCTTTTAAAGGATTAATCTATCCTATGCAAAAAGCAATTAAAAGAAATACCGGTCTCAGCTATTCCCAATTTGTGAATGCCGCTTTTGATGATTATAAAAAACGTTTCGGGATCCGGTCTCAAAAAAACATCACCGATTCGCTTGCGGGTAATAATAAAGTAATGCCGGTAAATTATACAACGCTGACCCATTACTATTATCCCCAGCAGATAGATGCCGGCTCAATGGTCTATTTAAAGACTTCCGCAAAACAGAGGCCGGCGTTTTATTTCCGTGACAGGGTGGGAGAACATTTTGTGCGTTACCGCGACATCAGCAGCGAAACCCAGTTCAGCTATTCCAACGGGAAGATCGTATATGCAGCGCTGGAAACAGATCCGCGCTGGTCATGGAAAACATACAGCTCCTTACGGGTACTGGATCTGAGATCAGGCATACAAAAAAAAGTGACGCGGCATACCCGCTATTTTTCTCCCGATATTTCTGTTGACGGAAAGTTTTTAGTAGCTAATGAGGTTGACCTGCAGGAACGGTCTTCTTTGGTATTACTTGACGCGCAAACCGGAAAGCCGCTGAAAACATTTTCACAACCCGGTATTGACTATTTTGCAAATCCGAAGATAAAGAACGCACACCAGATAGTAGCGGCAGTTCGCCAGCGGGATGCTGCCACTTATATCGGATTGATCGATCTTGATAAAAAAACGATCGAACAGTTGACACCACCCACAGTAAAACCGGTTGGGCAGATCAGCCTTTACGGGGATAAAGTATATTTTATCGGTTCTGCAGGTTTGAAGGATGCTGTTTTCTGTGTGGATCTCCGGTCGCACCAGATCCAAAAGCTGGCACAGGATGAATTTACCGCCTACTTTATCAATGCAGCGGCCGGAACCCTTAACTGGAGCAGCTTTACCGCAGACGGGTACCAGCTGCGCCAAAAGCCATACCGTGATGCGGTGTGGACGAACCTGAGCAGGGAAGATTTTGTAAAAGGTAGTTCCGGCATCATTAATGATTCTGTGCATTTGTCCGAAAGTCCGGTAAATGCGGCCATGCCTGTATTACCATCCGGGAAATATGCACAGCTGACCGCACCGTTAAATTTTCATAGCTGGCGGCCTAATTATGATAACCCCGAATACAGCCTCACGGTTTATGGCAATAATATTTTAAATACGACCCAGACACAGCTCTATTATTTATATAACCGGAATGACCGGAGCAGCGCCATTGGCGGAAGCTTTACCTATGCAGGATTATACCCGTATATCGGCCTGGGATCGAGGTATACCATTAACCGGCAATTGCATCTTAAAAATGAGATAAGAAGCTGGAACCAGTGGGATAATTATTTATCGGTATCCGTTCCCTTAAACTGGATCGATGGCAGGCGGTACAACTACCTGAATACAGGCACCAACCTGGGCTACAGGATTGATTTTAACCGGGGCGCAGGCTATGCGCCTTCCGATCATTTTGGCTACCTGACTCATAGTCTCAGCTTTGGACAGCAGGTACAAAGAGCTGCACAGGATATTTACCCAAAATGGGGCTACGGCATCAGCCTGCAATATACATATGCCATTAACAAATGGCACAGCAATCAGCTTTACGGGCGCGCTGTTTTCTATGTTCCGGGCTTCCTGCCCACTCATAATTTTGTTTTTTCATTAACTGCACAACAATCATCTGTAAAGTATCAGCTTTTTTCAAACAGCATCAATTTTGCCCGCGGCTTTAACGGAATCGATTCAACCCGTATGGGAACGGTTACCATCGACTATCATTTGCCCTTATGGTACCCTGACTGGGGCTTCGGGAACCTGCTCTATATCCAGCGTGTCAGGGGCGCAGCGTTTTATGATTATACAGGAATAAAAGGGCGCAGCTCCGGCTTTTATACCAGCCTGCAAAGCGCGGGGGCAGAAGTATACCTGGATACGCAATGGTGGAACCAGCATCCGCTTACATTTGGCCTGCGGGTTGGCCGCCTGCTGACAAAAGACCCGGTTGCTCCGGGCCGTAACAGGCTGTTTTATGAATTTATTTTACCGGTAAGTATTATTCCTAAATAAAAGGGAGTGTTTATTTATATTCCTGTTTTTTTGCTACTTCCAGTAATGTACGGATTCCCGGATTCCGGTTTTTTAAATTCCAGATCAGCGATAGTTGGCTGCGTTGCGGAATTTTGTTGAGCTCAATAAAATTTACAGGTATGGAATAGCCTTGTTTTAATGAGGTGGGAACAATAGCAATTCCCATACCCTTTTCTACCAGTTTAAAAATAGTCAGTGCATTTACGGTTTTGTGATGAACACGCGGAGTAAAACCACAATCGCTGAAGATGCTCATCATCAGCTGGTAATATTCATTGCTGTAGTCTCTTGTAAATAAAATAAAGTTTTCCTGCTCCAGCTGCTTCAGCGATTTGAAATTACGCGCCTGGATCCGGTGTGTTTTAGGCACCACAAGAGAAAAGGTTTCTTCCGTGATGACGCGCATCGACAATCCCGGGGGTGCTATATGAGAACGCACAAAACCAAAGTCCAGCTTGTTTTCCAGCAAGTATTCGATCTGCGTTTCATTGGGTAGTTCATTGAGGCTGACCTCAATGGTAGGATATTTTTTATTCAGCCGGAAAAGTAGATCAGGGATCACTGTTTGTGCTGCAGATCCGATGAAGCCGATCCTTAGTTCTGCAATTTTCCCTTCGCCGATTCTTTTTAGTTGTAATTGTATATTTTCCAGCTGGTTTAACAGGATCGATACTTCATTCTTTAGAAAATGACCCGCTTCCGTCAGCTCCACAAAACGCTTGCCCCGTTCAAACAGCTTTGTTCCATAAATGGCTTCCATTTGCCGGATCTGCCGGGTCAGCCCGGGCTGGGAAATATACAGGCGCTCTGCGGCTTTGCGAAAATGCAATTCTTCTGCCAGTATGCTAAAATACATTAGGTGCCTCAATTCTATCTGATAACTCATAGTTATTAATTATTGATAAAGTTAGTATTAATAATTATTAAACATCTGTGCTAATTTTGAAGGATGGTATATGGCTGTAATGATCGGTGATCATTACCCCTAAACCCGGTAATTTATGAGTAAACAGGTATTCAGGTATGGAGAAGACTTTTTAAAGGTTTCTGTTGCAATGGCCATTGTAAGCGGCGCAATAAAAGGGATATTGTCTGAAGCAGGGAGGGAGCGGATCCGGAAAAGCGCCGCTATAGTAGAACGGGTTGTTACGTCGGGAGAGGTGGTGTATGGTATCAATACAGGATTTGGTCCGCTGTGCACTACTCCTGTAAATGAAGAAGATACAAGACAATTACAGGAAAATATCCTGAAGAGCCATGCTGCCGGTGTAGGGCAACCCATTGATCAAAGGCTTTCAAAACTAATGCTGGTGTTAAAGGTTCATTCATTGGCAAAAGGGTTTTCCGGTATCTGTGAAGCAACCATCGATCGTATCATCTGGCATATAGAGCAGGAGGTGATTCCCGTTGTTCCGGAACAGGGCTCTGTGGGTGCTTCGGGAGATCTGGCGCCTTTATCGCATTTGTTCCTTCCATTGATCGGTTTGGGAAAAGTATTTTATAAAGATGCGGTAAAACCAGCTGCAGAAGTGCTCAGGGAGCTGGGTATGGCGCCCCTGCAGTTAGAAGCAAAAGAAGGGCTGGCATTGATCAATGGTACGCAATTTATAGCGGCGCATGCAGTAACCGGTATTGTTGGGTTTCATAAAGTGCTGACGCAGGCAGACCTGAATGCCGTGCTGATGCTGGAGGGGTTAAGTGCATCCATTAAGCCCTTTTATCCGGAGCTGCACGCATTACGCCCCTTTAAGGGCAATCAGTTTGTAGCATCAACCATTTATAATCTTTTAAAAGATTCAGCCATTGTACATGCCCATGCCAATTGCTCCAGGGTACAGGATCCTTATTCCTTGCGTTGTGTTCCGCAGGTTCACGGCGCATCAAGAAATGCCTGGCTGCATTTAAAAGAGCTGGTAGAAACGGAGATCAACTCCGTAACAGACAACCCCTTGTTGATAAATGAGCGGCTGACCATCAGCGGAGGCAATTTTCATGGTCAGCCTTTGGCCATGGCCCTGGATTATGCCTGCCTGGCTGCTGCCGAGATCGGAAATATTGCAGACCGGCGGGTTTATCTTTCACTGGAAGGAGACACTCCGGGAGTTCCCAGGTTATTGCTGCCATCAACAGGGTTGAATTCCGGGTTTATGATCCTGCAATACACAACCGCTGCACTGGCAAGCGAGAACAAGACCCTGTGCTTTCCTTCAAGTGCAGACAGCATCCCCACTTCGCTGGGGCAGGAAGATCATGTAAGCATGGGCTCCATCAGCGGAAGAAAATTATTGCAGGTACTGGGAAACGTGGAAAAGATACAGGCTATTGAGCTGATCTGTGCGGCACAGGCACTGGATTTTCATGCTCCTTTAAAGCCTACGCCAATAGTGGAGGCCGTTCACCAGGCAATAAGGAACCAAGTGCCCCATATAGAAACGGATACCGTGATGACCACTCATTTAGAGGCTGCCATGGAACTGGTGGGCTCAGGCGCATTGATCCATACAGCAAAAAAAACAGCGGAAGAAACGGGTTTATCTTATATGACGGAACTACAGGAACTTTTTGACCGATATTGATATGAATACAAAACAACCGTACAGGCTTTTAGGCCCTTTTAAAGAAATTGTTACCATGGAGGGGCTCCCATTAAAGGGCGCATTGAAGGACGAACAATTGCGTGTAATAAAAAACGGTGGTATTCTTTTAAACGGAGATATCATTGAAGCGGTTGATAGTTTTGAAAAACTGGCGCTGCTTAACAGTGCTGTTGTGGGGCCGGTTGTTAATAGCGTAGTGCTTCCCGGTTTTGTGGACATGCACACCCATATTGCTTTTGGAGGAAGCAGGGCCAACGATTTTGCATTAAGAAATTCAGGAAGCCATTACCTGGAAATTGCGGAAAAAGGCGGAGGCATCTGGAGCACGGTGGAAGCTACCCGGGAGCTTTCTCTCTTACAGCTGGCGGCAGTAACTGCCCAAAGAGCTGCTGAACTATTGCAGCAGGGTATTACAACCATTGAAGTAAAAAGCGGCTATGGGTTAAATGTGGAACAGGAATTAAAAACCCTGCGGGCGATCAGGGACGCGCAGCAGCTTGCAAAGGCAGACCTGGTGGCCACCTGCCTGGCTGCGCATATTTTACCAAAGGATTTTAACGGATCGCACCAGGCATACCTGCAATGGATTATCCATGAATTATTACCGCTGATCCGGGAGGAACAGTTAGCAACGCGGGTGGATGCATTTGTAGAAAAAGGGGCATTTGCTGCGGAGGATATCCTGCCCTACTACCAAAAGGCAAAAGCAATGGGGTTTGATATTACGGTGCATGCCGACCAGTTCACCCCTTCCGGAAGCGCTGTTGCAGCGCAGGCAGGAGCATTAAGCGCAGACCACCTGGAAAGCTCCACTCAAAAAGAAATAGACCGGTTAGCAAAGTCTGGTGTAATTGCAACGGCTTTGCCGGGTGCCTCAATGGGCCTTGGGTGCGCATTTGCACCGGCACGCAAGCTGCTGGATGCGGGCAATGCAGTTACCATTGCTACAGACTGGAATCCCGGTTCTGCACCGATGGGGTGTTTGATGACGCAGGCTTCCGTACTGGCCTGTTATGAACGGTTGACAAATGCTGAAGTGCTGGCGGCTATTACTTTTCGCGCAGCAGCAGGTCTGGGATTAAAAGACAGAGGTATCCTTGCAAGAGGCTACCTAGCGGATTTTGTGATTTATGCAACGGATAGCTATAAAGAAATTACTTACCAACAGGGCCGTTTGCAGCCTTTGGCAGTCTGGAAGAAAGGAGTATCCGTTTATACAGCTAAATAATTTGCAATGACATTTCAGGAAGAAATAGTACAGGGCATTCCTGGTGAAATGCCCCCCAAAAAAAGGCCGGATCCTGAGCTGAGCCACGCTCCCAAAAGAAAAGCGATACTGAACCGGCAGGAACAACAACTGGCTGTTCGCAATGCCCTGCGTTATTTTCCCCGGGAATGGCACGGAGAGCTGGCAAAAGAATTTTTTGAAGAATTGCAGGAGTATGGGCGTATATACATGTATCGTTTTATGCCGGAGCATCCGGTATATGCCCGGCCGATAAATGAATATCCTGCAAGAATAACGCAGGCTGCAGCCATCATGTTAATGATCCAGAACAACCTGGATCCGGCTATAGCGCAGCATCCGCAGGAGCTGATCACCTATGGCGGTAATGGCGCCGTGTTTCAGAACTGGGCGCAATACCGGTTAACCATGCAATACCTGGCGTTGATAACGGAAACTCAGACGCTGCATATGTACAGTGGTCATCCCATGGGTTTGTTTCCATCTTCCGCTGCAGCCCCACGCGTAGTGATCACCAATGGAATGATGATCCCCAATTACTCAAAACCGGATGATTGGGAACGGTACAATGCCCTGGGTGTAACGCAATACGGGCAAATGACCGCAGGGTCCTATATGTATATTGGTCCACAGGGAATTGTACATGGAACAACGATCACCGTAATGAATGCCTTCCGGAAAAAGCTGGAAAAGGGTGCCACACCGCAAGGCAGGATATTCCTTACATCCGGCTTGGGCGGCATGAGTGGTGCACAGCCAAAGGCAGGCAGTATTGCCGGGTGCATTACTGTTTGCGCAGAAGTAAACCCTGCCGCTGCGCATAAACGGCACCAACAGGGTTGGGTGGATGAATTGTTTGAAGACATCAGTGCAATAGTAGCCCGGACAAAAAAAGCAGTCAGGGAAAAAGAGATCGTTTCACTGGCCTATATAGGCAATGTAGTGCACCTGTGGGAACGTTTTTATGAGGAGGAGCTGTTTGTAACTGTTGGCAGCGATCAGACCTCACTGCATAATCCCTGGTCGGGCGGCTATTATCCCGCCGGCATCTCATTTGATGAAGCCAATCAGCTCATTGCAAATGACCCGGAACAGTTCCGGCAAAAAGTGCAGGTATCCCTGGTGCGGCAGGTAGATGCAATTAACAAACATGTGGCAAGAGGAACCTATTTTTTTGATTATGGCAATGCCTTCCTGTTAGAAGCAGGCCGGGCAGGCGCTGATGTTTTTGCAGATAATCAAACGAATTTTAAATATCCTTCCTATGTACAGGATATTTTGGGACCTATGTGTTTTGACTACGGGTTCGGACCATTCCGATGGGTATGCACTTCCGGAAAGGAGGAAGACCTGGCACTAACGGATCAGCTGGCATTGGAGGTGCTGCAGGCGATCCGGCAAACAGCGCCTGAGGAAATTCAGCAGCAGTTAGAGGATAATATTCAATGGATTGCTGAGGCTGCAAAAAACAGGCTGGTGGTGGGCTCACAGGCGCGCATTCTTTATGCGGATGCGGAAGGGCGTATAAAGATTGCCCGTGCATTTAATGAAGCAGTAAGAGACGGCCGTTTGCAGGCTCCTGTTGTATTAGGCCGGGATCATCATGATGTAAGTGGTACTGATTCTCCTTACCGGGAAACCAGCAATATTTACGACGGCAGCAGGTTCACCGCAGATATGGCGGTGCATAACGTGATCGGGGATAGCTTCCGGGGAGCTAGCTGGGTATCTGTTCACAATGGTGGCGGTGTTGGCTGGGGCGAAGTGATCAACGGTGGCTTTGGAATGGTACTGGATGGTACAGATGCGGCTGAACAAAAACTGGGATCTCTGCTGTTTTATGATGTCAATAACGGCATTGCCCGGCGTGCATGGGCGCGCAATACAGGGGCCATACAGGCTTTAGACCGGGAGCTGGAACGCAGCCCGCAATTAATAGTTACAAAAGCCAGCCTTGTTGACAATCGTATACTGGAATCTTTATTTTAAACCGGTCGTATAAAAAACAAATGTTTAAACCTATTGTAAGCATATGGCATTAACAGCATCAAAAGCATACCAGGCAGCATCCGCTGAAAACTGGGTTGGAAGAAAGGACGGGAAGGAAGCGGCGTATGAGCGCTGGGGACAGGTAGTGAAAATCTTAGATCTGAAAGAGGCGCTACCTGAATTAAAAAGATCGTTTGTAATGATTGGCTACTGTTGTGATGAAGGCGTGCGCCGTAACCAGGGCAGGGTGGGCGCGGCCAAGGGGCCTGATCATTTGAGGGTCATATTGAAAAATCTGCCGGTGCACCATCCTGCTGCTATAAAGATTTATGACGCAGGGAATATTTATTGCCAGGAAGGAGATCTTGAAGAAACACAAACGCTCCTTGCACATGCTGTCAGCCGTATTATTGCTGCGGGCGGCTTCCCGCTGGTGCTGGGTGGCGGGCATGATCTTGCCTATGGGCACTTTACAGGTATTCAAAACAGTATTGGTAACCAGAAAAAAATTGGCATCATTAATTTCGATGCGCATTTTGATCTGCGTGCTCCGGATGCAGGTAGTGGCAATTCCGGTACGGGCTTTTACCAGGTTGCCATGGAACTGAAGGCACAGGGCAGGCCTTTTTATTATTTGCCGGTTGGTATTCAGCGCATCAGCAATACTAAAAAGCTTTTTGAGGTTGCTAAAGAATTCAATGTAAGCTATATTGATACATCACTGCTAAATGCGGGCAACCTGCCGCACCTGTTGCCGCAGTTGCAGCAGTTTTTGGATAGGGTTGATGTTGTTTACCTGACGGTGGATCTGGATGTGTTTTCAGCCGCACAGGCGCCGGGTGTCAGTGCTACTGCTTTTAACGGAATAGAGCCGGGGCATTGCTTTTTTACGCTGTTGCGACTGATCTGTCAATCGGGAAAACTGCGCTCACTGGATATTGCTGAATTAAATCCTGATTATGATATTGACAGCAGAACCGCTAAACTGGCGGCAGATATCCTGTTTAATGTATTGCTGGAATTATAAAGCCTGTTTGCCGTTTAAATTGCTAAAAGCACTAATCGCCAATTAATGCGCCCGAAACATTCCAGTAGCTGAAGCTGGAACCTTCCGGCGCTCCCTGCGGAATTTTTACCTGTATGTGGTGATCGCCCTGCTCAAGGTCTCCCAGTTCTATAAAGAACGGATTGGTTACCGTACCGGGGCACCAGTTGGAACGGCTGAGATCAGAAGAAGAGAGCCCATTGCTGAAATTGCCTGAAGCTGGATTGTACAAACGGTAAGTACCGCAATCTTCCCGCCAGGGAACCAGGCTGAAAACGGTTTTGTTATCCAGGAGAATCGTATTGAGCCTGGGCACAAATTCATCGCCGCCATCCCAGCCGCCATGCCCCGTAGTAATATAACGCAGCCTTGCGTTCTTTAATGGCTGTTTCAACGTGAAGCTGACGGTAATTCCGTTTTCGTTGTTGAATAGAGTGGCATATTCCTGTCCTGCCATTTCCATAATGTTCAAGGTATTGAATAAGGGAATAATATGTTGCTGCTGTTTTCCCGCATCTCCTTTATGGATCGTTATATTGGCAGAAACCCTGTGCCCGCCTTTATCGTAATTGCCAATGAAAATGCCAATGTATACTTCCCTCTTATTGAACAATGCAGCATAATCGCTGATGTCCTGCCGGTACGGAACGGCTTCCTGCCATTGTTTTCCTTTAAGGGTAATATGGTTAAACTGCCTGACGCCGAAAGGAGTGAAGAAGCGCAGCAGCTCAACCGGCGGATCATAGTCTGCAGTTGCAATGACCCCCTGGTAACGCTTGCCATTGCCGTTTGTATAAACAGGAAGGGCGTTGATGCCCTTTTTTAATCCATCGAGGAAAGACTCCTTTTTAGTAACCGGTATCAGGAACACACTGCCGGTACGGTCATATGCATCGCCATTGGATTGTTCCGTCAGATCCAGGAAAACAGTGCTGCTGCTATCTATTGCGGGCATTTTAATTTTCTTTACCACTACGGTTCCCTTTGCAAAACGGAATACATCCGGCACTGTCAGGCTGCTGTCCGAAAAATTGACGACCTGGTTGTGAAACAGCGGGATAGTTGTAAACCTGCTTTTCCATATTTCATCGCGATAGCTCAACAGGTCTGTTTGCTGCGCCGGCGCTGTTAAAAATGACGGTAGCTGCAATTGCTGTTGTTCAATTTTTTCTGCTGCGATGGTGCTGTTGCCGTTGCGGATCATTTCTAAAACAAGGCCCAGGTTTTGCCCCAGGATGGTAGGAGCTCCTTTTACAGGAAGCTGATCTGTATACCAGAGTTCAATGGTGTTAGAGTTGACAACGGTTTTTGCTTTTTTACAGGTGTATCCCAGGATGTTCCTGGTTTCGTTGCTCAATTCAAATGTTTGCTTTCTCAAAGCCGTGTCGGTTGAGGAAATGATCTCCTGATCATTTAAAAATGCAAATAAATATTGCACATTCTTACCCCGGTCAATAAGAGAAACTTCAAAAGGATAAGCGCCTCTTCTTGTAAAATCCTTTTCTGTGGTGACCAGCGTTTGCTCTTTTCCGGCAAATACCCATATTTTATTTTGATGTTCCGGGGTTTTGCCATTAAAACCGGAAGTATAGATGATCTTATAAACGGTAGGATCATTAAGGTGGAGCTGTGCCTTGCACGGTATAGCTGCCAGTAAGAGCAACAGTAATAAAAGTTTGCAGGGTATTGGATGCATAGCTTGTTTTGTTGGGTTCAAAGATAGGGTGAATCATTTTTGATACGGGGGCATGAATAGATTTAATTTAAGCATCCATGAAATCACAGGGATAAAAAATTGCAGATCGGTGTATCGGCCCTGCTTGAAAACGTTTTTTAAAAGAAATTGCCGGATTATTGTATTTTACAGCATGCTTCATCAGTTTCCCTTATACCTGGGTATTGTTATTTTTATAGTGTTGCTGGTTATGCTGGCAAACCGCGTTAAAATAGCGTATCCCATCATACTGGTTGTAGGTGGCTTACTGCTGAGCTTTATACCGGCAATGCCGGTGATCAGCATTGATCCGGATCTGATCTTTATTATTTTTCTGCCTCCTTTATTATATGAGGCTGCCTGGAACACTTCCTGGAAGGAGCTTTGGCGCTGGCGGCGCGTTATTTTCAGCTTTGCCTTCCTCATAGTGTTGGTCACTTCTATGGTGGTGGCCTGGGTTGCCAGTAGTTTTATCCCGGGCTTTTCTCTGGCACTCGGCTTTTTATTGGGCGGCATCGTGTCTCCGCCGGATGCGGTGAGCGCCTCTGCTATCATGAAATATATAAAAGTACCCAAGCGCATGCAATCTATAGCGGAGGGAGAAAGCCTGATGAATGATGCATCCAGCCTTATTGTTTTTCGTTTTGCGCTGATTGCTGTAGAAACCGGGCATTTTGTTTTTTATAAAGCAGCGGGTAGCTTCTTCCTGGTGATCCTGGGTGGTGTTGCTGTAGGACTGCTCGTTGCCTGTATTTTTTACTGGTTATTTAAGAAATTGCCAACGGATGCAAATATGGATCTTGTGTTTACCCTGGTAGCTCCATATATCATGTATGTTACTGCTGAGTCCATGCATGTGTCCGGGGTGCTGGCCGTGGTTTGCGGCGGTCTTTTTCTTGCAGCAAGGCAACAGGTAATGAGCAGCACTTCCCGGCTGCGCAGTTCTAATGTATGGTCGGCACTGGCCTTTGTGCTCAATGGCCTGGTATTTATGCTGATCGGGTTAGAGCTGCCGGTTATTGTAAATAATCTGGATGGTGTTTCTTTGGCGGATGCTGTGGGGTATGGATTACTGATCACGGGCGTATTGATTATTGGGCGTATATTATCTACTATTGGCGCCTCTGTATTTACTACTTTTGCAAGCCGGTTTATTACAGTTGCGGATGCACGCCCGGGATTTAAAGGTCCGTTACTGTTAGGATGGACAGGGATGCGCGGAGTGGTATCCTTAGCTGCTGCGCTTTCCATTCCTACTGTTATTAAAGAAACAGGGGCGCCGTTTCCTCAACGCAGCCTTATTTTGTTTATTACGTTCATTGTAATACTGGTAACGCTTTTATTACAGGGGCTGACATTACCCTGGCTGGTGAAATTATTAAAGCTTAAGGAACGGGATCACCCGGATGAGGAAAAAGAAAACAAAGAGATCTATCATCGTTTAGCCCGGGAAAGCAAGAAGTATTTGCAGGATCACTATGCTATTGAAATAAAGTCGCATCCAGCACTGAGCCAGCTGATCACCCGTTGGGAGAATACGGAGTGGTTCCTGGAAAATGAAATCCAGCATTCCGGCTATAAGAAGATCTACCTGGATTTGATCCGTCAGCAACGGGTGTGGCTGCATGAATGGAATGCGGATATTGCTGTTGAGGAAACGCTTATCCGCCAGCACCTGCTAAGGCTGGATCTGGAGGAGGAAAAATTACGACTGAGCTAAGGCTGTAAAGTGCCGTCTTCATCTGACTGGTCAGAAGCTCGCTTTGATGACCCTTAACACGTTTCCGCCCAAAATTTTCCGGATCGATTTTTTTGAGTAGCCACGTTTAACAAGCTCAGCTGTTATAGCAGGGTAGCAGCTTACATCTTCCAACCCTACAGGCACAGAAGTAATACCATCAAAATCAGAGCCGATGCCCACATAATCGTCGCCCACCAGTTTTACAATATAGTCAATATGATCTACTACATCTGATAGTGTTGGTCGTAATAGTTCAGTCTGTTCCCTGTAATAGGTATGCCATTGTTTCCGGGTTTCCATTGAGTCGTGGGTGGCAGCATATACAGAGTCTGTGAACTGCTTCCTGTAATGCATCAGTTCTTCAGACTTTTCAGCATATTTTTTGCTGACAAAGCCCGAGAAAAAATTAATGCAGATAACGCCGCCGTTTTTGGCTACCGCTCTTATTTGTTCGTCTTTTACATTCCGGAATACGGGACAAATATTGTAAACAGAACTGTGCGAAACAATGACCGGCTTGGTGCTTGCCGCAATGGCATCATAAAAGGTCTGTTCGCCAACATGGGCAAGGTCTACCAGAACGCCCAGCTCATTTAATTTCCGGACTATTTCCCTGCCAAAGGGGGTGAGGCCTTTATGCTTTAAGGTGTCGCCATGCAGGGTTTCATCCATAGCGCTCGTGGCCCAGGGGGTACTGTTGTTCCAGGTAAGCGTAAGATAACGCATTCCTCTTTTTTGAAGGGCTTCCAGTTTATGGATGTCATTTTCGATCATATGTCCGCCTTCCACACCAATCAGCGCTACTATTTTTTTCTGGCGGATGCCTTTCAGGATATCCTGGTAGGTTCTTGCCAGTACAATAGTTCCGGGATTTCTTTGGATCAATGCGTCCAGTGAGTCGATCTGGTCATTGGCATCTGCATACAGACCCAGTTTGCTTCGTGGCTCAGGATCTGTAAACACTGAAAAGAACTGTACATC
Organism: Niabella ginsenosidivorans; assembly: GCF_001654455.1. Taxonomy (NCBI): domain Bacteria; kingdom Pseudomonadati; phylum Bacteroidota; class Chitinophagia; order Chitinophagales; family Chitinophagaceae; genus Niabella; species Niabella ginsenosidivorans. The sequence continues at coordinate 875,984 of NZ_CP015772.1, forward strand.
CAGCCCGCCCTTTTTCCAACGGGCAAAATCCGTATGTCCCTCAGGAACCGGCTTTGAAATGTCCTTGCCATTCCAGATGGAAGAATAGATCACGTCATTGTGCCCGTCTATAAGAATCGCTTTCTGATGGATCTTTTGGACATTTTGTGCAGACAGCAAAAAAGGTATGCTACTGAATAACCCGATTGCCAGTTTTTTGATTCTTGCCAGATTCATGCTTTGAAGATAAAAATTATATACGGGAATGCAGCTGACAAATTGTATGAACGGTTGGCTGTGACAGCGCTGTTATAGGGAAAAATAGTTAATGCTTTACTCCCAATTGTCTGCTGAAATAGTGTATTTTAGAATGTTGGGAACAACTCATTAAACAAGATGCAGCAGTATTATTTCAAAGAAATACCATCGCCTGTAGGAATATTGCGCCTGGTGGCGAATAACAATTTCCTTGTTGCTGTACAGTGGCTGCCTGTAAAGGATTTTGATGAAAACACTATACTGACTGAAGACCAGCAACACCCCTTGCTCCTGAAAACGGAACAGCAGTTAAATGAATATTTTTCCGGTAAGCGGAAAGTATTTTCGATTCCCTTTCAGTTGATGGGTTCCGGGTTTCAAAAAAAGGTATGGGAATTACTGCCCGATATTCCCTATGGGAAAACGGTGAGCTATGGGGAAATAGCTAAAAGATTAGGAGCTATGCAAATGGTACGCGCCGTGGGCGGTGCCTTAAATAAAAATCCTGTACCGATCATTGTTCCCTGCCACAGGGTAGTGGGGGCAGATGGAAAGATGGTGGGTTTTGGCGGGGGCGTACAAAATAAAATTTATTTGTTGAATCTTGAAAATCCGACCCCACAGCTGGATTTATTTTAATTGTCCTGTTACTATGATTCAAACTTTTTCCGGTCGTAATTTTAAAAAGATTTGTAACCAGCTGGCAAAGAAAGATGCGCATCTGGCGGCTGTTCTGGAAGATTACGGGCATCCTCCTATGTGGACGCGGGCGAACAGTTTTGAATCGCTGGTGCATATCATCCTGGAACAGCAGGTGTCGCTGGCATCTGCCCTGGCTGCCCTTAGGAAATTACAGAAGCATACAAAGGGCGTTACTCTGGAACGTATTTTAAAGCTGACAGACGCGGAAATGCGGGCCTGTTATGTAAGCCGCCAGAAAATGGGCTATATTCGTGGACTGGCACAAGCGATTATAGATGGTCAGATTAATCTTGAAGTAATGGCCGGGCTCCCAGATGACGAAGTAAGAAAGCGGTTGACCGCGTTAAAGGGCATTGGTAACTGGACCGTAGATGTGTACCTGATATTTGTTTTGCAGCGTACAGATGTTTTTCCGGTGGGCGATCTGGCTGCTGTAAATGCCTTTAAAAAATTAAAGTCGCTGCCTAAAACAATCACCAGGGAAGAGCTGACCACTGCATCAGAAAGCTGGGCCCCTCATCGTACCATTGCAACAATGATTCTGTGGCATTTTTATTTATCGGAGCGCTACCGGCTACTTAGAGCGACAGTATAAGCATTGACAGATCAGGAAGAGTGATTTTTTAAGGATATAACAAAAAAGTATGAGCAGCATTAAAGTAATGAATTTCACCATTTCCTTGGACGGTTTTGGTGCAGGTACTGATCAAAGTATGAAAGTGCCGTTAGGTACGGGAGGAGAGGAATTGCATGAATGGATGTTCCCAACAAAAAGGTTTCGTGCAATGAGCGGTAAGGATGATGGTACAGAAGGAATTGACAACGACTTTGTAGAAAAGGCTTTTGAAAATGTTGGTGCATGGATCATGGGACGTAATATGTTCGGACCGGTCCGTGGAACCTGGCCGGATGATAATTGGAAGGGCTGGTGGGGAGAAAATCCACCCTATCATGTCCCTGTGTTTGTATTAACACATTATGAAAGAAAACCGGTAACAATGAAAGGAGGAACAATATTTCACTTTGCCAATGACGGAATTGAAGCAACATTGGAAGAAGCAAAAAAGGCTGCAAATGGAAAAGATATTCGCATTGGCGGAGGGGTATCAACGATCCGTCAGTTCCTGCAGGGAGGGTATATTGACGAACTGCATCTTGCTGTATCACCCGTCTTTCTTGGTTCCGGAGAACATTTATTTTCCGGAATCGATATGGTAGGCCTGGGATATAATAAAATACAAAGAACTGAAGGAGAGCGGGCAACTCACTTCATTATCGGAAAAGATTAAAAGTTTATAAAGGTTGGGTTTGAATAAGCACCACATAATAAGGATACCTGATTGTTGCTGCTGGTGCAATAAGCCATCAGATAGTAGTCACTTTTTTTGAAGTGATAATACCGGCAAGCAGGTTCAGCTTGTTTTTGTACTCCTGCGAGATCTCTTTGTAATCAGGCGCTGCAAATAACGCATTGCGCACAATAGGCACCGTAAACGGTACGGGCCATGCTCTTAATGCTTTTGCAACCGCATCCATAGCGTTAATGCCCTGCATGGCCTGGCCACCATCTGCCCAGCAAACAAGGCCGATTAATTTATCAATTAAATAAGGCTTTTCTTCTTTGGAGCTTAATTCCAGCCAGTCGAGGCAATTTTTCATTACGCCCGTCATGCTCCCGTGGTACAACGGAGTCAGCCATATATGCGCATCTGCATGCCGAAAAAGATTGAGCATCACTTCTACGCCTTTGGGAGTTTTATTTAATGTATAGTCAAACAGGGGAATACCAGACTCCACCATATGGAAAACAGTAGCCTGGGAGCCCAGGGTTTCCAGGTGGTTCTTTAAATACGCAGCCAGTTTTCCGGGTGTGGATGCTTCTCTTCCGTCTAATGATCCGTTTACGATTAATATATTCATTACAGCATTGCTCTTATTGCGTTTCCGGGCATTTTTACCTAACGCTTTTTATAGGGATTACCGCCAAAGATACTCTTTTTTATGACCTGCTGTTTTCCCAAAAAATCATTATGCGTCTGTAAATTCTAAATTGGTAGGGGTAAATAAAAATCGTTCTTATAAATAGTTGATTAATAAATGTTTATTTAATGACTTTCTTTTTACATTACTATAAATTATAGCCTTTCTATTTTATTTTACAGTTAAGTTATATCTTTACTTTGTATTTATTAAAGTAATATTATAACTTTACTTTTTTTATAAATTTGTAAAACTAAAACTTTACGAAATGAAAAAGAATCATTTGCAAAGGCAGCAGCTTAATAATAAATTACAGTTTTTTGAACCGCTGAAAAATGTGGTAGCTCCACCTACCGGATGGATAAAAGCGATCCGGCTGGCCTTAGGTATATCCCTGGAGCAATTAGGCAGGAAGTTGTCTATTACTAAACAGGGTGCAATGGATGTAGAAAAACGGGAAGCGGAAGGGAGTATTACTTTAAAAACATTAAAGGAAGCGGCCAACGCACTTGATATGCAGCTTGTATATGGCCTTGTTCCAAAAGACGGATCCCTTGATACGCTTATTGACCGTAAAGCCAGGGCGCTGGCAAGAAAAATAGTTTTGCTCGCTGACAACACTATGATACTGGAAGACCAGGGCAATTCACAGCAACGGCTGGAAAAAGCTATTGAGGAAAAGGCGGAAGAACTAAAAATCAAAATGCCTAAAATGTTATGGGATTAGACCTTACTTACATTGCGGGGCAAACACCTTTGAGTGAAGATGAAAAAGAGGGATTAAAGATACCCACCATTGCTACCAAAGGGGAACTGGACGAATTTGAGCAGCAGAATATAGAGCAGGCGGTGGAATGGGCGCTGTCCCGAACCTTTAGCCTTGGGCAAATATTTAGAGAGCAATTTATAAAAAACGTTCACCGGAGGATGCTGGGTAACGTGTGGAAATGGGCAGGTGATTTCCGTACCACCAATAAAAATATTGGTGTGGATAAATGGCAGATCGCTACATCATTGAAAGGGCTGCTGGACGATGCTCAATACTGGATCAACCGACAGGTTTTTTCCCCGGCAGAAATTGCCATTCGCTTTAAGCACAGGCTGGTGAGCATCCATTGTTTTCCCAATGGTAATGGACGGCACAGTCGCCTGATGGCGGATATATTAATAAAAGCCCTGGACAAACAGATAGCGTTTTCATGGGGAGCCGGAGATCTGGGGCATAAAGGCCATTTGCGGGATGCCTACCTGGCGGCAGTAAAAGCGGCAGATAAAGACGATATCAAACCGCTGCTGATTTTTGCCAATCCACAAGCAGGGAAACCAGCCGGCTGAATGTTCCGGGAATAAGTAATAATAAATCTGAATCAAAAATATTTTTCAGATCTGGAATATAGCGTGTCAGTGTAAACTTATTGTTATATGCCCTGGCCCGTGTCCTCACAAGCCGGAATCCGGGAACCGGGGTGGGTGAATTTTATATTCAGAAATGAATGATATCTGTGTCTACAGGTGTATATCCAAGGCTCCTGCTGATGGAATGTATCTGGCCTTTATGATGAAACTCGTGTGTAATTGTGTGTGTAAAAATTTTGAGTAGCGTTGCTTTGCTTTTAACACCATTTAATTCAAATGGTATGACCGCTTCAAGATCTTCTGATTCCTGAAGAAAGCAGGTCATTAACTCATCAATAGTTGTGTACAGGGAAACGACCTGTTCAATATGATAAAACTGATCATACCCTGAGTAAGGAACGGGCTGCTTTAATGCAATATTCCCGATCCAGTGCTCATATACATTGGCAATATGTACCAGCAAATTCCGCATGCTGCCGCCGCGCCCAAAAGGAGCAACTTCCTTTATGAAATCAGCAGGTTGAATGGTGCTGCAATAAGTGAATAACTGATTACGGGCTTCTTTTACAAAATCATACTCTGTACTGCAAACGTCCCGGTTCATCTTTTACATTTTAAAAAGAGATTCAAAGATCGTTATTTTCTAAAAAATGGTTATTCGGGCCTACCCGATAATTTTTGAAAATGAATGCCTGTATTTTGATACAATCCCTGAGATCAGTTTAGTTCAATGATTTTTGCTACTTGTAAAGCATCTAGAAAATCAATATCATGCGAAATAACAATAACGGTTCCCTGGTAATCGTTGACGGCATTCAATAAAATATCTACATTCTGAATATCAAGGTTGTTCGTTGGCTCATCCAGTACCAGTACATCAGGTGCCTGGTTCTGAATGGTAAGGCAACATAACAAAAGGCGCATTTTCTCACCACCGCTTAATGTGGCACATGCGTTGTTCCATTGTGTTTTTGAAAAAAGGAAACGGGTGAGTCTTATTTTTATTTCATGTTCCTGCAGGCCGGTTTTATTAAAGGAAGCTGCCTGCTCATATATCGTGGTGTCAGGATCGATCAGCGAATAGTCCTGGTCGATATACACCGAAGTAAAGCCGGCCCTTTGAATGGTTCCATGATCCGGATTTTTTTGACCAAGCATCATTTTGACCAGCGTGGTTTTGCCCGAACCATTATTGCCTTTAATGGCAATGCGCTCACCACTTAATACCTGAAAACTTTGCGGCTGTTGCCAAAGCAGGTGTTGCAGGTATTGTACATTTATAGCCTTTGCGTTGATCAGTATTTTCCCTTTGTGCAGGCAGGAGTTGTCGAGATCCAGTTTCATCTGGGCAATGGCTTCCAGCTCTTTCCTGGATTGACTGAGTTCTTCTGAAATAGCGGTGATCTTTTCTGAATGTGTACTTTGCAGCTTTGATGTGCTTTTTTCAGCATTATTGCGCAGCGTATTCAACATAATGGTAGGAACACCGGCCTGATCTTGCTTTTTCCTGCCGCGGGCATCCTGCTTTTGTTTACGCTCAATGGCTTCCCGCTCTGTCGCTTTTGCTTTTCGAAGGTCTTTTTCCCGGGATTGTATTTTTTGCTGTAAAGCATCTGCTTCCGTGGTCTTTTGCTTTTTATAAAAATCATAATTGCCGCCATAGGTTTTTATACTATTACTGGTTAACTCGCAGGTGATGGGTAAAATATTTAATAGCGTACGATCGTGACTTACGATGAGCATTGTTTCTTTTGCATGCCGGATATAATTGTATAAAAGCTGCCTGCTGTTAACGTCCAGGTGGTTACCGGGCTCATCCATCAATACCATACCGGGCTGATGGATAGCGATCCCTGCAAGGAAAACTTTTGTTTTTTCTCCGCCGCTGAGCATTTTTAAGGGATCATTAAGGCTGTGCTTCGTCAATTGCCAGCACGCAAGCGCGGCTGTAGCTCTCTCTTCAATGGACCAGTCATCATCCAGCTCATTCATATTGGCTTCGCTGACGTCGCCTTCCAGTATGCAGTGTAAAGCACTTAATTTCCTGTCGATCTGCAACGCCTGGGCAATGGTCAGGTTATCATACTGTCCGAAATGTTGCGGAACGTAATACACGGGCTCATTACAATGCACCTGTCCGGAGACGGGAACAAGCATTCCGGCTATTATTTTTAATAGTGTGGACTTTCCGGCGCCGTTGTTGCCCACCAGGGCTATTTTGTCTGATTTATTGACTGTAAGATAAATGCCGTCAAATAGTAATTCTTTGTTGGGGTGCTGATAGGCGATATTCTGAAGTGTAAGCATCATTTCTTTTGTTAAACATTTTTTGAAAATTGTTTTTCTGTGTTTTAAAAGAAATGATCAGTTTCATTGGAGTACTGTTTATATGAAAAATATCGGTTGCAAAGATAACGGATTCTTTAACAAGTAGCATATTCATTCAGGTTTTAGTCAGGTAGGGATTAGGAAAAACACGCACGTTTGCCCTGACGCCAAATGTGTTACTATATTTTTATTAAATTTATAAATAAAAGATAATTTAAACTCCATGCAGATTAAAATTGATCATTTTCACAGGCTGTCTTTGAGTCTATGGCTTTTATTGATGCCTGTTTTATCATTCAGCCAAAACACGCTGCAAACGCAATTTGAGCACATCTCCAATGACATAAAAGGTCATTTAGGAATTAGCGCATTACTGATCGAGACCGGTGAATCGATACAATTCAATGGAAATAAAAAGTTCCCTATGCAAAGTGTCTATAAATTCCCTATTGCGATGGCAATGCTTAACCAGATTGATGCGGGCAAATTTTCACTGGAAGATACGATTCATATTGATAAATCGCAATATATACCCAAAAACGGCCATAGCCCTATACGGGATAAATTTCCTAAAGGTGCTGATCTTACCATTAAAGATATAATACGGTATAATATCGAGGAAAGTGACGGCACAGCTTGTGATGTATTATTAAGATTGTTAGGCGGGACAGACAAAGCGCAGCAACATATCCATGAATGGGGCGTAACAGCTATTGCAATTGCTACCACTGAAATGGTGCAGGTGGCGAATGATACTATTCAATATCAAAACTGGGCAACTCCGGAAGCTATGAATAAGCTGCTTCAATTATTTTTTGAGGGGAGGTGTCTTTCAAGGAATAGCCGGGAACTGTTACTCCAGTATATGTCAATATCCGAACCCTGGTTCGACAGAAGAATAAAAGGATTATTGCCACCCGGTACAAAAGTAGCTCATAAGACGGGAACTGCAGGAACAATTGATGGACTTACCAGGGCTACAAATGACGTAGGCATTATCACACTTCCGGATGGAAGACATTTAGCAATAACGGTCTTTATTGCTGATTCATACGATTCTCAAAAAGATCGTGAAATGGCAATTGCCAGGGTTTCCAGAGCAGCGTTTGATTACTGGCAAAAAACTAAATAAAAAATATAAATGCAAAGCAAGGCATTGCTGCTTACGCCACTTTTATCTCAGGTATATTATCCCTGACAACCAGCCGACCTTCTGTGGCTTTTTTTATATCTTCCACGGAAACACCGGGAGCGCGCTCTAATAAAACAAATCCTTCATCCGTAATCTCCAGCACGGCCAGGTCGGTGACGATTTTTTTGATGCAGTGAACACCAGTGAGCGGAAGCGTGCATTGTTTTAAGAGTTTGAATTGACCGTCCTTGCTGGTATGCTGCATAGCTACGATAATATTTTTGGCCGCCGCCACCAGGTCCATGGCGCCGCCCATGCCTTTGACCATCTTCCCCGGGATCTTCCAACTGGCAATATCGCCGGTATCGCTTACTTCAAAGGCGCCTAATACAGTAAGGTCAATGTGCCCGCCGCGGATCATGGCAAAGCTGGTAGCCGAGTCAAAGAAAGCACCTCCGGGCCGTATGGTTACTGTCTGCTTACCGGCGTTGATCAGGTCCGGATCGGCCGTTCCTTTTTTCGGAAAGGGACCCATGCCCAGCATGCCGTTCTCCGATTGTAAGACCACTTCAATACCTTCCGGGATATAATTGGCTACTAATGTTGGGATGCCGATACCCAGGTTTACATAATAACCGTCTTTCAGTTCCAGTGCAATGCGTTGTGCTATTTGTTGTTTTGTAAGGCTCATCTTTTTGTTTTTTAGTAAGTAGTGAATAGGAAGTAGCTAGTGGGAGTGGTTAGAGCAGCAGAAACGAATGGGATTGTGTTGCTTGCTGTTTCCACGCTCTATTTCTTGCTTCCGGATTCTAAATTTGCAATCATTTTGCTTAACATTCTGAATATAGATTCAAGATGTTCTTCAAGGTTTAAAATTTCACCCTTTTTTAAGTATTCAAGAATTAATGATAGTTCTATTTGTGTATCAACTTCTACTAATGAACTTCGGGAAATTTCATAAAATCTTTTCTTTTCAACTTTTGAATTTCTTGCAGCTCCTTCAGCGAAGTTGCTGCAAACCGAAATAGCAGCTCTGCGGAGCTGACTCACTAAAACAAATTGTTCTTCTTTAGGATAAGCCTGGGTGTGCAGATAGATTTCTTTTACTAATTGTAAAGCAAATTGATATACCTGTAGTTTTTTGTGCGATAGTTCTAACATGTGATTTATATTTAAGTTTAAAGTAACCCTGCTGGCTGCTTGCTATTACCTGCTAGCTTTCTGTCAACTGCTCGATCCGTTTCTCATAATCCACTCCCTGGAAAATCCGGTTTACATATACACCGGGGGTATGGATCTGCATTGGGTCCAGCTGTCCCGCAGGTACCAGTTCTTCTACTTCCGCAATGGTGATCCTGCCGGCAGTAGCCATAGGATGGTTAAAGTTGCCTGCTGTTTCTTTATAGATCAGGTTACCATGGGTATCACCCTTCCAGGCTTTGATGATAGCGAAATCAGCTGTCAGCGCGTGTTCCAGTAAATGCGGTTTTCCGTTGAATTCGCGAACCTCCTTGCCTTCGGCCACTTCGGTGCCATATCCTGCCGGTACATAAAAAGCCGGAATGCCCGCTCCGCCCGCACGACAGCGTTCGGCGAGGGTGCCCTGGGGGATCAGTTCTACTTCCAGCTCCCCGTTTAAAAGCTGCCGCTCAAACTCAGCATTTTCTCCCACGTAAGAGGCAATCATTTTTTTGATCTGTTTTTTTTGCAGCAGCAGGCCGAGTCCAAAATCGTCCACCCCGGCGTTATTGGAGATACAGGTGAGCTCTTTCAGTCCGGTTTCCGTGAGCGCTTTGATGCAGTTTTCGGGGATTCCACACAGCCCGAAACCGCCTACCATCAGTGTCATGCCATCTTTAATATCTTTAATGGCTGCTGTTGCGTTGGATACTACTTTATTCATAGCAATGATCTGTTTTTATTTTTTAAACCAATCGCCATAGGCGACAGAATATTTATTAGTTTGGCTGACCAAAAGGAAATGTCACCCTGACGAAGTCTGCCCGACAGAACGTCGTTCGGGCGGAGGTGATTTTTATAATCGGATCATGCTTCGACAAGCTATTAATGACAAATATCTTATTGTATTGAAAGCCAACAATATACAAGATCGTCGTCTCGACCGAGTTCGGAGAACGAGCGGAGAGATCTCTATAACAGATCAGATCCCCTCTGCGCACCCGCTGAAAGCGGGTTTGGTCGGGATGACGATTAAAAAAAAACTTGTCATCCGAATGAACTTAGATGCAACACTTTTATAGTTGCCTCAGCATGACAACCGTTTTTGTCATTTCAATGAACTTTTTATTGGTGGCTCAATAAAATGATCAGCGAGCCTTTTGGTCAGTCCTGTAGCTTTATTTTCTAAAACTGATAAACCATACCGATACCATTTTCCGTAACCGCAAATTCGGGCGCTGCTTTCTTCCAGTAACGGTGCTGTTTTTGATGGCTCAGGTACAGCGTGGCATCAAACAACAACAGCCCGGCGCCCTGAACGATCAATGAATTTCCATATCCCCTGTTTCTTGCCGGGTTCTTTGCATGATTCGCCCTGACCCTTAAAAATATCCCGGTGCCTATATACAACAGGTCGAGGCCCCCATTGATCGCATATAACTTTTTTACATTTTTGTAAGCTTTGTATTTACCGGCATCCGAAAAGGATAATCCTTTTTCCTTTTTAGCGCGTAGCAACCCTAAAACACCAATGCCGGTATTGACCACACCCCATAAGGCATTCATGGTATGGAAAGCCTTAACTTCTGTATTTTTTGTGCTGATGGCTCCTATAATACCACTGCCCATATATACTACGCCCCAGCCGGTTAGTACCCACATACCCTTCCTGTTTGTTTCAATCCGTTGTTGATGCAGGTCGTCAATAGTTAATGTGGCATTCTGCTGCGCTTGTAAAGAGCAGCACCAGCAACTCAGGAGTAGCACATATAGCCATTTCATAACCGGGGTTTTTATGTAAGTTACGGCATCCTGTTTAAGATTTCAGCATGTCAAAATTGAGGTACGCTGTGGCGATCTGTTGAATACGGGTTTCATCCAGGCCGGTCGTGATATTTTTGTTACGACAATATTGCAGCAGTTGCAGGGTATTTACATTTCCCAGCAGCTCATAACCGGTAAGCGGGCAACCGCCCAGCCCGTTGATCACCCCGTCAAAACTGCGGCAGCCAGCCTTCCAGGCCGCATCAATCTTTTCTAATGCTTCATCCGGCCACGTATGCAGGTGCAGACCCAGTTCCACATCAGGAAAACGCGGGAGCAGCGTTTTGAAAAGTTTGTAAATCAGCTCGGGCGTTCCCAGACCCGTAGTATCCGATAAGGTAATGGTCTGTACCCCTCTGCTGGCAAGGAAGTAAACAGCGTCCTGTACAATAAATTCCGACCATTCATCGCCATAAGGATTTCCAAACGCCATGCTGATATACACTCTAAGCTGCTTTCCGGTACTTTGACTGATATCGGCAATTTCATTCAATACATGCAGCACTTTGGAAGAATCGGAATGGATATTCCGTTCCAGAAAGGTATTGGAAATGGAATAGGGAAATCCTAAAACATCCACCTTGTTTTGCGCCGCCGCTTCGGTTGCTCCCCGTGCATTGCCAATAATAGCGAGTAATTTGGTGGCTGAGCCTTCCTTATTGATCCCTTCCAGCACCTTTGCCGATTCCGCCATTTGCGGTACTGCCTTTGGCGACACAAAGCTTCCGAAATCGATCACTTCAAAACCAACCTGCATCAGCTCATTAATGTAGGCTGCCCGTTTTTCCGGCGGGATGGTATAGGAGAGTCCCTGCTGCGCGTCGCGGGACATTCGGTGATTTTTAGTTCATTGTTCATGGCTTATAGATCATAGTTAAGAGTTGATAGAGCATGTTTTATATGGGACAATGCCGTGGTACTGTCTTTTATAAGGAATTACGGAGTCTGGTGATCATTTTGCTCAGTAACTCATAGTCATCGTATAATTTCTTAAACAAATCTTCTGTAAGATAGTTCCTCTTTTTTGCTAAAAATAACCCGGCTACTACTTCAATGGCTGAACGTAGGGCTATATTTAAAAATTGCTTAAATACAGGAATGGTTTGTCCTGTAGAGCCTTCGGCAATATTCAGTACAACTGAATCAGCAGCCCTTTTTAGTTGAGTAGAAAGACTATATCTTTCTTCAACAGGAAAGGTCTTTGTTATAAGATCAATTTCATTGGATTCATCAACAGCTTTATGCCATACATTTAATTCTTCAAAACGGAATGCCATAATGATCCTATTATGTGGTTGATATTTATTGATATGGTTGATGGCTATGTGTATAAGCTATGAGCCATGAACCATTGACCATGAACTATAATCCCAACTGCTTCGCAATTACGATCCGTTGTATTTCTGACGTTCCTTCACCGATCTGTAACAACCGCTGATCCCGGTAAAAGCGTTCTACATTATATTCTTTCATCAGCCCATAGCCTCCATGCAGCTGCACGGCGGCGTCGGCTACTTCTTTTGCAATTTCCGAGCAATACAACTTTGCCATGGCTGCTTCTTTTGTAAAAGGCTGACCGGTATCTTTCAGCCAGCACGCTTTATATAAGAAGGTACGGGCAAGTTCTATTTTCAGGGCCATATCTGCCAGTTTGAACTGGCTGACCTGGAAAGAAGATATGGTATTTCCAAATTGTTTCCGTTCCTGTGCATAGCTCAATGCCATTTCAAAGGCCCCCTGTGCGCAACCCAGCCCCATGGCGGCAATACTCAGCCGGCCGGCATCCAGCGTACGCAGCATGATCTTTGATCCTTCACCAACAGGCCCCAGTGTATGTGATTGGGGTACGCGGCAATCGTCAAAAAATAATTGTGACGTGTCGCTGGCGCGCCACATCATTTTGCCGTGCATGGCCTGCTGTGTAAAGCCGGGGGTGTCCCGGTCCACAATAATGGTGGTGAATTCTTTTTTGCCATTCACTTCATTGGTCACTGCCTGTACCGTAGTGCCACGGTTCAGCTCCACGGAGCCATTGGTGATAAAGATCTTGCTGCCGTTGATCACCCATTGATCGCCATCGGTCTTCGCCGTGGTTTTGGAGGCGCGGGAGTCGCTGCCGGCGCCGGGTTCTGTTAAGCCAAACGACCAGAGCTCCGTGCCGGTGCAAAGCCGGGGCAGGTATTGCAGTTTCTGTTCTTCAGTACCATAATTATAAATTGGGCCAATGCCCAGGGAATTGTGCGCCGCCAGGGTGGCCGCCTGTGATCCATCCACCCGCGCTATTTCCTCTACGGCGATGATATAAGCCAGGTAGTCCATACCGGCGCCACCGTATTTTTCAGGGAGATAAATACCCATCAGTCCCAGCTCACCCATTTGCCGGGTCAGCTCCGGCGAGAACTGTTCTTTTTCATCCAGCTCCTGTGCCAGCGGTTTGATGTTCTTTTCTGCAAACGCACGCACCATGTTGCGGATCGACTGGTGCTCCTCGCTTAACGTGTAATCCATGATCTATGGTTTGAAATTTGAATTTTTATAATATGCATTGTGGTTCGTTTATAATGGAGAAATCTCTACAAAAGTTAGAGACCCTTCGTTCCGAACCTTCGGAATCGCTATGCTCCACTCAGGGTGACGGTAAAAAAGTTTGTCATTTTAAAGAACTTAAAATATATTTTTACCTATAGCCTTATATAGACACAGATGTACAGCCCCTTCCTTATTTCTTATTAGTTATTCCTTATTTTATATGAACCAAGACGGCTGTCGTATCTACTTTATCACCTTCTTTTACAAACACCCCATCCGCAACGCCATCCGCGGGGCTCAGGATATTGTTTTCCATTTTCATGGCTTCCACAATTACCAGCAGGTCCCCTTTTTTAACGGCGGTGCCTTCTGTTACTGCAACCTTGATCACCTTGCCGGGCATGGGTGCGGTGATGCCGCCCTGTTTTGCAACAGTGGATGCAGGAGGTGGCAGCTGCTCGTCTACTATATGCAGGATATCATTGCGTTTTACCTCGTAATCAACACCGTTATATCGGATCATATACACACCCGGTAACCACTTAAAAATATACACGGGATAAACCTGCTCCTGTATATGAATACGGAACTGATGCTGACCTGCATCTTCTAACTGCGCCTGTATGGATTGTCCGTTGTACTCAAAACAAACAAACGCATCTGCAATTTTGGTCAGCGAAAGAATAAAATTTTTGTCATCCATTGTGAACGTTATTTGCGGCACCAGACGCCAGTAGCCGATCTGGTTCCAGACAGAAGAGGAGTGCTGCCCCTGTTTTAGGCTAAATACCAGCGCCGCTGCCAGGGGCACCAACGGATCATTTTTTTGCTGTTCGTTAAGATCATGAAGGAGCACCTGTAAATGCTGATCAATATATTTTGTAGAGATCCTGTTTTCAATAAAATCCGGGTGCTGTAATAATCCCCGTAAAAATGTAAGATTATTTTTGATGCCATAGATAAAATACTGTTGCAGGGCTTCAGTCATTTTTGTTCTTGCTGCTTCACGATTGGTACCCCAGGTGATCAGCTTGGCGATCATGGGATCAAAATCTCCCGTAACTGTTGCATCACTTTGCAGCAGCATACCATCAATGCGGATGCCTTCACCTCCTGGTTCTTTATAAAAAGTTATTTTACCGGGTGATGGCAAAAACTGCTGTTCCGGGTCTTCGGCATAAATACGGCATTCAATGGCATGCCCTTTTTGATGGATGTCCTTTTGCTGAAGACTGAGCGGCTCCCCACGGGCAATGCGGATCTGCTGTTCCACAATGTCGATGCCGGTCGTCAGTTCTGTAACCGGATGTTCTACCTGTATGCGGGTGTTCATTTCAAGAAAATAAAAACTAAGATCGGGATCTACTAAAAATTCAAGGGTGCCCGCACTCTGGTAACCGATCGCAGCAGCAAGCTGTACTCCTGCGTTACAGATCTTTTCCCGTACTTCCGGTGTTAAGGTGGGGGAGGGTGCTTCCTCAATGATCTTCTGATGCCTTCGCTGCAGCGAGCATTCCCGATCAAACAAGTGAATAACATGCCCCTGCTGATCGCCCACCACCTGCACTTCCACATGCCGGGGTGCTTCAATGTATTTTTCAATATAAACAGTGTCGTCACCAAAATAATTTTTTGCCTCGCGTGCTGTTGCTTCCAGGGCATCTTTTAATTCCGGTTCCTGTTGTACCACGCGCATCCCTTTACCACCCCCACCGGCAGCAGCCTTTATCAGCAATGGAAAACCAATAGAAGGGTATTGGGCCAGCAGCTCCGGTATAGTGCCGGTAATGCCCGGGGTAACCGGTACACCGGCTGCCTGGGCCGTTTTGCGTGCAGCGATCTTATTGCTCATGGCCTCCATCGCTTCCGGTGTGGGGCCTATAAAAATAATGCCCTCATCCCTGCAGGCGCTTGCAAACGCGGCATTTTCGGAAAGAAACCCATAACCCGGGTGGATGGCATCGGCATGGGTCGCTTTTGCTGCGGCAATGATGCTGCCGATATTCAGGTAGGTTTCATTGAGCGACTGCCCATCCAGCAGAACGGTTTCATCCGCTTCTTTGAGATAAGCGGCATCAGCATCCTGGGGCGCATAGATCAGTACCGTGCTGATCTGCATTTTTTTTGCGGTCCGGATAATGCGTACCGCTATTTCGCCACGGTTTGCTATAAGGATTTTTTTCATTGTGAATGGTCGATGGTGAATGGTCAATAATCAATAAAGAGCAGCTATATCCAGCTGGGTTTCCGCTTTTCAAAAAATGCCTGCATGCCTTCCTGGCCTTCGGCGGAGCTGCGGGCTTTTGCGATCGCTTCCACCGTGTATGGAATGGACGTTTCCAGCTTTGTTGCGGCTATATAGTGCAATAGTTGTTTGCTTGCTGCTATGGATTTTGGCCCTCCCTGCAGCAGTTCCTGTATCAGCTCAGCCACTTTGCTTTCCAGCTCCATTTCCTGCAGCACCTGGTTAATGAGCCCTGCCTGCGCTGCTTCCTTTGCATGGAATTGCCGGCCTGTCAGGATGAGTTCTTTCGCTTTTGTTTCCCCGATCCTTTTTACGATATAGGGGGCGATGGTGGCCGGTACCAAACCCAGCCGTACTTCGGAAAAAGCAAACAGTGTATCATCGGCCGCATAGGAAAAATCGCAGGCCGCCAGTAACCCGTTGGCGCCACCCATTGCAGCTCCGTGCACCACTGCGATCGTGGGCTTGGGTGTATTATAGACCGCCTGGAAACACCGTGCCAGTTGCCGGTTCTCTTCCAGGCTTTCTTCATAGCCGGATGTTGATGTGGCTTTCATCCACTTCAGATCAGCGCCGGCGCAGAAAACCTTACCGCGCCCGCGAAGAGTGATCACCCGTACGGTATCATCGGCACCCAGTATTTCAAATGCCTGGATCAGTTCGGAGATCATGGTATCATTGAGCGCATTCCGTACCTCCGGCCGGTTCAGCCAGATGGTGGCGATGTGGTAATGTTGCTCTGTTTCTATGGTTGTGTACATAAGTGAATAGTGAAAAGTCAATAGTGAATAGTTTATTGCTAATGGTTCATGGTTCATAGTTCATGGTTCATAGCATGAACGATCAACCATGAACTATATGCTGCCTTACATTCTAAATACCCCATTCTTTGTTTCCTCCCATTTTTTGTTTAAAGAAACGGCAATGCCCAGGGCAATGATCTTTCGGGTATCTGCGGGATCAATGATGCCGTCATCCCACAACCGGGCCGTGCTGTAATAGGCCGAGCCCTCGGTTTCATATTTTTTCAGGATCGATTGGCGCAGCGTCTCTTTTTCTGTTTCCGGAAATTCCTTACCTGCAGCTTTTAGTTGTTCTTCCTTTACGGTGGTTAATACACCAGCGGCCTGCTCGCCACCCATCACGGATATTTTGGCATGCGGCCACATAAATAAAAAGCGCGGATCATAAGCCCGTCCGCACATGGCGTAGTTACCCGCACCAAAGGAACCGCCAAACACTACGGTGAACTTGGGTACATTGGCGTTGGCCACGGCATGTACCATCTTGGCACCATCGCGCGCAATGCCTTTATGCTCATATTCTTTGCCCACGATAAATCCGGTAATGTTCTGTAAAAACAAAATAGGCGTTTTGCGGGCCGTGCACAATTCCACAAAATGCGCACCCTTTAATGCGGATTCGCCAAACAGCACTCCATTGTTGGCAATGATACCGATGGGATACCCCATCATATGTGCAAAACCGGTGACCAGGGTAGGAGCATAGTTCGCTTTAAATTCATGAAAACGGCTGCCATCTACCATGCGGGCAATGATCTCTTTCGGATCTACCGGTTTTTTCAGATCGGGCTGTACAATACCGTACAATTCTTCAGGATCATAAAAAGGTTCTTCAGCCGGCAGACGCTCCAATGGCTGCGCTTCCGGCTGTTTAAAGGTCTGGATAATGTTCCTGCAAAGCACCAGAGCGTGCGCGTCATCTTCTGCAATATGATCTGCCACACCGGAAACAGAGGTATGCACCACGGCGCCACCCAGCTCTTCAGCGCTCACTTCCTCGCCGGTGGCGGCTTTTACCAGTGGTGGCCCGCCTATAAAAATAGTACCCTGGTTACGCACAATGATCGTTTCATCGCTCATGGCCGGCACGTAGGCCCCGCCTGCGGTACAGGAGCCCATCACAATGGCGATCTGCGGAATGCCCGCGGCCGACATCCGCGCCTGGTTATAAAAAAAGCGACCGAAATCATGCCGGTCCGGGAATACCTTATCCTGCTCCGGAAGGAAGGCGCCACCGGAGTCTACCATATAGATACAGGGAAGCTGATTCTCCAGCGCAATTTCCTGCGCCCGTACATGTTTTTTTATGGTCAGCTCCATATAAGTACCCCCTTTTACCGTGGCATCATTGGCAATGATCATTACCCTGTGCCCATGCACGGTGCCAATGCCGGTGATGATCCCCGCCGAAGGAAATTGATTGTCGTAAACATCAAAGGCAGCAAGGGGGGAGAGCTCCAGGAAAGGCGTATTGGGGTCCAGCAGGTTGTCCACCCGCTCCCGTGCCAATAGTTTTCCTCTTTTTTTATGTTTCTGAACAGAAGGCTGGGCCTCATCATGCAGCACGCTTTTCATGCGCTGCCGGTATTGCTCCAGCAGTTGCTGATAGACCTTTTTATTTTCATTGAACGGGGCGGAATGAATATCCACCGCTGATTGGATCCGGTACACAGTGCTCAGATTTTTTACTCCTCTAAAGTTATGCGAAGAAAAGAAAAATAGTGCACATATGCTAACAATTGTTAGTTAAATTTTATTATTTACGATATTGTTGCTTTGAATATAATAACAAGAGGCGGTACCACCTGGAGGCAGTATTGAATAGGGCCTTTTGCAGAATGGTGCTGATTATATTTTTCTGTGTTTGCTTGTATAGCAGCTACATTGTATGCATATTTTCCCGTTTTTCCAGGACGTAATTGAAACTACTGTAGTCACCAGGTTTCTCAGCGCCTCTTTTTTACGCAACGGCTGTTTTTTATCAAACAAAATGAGCCCGTAAAAAAGCAGCGCAGTAATAACTGCACAACCGACAGGCAGCGAAGTCTACAACCTACGCTTTCAATAGCGTTTAGAGATTGCTTTTTCGATTTGAATCTTCATGTGCATGGCCGGTCAAACGGCCGGAGGCGTTCGTTTGACCAAGCCTTTTTGGCAACCTTTTGTGGCGACAAAAGGTTGAAAGAAAATTGAAGAGAAGGACACCTGCGATTACCTCAATGATTTTGTAATATAAAAATATAAATAAAAGTCAAAATTGCTGTACAGGCCTTGAAGCTTGCATAAATGGATAAAAAAGTTGTGTATAAAGGGTGGCTGAGTAGCTGGCGGGAAAATTTACCCGGCATTCTATCGTTGACGCAACAGTAGCGACCGCCATAAGTTTTCGCATCGTTTTAAAAGCTATTGCGCTCCTGTTCATTATGAGGCAGGTGATCTGCTAAAACCGGTTTCACCGGCCGTGCTGTTATTATAAAAAACACATCCGCCACACAAAAGCCGATCCAGTACAAATAAACACCCAAATGAAAACGTTCACCCAGCCAGCGGTGAGCAAGATCAGTACGGAAATTGGAATAGGTCATATACAGGCCCGCTAAAAAAATAACGAGGAATGCGCCCAGGATGCTTTTGCGCCGGATGCCCGTAAACTTCCGGTCAATAAGATACAAAAGCCCTGTAACCAGCAGCAGCAATAACAGGCAAACCAGCCCGGCCTGCCACCATACCCGGAAGAATTGGTAGCTTTTGTAAAAGGTATTGACGCCTATGCGGCCTATCAGGGAAATACCCGATGTTAAAATACCGGATAATAATGCTATTGCCAGCAGCAGGCCACACAACAAAAAATAATTTCTTTTCATAAATGGTGCAAAGCTACCATAAAACTTGCTGCCTGATGATGGGCGTATAATATTTCCGGGGCATTGATCAGCCAGAGCGTAAATAAAAACATTTTTAAGTTCATTAAAATGGCAAGTAAGTTGCTAAAGCGACTGTCATGGTGAGGCAATCATAAAAGCGTTGTATTTGTGCTCATTGAATCCGATCATTCGGATGACAAGTAAATAAAGTGTCGTCATGCTGTCCCGAATCTATCGGGAGGAGTGTAACACAGCCGAAGCATCTCCGGATAATCGGTTGGTCTCAATACCCGGGAGACCCTTTCGTTCCTTCCGCTTTCAGCGGAATACAGTCAGGGTGACGAATACTATAGTATTTGTCATTAACAGCCACAAATAAACAGAGTTTAAGTTCTTTAAAATGACGAACCTTTTTACCGTCACTTTGGATATCCTGTTTGCGGTGCAAAAGCAACGTGGTGATGACGTTTTTTTGTGGAGCTTCATCCGAACTTTCGGATGGCTGGAAAGCAGCTTCAGCCTAATTATAGAAATTCTAAAGCCGAGCGTCCCGCCCTCCCGGGTTGGTCAATTGTGGCGGGACACACCACTATATTCTAAAGCTGATAGTAGTGCCCCGCCGGAATCAGGCCGTAATTCCTGCCCGTTCGGTTCAGGCGGGGATTCCGGCTGCCCTTTTTGCGATCGTTTTTGGGCAAGCAAAAAGGATCAGAAAGAAAAAGAAGATAAGTAATCGAACTTATTAAACAAAAGCAAATTGTTTCATAAAAGATACACAGCAAATCAACAATTTGAAAATGCGTCATTGGCAGCGCAACGCAGTGGACCGTAGGTGTCATCATTTGAAGAGATGTTTCGGCTACTCCCGCTGTTGCGGGATCCGCTCAACATGACGATCGAGTGTATTTGATTCTTTAATGTGTGCCAAAGCATATCCAGCATTGCAGAGGCTCCTCCCCGTTTACCTGCCGGCAAGGACTGCTCCCGCTGTCGTGGGATGCGCCTAAGATGGCGGAAGGTTATAACGCAACGCTTCATGATTTTTTAATGATGGCAGCATTAAAGAAATTCATTATCTTTTGCCCTTTCATTACCAAAGCTTGTAGAAAACTATGGATAAGAGCAGGAGAGACTTTTTGAAAACGGCAACTATTTTATCGGGCGCAGCCGGGTTAACCAACGTGCTGCCCACTTCTATTGCAAAAGCAGCCAGCATTAATGCAACCCCGGGCAGCACCTTTATGGATGCAGAGCATATCGTTTTCCTGATGCAGGAGAATCGCTCCTTTGATCATATGTTCGGGTGTCTGCAGGGCGTGCGCGGGTTTAATGACCCCAGGATCAAAACACTGCCGGATCAGAATAAAGCATGGATCCAGAAGGATAAAAAAGGCAATGCCTATACGCCGTTCCACATCGACATTAATAAAACAAAAATAACCTGGCAGGGCGGGTTGCCGCACGACTGGCCGGATCAGAGCGCCGCGCGCAATCATGGCAAATATGATCAGTGGATCCCGCAAAAATCAGTAATGTGCATGGGGCATTACCAAAGAACGGATGTGCCTTTTTATTATGCCCTGGCAGATGCGTTTACCATTTGCGATCATCATTTCTGTGCTTCTCTTACAGGCACCACGCCCAACCGGCTGTTCTTCTGGACGGGCAATATCCGCCCGGATCTTTCCGGTAAGAGCAAGCCTGCCGTGCGCAATTCACAGGCGGAATCGAGGGATAATGTGTATGTAGACTGGAGCTCCTTCCCGGAGCTGCTGGAAGACAGCGGGGTGGACTGGCGCATTTACCAGAATGAACTGTGGACGGCCAACCTGGAAGAGGAAATCGATTACTGGCTGGGCAATTATGGCGATAACGCGGTGGAGTATATTAAGAACCATCGCGTGAAATTATCTGCTTATTTCAGGAAGCATGGGGATGCAACCGGCAAACAGAAAATACCGGCATCTGATATTCAGGAACGATATGACCGGTTATCCCAACGCGAAAAGAACCTGGTGGACAAAGCGTTTACCACCAATATCCATCAGGAGGGTTATTTAGAGCTGGAACCCTTCACCTTTACGGATGATGCGGGTGCACAGAAAACGGTAAACATCCCCAAGCAGGATATTTTTAAACAGTTCCGGCAAGATGTACAGAATGGAAAACTGCCCGCTGTTTCCTGGCTGGTAGCCCCGCAAAGTTTTTCAGATCATACCAGCACACCGTTATACGGCACCTGGTATGTATCTGAAGCGCTGAAAATTTTAACGGACAACCCGGAGGTGTGGAAAAAAACCATTTTTATTTTAACCTATGATGAGAACGATGGGTATTATGATCACCTGGCGCCCTTTGTGGTTCCCAAAAAAGGAGACCCTTCCACCGGCAAAGTGTCGGACGATATTGATCCTACTGCCGATTTTTCCTGGGAGCATGATCTGCCCATCGGCCTGGGCTACCGGGTGCCTTTTATTGTGGCATCGCCCTGGAGCAAAGGCGGCTATGTAAATTCAGAGATCTTTGATCACACTTCCACGCTTATGTTCCTGGAGCAGTTTCTTTCAAAGAAAACCGGTAAGCAGATCCGCAGTCCGCATATCAGCAGCTGGCGGCGGGCTATTTGCGGAGACCTGAGCTCTGTATTCCGCCCCTATAATGGAGAAACCTACCCGCTGCCGGAATCGCTGGCAAGAGCCACTGTTGTGGAGCATATCCAGAATGCCCGTAATAAACCGGAGCAAAAACCGCCGGCTCCGTTAAGTCAAAATGAAATAGAGGCAATCAATCAGCATCCCGCCTGGGCCGATGTAAATAAAGACCGGATGCCGCAACAGGAAAAAGGCACCCGGCCCGCATCTGCATTGCCTTACCGGCTGTATGCAGATTGTATGCTTAGTGCGGATAAAAGATCAGTGACCTTACATTTGAAAGCGGATGCAAAAGAACATGCAAATGAGCCGGTATTAAGAGGTGCACCGTTTAATGTATATACACCGGCAACCTATAATTCAGTAGCGGGTAAAACCTGGTTTTATGCGGTAGGTGCCGGTAAAGCCATAGAAGATCATTATAGCATCGATCAGTTTTCCAATAACAAATACAACCTGGTGGTACAGGGGCCTAACGGCTTTTTCCGTCATTTTAAAGGCGCAGCAACCGGTGCGTATATTACCGTGCAATGTGAGTATGTGCGGCATCGGCTGTTCCGTAAAAAAGTAAACGGGAACCTGGAAGTAATGATCCGCAACCATTCCTCGGCGCCGCAGCAGCTCCTGTTAAAAGATCATGCGTATGGATTGGAGCAGCAGGAAGTTGCCATAAAACCCAATGCAGAAAAACGGATCAAGATAAGGCTGGAGGGCAGCAATCACTGGTACGACTTTTCTGTTCTGCTAAAAGATGATCCTTCATTTGAATGGCATTATGCCGGGCATGTGGAAACAGGGAAGGCATCTATTACCGATCCGCAGATGGCCGGAAGCTGATCCATAAGCATTGTCATGGTGAGGCACAAATAATAGAGAAATTAAGTTCTTTAAATCCGATGGCTATCGGATGACAAACTTTTTTACCGTCACCCTGAGTGGAGCAAAGCGATTCCGAAGGTTCGGAACGAAGGGTCTCTAACTTTTGTAGAGATTTACCTTCGGTGAAATTGTTCTCCACTCCGCTTCGCTACGGTCGAATCCGATAGCTATCAGATGACGGAACTATATATATTCATTTCCAACAACTTGCAACACTTGTCATTAACTGCCAACCATAAAAGCGTTGCTTTTATACTCATTAAAATGACAAAAATGATTGTCATGGTGAGCCTGTCATAGTGAGGCAACCATAAAAACATTGCATTTAAGTTCATTCGGATGACAAATTTTTTTTAATCGTCATCCCGAGATATCAATTTGCGTTGCAAAATCAATGTGATGATGACGTATGTATTTATTCTTTCAAGTTGAAAGAGGTTTCTAAATGTAGGGCTATATCAGCTTAATGATAGTAATTCAACAGCTGAGCGTTTCGCTGAAAGCGGAACATACCACTATATGCTGAAGCTGATAGAAGTTCCCCCCGAAATCGTGCCGTAACCGATTTCGGAAGTCTTTTTTGGGTACCTTTTTGGACAAGCAAAAAGGTACAAATAAAAAAATACCAGGGGAGTTTTAAATAAGATATACAAGTAAATGGAAAAAAGGTATTACAAATCAGTTACTTACAAATGCGTCATTGGCAGCGCAGCCGAGGGATCTCTGTATTCTCAGAGAGATTCCTCCGCTCATTCCGCTCTGCTCCATTCGGTCGGAATGACGTTCCTTATGTAGATTCATTTCCAATAACTTACAACACTTGTCATTAACAGCTTGCCGAACTGCGAACCATGATTCGATTGCAACCATGCCCTTCGTCAATCCCGATAGCTATCGGCACGGCAAAAGGTCATGCTTTGTGTCCTCATCAAACCAGAAATGTTATACAGCCGCCGGCAAAGGTGCAGTTACAAAAAGAAATTAAAGCGGTAATTTTACCGCTAAACCTACTTAGGTCTAAAAAAATAAAACATGTCCATAACAAAAGAATCGGAGCTGGCAGGTATGCAAAACGCCGGCAAAGCCGTTGCCCATACACTAAAACAAATGATGGACTATGCCCGGCCGGGAATGAGCACAAAAGAGTTGGATGATTATGGAGCAAAAATTTTAGCAGATTTTGGCGCAAGGTCTGCTCCGTATTTAACCTATGGGTTTCCCGGGTGCACCTGTATCAGTATTAATAATGAATTCTGCCACGGCATACCATCGCACAAGCGGATCTTAAAAGAAGGCGACCTGGTAAATATTGATGTATCTGCGGAGCTGAACGGCTTTTGGGCAGACAATGGCGCTTCCTTTGTTTTGGGGCAGGATATGCATCAACATCAAAAATTAGTAGCAGCTTCTAAAGCAATATTAAAACAGGCCATAGACCATATTAAAGGCGGGGTCAAAATTGCAGACGTGGGTCACTTAATGGAAACGGCAGCAAAAAAGCAGGGCTTTATGGTTATCAAAAACCTGGGTGGGCATGGCATTGGCCGCAGCCTGCATGAGCAGCCGGAAGCGTTACTCAATTACAAAGACCGGTTTGATCAGCGGCGTTTTAAAAAGAACTCCGTTGTAGCCATTGAAACGTTTATTGCTACCCACTCCACCTATGCAACGGAGCTGAACGATGGATGGACGCTGGTAGGCAATAAAGGCGGCTATATGGCCCAGCATGAGCATACTATAATGGTAACCGGCGGCAAGCCCGTTATACTAACGGAAATGAACGGGATTTTTAATTAAAACCTGGGCTGCATCCACAACAAATAACATTTTTTTTATTGGCCCGGCTTCAGTGCTTCCGGCAGCGGTCTTGCCCGTCCGTACCGGCGCTCAGGCGGGCGTCGCACAGTACTCCCGCAATCACGGGATTTGCTCAGCCTGTGCCTACCGCAGGCAGGCATGACGTGAGCGTAATGGCAAAAAAAGTGTCGTCACCCTGACCGAAGCGCAGCGGAGCGGAAGGGTCTCATGATTGTCTGCGCTCCGTTCCTATTGAGCCGGTATCAAAATTATCTCCTCCCGGTCAGTGAGGGCACTGACCGTGGCACAGGGGCAAAGCAAGTAGGGCGGGGTGGTGCCCTTCCGGAATTGTGTCGTAATCTCCCAGCAAGCTACTGAAGTCAGGGGACTTTTTTAATCTCTTTGCGCTTGCTTCTCAAAACACCTTTTCATCGCAGCATACAAAATCTCGCCAAAGCGTAAACAAGAGTAGCAGAAGGCGGGCACAATATTGAGCCGGAGGTGATTGAACGAAGAATATATTAGAGGAATTAAAAATTTGTTCGATATTTATTTTCCAATTGTTGACGGAGTATTGATCTTTGACAATTCGGAAGGCAGACATGAGCTTTTGGCCGACAAACAAATTGACGGTGTCTTAAATATTGTAAATCACATCAAGTTTAACCTTTTAAAAAATTACTATGACAACAACTGAAATTCAAATAGACGAAAAAAATCGGATTCTTAAAGGACTTGAAAAAGTCTACGAAAAATTGATCGAATTCAAAAAAGCCAAAAACAGCGAATTGGTTATCATTCGTGATAATAAAATCGTGAAAATAAAACCCGAATAAAAGCAAGCACAAGCGTTCTCTAAATAGAGATTCAGACAGGAGCTACACCTTTATGCACCCTTACTCCTTCGTGAACCGTACCACTGGTCATAGAACGCCTTTCCTGCACCACCATCACACTGACCTGAATGCCTGACGTCCCCACACGCAACATCACCCTGACCGAAGCGCAGCGGAGCGGAAGCCCGCCCGGCTAAACGCCGTTCGGACGGGGGGGCTCTCAATTATCGGGGAGTTTGTTATTACAGGGATGCTTCGGCTGTGGTCGGGATGACGATTGAAAAAATTGTCATCCCAATAAACTTAATAGCAACGCTTTTATGATTGCCTCAGGACGACATTTTTCCCGGCTGCGTACGGCAAAATTGAAAAGTTTAAACAAGTTCAGGAACAATGCAATGTGCAGTGAGTAATACAACTCCGGAATATTCGTCCGGGGGATCATTTTTTTGGTTGATTTTTTAAGTAATGAGCGTTGAAGAAACGGGTAAACAGGTACCACCCCCACCTGCGGGGTACCCACGGGCACCTGAAATCCGGGGCCGTGCAGCTTTTACCTGCGCGCGCGAAGCAAAAACCTGAATTTTTGAAACTTTTTTCTCAGGCAGGCCACCTCCACAGGTGGACAACCCCACCCTTCTGCCTTCAGCGTCGAAGGTTAAAGGGTACCCCGGGGTATAAAAAAAGCTTTGCGCGCGCGGCTTTCAGGTAGGCTGGCAAAGCTTTTTGCTGCAACGCCGGAGGTTTTTGCTTCGGCGGTTTAGGTATTGGGTGGGTATGGGGTGCTTTTAAGTAGGCAGGGTAGGCTTTAAGGTACCTATGTATAACCGGGTGGTGGGTACGCTGCTGCCGGTGGACTGAGAAGCGGCTGTCCCGGGCCTGTAAAGTAGGTGCCCACCTGTCCTCCTTGTTCTACCAATGCAGGTACCTGCACCACCCGCCCGGCGGATTTTGCTAATCGTAAAAGAGTAAGTATTTTCGAAAAAACTGCTCCATGAAAATAGTTACAAAACTTTCTGAAAGCGACATTATCCAATTTGGTTTTTACGTCCTTTATAGAAAATGGGTTATGAAAATCGTTACAGGGCTGATGATTTTAACGGTACTCTTTTCACTCTTGTTTCCGGAAATAGTAAAACCGGATATGCCAAACGTGTTTCTATTTCCATTCATCTTCCTGGTTGTGCTCCCTGTTTTTGTATATGTAGCGTCTAAAAGGGATTTTAAGAATAATCGCCGGATGCATGAACAGGTAGAATATGTTTTTGACGATCAAAACCTGGTTATTAACGGGGAATCATTTAATATGACCATGACCTGGGATAAGATTTTCAGGGTTACTAAAACCAAAAGGTGGATACTTTTTTGGCAAACCCGGAATATGGCAAGCCTGGTGCCGTTGAAAGACATTTCAGCAGGCGACATGCTCCTGTTAAAAAAAATACTTAATGAACGTGGTGTAAAAAATAACCTATAATAAAAGATTGTATTGTATATGCTTGGTCTCCAATATACATACACTGCCTGCCAGGCAGATGCGCAAATTGGAAAGCAACCGCTGGAGTAATCAAACGAACTAAAAAGCCAAAAGACGCCAAAGCAATTCTAAATTTGTTCATTACGCCGATCTAAAAATTAAGAGTAATTAATGAAACAAACATCTATCCTTGTAATCCTTATATTTTATTTTTTTGCATCCGGCTATGCGCAGGTTGCATTTAAAGTAATTAACGGGATAACCAAACAACCGGTCAAAGAAGAAACCTGCAGCATTATAAAGGATGGAGATGCCCTGGCAGATATTGACGTAACGGATAGCCTGGGCGTCTTTACACCGCGGATCGTGCCGGATAGTAATGCCACCTATCAGTTATGGATTGATGCAGAAGGTTTCAGATCTTTAAAAAAAGAAATAGATTTACGTTCCAATAAGGTTTATACAATTTTTATTTTCCCTGATAAAAAAGCGATTCAAAAAATACCTGGTTACAGTTACGGTGGTTGTTCTACTGTTGAGTTTGGGGATTATGAACCCGGGACGCCGGAATCGCTTACTGATCTGCCGGATAGCATCCGGGAAAAACTGGAAAAACATTTACTAAACCGGTTGGGTAAAAAGTTCTATTCAAAGCTAAAGCTCAATGGCGGGCAAATTGTTGATCTGGACAGATTATATATAGTAAACCCCAGGGCCAGGTATTACCAGTGGGTGCCTTATAGCTATTATTTATGCTTTTCGTTTCAGGCTCCGGAAAAAGGAATCGGGTTATACACCGCCAAAATCGTTCTTGATAAAAATGGAAATATTGCAAAGGAAATAGAACTGCCGGATATTAGTTCTCACCCGGAAAAGGCGAATATAATAGCACGCAAATCCGCATTACTAATTGCAAAAAAGAGCGGTTTTACTGAAAAGACGGGTAAAATAACGTTGGATTATAGTTCGGACGCAGGTTCATTAACCTGGTGTTTTGAACGAACCATTAAGGACAACGGGCTTACTTTTGTGCGGGAAACGCTGAAGATTGATGCGCATAACGGAAAAGTACTGGGAATAAGTAACTCACATGGAATACGATAACCCCGTTTGTGCTGCACCAATACAGGTACACCGCCAGCCCGGTAAATGCGCAAATTGGGTAAGGGCGAATGCGCTTACGGGTTCCCGTAAAAATATGCTTTGTGCAGAAAATATATTTGCCTAAACCGCCGTAGAGGATTTTTTATAAATTGTAAAAATTGAGTATATTAGCAAAACAACCATTTGTAAAAATTGAAACTGCTAAAGCACAAATGCCAGAACGGTTGCGGAAAAAATAAATTTTTAACTAATAAAAGCGATGGCATGGCCCGTGTGTAAGCGTTTACAAACGACTATAAACGTTAGTAATTGCGATAATCGGCGAGTTGGGCGTAATTATAGAACGACCAAAGCACTAAAAAAGTAAGACAAAATAAAATGAAAATATTTTTAAGTTGGTCAGGTGACCTAAGTCATAAAATTGCCATAGAATTCAGGGAATGGCTACCTTTTGTTATTCAATCAGTAGAACCTTATGTTTCTTCAGAAGACATAGATAAGGGTTCTAGGTGGAGTATTGACATTGCTAAAGAGTTAGAAAATTCTTCTTTTGGCATTTTATGTGTGACACCATTAAATATCGACGCGCCTTGGTTAAATTTTGAAGCGGGCGCATTATCAAAAGCCTTTAGTACTAGCAATGTTTCACCTTTTTTATTTGGTTTGAAACCTTCTGACCTAAAGAAAAGCCCTTTGCTACAGTTTCAATCAACATTGTATGATAAGAAAGATCTATTAAAACTTGTCTTGAGTATAAACAATGTTCTTGGAAAAGATAAACTTGATGAAGCAAAGCTGAAAATGACATTTGACGTTTGGTACGAACAGCTAAAATCAAAACTTGACCCAATACTAAAGGAAGCAACAACCAACAAGGCTAATGCTAAAACACAAGATAAAATTGAAACGAAATCTAATGAAGCTGTTGAAGAAATATTGGAACTAACGAGAGAACAATTTAAGATATTACGAAATCCAGAAGCTATATTACCACCACAATATATTTCTTACATATTAAAAGAGTTTAGTCCAAATTTTAAAATTGATACCAAGATTGCGAGGGATTTAGATTTTGGGTTTAAGAATTTGAAAATGGCAATTTCAAAATTGCCAGAAGAAGTAATGACAGAAAATCTAGATTTAGACAGAGCACTAATGCGATTAGAAAGAGCAATTATTTACCTAATTGAAAATTATAAAAGAAGACCGACACGAAGTTTATTCGAAGAATAACTACGCCCGACATAAGTGTTTAGGAAAGGTGGGCTGACATATAAATTCTCAACTTTTGGATCGATATTTTCCGACCTTTATAGATATCCTGACCGTAGATGACAATAATTTATAAATTCTATGAGCTTAAACATATTTGAAATATGGGATGGCATAGGACGTCAGACTCCGTTTGCTGTAAGACGTGACCATTGGGGCGAAGAACAACATGCAGTTGTTGAAAGGATTGAATGTGAAAAGTTACCTTATGGAAAGGCTTTCGGCTATCCGGTAGTTAACGGACAAAATTCAGATCGTTTCGAGTATGATGAACAATGGCGTAATGAAAAATTAATTCCATGCTGTGGGTGTTACCAATGGACATTTATTGAAGATGCCGAAATAAACAAAGACAAAAAATTATCAGACCAGTATCGAAAACGTTTAAATAAGGCTTTGTCTATTTTCTCAAAGTTGACCTTTGGTAAGCATAAGGGATATACAGTTGAGCAAGCATTTCTTCAAAACAATCAGTATATTGAATGGGCATTACTGAATGTTGAAAAATTCTGTTTAACAAAGGAGGCGATACATTTATTGGAGGGAATGGTAGCAGGGTTTAAGTTTCCTGATCAAATAAAAAGAATAAATGATCAGAAGTTATTGCTGTGTTTAAAAGAGTAATGGTCAAAAATAACAGTCACAAATATCGCATTGGCAATAGGTTGGCTAACATCAAAACTTTCACCTACAAATTCATTCCTCAAACTCAAACTCAAAATCCAACAGCTTTTTGGGATGCAATTTCATTGCCAAAGCTAAAGCGACAAGAGTAGCAACGGTAGGGCTTTGTCCTTTTACTTCTATGAGGTAAATTTGCTTTGCTTCAATGCCAGCCATAGCTCCAAGAGTTTCTCTTGATAGCTTTTTTGCATTCCGCAACTTTTTTAGGTTTTCCCCAAATGCTTTTCCGTATTTTGGATTTTTTACATTCACTATTGTGAAGGTGAGATGACTTTGAAAAAAATATCACGTCAAATTTGACTTGTTTTAAAATAATTGTTTATATTTGGTATGAATTAAAATTATTTTCGCGATACTTCATAAACTCATTTGAAGCATTCGCTTTAAGTCTCGACTTGAAACCTGAGAATTTTCAATAGGAACGAGATGATAAGCAGAATGCCCACGACCTGTGCGTGGGCTCTCTTATCCGTTGCTGGGCTTCTCAGGGCCTCTAATGCGGTAAGTTGAGCACCACGCCTTTTTGTGCGGGTGCCCACCTAAAACTTTTTTGTTATGGACAACGCCGTTGTTACACCCGTACAAAACATCAACACCCCTTTTAATGAGGCACAATGGCTGCAGGTGCTGTTCCTGCTGGCAGATACGCAAACCTGGCTGCAACAACAGCAGGAGGGCCTTATATGGCAGCTGCCGGTAAAGAACCGTAAGCGCCTGCTGCGCAAAAGCTGGTACCTTACCGCTACTGCGCTGGCCCATATTCTGGAGCGCCATTATTATAAGGTGCCGCGCCACCCGCTGGCCGGCAAGTTCACTATTTCCATACCCGCTATTGCAGCCGCCATAAGGGATGCTTACCAGCAACCACCGCAGCCCCTGCCCGAACCTTCAGGGGAGGATAGCGGCCTGCTGCAACGTGTGTGGGATGCGGGCACGCCGCTGGGCTATGATACCACCGGCCGCACGGTCAGCGTGCTTACCGTTATAAGTGATGCATCCGGGGAAATTATTACGGCTTTCCCCGGTACGGCGCAAGCGCAGGACGGCTCGGGGTGATATTGTTTGTGATTTCGAATCAGGACTGGCAATAATCAGCACATTGCACAGCGCCTATTTTCTTTGTAATGAATCATTGTTTTTTGAAAAAGCATACCTCAAAGAAAATCAGCGCAGTAAGGACAGGTCGATCGTCAGGCAGCAGTGTCTTCAGCCCACGCGCCCGGAGAATGCAGCAGGTCGCTTTTCGTGTCGGGTGTTCATGTGCGTGGCCGGCCAAACGGTGGAGCATTCGTTTGGCCTTGATTTTTGGGTCCCTTTGCATCAAGGCAAAGGGACGAAAGAAGTGCTTTATGGAATCAATTTTTCTGATCCTTTTTGTTTGCCCAAAAAGGATCGCAAAAAGGGCCCCCGGAATCGGTTACGGCACGATTCCGGGAAGGAATATCTATCAGCTTCAGTGCATAGTAGTAGGCCCGCCAACTGGCGGACACTCAACTGTGGAATTTCTATGTTTGGGGCTGTTATTGTCTAACATATTCGGAGAACCCCTTTGTCGATGGACCTATTCAGGCCAAGGCATCTGAGGTCACCTCTTGGTACATGTAAGGATTCTTCCGCTCGGTCGGAATGATGAAAAAACACTTTACCCTAAAATAAAAACTCATGAAAAACAAAACCCCAAAAGACCCGTTTGAAACCCGGTGCTGGAGCTGCGAAAGCATTACTGATCCTTACCAGGTTTTTGCCGCCTGCTTTTTTTATGCGCCCATCGGTGCCTTTAGAAAAACCATCCGGCAGGTGCTGCTATCCGCCGCCAGCAGCAAAGTGTACCATAAGGAAGACCCTGCCGCTGCATTGGGTATGTTTAAGGCCGTTACTTCTGTACTGCTTGCCGCGCACCAATTATACCGGCAAAAGAAAACCAGCGGGCTGCAAATAACACCGGAGCAGTTTATGGACAGGCGGCTGTATGCCCGCTCCAATGCCCCCTGTGCGGAGTGGGATTACCTGCCCAAAGCCTTAACAGCAAAGGAGTATCAGAATCCTTATGCCGTGTTCCGGCGTTTTTTTAAGGATCAGCCGGTTGAAAAGTGGCGGCAGCAGGTGGAGCAGGCATTGGAGTATGCGCTGGCCGTTGAGGCGGATGATAGCGGCCCGGGTCTGCTGCGTCTGTATATTTACCTGGTAAAGCTGGTGGAAGCCGCCCATTTGATTGATGTGCGGGAGGTGCTGCACATTGGCGGGCATTTAAAGCCGGCTCAATCGATGTAGCAATGACAGACCTTCCTGTCGTCATTCTGAGCGTATGCGTCAACCGGCAAAGGAGCCGAGGGATCTTCTTAATTGAGGAGATGCCTCGGCTGCGCTCGGCATGACGTGAGTGTAATCATTGTTCCGTCACCCTGCGAAATGAAATGAAGCCGAAGGGTCTCTCAATTATCGGAGAGTTCGTTATTACAGGGATGCCTCGGCTGCGCTCGGCATGACGTGAGTGTAATCGTCCGTCACCCTGAATGGAATGAAGCCGAAGGGTCTCACGGATGTCGGAGAGCCCGTTATCACAGGGATGCTTCGGCTTCGCTCAGCATGACGCGAGTGTAATCGTCCGTCACCCTGACCGAAGCGCAGCGGAGCGGAAGGGTCTCTCAATTATCGGAGAGTTTGTTATTACAGGGATGCTTCGGCTTCGCATGACGTGAGTATAATTGCTCAGTATAAAAGACTGTATATCTCCTTAGAAATCTCCTCATTAAAAACCTTCCATTGTGGATTTTTTCGTGCAATCAATTGCTCTTTCTTTTTTCTGATCCATCCCTTCAATTGTTTTTCTCTTTCTATTGCCGAATTAATCGTATTGAACCACTCATAATAGATCAGTAATGTTGCATTGTATTGATCCGTAAAGCTACCGGGTGTTTCGTGCTGCTCGTGTTCCCATAACCTCGACCGAAGATTGGACGTGACGCCGATATAGAGGACCGTTCTTAGTTTGTTTGTTAGTATGTATATGAAGCCTCCTTTTTGCATGATACAAAATTATATTATTTGGATTGGCGCGTCGGATTTTTGGTGTTGTTTATGTTACAGGGATGCTTCGGCTCCGCTCAGCATGACGAAAGTATAATTATCCCATTTTCCAAAAACGCAAAAAAAAGCCGCCCGGGTTCAGGCGGCTTATTGTATAACTAATTGCTATGTCTCTATTGCTGTTGCTGTTGTTGCGGCTGTTGCTGTTCCGGCTGTGGCTGCTGTTGTTGTGGCTGTGCAGCCGGTACCGGTTCCTGTTTTGTTTCAGGTGCCTTGTCGATCAGCTCCATGAACTGATCCAGCTTCGGCGTAATAATGATCTCGGTTCTCCGGTTCCTTGTTCTTCCTTCATCGGTATTGTTATCCGCCACCGGGTTGTATTCACCACGTCCGCCAACCGTCAGGCGTTTCGGATCAACCCCATAGGTGTTTTGCAATGCCTGCACCACAGAGGAGGCCCGCAGGGAACTCAGATCCCAGTTGTTACGGATGTTGGGGCGATTGATGGGCACATTATCCGTGTTACCCTCTACCAGCACTTCGTAATCCTTATAATCCATAATGATCTTGGCAATCTTGCTTAATGTTTCACCCGCTTTTTCTGATATTTCATAGCTGCCGGATTTATACAGCATATTATCTGACAGGGAAATATACACAACGCCTTTCAGCACTTTAATATCAACATCCTTCAGCTCATCCCGGCTAAGAGATCGGGTAAGGTTGTTGGTCAGCACCATTAACAGGGAATCGCTTTTGTTCTTTTCATTCACCAGGTGCTGGATGTATTTATTGGAGGAGTTGATCTCATCCACCAGCTTGGATATGTTTACCCCACCCTGGGTGATGCTTTTATCCAGAGAGCCCTGTAACGCCGCCAGTGCCTTTTTTAAAGAGGCGTTATTGGCGCGTTCCTGTTCCAGCTGCTCCTCCAAACTTTTAACGCGTTGCTGACTGGATGCCAGGTCTACCTGGCTGGTCTGGTAACGCTGGTTCAGGTTAGCATAATCACTTTGCAGCGAGGCAAATTTTTTATTGCTTACGCAGCTTGAAAAAAAGAATACCGTACCCAGTACAGCAATTGGCAAAAATAATTTTCCTTTCATAATAAGATCCTTTAAAGTCTCCGCATCAGCTTTTGTTCAAAACTTTGTTCCATCCATTGCAAAAGCAATGCCTAATTTTTAAAAACGCAACCTGATTTTTCCTGCCTCATCAGTTACCCCTTGTATTTTAAGTAATTATTATATAAAAATATAAAAAGCAGGTATTGCTGTGAAGAAGGACGCGGCCCCGGGGCTTTTCGTTGCAAAACCAAAAACAACAGGGCAGAAATTTTTAAAAAAATGATTAAAATTGATAATATTCAAAAATTCTGTCTTATATTGCGCCAATATCTTGCAAAATGCAATATGAAGTTCAAAATATCCAAATGAATACGGGTTCCGTTAACGGAACTACCACCACTATTATCACAACCCCTTGCGGGTTGTAAGCTGCTATATCCTCCACTGGGCCAAAGGCCGTTTTTCAAAAGACTTTCTTTTACGTTCTAAAATTTTTTCATGCAGGTTTTTAAGTTTGGCGGCTCATCCGTAGCCAATGCCAATAATATAAAAAAAGTAGCTGCCATTGTAAGCAACGCGGCAAAAAAAGATTCGATTGTGGTGGTGGTTTCCGCGTTAGGCGGCATTACGGATCTGCTGCTACAGGCAGGTAAGGAGGCCGCAAATGGTCATACCGTTTACCAGGAGCAGATCAGGGAAATAGAACAGCGCCATTTTGAGGCGGTAAGGGCATTGATGCCGGTGGCATCCCAAAGCGCATTACTGAGCCTTGTAAAAAAAGCCACCAATGAAATTGAAGAGATCTGCAACGGCATTTTTTTGCTCAGGGAAATTACGCCAAAAAACCTGGACCGTTTAGCGGCCTATGGGGAGTGGCTTTCCTCACAGATCATTGCTGCTGCATTTAAGCAGGGCGACATGCAGGTATTATGGAAAGATGCCCGCGAGTTTATTTTTACCAACAGCGATTTTACCAATGCCGAAGTGGATCTGGCAATTACTGAAAAGGAGATCCGCAAATATTTTAAAGAGAACAAGAGTAATGTATTTGTAGTGCCGGGGTTTATAGGAAGGGATGGCAACGGTGTTACCACCACCTTGGGCCGGGGCGGGTCTGACTATACAGCCGCGCTCATTGCCGCCGCAGTAGACGCTACCTCCCTGCAGGTATGGAAAGATGTAAACGGAATGATGACCGCCGACCCCCGCATGGCGCCTAATGCAAAAGTAATTGAGCATATTTCCTACAGCGAGGCGATGGAGCTTTCACATTTCGGGGCCAAAGTGCTTTACCCGCCTACCATTCAGCCGGTGATGAGCAAGAACATTCCGTTGTATGTGAAAAATACGTTTGCGCCTGAAATGCCGGGTACCATTGTGGGAGGTAAATCAAAAGAATTAAAAACCATCCGGGAGCATATTGTAAGCGGTATTTCCAGTGTCAACAATATTGCACTGATCAGCCTGGAAGGCAGTGGAATGATCGGCATTCCGGGGTTTTCAAAAAGACTGTTTGAGGCGCTGAGCCAGGAACGCATCAACGTGGTGCTGATTACCCAAAGCTCATCAGAGCATTCCATTTGTGTGGCGATCGACCAGCGCTACCTGGAAAGAGCCAGGTTGGTTGTTGACAAAGCTTTTGCAGATGAGATCCTGCTGAAAAAAGTAGAGCCGCTGAAAGTAGAAACCAACCTGTCTATTGTGGCACTGGTGGGCGAACAAATGAAAAGCCTGCCCGGTGTAAGCGGCCGCATGTTTGGGGCAATGGGGCGCAACGGCATCAACATCCGGGCAATAGCGCAGGGCTCATCAGAAAAGAACATCAGCACCGTTATTGCTACCGATGATGTGCGTAAAGCCATCAATGTACTGCACGAAGAATTTTTTGAAACCTCTTATAAGCAGCTCAACCTGTTTATTATGGGGCTGGGAAATGTGGGCGCCAAACTGATGGATCAGTTAAAGCAGCAGCATGCCTTTTTAAAACAGCATTTAAAGCTGAACGTAAGCGTGGTGGGCATCAGTAACAGCCGTAAAATGCTTTTTAAGGAGCATGGTATTTCCTTAAGCGGCTGGAAAGAATCACTGGCGGCAGGGGAGCCGGCTTCTCTTTCTGATTTTACCAATGAGATCATAAAACGGAACCTGCGTAATTCTATTTTTGTGGATGTAACGGCCAATCAGGAGGTAGCAAAAGCCTATGGAAAATTATTGCAGAAAAGTATTTCCGTGGTTGCCTGTAATAAAATTGCAGCCGCATCTCCTTTTACGGAATATAAAAAACTAAAAGAGCTGGCACATGTGTATAACGCGCGCTTTTTGTTTGAGACCAATGTGGGCGCCGCGCTTCCGGTGATTGGCACACTGAACGACCTGAGAAGAAGCGGTGATGAAATAAAAAGCATACAGGCCGTATTGAGCGGAACATTGAATTTTGTATTTAATCACTATGATGGTACAAGAAAATTTGCAGAGGTGGTAAAGCAGGCCCAGGAGGAAGGTTATACGGAACCGGACCCGCGCCTGGACCTGAGCGGGGTGGATGTAATGCGTAAGATCCTGATCCTGGCCAGGGAAAGCGGGTTTGAGCTGGAGATGGAAGACATCGTGAACCATTCTTTTATGCCCGCCTCCTGTATGAAAGGCAGCGTGGAGGAATTTTATAAATGCATGGCAGCGGAGGAAGCGCATTTCAGCAACCTGCTGGATGCCGCCCGTGCAGATAACAGCCAGCTAAAGTTTGTGGCCGAATTAAAGGACGGGAAAGCGTCTGTTGGCTTACAGCATATAAAGCCCGGTAATGATCTGTACCACCTGTACGGGAAAGATAACGTGGTGCTGTTTTACACGGCCCGCTACCCGGAGCAGCCTTTGGTGATAAAGGGAGCAGGAGCCGGGGCAGATGTAACGGCCAGTGGTGTGTTTGCCGATATTATGCGCGCCGCAAACGAATAAAATGAATTTTTAAAAAATGGAAACTGTAAAAATAAAAGCGCCGGGAACCGTTGCCAATCTGGTATGCGGGTTTGACATACTGGGGCTTGCCTTAAATGAGCCCTGCGATATTATGGAGTTCCGGCTACTGGACGAGCCGAAAGTGGTGATCCATAACCGGGATGCATTTGACCTGCCAACAGACCCTGAGCAAAATGTGGCAGGCGTGGTGCTGTTAGCCGCTATTGAAAAAGCGGGCGGCAATGTTGGGTTTGAGGTAACAATTGAGAAGCACATAAAACCCGGCAGCGGCCTGGGTTCCAGCGCGGCCAGCGCGGCAGGTGCGGCAGTAGGTGCCAATAAACTGCTGGGCAATCGTTTTTCAACGGACGAGCTGATCCAGCTGGCAATGATCGGGGAAAAGCTGGCCACCGGTGTAAAGCATGCCGATAATATTACCCCCTGCATCCTGGGCGGTATTACATTGATCCGCTCTATCCATCCCATTGATATTGTTCCGCTGGCCACGCCCGATTTATACGTAACCGTTGTGCATCCGCAGATCGAAGTGCGTACTTCTGACGCCAGGCAGATCCTCAAACAGCAGGTGTATCTGAAAGATGCCATCAAACAATGGGGCAATATTGCGGGGCTGGTGGCAGGATTTATGCGTAATGACAAGCAACTGATAGGACGTTCACTGGAAGATGTGATCATTGAGCCCGTCAGGAGCATTCTGATCCCGGGTTTTGATGAGGTAAAAACAAGGTCTAAAGAAGCGGGCGCACTGGGCGGAGGCATTTCCGGATCCGGTCCCTCTGTTTTTATGCTGAGCGAAACGGAAACCATTGCCCGGGAAGTAGGCGCTATTATGAATGCGGTTTACCGGGAAATAGGCATAGAGAATTATGTATATGTAACAACGATCAGTAAAGAGGGAGTGCAGGTGGATGGGGAATCGGGAGTAGGAAGTGGCGAGTAGTGAGTGGGGAATATCCCGTATTCGGCATCAAATGATCAGTTATTAGTTATCAGATTTCAGTTCTCAGTTATCAGGTTCTCAGCTGAAATCTCAATTCTCAAATCTGAAATCTCAACTCAGCATGAATTATTATAGCCTCAATCATCAATCACCCAACGTAAATTTTAAAGAAGCTGCCATTCGCGGGCAGGCTCCGGATAAGGGATTGTATTTTCCGGAGTATTTACCGCAGGTAGATGCCACTCTCGTCCAAAATATAGAATCCCTGCCGGAAGCAGAGATCGTGTTCCGGGTGATTCAACCCTATGTAGGAGGCACCCTACCGGATGAGGTGCTTTTCCGGATCGTTTCAGAAACAGTGAATTTTCCGTTTCCTTTAGTGCCGGTTACAGAGAGCATCGCATCGCTGGAGCTCTTCCACGGCCCCACACTGGCATTTAAGGATGTAGGCGCGCGCTTTATGAGCCGCTGCCTGGGGTATTTTTTAAAAGACGAGAAAAAGAAGGTAACTGTTTTGGTGGCCACCTCCGGTGATACGGGCGGGGCCGTTGCCAGCGGGTTCTATGGTGTAGAAGGAGTAGAGGTGATCATTCTTTATCCCAAAGGGCGGGTAAGCCCGGTACAGGAACAGCAGTTAACGGCCCTGGGAAAAAATATTACCGCGCTGGAAGTGGAGGGCAGCTTTGATGATTGCCAAAGTATGGTAAAGCTGGCCTTTATGGATGAGCTGATCAATGCAAAGCATTTGCTCACCTCCGCCAACTCCATTAACGTGGCGCGCTGGCTGCCACAGCAGTTCTATTATTTCTTTGCCTACAAACAGTGGAGCGATAAAACGAACCCTCCTGTGGTTACGGTGCCCAGCGGAAATTTTGGAAACATCTGCGCCGGTCTGTTAGCCAAAGCCACCGGTTTGCCGTTGGGCCCTTTTATTGCGGCCTGTAATGCCAATGATATTGTACCGGAGTTTCTGCAAACAGCACACTGGCAGCCCAGGAAAGCCGTGGCCACCCTGTCTAATGCAATGGATGTGGGCGATCCCAGCAATTTTGTGCGCATCCTGCAGTTATTTGACCGGCAGCTGGCACAATTAAAAGAGCACCTGTCTGCCGAAAGCGTTTCAGACGCCGAAACCCTTGCCACTATAAAAGATGTATTTGAAAGAACGGGTTACCTGCTGGATCCGCACGGGGCCGTAGCGTTTCATGCCCTGGAAAATTACCAGGTACAACATCCGCATTCAAAGGGATTCATTCTTGAAACAGCCCACCCGGTAAAGTTCCCGGATGCGGTAAAACAGGCTACGGGAACGGATATTGCAATTCCCGAAGTAGTAAGCACATTAATGCAGCAACCCAAAAAAGCCGTGGCAATGCAGCCGGATTTTGCGGCGTTTAAGGAATATTTGCTGAGCAGGTGATGCGGGCAGATCCGTTTCAAAAAATTATAATAACGCAGCGATACGGAGCATGCGCTATTCTTTCCGGTACTGATGCTGCCACCGTAGTTTGTGTCCGCACAAACTACTTGATGCTCATTTCAATAAAATTGATAACAGCTTATTATTACAAGCATTTTTTAAATGCTTGCAGGCATTAAGTGGGTTTTCTGCATATTCAAACAAAAGGATAACACGAATTGGATAGATATATCCAGCAAAGCGAGATTAGCGCATTCGTGGCATTGAAAAGGTATATATGACCGTTAAATAATAGGCTGTATGTGTTATGCCTGCTGTCAGAAACTTCAGGCCGGCCGATAGTACTTAACGATCTGCCTGCATTCGTTTATCCGGGAATTATTTTAAGAGAGCAGATTTCCGGCATTACTCTTGTGGGCACAAATAGTTTCTTCAAAAAATGTTACAGGCAGCAGTCTGCCGGAGATAACCTGGAAATTGCAAATTTATATCACGCCGCGCTGCGGCTCTGTGATCGTCCTGGATGGATCTATAAGTAGTACCGGCGCGCTGCACCTTTATAACGAACCGGTATTAAAATTATTTTCTCTTCCCGGTCATTGCCGGCCTGCCTAACGGACAGCTACCCGGTATACATATCTTTTGCTAACAGGTGTAAAGGGCGCTGATTGCTATATTTTGCTTTTTTCTTGTTTTTCAATTTCGGAACGCAACTGCAACTACTGTATCCAGCCGACTTCGCAGTGCCTCTTTTTTACACAACGGATGTTTATCTTTTAACAGGCCATTCCTGTAAAAAAGCAGCACAGTAATCACTGTACAACAACCTGGCAGCGTAAGCTATGGCCTGCACTTTCATTAGCATTTTGGAATTGCTTTTCGATTAGCATCTTCATGTGCACAAAAGGCGGTCCGCCGGCAAGCGGATGGCCAGGCCTTTTTGCCAACCTTTTGTGGCGATTGACAAAAGGTTGAAAAGAGCATAGATGAGTTGAAGGCTGTCATTGTCTGAATAACTCTGCAACTCATCCGAAAGTTCGGATAGACAACTCACAATCAAAATTACTGCATGAACCTGGCAATAAGAGAAAAAGTTGTGTGTACAGCGTAGCTAACAGACAGGCAGGTTCGCTCAAACCACTTGTGCTGGTGGATATTTTAATAAAATCGATAGCCGCTTATTACCATACGCTATGTGGAAAGTATAGCTGCAGAGCAGCCAGATACTTGTAGCAGTAAACAACCTCAGCTCCAAAGGCGCGTAGCGCCGCAATATTAAAAATGTGACTGCACAGGCGCGACCAATGACAGGAGGAAATGCTTCTGACGAAGCTGAAACCCAATGCCCGTTGTTATCAGAACTATTTTCAGCAATGTGTTCACACGATAGCGGCATTACCGGATCAGCGCTTCTCTCTCTGCTTTTTAAGCCCTGAACCGGAAACCAAGAGCGTACAGTAAAATATTCCATTACTATAGTGAATCCTAACATTTTCCGGCAAAGGGATTCCTTCTATTTTCGATTTCCCGGCTAACGGATCCCTGAACCCCGTTGGCCCCGTTTTAAATGCTGTCATATGGCTGTGAAAATATATTATGAGGATTTTATAGTGGATGACCGGCGCGTAACTACCGGCAGAACCATTACCGAAGCAGATATTGTGTTGCACGCGGGGCAGACCGGCGACTTTTATCCCCATCACATGGATGCAGAATGGTGTAAAGCACAGCCCTTTAAAAAACGCATTGCGCACGGAACACTTATTTTCAGCGTGGGCGTGGGGCTGACGGCCGGCGTGATCAATGAAGCCGCCATGACCTATGGTTATGAGCGGCTGCGCTTTCCCGCACCGGTATTTATAAATGATACCATTACAGCCACGGTAACCATAAAGAGTAAGCGAGATCATAAACGGCCAGGCTATGGTATTGTTTCGGAACTGGTGGAAGTGTATAACCAGCAGCAGCAGCTGGTAATGGTTTGTGAGCATTTATTATTGGTACAGAAAAAAGAGCAACATGGAGCCGATCCTGCTTAAAGGAATTACATGGGATCATACCCGCGGTATGGTGCCTTTACAGGCTGCCGCACAGCGTTTCAGCGAACTGCACCCCAATGTGGAGATCTGCTGGAGCAAACGCAGCCTGCAGGCATTTGCCGATTATTCTATTGAACAACTTTCGGAGGAATACGATCTTCT
The DNA here is from genome assembly GCF_001654455.1 of Niabella ginsenosidivorans. NCBI lineage: Bacteria > Pseudomonadati > Bacteroidota > Chitinophagia > Chitinophagales > Chitinophagaceae > Niabella > Niabella ginsenosidivorans. Next base: position 917,494 of record NZ_CP015772.1, read on the forward strand.
GATCATTGATCATCCCTGGGTGGGCAGCGCTTCTGTAACGGGTTGTGTATTGCCGTTGAATGAATACCTTCCCAAAGAATTGCTGGCAACGCTGGAAGCAAACAGTGCAGGCGCTTCGCACCAGAGCTATGCTTACAACGGGCAGCAGTGGGCGCTGGCTATTGATGCCGCTACCCCGGTAGCCAGTATGCGCGCAGATCTGCTGGAGGCCCATAATGTACCAGTACCACAAACCTGGGGGGAAGTACTGGCCCTTGCAAAGAAGGGCAGGGTAGCGGCACCCGCTATTCCTATTGACCTGCTCATGAATTTTTATACCTTCTGTATAGCGCGGGGCGGGGAACCATTCGGTAATGAAAAAGTGATTTCCGATGCTACAGGTACAGCTGCGCTGGATTCCATGAAAGCATTTTATTCAGTCCTGGACCGGAGTTTTTTCAGCAGGAACCCCATTGCAGTTGCAGAGGTCATGAGCAGCACAGATGATTACTGGTATTGCCCTTTTGCATACGGGTATGCCAACTATTCAAGAAGGAATTACAGCCGCCATAGGCTGACGTATACAGGCCTTGTTACATTTAACGGGGCTCCGTTAAGGACCACCCTGGGCGGAACAGGTATTGCCGTTGCAGCGCAAAGTGCTCATAAATCTGTTGCTGTTGATTTTGTACAGTTTGTTTGCGCTCCGCGGTGGCAGGCATCAGAATATATTTTAAATGGCGGCCAGCCGGGCTATACGTTTGGTTATGCGGATGCATGCAACAACCAGGTATGCCGGGATTTTTTTAAGAGCACAGGAGCGGCGCTGGAGCAGGCCTACCTTCGGCCGCGGTATCATGGTTACCTGCATTTTCAGGATGCAGCGGGTTTTTATATACAGGAATTTTTAAAAGGAAATATACAGTCACCGCAGGCAGTGCTACGGAAACTCAATGCACTGTATGCGGAAAGTTTACAAAAACAGGCAACCCTCCTATGAACCGATTACCATTAAACGGATTAATTGTGCTGGAATTCAGCCAGTACCTGTCCGGGCCTTCGGCCGGTTTACGGCTGGCAGACCTAGGCGCACGTGTTATAAAGATCGAGCGGCCGAAAGGGGGCGATCCCTGCAGGCAGCTGCCGGTAAAGAACCTGTGGGTAGGAAATGATTCGCTGAACTTTCACGCGATCAACCGCAACAAGGAAAGCTTTACAGCCGATTTAAAGAATAAAGAAGATCTTGAGCTGGTAAAAAAGCTGATGCGTAAAGCGGATGTGGTGATCCATAATTTCCGGCCGGGTGTTATTGAAAAGCTGGGCCTGGCTTATAAAGACGTAAAAGCGATCAATGAAAAAATAATCTATGCAGAGATCACCGGTTTTGGCCGCAGGGGCCCCTGGGCACAGCGGCCCGGGCAGGATCTGCTGGTACAATCCCTGTCGGGCCTGGCCTATACAACAGGAAATGGCGGTGACGCGCCTGTTCCGTTCGGGCTGTCTGTAGTGGACAGTATTTGCGGCAATCATTTGGTACAGGCTGTTCTGGGTGCATTGGTCCGCAGGCAGAAAAAAGGGATCGGCGCTTATATTGAGCTGAGCTTGCTGGAATCCGCCATCGGGATACAGTTTGAATTATTCACCACGCTTTTTCAAAAGACGGAAGGTATCCGCCGCAGCAGGGTCAATAATGGGAACCCCTTACTGGGCGCGCCCTATGGCATTTATAAAACGGCTGATTATTACCTGTCTCTGGCGATGATGGATCTTCACCAGCTGGCTGCGGCGCTGGATAGCGCCGCATTAAAAACCTATAGCCGGGAGGAGGTGTTTCAGAAAAGGGATGAAATAAAATCACTGATCGCCGAAAAATTAAAAAAGTGCACAACTGCTTACTGGATGAACCGTTTACGGCAGCAGGGTTTATGGGCTGCTGAAATTTATAACTGGAAGGATCTTACCAATGCCGGTGGGTATAAAGTATTACAGATGGAACAATCCCTGGGCACTGAGCACGGAACAGTTATTACAACAAGGTGCCCGATAGTGCTGAACGGGAAAAAGCTGGTTTCGTCAAAAGCAGCCCCGGCATTAGGCGCACAGCGGGAGGCCATCATAAAACAATTAATAGCGGATTGAAATGCATCTTTTGGAAGATATATTGGTAATTGATTTCAGCCAGTTCCTGTCGGGGCCCTCGGCTTCGCTCACACTTGCTGATATGGGAGCCAGGGTCATTAAGGTAGAAAAGCCCGGCACAGGAGATATCTGCAGAGAGCTGTATGTATCTGATGTGGTCATTGACGGTGCGTCTTCCATATTCCAGGCCATTAACCGGAATAAGGAAAGTTATAGTGCCGACCTGAAGAACGCGGAGGATATGGCTAAAATAAAAGGCCTGCTGAAACATGCGGATGTAGTGATCCATAATTTTCGCCCGGGCGTAATGGAACGGCTGGGGCTCGGTTATGAGGAAGTGAAGGCAATGAACCCTTCAGTAGTTTACGGCAGCATCAGCGGCTTTGGGGAAGAAGGGCCGTGGAAGCAGCTTCCGGGGCAGGACCTGCTGCTGCAATCCCTGACCGGGATCACTCAGTTGAATGGCAAAGCCGGTGAAAATCCCATCCCGATGGGTGTTTCCGTAATTGATATCTTATCCGGCATTCATCTGTCGCAGGGCATTTTATCATTACTTTATCAGCGAACCTTGTCAGGTGAGGGAGGAGATGTAAAGGTCAGCATGCTGGAAAGCGCGCTTGATCTTCAGTTTGAGGTGCTCACCTGCTTTTATAACGATGGTAATGAACTACCGCAGCGCAGTAGCGTAAATGGCGGCCATCCCTATGTAGGCGCACCGTACGGTATCTACCAGACCGCAGATGCCTGGCTGGCCCTGGCGATGACCGACATTGTTCAGCTGGGCCGGTTGACCGGATGCGAAGCGTTAACAAAGTATGTTGACAGGGACGAATGGTTTGCAAGGCGCGATGAGATCAAAAGCCTTCTTGCCCGGCATTTACAAAAACGCTCAACAGCCGAATGGCTGCAGGTGCTGGAACCGGCTGATGTATGGTGCGCTGAAGTGCTCAGCTACGGGCAGCTGAGAAAACAGCCTGCTTACACGGAACTGGATATGGAAATGGTGGTGAAGAACAGCAGGGGCACCCGTATCACTACCACAAGATGCCCGTTTAAGGTAGACGGCTTAATGCTTACAAGCACAATAGCAGCGCCATTGCTGGGTGAGCATACGGCTGCCATTGACAAAGAATTTGGATTAAATCAATGGCAGAAACAGGAGGCTGTAGTATCTTAGGCCATTATATTCAGGATCAATACCTGCGTTTGATTGTTGATAAATGCATACAAAAACGGTGCACTGGTCAGAAGAATAAGAAGCTAAAAAGAACAACATGATCATTGATACGCATATACATATCTGGGATACGGGAAAATCATCTTATGCCTGGCTGCAGGGAGCGCCGGAGCTGTTAAAGCGCACTTATGCCATTGAGGAGCTGGAAGCTGCAAGGAAAGAAGCGGGTATAGATGCCGGTATTTTTGTGCAGGCAGATGTGCAGATGGAAGATTCTTTTCATATGCTGGAAGTGGCAAAGCACACCGGCTGGATCAAAGGCGTGGTAAGCTGGCTGCCGCTGGCAGATACAGCGCGTACGATAACATTGCTGGAGCAACGGCTACTGAAGGAGGATTATTTTGTTGGGGCACGCCATCTCATCCACGATGAAAAAGATCCGCAATGGTTGCTGCAACCCTCGGTAATAGAGAGTTTGAAAATACTTGCCGCTCATCAGATTCCCTATGATGTGGTAGGCGTATTGCCGGAGCATATGGAAACGGTACTAAAGGTAGCGGAACGGGTGCCGGACCTGCGTATGGTGCTGGATCACCTGAATGCGCCTCCCATTGACAGGAATAAGCAATTCGGCCGCTGGGGAGCGTTTCTGCAGGAAATGGCAAAGAATAAAAATATGTATGCAAAAATATCCGGACTGGGCACTGTTGCCGGTGCGGAAAATTTTAATGCAGAGCGGCTGAAACCTTATATAGACTTTGTGATCAGCCAATTCACCCCGGAGCGTTGTTTTTGCGGGGGCGATTGGCCGGTATCCTTACTGGCAGCAGATTATGTAAACACATGGCGTATTTATAAAGAGGTGCTGGCAGCATTACTGGAAGGGGAGCAGCTTGAAAAAGTGTATTCCGGTAATGCGCTTAAATTTTATGATCTGGAGATAGATTAGCATGCAGTTATTCAATGGTATATTCTTTCACGGGGTGGGCGCTTCATCGGCAGCGCTCTGTTATACGCCCGAAAAAAAAATAAGGGGATGGTCCTGGCAAACCTATTGGCTGGCGCAGGCGGCGGTATGCTGGCTGCTGCTGCCGGTTATTGTAGCAATGATCACCATACCCTCGCTGGCGACCGTGCTGAAAGAGGCTCCTGCTTCGGCAATGCGTAACTCCTTCTTACTGGGGATGGCGTATGGAATAGGCGGTACCGCTTTTGGTATTGCAATCCGATACATCGGCTTTTCATTAACCTATGCCATTTCTGTAGGGCTTTCCTGCATTCTGGGAACGCTGTTGCCACCCATTGTGCAGGGAACCATTACTGATGTCATCAGCGGGCGTGGAGGTGGCTGGATTATTGCCGGCGTATTTCTGGGAGCGCTGGGCATTGCCTGTTGTGGTGGGGCCGGCTGGTTCAAGGAAAAAACAGTCGGCGGAAAGCAGAATAGTTTTTCATTAAAAAAAGGATTGCCGCTTTGCATCTTATCGGGCATTCTTTCCGCATTTTATGGCTTTGCGATCAATGCCGGTAAACCGATATCTGATATTGCGGCCGGTTATGGGGCGGGCAATTTCCAGGTAAATGTTGTTTATTTATTTTCAAACTCCGGTGCCTTCCTTACTACATTGCTGTATATGTTCTACCTGCATAATAAAAACAGCACCTGGAGGCAGTATGCCCGGCCAGGGGTAAAAGGGGCTTTGCCGGTTAACTACCTGATGGCGGTGCTGACCGGCCTGTTCTGGTATGGCCAGTTCTTTTTTTACGGATTGGGGCATGTACAATTAGGGCGATATGAATTTTCCAGCTGGGCTATACATATGATCCTGCTGGTGTTCTTTAGCTCGGTTGTGGGGCTGGTATTAAAAGAATGGAAGGGCACCACCGGAAAGGCAAAAGCGACCCTGGTAAGCGCGCTGCTGGTATTGTTGCTGGCGGTCATTATATTAACGTATGGTAATTATCTGGGAGGTACCGGATCATGAGCACCAGGGATACAGGTATTTGCATTATTGGAGCCGGTGGCATTGTAAAAGCCGCTCACCTGCCTGCCTACAGGCTTGCGGGGTTTGCTGTAAAGGGTATTTTAGATCTTGACCGGCAAAAGGCAGAAGACCTGGCCATGCAATTCAATATACCCCATGTATATGAATCAGTGCAATCGATGGTCGCTGACCAGAACGATTCCGTGATCTATGATTGCGCATTGCCCGCTTCGGAAACAGCGGCGGTCTTACAACAATTGCCCGATAAGGCAACTGTGCTGATCCAGAAGCCGCTTGGGGAGCGCATTGAGGAAGCAAGAGGACTGCTGGAGCTTGCGCATGCAAAACGATTAAATGCAGGCGTTAATTTTCAATTGCGGTTTGCGCCCGGTGTGCTGGAAGCAAAGCGGATGATAAAAGAAGGGATGATCGGCGCGCTTACTGATCTTGAGGTCTATGTAAATGTGCACACTCCCTGGAACCTCTGGTCCTTTCTTTTTGGAAAACCAAGGATGGAGATCAATTATCACAGCGTGCATTATATTGACCTGGTCCGTTCTTTTCTGGGCAATCCGGATACGGTGTATGCAAAAACGTTCCGGCATCCGGACGCGCCTGAGCTGGCTTCGGTAAAAAGTACCATTATAATGGATTATGGCGATCTGCTGCGGGCCACTATTCATACCAATCACCATCATGACTTTGGGTATAAGCACCAGGAAGCATCTATAAAAATAGAAGGAACAAAAGGCGCTATAAAAATGAGCCTGGGCGCGCTGATCAACTATCCTGAGGGCGTGCCGGATACCTTTGAGTATGTATTGGTTGAAAATGGCAAATGTGCTGACTGGAGATCCAAACACATTGGGGGTACCTGGTTCCCGCATGCGTTTATCGGTACCATGCAGCAAATGATAAATGTAAAAGAAGGTCTGGTCAACAAACCGGAGAATAGTATTGATGATGCTTTTGAAACAATGAAGTGCGTGGAGGCTGCCTATATCAGCAGCCAGCAGGGAGGGGTTGCTCCTGTATTACTATAATGTTATTGATGTTTGACCTGACACGGTTAGTATATGCTTCTTATTTATGCCCATAGTAATACTACGGTTGAAGTGTGCGACGCAACCGGTATCCATAAGTAGCACTACAGCCGGGCACATAAAAATAACAGGTACTAATTGTGCCCCTTATTAATATAAATTGTACGATCAGGATGCGTTTATTTGTTGTTGTTCTATTGGTGTTGTTTACTGTTACAGTAAGAGCCGGTGCAAAGGAAAAGATTGTGCTGGGCATAGCAAGGGACGCATCGCCCAGGGTGCAGTTTGGAGCACATTACCTGCAACAAGCGCTGATGAAGCTGGGCTATCCTGTGGATGTTATCCCGTATAAAGAGCAACCGCAAAAAGAGCAGCTGATCTTAATTGCCACCTCGCCGGACAGTGCGCATCTGAAAAAGGAAAGCTTTGTCATTAATGCTAAAAAGAAATATATAACCATTACCGGGGGTGATGCCACCGGAACTCTGTATGGTTGTTTTGAGCTGGCAGACCGCATTAAGGAAGCCGGCATTGTTCCGCAGGCGCTTGTTTTTTCCGATGCGCCGGAAATGGTTTTGCGTGGTCAGTGCATCGGCCTGCAAAAGCCCTACTACCTGCCGGGGCGGAATGTATATGAATACCCGTATACACCGCAAACCTTTCCCTGGTTCTATAATAAAAAATTGTGGATACAGGTGCTGGATTCCATGGCGCACAACCGGATGAACTCTTTGTATTTGTGGAACGGCCACCCGTTTGCCTCGCTGGTAAAACTAAAGGAGTATCCGTATGCTGTTGAAGTGGATGATGCCACCTTTAAATTAAACGAGGAAATGTACCGGTTCCTTACCACTGAAGCAGACAAGCGGGGTATATGGGTGATACAGATGTTTTACAATATTATTGTATCCAAACCTTTTGCAGAAAAAAATCATTTAAAGACTCAGGAACGGGAGCGGCCGATCATTCCGGTGATTGCAGATTATACGCGAAAATCGATAGCTGCCTTTGTAGAAAAATACCCGAACGTGGGCCTGATGGTTTGCCTGGGCGAGGCTATGGAGGGGGTAGGCAATGATGATATTGAGTGGTTTACCAAAACCATCATACCCGGTGTGCAGGATGGGATGAAGGCCGCAGGTATCCGGAAAGAACCGCCCATCGTATTGCGGGCGCATGATACGGATGCTCCTTCTGTAATGAAAGCGGCGCTGCCCCTGTATAAGAATTTATATACGGAAGCAAAATTCAATGGGGAAGCATTAACGGACCCAAGGCCCAGGGGAGAATGGGCAAAACTGCACCAGACCCTGAGCCACTTGGGCAGCGTACATATTGCCAATGTGCATATCCTGGCCAACCTGGAACCGTTCAGATATAGCGCTCCTGATTTTATACAACAAAGCGTTATTGGAATGAACGAGGTGCTGGGCGCGTATGGGCTGCACCTGTACCCCGAAGCTTCTTACTGGGACTGGCCGTATACGGCGGACAGCGTTCAGGGAGGAAAACGGTTGCTGCAGATAGAACGGGACTGGATCTGGTACAAAGCCTGGAGCCGTTATGCATGGAGGTCGGAACGGGACCGGGAGGAGGAAACCGTTTACTGGAGCCGCCTGATGGGCAACCAGTTCGGGCTTGATAAGGAAAAAGGCAAATTGATTTTGCAGTCTTATGAAGCAATGGGGCAGATCGCGCCCAAGCTGCTAAGGCGCTTTGGCATTACAGATGGCAACCGGCAAACATTAACGCTTGGTATGCTGATGACCCAGCTGATCAACCCTTACCGGTATGGATTATTTACACTGTTGTATGAAGGGGAAAGCCCTGAAGGAGAGATGCTGATTGAATATGCTGATAAGGAATGGCACCATCAGCCGCATAAAGGAGAAACACCGGTGCAGATAGCAAAGGAGGTACGGAAGCATGGAGATGACGCGGTGGCAGCGCTGAAAGGGCTTGATGCATCTCTTACAAAAAACAGGGCAGAGTTTGACCGGGTTAAAAATGATGCGGCTTGCTACCGGGCGCTGGCTTATCATTATGCGGCTAAGGCAGAAGCTGCCTTGCAGGTGTTGCGTTATAAATATTCCGATAATATAGAAGACCTGGAGCAGGCATTGCCGTTGTTAAAGCAAAGCCTGGACTGGTATCAGCAATTGGTAACACTAACAAAAAGCACTTACCTGTATGCCAACAGTATGCAGACACAGCAACGTAAAATTCCTTTGCGCGGTGTTAACGGAACATTCAAAACCTGGGCAGAAGTATTACAGCCCATGCAGCAGGAGTACGATCACTTTGTAAAAAAGCTGGATTCTTTAAAGAACACGGCAACTGCCGGAACAGTAAAAACAGCTCCTTTAAAGAATACGGAGGTAAAGCTGCAGGGCAGTTATGAATGGTTTACGATTGACAGTCTGAACAGGGTGTATAAGGATACTTCATTAGCTATACGTGCCTGTGCACCTGAGCTGGCGGGCATCCGGGGGATAAAACTTTTGTGGAAAGATCAGCTCACCAGCCCTACCAGCATTACCTTTACCAATAAGAAACCTGTAAAAGTGCTGGTAGGCTTTTTTCAGCCACAGAAAGCTGCATTTACAAGGGATACCATTTACCTGAAAGCTCCTGAACTGGAAACAAACGCACTGGCAAATGATTACGGGCAGGCAGATACTAAAATAGCCAATGCGCTGGTGCTGCCCGGCATGCCGCAGGTGAATGTGCACACTTATGACTTCAAGGCAGGAGTTAATACCCTGAAACTGGAAAAAGGCGCGGTTCTGATCCTGGGATTTGTGGAGGGGGGTGCACCGGTTCCCGTTTATGATGCAGGCCTGTATGAGAGTGGTAATAAAAAACAGGTAGACTGGTTGTTTGAATAGATGTTGCTGTTGGGAAACGGCAACTGCACGGCTCTTTAAAATGATAGGTGAATTCGACGAACAAATATCATGGTGAGGGTATTGCTGATAAGTTCTTTAAAATGACAAAAAAACCGGCGTTACCTTGAGCCAAACATAAAAGGGGAAAATTAAGTTTATTGAAATGACAAGTAAATAAAGAGTCGTCATGCTGAGCGGAGTGTAACGCAGCCGAAGCATCTCTGGATAATCGGTGGGTCTTAATAATCAAGAGACCCTTCCGCTTCTTCCGCTTTCAGCGGAATACGGTCAGGGTGACGAAATACTATAACACTTGTCATTAACAGCGAAGCGTAGCGTATTCAAAATAGTTCTTCAAACAAATGAACTCTTCAGCTCTTTCACTTACAATTAATGAAGCGCATACGCTGCCGGTGCTTTTTAAAATAAAAGGGACAGATTTCTGAAATACTGAACAATAGACACAATGAAAAATAGTAACCCGGTCCTGATCGCTGTATTTTTGATCGCTTTAGCGGCGCCGTCAGGTGCGCAGGACTTAAGGCTTTGGTACAAACAACCCGCAAAGGAATGGGTAGAAGCGCTGCCTATCGGTAATGGCAGGCTTGGCGCCATGGTGTTTGGCGGGGCACAGACAGACCGCATACAGTTCAATGAGCAAACCCTGTGGACGGGCTACCCGAGGGATTATAATAAAAAGGGCGCTTACAGATACCTGGATTCCATCAGGGGACTGTTGTTTGCAGGAAAACAAAAAGAGGCGGAAGAACTTGCGGGGCGGGAGTTTATGGGGCTAAAATCACGGGAGGGCAACCGGGAGGAGTGGATCGAACAACAAAAAGCAATTTTAAAACTGAAAGAGAACCCGGCGCAACCGGGCTATAACGACCGGTCCTGGAAAAAAATGCAGGTGCCCGGTTATGATGGCTGGGAAAAAGAAGGACTGGAAGAGCTGGACGGCGCTGTGTGGTTCCGGAAGACCTTTAACCTGCCCGCAGGATGGACGGGGAGAGACCTGGTTTTGAACATCAATAAGATTGCGGATATGGATTACACTTACCTCAACGGAACATGGATCGGTTCCGGCAACAGCGGGGATGCCCCCCGCAACTATACCCTTCCGGCAAAGCTGTTAAAACCCGGGCAAAACACCCTTGCAATACTGGTTTTGAACTTTACCGGTAAAGGCGGCATACTGGGGTACAAAGATCCGGCAAAGCAGATCGGTATTTATCCTGTTGGAGGCAGTGAGCAGGAACAGCAATCTTTAAACGGACAGTGGAACTATTTTGTACAAACCGATGAAGTGCCGGCCACCGGTGAATACCAGGCAAGCTATCAGCCTTTTGGTGATGTATTTTTTCATTGGAATGTAAATGAAACAAAAGTAACGGACTACCGCAGGAGCCTGGATCTTGAAAATGCGGTACTAACTACTTCCTATAGCTATAATGGTGTTGCGTATAAACGTACCTATATTGCCAGCCAGCCGGACCAGGTGCTTGCGGTTCATTTTACAGCTGATCAACCGGGAATGATCAGCTTTGAAACAACGCTGAGCAGTCCGCACCGGAATTTTGTAGTGATGCCGGTCAGCGGGAATACGGTGGCGCTGAAAGTAAAGGTAAAAGATGGCGCTTTAAAAGGAGAGAGCCTGGTACAGGTGCGTGTAAGCAGGGGCACTGTTCAAATAAAGGATAACCGGCTGGTGGTCCGTAATGCAGACGCGGCTACAGTGCTCATTGCCGCAGCTACCAACTTTAAAAATTATAAGGATGTATCCGGTAATCCGTCAGCGCTTTGTAAAACAGTGTTGCAGAAAGCAGGGCCGCGCTCCTTTGCATCCATCCTGGAAAGGCACCGGAAAGAGTACCAGCGTTATTTTAATACACTGTCTGTAAATTTTTACAATAAAAAAGGCGTACCGGCTGCTGATGAAGCATTGCCGACGGATCAGCGGCTGGAACGGTTCAGAACGGCTGATGATCCCGCATTTGTAGCCTTGTACCTGCAATACGGGCGATACCTGCTCATCAGCAGCTCAAGGCCCGATGCGTACCCTGCCAATCTGCAGGGCATCTGGAATGACCTGCTGTCACCTCCCTGGGGCAGCAAATACACCACCAACATTAATGCAGAAATGAATTACTGGCCCGCTGAATTATTGGGGTTATCACCCTTGCATAATGCATTTTTTAAGATGGTGTGGGAGGTATCCGAAACGGGTAAAGAAACGGCCCGGGAGTATTATCATGCACCGGGCTGGGTGCTGCACCATAATACCGACCTGTGGCGGGGCACGGCACCGATTAACGCCTCCAATCACGGGATCTGGGTAACCGGCGGCGCCTGGTTCTGTGCGCATTTATGGGAGCGCTACCTGTTTACAAAAGACAGGAATTTTTTAAGGGATACGGCTTATCCCATTATGAAGGAGGCCGCATTATTCTTTAATCATTTCCTGGTAAAAGACCCGGCTACAGGTTATCTGATCAGTGCACCTTCCAACTCCCCGGAGCAGGGCGGACTGGTAGCAGGGCCAACAATGGATCACCAGATCATCCGGAACCTTTTCAGATCGGTTATTGATGCGGCTGGTATTTTAAAGGTGGATGCCGCGTTCCGTAAAACCCTGCAGGAACAGTACCAGCAGATCGGCCCAAACAAAATAGGCCGTTACGGGCAGTTGCAGGAGTGGATGCAGGATGTGGATGATACCACCAATAAGCACCGCCATGTATCCCATCTGTGGGCTGTTTACCCGGGCAATGAAATTAACTGGGAAACCACACCGGAGCTGATGAAAGCGGCAAGGCAATCGCTGATCTACCGGGGTGATGCAGCCACCGGCTGGAGCCTGGGCTGGAAAATAAACCTGTGGGCCCGTTTTAAAGAAGGGAACCATGCATTTCAGCTCATCCGGATGCTGCTGACGCCCGCGGGAAGAAGTGCCGGCAGTTATCCCAATTTATTTGATGCGCATCCGCCGTTCCAGATCGATGGGAACTTTGGCGGCGCTGCGGGCATTGGTGAGCTGCTGGTACAGTCCCATACCGCGTTCATTGATATTTTACCGGCGTTGCCGGATGCATTGCCCGGTGGTGCTATTCATGGCATCCGTGCCCGCGGCGGATTGATCTTAAATATAGAATGGGCCAATAAACAACTGAAAAAACTGGAGATACAGGCAATTGCAGATGGAACCGCTCAGCTCCGATACAATAATACGGTATTGCCATTTGCGTTTAAGAAAGGGAAAAGCTATACAATAAGCGGGGACTTTAAACAGATCAATGAGAACAGGAATTGACAGGAGATGGATCTATTTAATGCTGGTGACCTGTTTCAGTTTTTTAACAGGCACTCAACTGGCGGCGCAGTGGTATTTTGAAAGAGATACCCTTTCTTTAAATGAGGGATGGCTTACGGTAGCCACAGATTCCCTGTTGCAGGAATACAAAGGATTTGAACAGGCGGGTTACAATACAGCGGGCTGGAAAAAGGTAACGGCTCCGCATAACTGGGATGATTACTATGGGTACAGGCGGTTACTGCATGGCAATTTTCATGGTAATGCCTGGTATAAAAAAAAGTTCAGCATCAGCAAACAACAGGGAAAAAGATACCTGCTTTTTTTTGAGGGTGTGGGCTCCTATGCTACGGTATGGGTAAATGGAATAAAAGTGGGTGCCCATGCAGGAGGGCGTACCACGTTTACACTGGATATAACGGATGCTGTAAAGAAAGAAGGCGTAAACGACCTGGCGGTGCTGGCGGAGCATCCCGCCGGAATTAAAGATCTGGCCTGGGTTTGCGGCGGATGCAGTGATGAGCGGGGCTTTTCTGAAGGATCGCAGCCGCTGGGAATTTTCCGTCCTGTTCGGTTGATCGTTACCGGCAATATCCGCATCGCTCCCTTTGGGGTACATGCCTGGTCCGCTATAAAAAAGAACCGGTCGGAATTATTCGTTAATGCAACCATTAAAAATGACCGTGAAAGCGCTGCAGTTGTTCAGTTAATTGCACGGTTAAAAAATAAAAAGCAGCAGGTGGTTGCAGAAAGCCGGCAGACAGTCCGGTTACAGCAGCTGGATTCTGTTACCGTAGCCCTGCCCAAACTGACGATCGACCACCCTGAATTATGGTCGCCGGAGCATCCGTATTTATACACCATTGAAACGATCATAAAAACAGGTGCGGTGGAAGTAGATAAGGTAAGAACTGATTTTGGATTCAGAACCCTTCACTGGAATACGGCCACCCACCGGTTTTTTTTAAATGATACACCTGTTTTTATCAACGGGATCGCAGAGTATGAGCATCAGCTGGGGCAAAGCCATGCTTTTTCCAATGAAGAGATCATTGCCCGGGTAAAATGGCTGCAGGCCGCGGGTTTCAACGCGTTCCGCGATGCGCATCAGCCCCACAATTTGTTATATGGTACCTTGTTTGACCAAAAGGGAATTCTGTGGTGGCCGCAGTTGTCGGCGCATATCTGGTATGATACCCCGGAGTTCCGGAAACAGTTCAAAGCCTCTTTAAGAGAATGGGTGCTGGAGCGCAGGAATGATCCCGCCGTTATTTTATGGGGTTTGCAGAACGAGAGCAAGTTGCCGGAGGATTTTGCAAAAGAATGTACGGCACTGATCCGGAGCCTGGATCCTACGGCCTCCGTTCAGCGGTTAGTAACCACCTGCAATGGTGGTAAAGGAACGGATTGGGATGTGCCCCAGAACTGGACGGGCACATATGGAGGAAATCCGGATACCTATGACCGGGATCTGAAAAAGCAGGTATTGATAGGTGAGTATGGCGCATGGCGTACCCTTGGCCTGCATGAAGCAGACAGCGTCCGCTCCTTCTTATACACAGAAGATAATATGGTGGCTTTAATGGAAAAAAAACTGCGTCTGGGTGAGGCTGCAAAGGATAGCAGCGCCGGTCATTTTTTATGGTTGCTGAATTCTCATGACAACCCCGGCAGGGTGCAGGGAGGCGAGGGCTTCAGGGCGATCGATCGTATCGGGCCTGTAAATTATAAAGGAATGCTGACCTCCTGGGAAGAGCCAACGGACGTATATTATATGTATCGCTCCAATTACGCCTCAAAACAAACAGACCCGATGGTGTATATTGCTTCGCATACATGGCCCAACCGGTGGATGACGCCGGGCATTAAGGATGCTGTAGTGGTCTACTCCAATTGCGATGAGGTGGAGCTGTTCAATGATATGGAAGCTGCTTCCCTGGGCCGGAAAAAGAACAACGGCCGGGGCTATCATTTTCAATGGGATCATGTAAACATCCGGTACAATATTTTATATGCAGTGGGTTATGTGAATGGGAAAGTTGTTGCGCGGGATACCATCCTGTTATATCATTTACCGCAGGCGCCGCATTTTGAAAAATTGTATGCTGACGCCCGGAATAGTACTGCTCCGCGTAAAGGCTATACATATGTTTACCGGGTGAACTGCGGAGGCCCGGATTACAGGGATCAGAACGGGAACACCTGGCAGGCGGACAGACCGCTGCCACATTTTGAGCCGTCTCAAACCTCAAAGCTCAGATCTGGGATACCTTATTGGGGCTCTTCTTCCTGGGCGGACCGGTTTACGGGAATGCCCTCTTTTTTTGCAAGCCAGCAGCGAACCTTTTCACCCGTTAAAGGAACAAGGGACTGGCCGCTGTTCCAGGATTTCCGCTATGGCAAGAATGAGCTGAAATATACGTTCCCGTTGCCGGACGGCAACTATATCGCAGAGCTGTATTTTGCAGAACCCTGGCTGGGCGTTGGGGGCGGGTCGGATGCGTCGGGCATGCGCTTGCTGAATGTGGCATTTAATGATACGATGGTTTTAAACGACCTGGATATCTGGAAGGAAGCAGGAACCAATACCGCACTGAAAAAAACAATACCGGTAACCGTTAAAGGCGGCCGGCTGGTGATCTCCTTTCCCGGGTCAAAAGCAGGACAGGCGCTGATTGCGGCTATTGCCATTGCCACAAAGGATACGCGCGTTAAAGCAGCAAATGCATTTGAGAATGTTACAGTGCTGAATGCACAGGGCGTGGAACTGCAATCCTGGCTGGATATCGGTAACCGGCCTTTTGAAGGGGAAACTATCCGGATCAGCCGGCTGCCTCCGGAGCTTTTTACCGCCGACTGGCTCCGGGTCAGCCGTAAAAAAACAAAAGACATCTCATTCAGGGTACAGCAGGCTTCGGATATTTATCTTGCAATACCACCCGATGCGCCCGCTCTTTACTATACAAAGGAATATGAACCAACAAACCTGTTTATAATAACGGATGAGGCGGGAGGCAGAAAATATGTTGTTTTCAAAAAAAGAGTGCCGGCAGGAGCTGTTTATTCTTTAAAACAGGCCGGTTCCTGTTTGGTAATGATCACTCCGTCATCAAACATGCAGCCTGCTTTTGACCTGAAGCCGGTTACAGGTTATAAAGCAGATGGGGCTATTGCAGGTACAGGGATCACAATGGAAACAATATCCGGCGCTCCCCGCCTGGTGGTACAAACAAATGCAGCCACTTCAATAGAGTGGCCGGTATCAGCGGGCGTTGCGGATATCTATAATATCACTTTGAAATATTTTTATCCGTTACAGGAAGACAGAACCTTAGTGCTCACAGTAACGGATGCAGGAGGCAACAGGATGGTGGAACAAAACATTCCGCTTAAATTTACCCCAACGGGTAAATGGTCATTGTCAACAGTAAATACCCGTACAATGATCAATGCGGGCCATTATACGGTGCGTTTAACAGTAAAGAATCTAAAAGGACTGGTGGTGTCCGGTATTGAAGTACAATAAAAGGAAGAAAGAAAAGATTGGCCTGGCGAAACCGGTAGCTTCGCAATAGGTAGGACTGATTAAAAAGTAATATCGGCCCGGGCCACAAATAAAAGTGAAAAATTAAGTTCTTTAAATCCGAACATTCGGATGACAAAAGTGAATGTCATGGTGAGCCTGTCATAGTGAGGCAATCATAAAAGCGTTGCATTTATGTTCATTGAAATGACAAGTTCTTTTCAATCGTCATCCCGACCAATCCCGCTGAAAGCGGGAGCGCGGAGGGATCTCATCTATTATAGAGATTTACCTTCGGTGAAATTGTTCTCCACTCCGCTTCGCTGCGGTCCGAAATGATGTGCTTGTATGTTGTTTATTATCAAAATATTATATCACCTGCCATTAGCAGCCCTCCCGTGCTGGCCCCGAAGCTTGGGGCGGACGGGCCTGGCAAAGGCAGCAATAAGGGGTTGCGGCAATTAAGAACAGTTTACAAAGCGGGTAAATAAAAAATATACGAATGAAACGATTGTTGTTTTTAGGATTGTTTTTATCAGTAATTAAAATAGCGCCGGCACAGCTGCAGCCGGTCAACCTGCGCTGTGAATACCTGAAGGATCCGTTGGGTATTGATGCGGAGCAGCCCCGGCTGAGCTGGGAATTATCAGGCACTGCCAATAACAGCCGGCAGACGGCCTATCGTATCCTGGTAGCAGATCAACCGGCGCTGCTGGATAAAGACCAGGGCAATATCTGGGATTCAAAAAAGATCAGCACATCAGCCTCTCTACAGATCGCCTATTCCGGGAAACCCCTGGTGTCCGGCAAAAAATATTTCTGGAAAGTAATGGTCTGGGATGAAAAGGGCAAAGCATCGGCATTCAGTAATAGGGCCATATGGCAAATGGGGCTGTTAACAGCTGCCGACTGGTCCGGCGCCCGGTGGATCGCGCATGATATCCTGCCGGACACCAGCATTATTCTTCCCTTTGCACATGGTAAAGGGAAAAAAGCCTGGGGCAAACGACCGGATGTATTGCCTTTGTTCAGGAAAGAATTTATAATAAAAAAGCAGGTAGAAGAAGCCACCGTTTTTATCAGCGGGCTGGGACATTTTGAAATGAGCATTAACGGGAAAAAGACAGGAGATCACTTCCTGGATCCGGGCTGGACACAATATTCCAGGCAGGCACAGTATGTTACATTTGATATTACCCGTCAGTTGAACGAAGGAAACAATGTGATCGGTGTACTGTTGGGTAACGGCTTTTATTATATTCCCGGTGAGCGTTACAGAAAGCTGACCGGCGCTTATGGATATCCTAAAATGATCGCGAAGATCCGGATCCGGTATAAAGACGGATCGGAGCAGGTAATTATTTCAGATAATAGTTGGAAAACGACCGGATCACCTGTTTATTTTTCCAGCATTTACGGCGGGGAAGATTATGATGCTAACAGGGAACAAAAGGGCTGGGATCAGAAGGGCTATAACGATGCAGGATGGAAAAATGCTTTGGTTACTACAGGCCCCCCCGGGTTGTATGCGCAGCCGGCAGCGCCGGTTAAGGTGATGCAGGCGCTGGAACCGGTTGCAAAAAAAGAACTGGCCCCGGGAATATGGATGTACGACCTCGGGCAAAACTTTTCCGGGATTCCTGCTATAAAAGTATCCGGTAAAAAGGGAGACACCATACGTTTACGCCCGGCTGAATTGGTGAATGAAGACGGTACTGCCAACCAGAAGGCCACCGGCAGCCCGTATTATTATACCTATGTATTAAAAGGCGCTGAGGTGGAAGAGTGGCACCCGCGGTTTACTTATTATGGTTTCCGGTATGTGCAGGTAGAAGGTGCAACACCCGCTGATCACCCAACCTCATTGCCGGTTATAAAAGCATTAAAAGGGCTGCATATACGCAACAGCGCCCCTGAAACCGGTTCATTCAACTGTTCCAATGAATTATTTAATAAAACCAATGACCTCATCCGCTGGGCCATCCGGAGCAATATGGTAAGTGTTTTTACAGATTGTCCGCATCGGGAAAAACTGGGCTGGCTGGAAGAGACGCACCTGATGGGCGCTTCTGTTCAGTATAATTATGATATTGCAGCGCTTGCAAAAAAAATAGTGCGCGATATGATCAATGCGCAGACGGACGAGGGCCTGGTTCCCGATATTGCACCGGAATATGTTCATTTTGACGGCGGTTTCCGCGATTCACCCGAATGGGGCAGCGCAGCAGTGATCTTTCCCTGGTATGCCTTTCAATGGTATGGGGATACCTCTATTCTAAGGGATGCTTACCCGATGATGAAAAAATATATGTATTACCTTAAGGGAAAAGCAAAAGGCCATATTTTGTATTTTGGCCTGGGCGATTGGTTCGATCTTGGCCCTGATCGCCCGGGTGTTTCACAGCTGACACCAGAAGGGGTTACTTCAACGGCTACCTATTATTATGACCTGACGATACTTTCAAAGATCGCTGCATTGTTCAATAATAAAGCAGACCAGATCCTTTTTGAGAACCGGGCAGCAGCCGTAAAAAGCGCCTTTAACAAAAAGTTTTTTAATAAGGCAACAAAGCAGTATGCCACTGGCAGCCAGGCCGCCAATGCAATGGCTTTGTATATGGGCCTTGCAGAACCTCAATATCATGAAGCAGTTGTAAAAAACCTGGTCAAAGATATCCGTGCCCGCAATAATGCGCTTACAGGTGGCGATGTAGGCTACCGGTATGTATTAAGGGCTTTGGAAGATGCAGGGCATAGTGATGTGATCTATGATATGAACAACCGGAGCGATGTGCCCGGCTATGGATACCAGTTAGCGCATGGAGCAACTGCACTGACAGAGTCCTGGGCCGCATTGCCCACAGTGTCCAATAATCATTTTATGTTGGGGCACCTGATGGAATGGTTCTATTCCGGTCTTTGCGGGATCCGGCAGGCAGCAGGTTCTGTAGGGTTTAAAGAGATCGAAATACGGCCGCATCCCGTGGGAGATATAAAAACAGCAAAAGCCGGCTATCATTCCGTGCGTGGACCTATTGAAGTAAGCTGGAAAAAACAGGGGGATCAGTTCACCATAGATGTTTCCATACCAGCCAATACAACAGCCGTTATTTACTATCCTCCGGGATACAATAAACAGGTGCAGAAAATAGGTTCGGGGAGCTATCATTTTACCGTAAAATCAAGATGATGCGAAAATTCGTATTAGGTGCATTGGGATTATTTTTTACAGGATCGGTACCGGCACAGCAGCAAACAGTGCCACAGGCTGCTATGGAAAAAATATATGAAGCCGTTAAAACTCCTTACAAATACGGACTGGTGGTGCTTCCGCCGGGTAAAGAAAAGAAAGTGGATTGTCCCACTGTTTACAGATCCGGGAATACCTGGTACATGACCTACTTGGTCTTTAATGGTCAGGGATATGAAACCTGGCTGGCCGGCAGTAAGGATTTGCTGCACTGGAAAACCCTTGGCGTGCAGTTGTCCTTTACAAAAACAGGCTGGGATGCCAGCCAGAAAGCAGGCTACAATGCCTTGGTAGACACCCGCTGGGGCGGCAGCTATGCGCTTCAGAAATATAAAGGAAAATACTGGATGTCTTATTTTGGCGGATCAACAGCAGGCTATGAGCCAGAGCCCTTGTCTATAGGAATGGCGTATACGGCACAAAAGCCGGTAAAGGCTGTTAAGTGGCAACGCCTGCCCGCGCCGGTATTGAGCGCCGATGACCCGGATGTAAGATGGTGGGAAAACCGGAAAAAGCTCTTTAAAAGTTATGTAATAGAAGATAAAGCGCGGAATACGGGTTACCGGTTCATTATGTATTATAATGCTGTAGGGGATTCATTGACGGATAATAAAAAAACGCGCTGGTATGAACGTATCGGCATGGCAGTATCCGATGATCTGGTGCACTGGAAACGGTACCTGCGCAACCCGGTAGTGCATCATCCGGAAGGCATTACCGGTGACCCGATGATCCAGAAGATCGGCAATATTTGGGTGCTGTTTTACTTCGGTGCTTTCTGGAAGGATCGCCCTGGCGCCTTTAACCGCTTTGCCTGTTCTTATGACCTGATCCACTGGACAGACTGGAACGGGGAAGACTTAATCCATTCTTCAATGGATTTTGACCGGAAATAT
This sequence comes from Niabella ginsenosidivorans, assembly GCF_001654455.1. Taxonomy (NCBI): domain Bacteria; kingdom Pseudomonadati; phylum Bacteroidota; class Chitinophagia; order Chitinophagales; family Chitinophagaceae; genus Niabella; species Niabella ginsenosidivorans. The sequence goes on from NZ_CP015772.1 coordinate 937,684, forward strand.
GCGCACAAATCCTTTGTTTTAAAATATAAAGGAGTGGTATACCATTTTTATTGTGCGGTTGATGAAAAAGAGAACAGGGGCATAGCAGTGGCCACTTCAGTTGACAAAGGAAAAAGCCGGTTGCATTTTGAAAAGTAGGGGAGGCTTAAACGATGATCTACGATTGATAATAGTTATGAAGCATGTATTGTTGTTGATAGGTATGGTAATGAATGTGCTGATGGTTTCGGCCCAACGCACAACAATTGATTTTAATAAGGGATGGAAATTTATGCTGGCGGATGCTACCAGCTATAAGAACACAGATTTTAATGATGCTGCCTGGCGCCGGCTGGATCTGCCGCACGACTGGAGCATTGAAGGGCGTTTTAATGCTGCCAACCCGGCCGGTAATGCAGGTGGTGCTTTGCCCGGTGGTGTGGGCTGGTACCGGAAAACCTTTTCATTGCCGGAAACCGGTGAGCAGCGCAGGGTGTATCTGCAATTTGATGGTATTTACCGGAACAGTGAAGTATGGATCAACGGGCAATACCTGGGCAAATGGCCTTATGGCTATACGGCATTCCAGTATGAATTAACCTCCTATCTGAAAAAAGGAAATCAGAAAAATGTGATAGCCGTTCGGGTAGATAATGCACAGCAGCCAAATTCACGCTGGTACAGCGGCTCCGGCATTTACAGGGATGTACGGCTGGTGATCACCCGCCAGGTAGCGCTGGAACACTGGGGCGTTTTTGTAACCACACCGGAAGTTACCCGGGGCAGAGCGCTGGTAAATGTTGCAGCCACGTTGCACGAAGCGGTACCGGTGCCTGTCCTGATCGTCAATAAAATTTATGACAGCAAAGGGGTGCTGGTTGCGCACTCCAATGCAAGGCTGGCAACACAGGAACGCGTTTCCCTGCAAAAGCTGCCTGTCAATAACCCGGAATTGTGGTCTGTTGATCATCCGGCGCTGTACAGGCTGGTCACCCAGGTGTATGCAGGGGCGCTGCTTACAGACACTGATACCACTTCTTTTGGTATCCGTTATTTCAATTTTAATGCAAAGAGCGGATTCTCCTTAAACGGTGATCACCTGAAAATACAGGGTGTGTGCCTGCACCACGACCTGGGTGCATTGGGCGCTGCATTTAACCGGTCTGCCGCACGGCGGCAATTGCAGCGCTTAAAGGATATGGGTTGTAATGCGATTAGAACCGCTCACAACCCGCCTGCCGCTGCCTTCCTGGATCTTTGTGATGAAATGGGCTTCCTGGTGATGGATGAGTCTTTCGACATGTGGGCGAAGAAAAAGAATAAGTATGATTACTCCGGTGATTTTTTAAAATGGCACCAGAGAGACCTGGAGCATATGGTAAAGCGGGATCGCAATCATCCTGCTGTTTTTATATGGAGCATCGGGAATGAAATAAGAGAACAGTTTGACAGCACGGGCATAACACTTGCAAAAGAACTGGTGCATATCGTAAAATCGCTCGATACCACAAGACCCGTTACCTGTGCGCTGAGCGAGAATGATCCCGCAAAGAATTTTATCTATCAATCCAAAGCGCTGGATGTTGTGGGACTGAATTATCATATTGAAGCGTATGAAGATTTTCCAAAAAACTTCCCGGATGAAAAATTTATAGCCACTGAAAATGTTTCCGGCCTGGCTACGCGGGGGCATTATGACCTGCCCGCAGATTCGCTGCGTTACTGGCCGCCTTCCTCTAAATTCAAATATGTGCCGGAGGGGAACGCGGATTATACGGTATCTGCTTATGATAATGTTGCTGCTTACTGGGGTTCCACGCATGAGCAGACATGGCGCATCATAAAAAAGCACGATTACCTGTCCGGCTTATTTGTTTGGTCGGGATTTGATTTTCTGGGAGAACCGGTTCCCTATCCGTACCCTGCGCGCAGCTCTTATTATGGCATCATAGATCTTGCCGGCTTTCCCAAGGATGTTTATTATATGTACCAGAGCGAATGGACAAAAAAAACGGTGCTGCATATAGCGCCGCACTGGAACTGGAGGAAGGGGCAGAACGTAGATGTAAAAATCTATTACAATAACGCCGATGAAGTGGAATTATTTTTAAATGGCAGGTCGCTGGGAAAAAAAACAAAACCGGATACCGCTTTCCATGTTTTATGGAAGGTACCCTATGAGCCCGGCATGTTAAAAGCCGTTTCTTATAAAAAAGGCAGCAGGGTACTGGAAAGAACCATAAGAACAGCCGGTACTCCTGCGCGGATTGAAGCAACTGTTGAAAACCCAAACATCCGCCTGGCAGCAAATGAGCTGGCATATATAACTATCCGGATACTGGATAGAGAAGGAAATTTAGTGCCCGATGCCGGTAATGAAGTTGCCGTTACTACCGGTGCCAATGCAGAAGTGATCGCTATGGACAATGGCTACCAGGCAGACCAGGAACCCTTCCGGGCCCCGCAGCGTAAGGCTTACAACGGGATGGCGCTGGCGATTGTAAAAGGGTTAAAAAAAGGTACGGCAACCATTACAGTTACAGCAAAAGGAATGCAAAGGGCAACAGTGTCCGTTAGTATACAGTAATACGAAAGTGAAACTTATTATAGACCTAAACAAGCATTGGGACCAGCTAGCCGGAGTATTAAAAGCCCTCCAAAGCAGATAAGGTCTGTTTATTCTCAACACGCTCGTATTTTTAGGGGCACCAAAAGAAAAGGCCTAAGCGGTGAATGCTCCCGCAGAAATTGCTAATAGCGCTGATAATTGCCCATCTGCGCTTCCGCTATTGGCGGAAGGCTGCGTTCCGAAGGTTCGGAACAGCGGAACATCACATGCAAGCAAGATTCCTTACAGACCAATAAAAAAGGTTGCGTTTTTGTGAGGAAACTTTTTAGCTTGATTAAAATGTTACTTCCGTATGAATTCAATAAGCCCCTGTAACCTGTTTATAGCAGCTTCCTGTTCAATTCTTTCAGTATTTTTTTACGCAAACCATTGCGGAAAATAGGAAAATATTCCATTTCTATAGTGAAACCGTACATTGCGAAATGGCAGCGGGTGTTCTACTTTTATTCAGTAATAAATCATCCAGATAACGATTGTAGATATGTTCTGTATTTTTAATGGTAGACGGTTCTTTATATTGTTTAAGAATAGTACAGGCTTTTTTTCAGGGTTGTTTTTTGCAGTCAGCTTAAACGCGCAGTCCTCCGCCGGTAATATGAATGGGGAAGAAGCCGCTTACCGGAAAACGATTAATGAAAGAGCGTATAAGATTGTGGCACCTCTTGGTTTAAAAGATTCAGCCACATTTTATAAGGTACAGGCTGTTGTTGCAAAGCAGTATTTTGATCTGCGGGATCTTGATGCCGGTAATGCTACGGCCATTAAAGCCGTTAAAAGCACTAAGGAAGACCCGGCAGCAATGGCACAGCAGTTAAAAGCCGGGGAAGAAAAAAGAAATGCCATGGTGGAAAAATTGCATGCGGATTATTTAAAAAGATTGTCGGAGTGGTTAAATGCCGGCCAGATAGATGTAATCAAGAACGGCATGACCTATAACGTGCTGCCGCTTACCTATAAAGGATACCTGGAAATGATCCCCCGTTTAACTACAGAAGAACGGAAATTTATTATGGATGCGCTGGTAGAAGCCCGGGAGCATGCAATGGATGCAGGAACATCAGAAAAAAAGCATGCCTGGTTCGGGAAGTACAAAGGGCGTATCAATAATTATCTTTCAAAAAGAGGATATGATATGAATAAAGAAAGCAAGGACTGGCAGGAGCGGATAAAGAGGCAGCAGTCCGGTAAGTAATCAGCAAATCATAAATAATACGAGCCATATGTTTTATAAGACAATTCTAAAAATGATGTGCCTGCTAATGTGCGCCTGCTGGGGCTTACATGCGGCAGCACAAACCAAAACAATTTCGGGCCAGGCAGTGGATGATTCCACCGGTGAGGCCGTTGCAGGGGTTACCATTAAAGTAAAGAACGGCCCTCAGTCAGCAGTTACCAACGGGCAGGGGATCTTTACCATGAACATCCCTGTTTCCGGTGCTACGCTCCAGTACTCTCATGTTGGATATGAATACGGGGAAATAAAAGCTAGCCCGTCAGAAAATATCAGAATAACGCTGCACAAACTCGATAACAAACTGAATGAAGTAGTAGTAATTGGGTATGGTGCTCAAAAGAAATCGCACTTAACAGGGGCAGTGGGTACTGTTAATATGCAAAGCATAGAAGACATTCCTGCAGGGAATCTTACTGAAGCTTTGCGCGGTCAGATTCCGGGAGTTAGCGTTTCCGGGGGATACAGCCGGCCTGGTCAGCCGGCAACTATTAGTATCCGGAACCCCCTCTATTTCTCAAAGGACGGAGGTTCACAGGATCCGCTATATGTTATTGATGATGTGATCCGAACAAAAAATGATTTTGATCTGCTGGATGTGTCTGAAATTGAAAATATCAGTGTTTTAAAAGATGCAGCTGCTGCAATCTATGGTATATTAGGTTCCAACGGTGTAATCATTGTTAAAACAAAAAGAGGACGCCCGGGCAGAACCAGTATTAATTACAGCAGCAGTTATGGAATTTCCAATGCAACCTCGATGCCAAAGATGCTGAACGCCTATCAGCAGGCGCAGTACATGAATGCCTACCTGGGCGGACAGTATGATTTTGATACAGCTACCCTGAATGCAAATACAAATTATTATACAGCTGATGAACTCGACTATTTTAAAGATCATAGCTATAACTGGCTGGACATGGCGTTTCAGTCGGCTTTTGAAATGCGTCAGACCCTGAACCTGAGTGGCGGATCTGACCGTGCAACATATTTTGCAGGAATCAGTTATATGGATGAGAACAGTAATTTCCCGGGTTTAAGATATAAGCGCTATTCAGCCAGGGCCAGTACGGATATAAAGCTGGCTACCGGTCTTAAGCTGGCCTTGTCATTAAGTGCTAACATGTCTGACAAGAAGAATACCTACAACAAGCAGGGAGGCGAAAGCCTGGACAATGACTGGAAAACACTGGTAACGGCCTCACCGATGTTTCCTCCTGAAATTAACGGTCTGCCCATATTAATACCCAATGCGGGCACCAGCGCTAATATCAATAATTATAATTATTTTGGTGTGCATAATTCAAATAACTACACCAGCACTATTGGTAACAGCGTTAACTTCCAGGCAAATCTTTCTTATGAATTCCCCTTTATAAAAGGATTAAAAGCTTCTGTTGCATATAATAAGAATATTGCCAATACCTGGGGTAAACAATACGGCACGTACTACGATGTATATCAGTTCAATACCCTGGGAACGCACGGGCATATTCTGGATACGACCTATAATAGAAAAGTGTCCTTGAAAAACGGTGATTTTGTAAGGCTGAATCCAACAATTGTGAACAATTACCAGCTAAACGGAATGTTGAATTATAACAGGAGCTTTGGCAAGCATGATATAGGATTTCTTGCGGGGTTTGAGCAAACGGAAACATTCAGTGACGGGGTTTCCGGTATGCAGGAAGGCGTGCTGGTTGGCGGACTGGATAACATGAACTTTGCTACGGGTACACAAAGCGCCAGTGAAACGATATCAGAAACTGCCCGGCTTTCCTATTTTGGCCGTTTGGATTATGCCTATGCCAATAAATATCTTTTACAGGCCCAGTTGAGAGCAGATGCAAGCCCGAATTTTGCACCGGAGTATCGCTGGGGATATTTCCCATCAGCTTCAGCAGGGTGGGTGATCTCTGCAGAACCTTTCTTCAGTGGTTTAAAGCAGACTGTCAATTTTTTAAAGATCAGGGGCTCGATCGGGTTTATGGGTATTGACAATACAAAACCTTATAACTGGTTAAGGAGCTATTCTATTCAAACCGGTAAGGCGGCTGTTTTTGGAGGAAATAACGACAGGGGGCTGGCCGTGGTTACCAATCAGGAAATTGCCAACTATGCTGTCCGTTGGGATGATCAGAATAAATATGATATAGGTCTGGACGCAAGTTTTTTGCGTAACCGTTTAAGCGCTACATTGGATTGGTACCTGAATTATAGCTATAATATGTTAGCCGGGCTCACAGCATCTCCTTCATTTTTGATCGGATCGGCATTGCCATCTGAAAATTACGGGAAAGCAAAAGTATACGGAGTGGAAGCCGCCCTGTCCTGGAAAGATAACATCGGCAAGAACTGGCGGTATGAAATAGGGCTCAATACAGGATGGAATGATAACAGGGTGCTGGTGAGGGATGTGGCTTCCGGGATTGTGGGCACAGAGGATGATCCCACAGGAAAGCCCACAGATATCGGTTATTGGGGATATAAATATCTGGGCATGTTCCGTTCCCAGGCAGATATTGACGCCTATGTTGCCAAATATAATATTACTAAAATGCTGGGCTATACACCTGACAGGCTGAGACCGGGAATGTTGTATTTTGAAGATGTGAGGGGACCGCTCGATGTTACAACCGGTAAATATGCACCGCCGGATGGTGTAATAGACGCTAACGATGAGATCCAGTTGAAGAAAAGGGCAGATAACCGTTACGGGTTTACACTAAATGCAGGCATCAGCTATAAATCTGTCAGCTTAAAGGTACAGGCAAGCGCTAACTGGGGTGGTATTAATGCGGTAGAATCTGCCGCTACAAAAGTGGGAAAGGCAACTTATATTAACCGGCCGGCTTTCTGGTCCGATGTATGGACCCCGGATAATCCTGATGCGAAATATCCGAACCCTTATTTCTCTTCTACTTACGATATCCCTACCGACTTCTGGTGGCGCAGCTCTACCCAGATCAGGATTTCAATGATCAATTTAAGCTATACGTTGCCTTCTAATCTGATCCGGAAAATTGGTTTGACCAATGCAAGAATATTTTATGTAGCAACCAATCCCATTAATCTGTATAATCCGTATGATTATAAAGATAATTATTCGGGTTCATTTGATGCGTTCCCTGTATTGAGGACCTCAAGTTTGGGTATTAGTATTGGTTTATAATTTTAAAATAACAAATATGAAATATAAAATTCTATATTCAATCTTGGTTATTGCAACACTTGCCGGAACTTCCTGTAACAAGGTGTTGGACAAATCGGATTTGTCCAAACTGACCCCCGATTATTTATTTGCAGACTCTAACCTGGTGCAGCTGAACCTGGATAATATTTATGATAATAACCTGCCTTTGTGGGGAGGACAAAACACCGGCAGCGGCCTGAGTGGCGTGCAGGGACAGCTTTCTGAAGAAACATCCGCTTCCAATAGCATCATGTATGGAACAATGAGCTACGGAATGGATGAGCCCGGAGATTTTGGAACGGCATTAAATTCGAACAGTACGCAACCCAATACCAACTGGGGCAAAATAAGGCAGCTGAACACATTTATAACTTCTTTGGAAGCCAGTTCCCTGCCGGAATACACAAAAAATAAATTCAAAGCCCAGGCACTCTTTTTTCGTGCATTCCGTTATTGGGATCTTGTACGGATCTACGGAGGGGTGCCGCTTGTTCTAACACCTTTGGATGGGGTAGGAGATGCTGCGAGAGAAGCAGCCCTGCTTCCCCGGAACTCAACTGCTGAATGTTTTGCCCAGATCGTAAAAGACCTGGATACCGCGATCATGTTCCTGCCGGGCAAATGGGCATCAAATACAGACTGGGGCAGGATCACCAGCGGTGCTGCTGCTGCTTTTAAAGGAAGGGTATTGTTATATTATGCCAGCCCAATGTTTAATCCTGATGATCTTCAGGATCGGTGGCAAAAAGCTTATGAAGCAAATTTACAGGCAAAGACAATGCTGGATGCAAACGGTTTTGGGCTAAACAGTAATTATAAAACAATGTGGTTTACGGAAGTGGGTAATCCTGAAGCGGTAATGGTAACAGGATATAATACCTCAACGGCTGATCAGGGCAAAAAGAATAACGGCTGGGATAAATCCTGCCGGCCCCAGTATTTATTGGGCAGTGGCTCCAATGCACCCACCTGGGAACTGGTAAGTGCTTACCCAATGAAAGATGGAAAAATGCCGGGCGTCTCAGCAAAATATCCTTATTATGACACTTTGTTCTATAAAAACAGGGATCCCCGTTTTGATGCAACTATTGCTTATAATGGCTGTACCTGGCCGCTGGATGGCAATGCCAATTATAAACTGTGGACCTATTATAAAACAAGTACTTCATCTACAGAAAAAAATGCGTCGAATACAGGTTTTTATTGCAGAAAGGCGGTTTCAGAAGGCACTTTTCCCGGAGGAGATCCTACATACAGTGGAACAGACTGGATGGAAATACGCTATGCGGAAGTATTGCTGAACCTGGCAGAAAGCGCTGTAGGAGCAGGAAAAATAGGTGAAGGCGATGAAGGGTATACGGGACTTATAGCAGTAAGAAAACGGGCAGGGATTGAAGCAGGGGATGATAACCTGTATGGTTTGCAGGCTGGTATGACGCGCGCGCAGTTGTTTAATGCCATTTTGTTTGAGCGTAGAATAGAGTTTGCTTTTGAAGGAAAGCGCTTCTGGGATATGTACCGATGGAAAAGGAATACAGATCTGAATGGCTGGTATAGAAACAGGTTGAGAATTGTTCTGAAAACAGGTACGGGTATACCTACTGAGGCAGACCTCACAAATGCATCGGGATCTTCCTACCGGGATGTTCAGGATCTGGACAATATGATGGCGAATTATTTTACGGTGATCAGGAATGATAATCATGATGCCAGCAACTCGGTCACAAAGCTGGACGGTCAGCCAATCAATTTTCAGACCCAGTATTATTTCTTCCCGATCCCTCAGAAGGCAATCCTGAATGATCCGAAATTGGTTCAGAACAACAACTGGGGCGGTTCTTTTGACCCATTAAAATAACCGGCATCTTACCGTAACTAAACCAACACAATACTGACCATAAGATAGAATAAATAAAAATGAGTATGATAAAGAATTTAAAGACTGGAATATTGTTGTTTTGTTTTGGTTGGTGCGGTACGGCAGCCGCTCAGTACCCGAAAATTCCGCAGGAAGACCAGGCCAGGGCAAAAGCGTTGCTGGAGGCTGCGCAAAGGCATTCAGATTCCATGTGGGCTATTGCTTATCCGATCATTCAGAAAGAAGCCCGGGAAGGAAGGCCCTATATTCCCTGGGCTTCGCGTTATGATGAACTGCCGCATGCCGACATTCCGGCGTTTCCCGGAGCCGAAGGGGGCGGTAAATTTGTAAGAGGCGGCCGTGGCGGCAGGGTGATCGTGGTAACCAATTTGAACGATGACGGCCCGGGCAGTTTCCGTTGGGCCTGTGAGCAGGGAGGCGCCAGGGTGGTAGTGTTCAATGTAGCCGGAATTATTCACCTGAAATCACCCGTTATTGTAAGAGCTCCTTACATCACCATTGCCGGGCAAACGGCACCGGGCGATGGTATTTGCATTGCCGGGGAAACGGTGTGGATCAATACCCATGATGTCATCATTCGCTATATGCGCTTCCGCCGCGGTGAAACCTGGGTGGGAAGAAGGGATGATGCCATTGGTGGCAACCCGGTGGGCAACATTATGATCGATCATGTTTCCGCTACCTGGGGATTGGATGAGAACATGAGCATGTACCGTCATATGTATAATGATAGTACCGGTAAAATAGAAGATAAGTTCGGAACAGTGAACATTACTATCCAGAACTCGATCTTCGGTGAATCGCTGGATACCTGGAACCACGCCTTTGGCAGTACCCTTGGTGGAGAGAACTGCAGCTTTATGCGGAACCTCTGGGCCGATAACACAGGCCGGAACCCTTCTGTGGGCTGGAACGGCATTTTTAACTTCGTGAACAATGTGGTGTTCAACTGGGTGCACCGTTCTATTGACGGCGGCGACTACCGGGCGCAGTTCAACATTATCAATAATTATTTTAAACCAGGGCCTGCTACACCTAAGGATAATAATGTAGGGCACCGGATCTTAAAACCCGAAAGCGGCCGCAGCAAATTAAAATATAAAGTATATGGCCGTGCTTATGTAAACGGTAATATAATGGAAGGCTATCCTGAAATTACCAGGAACAACTGGAACGGCGGGGTGCAGGTAGAAGAAGAGAAGGATGCAGGCAGGTACACGGATTACATCAGGCAATCAAAGCCCTTAATAATGCCGGAACTGACCATCCTGGACGCACAGCAGGCAAAAGCCTTTGTACTGGCTAATGCCGGCGCCACATTGCCCCGGCGGGATGCTGTAGATGCACGGATCGTGAAACAGGTGGAAACCGGTAAAATTAATAACGTGCCCACCTGCCCGTTGCCCAAAACCCAGTTTGAGCACAGGCGTTTACCGATCGATTCCTATAAAATAGGGATCATTACCGATCCCTGCCAGGCCGGTGGATACCCTGAGTATAAAGGCACACCCTACAGGGACTCGGATAGTGATGGTATGCCGGATGATTATGAAAGGAAATCAGGATTGAATCCCAATGATGCATCCGATGCGCAAACAATTACAAAGAACGGCTACAGCAATATTGAGAACTATCTGAACAGCGTAGTGAATGTTAGGAATGTAGTACCTGTAAAGTAACAGGAATGAAGGGAACGTAATGACGCACAATAATTGCAAATTGGATCATTGAATGATAAATAATAAATAGGCAATAGAACGTTGTTATGCTGAGTCTTCAATTTGTTCACACCAAATCATCCGAAAATTCGGATGTAGCAATGACGACCTTTTCTACCGTCATGCTGAGTTTTTTATTTGTGTTACAAAAACAATGTGGCAATGACAAATCTTCCTATCGTCATCCTGAGCGCAATCCCGAAAGCCCTCGGGATGGAGCCGAAGGATCTCTCAATCATCGGACACTTCTATATTACAGCGATGCTTCGACTACGCTGCGCTTCGCTCAGCATGACGATAAGTGTGATTGATCTTCAATGTATAAGGCAACTTGTCATTGGCAGCGTATCCGCCAACCGGCGGAGGAGCCGAAGGATCTCTCAATTATCGAATACTTCAATAATATTACAGGAATACTTTCCTGTCTGCCGCAGGCATGACGAAAGTATAATTGATCTTTAATGCATACTACAATCTGTCATTGGCAGGGGAGTGGAACGGGGCCTTGGTTCGTGCCCTCATGAACCAGTTATAAGGAATAGTACAACCAATGTTTGCAGTAACAATCATCCGGGTAAAACGAATAATTCATGAAAAAAAACAGGTTATATCTTTTAGGTTTTATCAGTCTGTTAGGTGTGCAAAAACAGGCATCGGCACAATACCCGGTTATCCCAAAGTCTGTGGAAGATTCCGCAGATGCGGTAATGGCCGGCTATCAGCAGTTATCAGATAAAGCCTGGGCAAATGCCTTGCCCATAGTGGAAGCTGAAGCAAAAAAAGGAAAACCTTATGTGCCCTGGGCCTCAAAATCATCTGATCTTATAAAAGCAGCCCTGCCTGCCTTTCCCGGGGCTGAAGGCGGCGGCGCCTGTACTCCCGGTGGCCGGGGCGGAAAAGTAGTTGTGGTTACCAACCTGAATGATGATGGTCCGGGCAGTTTCCGCTGGGCCTGTGAGCAGGGCGGCGCACGGATCATTGTTTTTAATGTAGCGGGAATCATCCGGTTGAAACGACCTGTCAGTATTCGCGCACCTTACATCACCATCATGGGGCAGAGTGCTCCGGGTGACGGCGTTTGCATAGCCGGGGAATCAGTATTGATCGATACGCATGATGTCATTATCCGTTTTATGCGTTTCAGAAGAGGCGCAACGGAAGTGACCCGCAGAGATGATGGCCTGGGAGGTAATCCTGTGGGCAATATCATCATCGATCATGTTTCTGCCAGCTGGGGGCTGGATGAGAACATGAGCATTTACCGTCATGTATACGACCGGCAGGCAAATGGCAAAGGAGAAAAGCTGCCAACTGTAAATGTAACCATCCAGAACTCCATTTTCTCGGAAGCACTGGATACCTGGAACCATGCTTTTGGCAGTACGATCGGAGGGCGCAACAGCACTTTTATGCGGAACCTTTGGGCCAATAATATTGCAAGGAACCCATCCATAGGAATGGATGGCGATTTTGGTTTTGTAAATAATGTGATCTTCAACTGGTGGAACCGCAGCGCAGATGGCGGGGACGATAAATCCTTTTTTAATTTTATTAATAATTATTATAAGCCCGGCCCCATAACACCAAAAGATAAGCCGATCGCCTGGCGTATTTTAAAGCCGGAATCGGGCAGGTCTCATAAAGATACGCTCGTATTCGGAAAGGCTTATGTAAACGGGAACATTGTAGAGGGGAATGAAAAAGTAACAAAAGATAACTGGGCCGGGGGTGTGCAGTTGGAGGATGTAAAGGATGCTGCAAAGTACCTGCAGCAGATCCGGGTGAACCGGCCGTTTCCCATGGCAGCCTTCCCGGTATTAGCGGCAAAGCAGGCATACGGCTATGTATTAAAGAATGCAGGTGCCACGCTTCCGGTAAGGGATGCAGTGGACAGGCGGGTAATAGAGGATGTAAGAACGGGGAAAATTACTTACAGCAGGGATGCCCGGCCTGCCCCTGTTTCAAAATACCTGAAGCGCCGGTTGCCGGCAGACTCTTATAAGGAGGGGATCATTTCCGATATTCAGCAGGTAGGAGGCTACCCGGAGTATAAAGGAACACCTCATAAGGATACGGATAACGACGGTATACCGGACGCTGTTGAAAAGAAGATGGGATTAGATCCGGGTAATGCATCCGATGCACCGGCAATTGCAAAAAATGGTTACAGCAATATTGAGAACTATCTGAATAGTTTGGTGCCATTGGAAACAGTTAGTCCCAAAAATGGCAGGCCATTGTCTTCGTTGTAATAGAGTTGGATACCTGTTTCAGGTTGGAATACGGAGCAACTGATAACTGATCCCGACCCCGATATCGGGACCATCGAGACTGATAGCAGCTTCTAACCTCTCAGTTCTCATCTCTGGTACCTTGGCTCGCTATCAGTGGCGTGATGAATGTCGTTCTGGGTTTTCAATTTGCGCTGCAAAAAGATAATTATTCTTTCCGCCATTCGGCAATCTAAAGGTCTGTTTGTTATCCTTAGCTGGCGGGGGCGTCGTCCGCTCTTCGGATTTCAGAAAAGTAGCAAAGGGGCAGACAGGCAGAAGCGGCCTCCGGCTGTGGAAAAGAAGATAGTGCGTTGGCAGATTGACAAAGGACGATTAAGAACAGGCTCCGGCAAGCCTGACGTTAGGATAAAAAAGTATACTGATATAACATTCGTTTTACAGAGAGTTGATAAATTAGCAATAATGAATTTTTTTTTATCGGTCTTATTCAGCCTGTTGTTTTCAGCAACTAATGCACAAAAGCCAAAGCCGGTAAAGCCGGTACCACCGGTATCGGTTGAAAAGGGAAAACTGATCTATAATGCAGACTCGGTTACGGGGGATCGTATTCCCGACTATTCTTATTGCGGGTACAGGGCTTCTGAAGAGGCCATTCCGCTGGTACCTGTAAAGGCAATGGTTCCTCTGATGCGTGGAGATGCCACTGCTGTGATCCAGACGGCAATTGATTATGTATCCCGGTTAACGCCCGGTAAAGATGGCTTCCGCGGGGCTGTGCTGTTGCAGAAAGGGAATTATGCCATAGAGGGGCAGCTGCTCATTAAAGAATCAGGAGTGGTATTAAGGGGAAGCGGTGCAGATGGTGCAACCGTGTTACAGGGAAAAGGAGTTAGCCGCGATGCCTTAATAAGAGTCGTTGGAAAAAATGATCAGCAGCCGGCACAGGAAACACGTATTGCGCAGGATTATGTGCCGGTAAATGCAGTAACGTTTACAGTAGAACAGGCAAAGGGTTTTAAAACAGGAGACCGCATCCATATCCGGCGGCCTTCTGTCAATGAATGGATCGATGTGCTGGGCACCCGCAGCTTTGGGGGTGGCCTATCGGCGCTCGGATGGAAACCCGGGGAAGCCGATCTTGTTTTTGAAAGGATCATCACAGCAATTAACGGAAATACCATTTCCATTGATGCCCCGCTGACCAATTCGCTGGACAAAAAATATGGCGGCGGAACCGTAACTGCGTTTTCATGGCCGGGCAGGATTCAGAATATCGGTATTGAAAATCTTTCCCTGGTTTCTGATTTTGATAAAAGCAACCCAAAGGATGAAGCACATCGCTGGATGGCCATTACCATGGAAAATGTTGAGGATGCCTGGGTACGCCAGGTTTCCTTTAAACATTTTGCCGGGTCTGCGGTGCATATTTTGGAATCGGCGAGACGGGTTACGGTGGAAGACTGTATTTCAACAGAGCCGGTTTCGGAAATCGGCGGTCAGCGGCGGTATACTTTTTTTACACGGGGGCAGCAAACGCTGTTCCAGCGCTGTTATGCAGCAAATGGCTATCACGATTTTTCAGTGGGGCATACAGCTGCCGGTCCTAATGCTTTTGTACAATGTTATTCTGAGCGCCCGTATAATTTTTCCGGCACCATTGATAAATGGGCTTCGGGTGTTTTATTGGATGTGGTAGTGGTGGATGGGAATGCCATCCGTTTCGGGAACCGCGGGCAGGACGGCCAGGGCGCGGGCTGGTCGGCTGCCAATAGTTTGCTCTGGAACTGCAGCGCGGCGCGCATCGATTGCTATAAACCGCCCACTGCGCAAAACTGGGCATTAGGCTCCTGGAGCCAGTTTGCCGGGGATGGTTACTGGGGCGAATCGAATAACACGTTAACGCCAAGAAGTTTTTATTATACACAATTGCAGGAGCGCCTCGGAAAGCCATCGCCCAGGCAATCCTTTATACTGGACGTGGGCACAGAAGCATCCAGCAGCCCTTCTGTTGAGGTAGCGCAGCAATTGACCAGGGAAGCAGCGCAGCCTAAAGTGCAAATGATCAGCTGGATCCGGCAGGCAGCAACGCATCATCCTATCGCTACGGATGCCAGAGGCGCAAAAATAATAGACAAGGCTGCAAAGGGGCAATGGGCACTCTATCCGCCTGCTGCCCCCATTAAGAACGGGTGGCTGGTCGGCAGGACCGGAGACCTGCTTGCCGGGAAGATACAGGAAGTGCCCTGGTGGACAGGAGGGGTAGAGGGGAAAGATCTGGAACAGGCAAAGAAGAAGCTGGCCATTACTCGCTTTGTGCCGGGGCGCGTAGGCCCCGGGCTTACGGATGATCTGAAAGAAGTGGTGGATTCCATGAAGGCCAATAATATTGTAGGGCTGAACCAGCATTATGGATTATGGTATGAGCGCCGGAGGGACGATCATGAGCGCATCCGGAGGATGGATGGGGAAGTGTGGCCGCCTTTTTATGAGCTGCCGTTTAAACGCAGCGGCATCGATACGGCCTGGGACGGGTTGAGCAAGTATGATCTTACAAAATACAATAACTGGTATTGGGATCGTATGAAGCAGTTTGCCTGGATGGCTTCGTCAGCGGGAAAGGTCCTGCTGCATCAGAATTATTTCCAGCACAATATTATAGAGGCCGGTGCGCATTATGCAGACTTTCCCTGGCGTACTGCTAATAACATCAATAACACCGGGTTAAATGAGCCGGTGAATTTTGCAGGCGATAAACGCATTTTTTATGCAGAGCAGTTCTATGATGTAAACAACCCCGTGCGCCGGAAGCTGCACCAGCAATACATCCGGCAATGCCTGGAAAATTTTAAAGACTGCGACAATGTGATCCAGTTTACCGGTGAAGAATTTACAGGGCCCCTGCATTTTGTACAATTCTGGCTGCAAACCATTAATGAGTGGGAGCAAAAGAACAGGAAGGAGATGGTTGGGTTAAGCACCACCAAAGATGTGCAGGACGCTGTTTTACAGGATCCGAAATATGCACCGGTGGTGGATGTGATCGATATCAAATACTGGTATTATCAGGCAGACGGATCTGTATATGCACCCGAAGGCGGGAAGAACCTGGCGCCGCGCCAATGGGCACGGCTGTTAAAGCCAAAGGCCAGTTCCTTTGAGCAGGTGTACCGCGCAGTAAAAGAATACCGGCTGAAATACCCTGGCAAAGTGGTACTGTACTCCGCCGATGGTGCCGATAAATTTGGCTGGGCGGTATTTATGGCCGGAGGCTCATTGCCCGTATTGCCGGCAACTGTTGATAAGGAGCTTTTAATAGCGGCAAAGGAAATGCTGCCGGTGAAAACGGATGATCCTTTTGTATTACAGGGTGCAAAAGGATGCATTGTTTATAAAGGAAAAAGCAATAAAATACAGGTCAGCCTCAACGGGCTTGCCGGGAAATTAAAACTGCGTTTTATAAGCGCTGCAACCGGCCGGGTTATAAAAACGGATGCTTATACTGCAAGCGGGGCAACAGCAAACATTGAGCTGCCGGATAATGCGTCCCTGCTGTGGATCAGCAAGTAATATGCTTTGGAAAAGTGAAATTTATCGATCCTGGTTCATAAAAATAAAACCTGCTGTTGAAGAAGATATCCTGGCAAGCAGCAGCTTCGCATCGGATGATCTGGTAAGAGCAGACTTCAGGTTGCAGTAAATAATAAGCAATAATGGCCTTGGTGCACTAAAAAATACCGCCCCCGATCATCAGCCGGAAAATACCCACCAGAATAACAATGATACTAAGGGTCTTTCCTGTGGAAGAATTACCAATGGCAGATAAGATCAATGCCAGAATGCCAAACGGGATCACCAGCCAGTACAGCCAGCCCAGCAAGGGAATAAAAGCAACAACTGCCAGCACACTGGCTATCAGGGCAAATAAGATACCGAATAGTTTCATCATGTTTGTTTTTTGTTTACAGATATAAAATTGGCACTTTTAAAAATCTTTTACCAGTGCTGATCGGTAAAGCAAACGAACCTGCCGGTAAACAGCCGGGCAGTGCCCTTTAGTAAAATCCTCCATTATAATAGTGATTACAGGCATCTGCTTTAAAATGGTTACCAGTACATTTATGCTCACGTAGTTCAATCTGAAGAACGGTAAAAATGATGCCATTGTGAAACGGTTGTGCATTGCTCTGGTTACGGGTATTTTTGCTTCGCTGGCAGGCCGGGGACAGGTCTATGTTTCCCCGGATGGAAGTGATGGAAATAATGGTACTGTAAATGCGCCGAAAGCAACACTGAATGCAGCGATACGCCAGGTGCGGGAACAAAGACGGTTACATAAGGCCAGCAACAATCATATCCTGCTTAAAGGAGGAGCTTATTATTTAAAAGAACCGGTTTCTGTAAGACCGGAAGACAACGGTACACCTTCTGATCCCCTGGTAATAGCAGCTGTTCCCGGAGAAATACCGGTGCTAAGCGGTGGCTTTCTGATAAAAGGATGGAGAAAGAATACGGCTTTGGTAAAAGGGCTGCCACAAGCGGTGCAAAACAAAGTATGGGTGGCAGCGATGCCTGTTATGGGCGCCGCTGTTCCGTTTCGCCAGTTGTGGGTCAACGGCAAAAAAGCGGTGAGGGCAAAGAGCGCTCCGGGCAATAGCATGCAGCGCATTCTGAACTGGGATAAGAAAACAGGAACGGCGATCATCCCGTTGCACCCGTTTGAAAACCTGGAAGTGACCGAAGGCCTGGAGCTATTTATACACCAGTGGTGGGAAGTGGCCAGCCTGCGCATTCGTAAACTGGAAAAAGCAGGCGACAGTTGCCGGGTCTGGTTTTATGAACCGGAAAGCCGCATTCAGAACGAACATCCCTGGCCAGCGCCCTGGCTGTCGCAGGAAACGGGCAACTCCGCTTTTTACCTGTGCAATTCGCTTTCTTTTCTGGATGAACCGGGAGAGTGGTATAACGATGCAGCCGCAGGCAAGATCTATTATTACCCGCGGGCGCAGGAAGATATGGCTACCGCAGAAACAGTACTGCCTTTTTTAGAAAATCTTTTTGTAGTAAACGGAACACCGGAACACCCGGTTGAAAATATAGTGATCAAAGGGATCCGTTTTCAGCACAGCGCCTGGAACCGTCCTTCGCAGCAGGGGCATGTGCCACACCAGGCAGGGCTGTATATGACCGATGCCTATAAACTAAGCCCGGCCGGTACCCCTGAAAAGCCATCGCTCGACAACCAGGCATGGGTGGGCCGGCCGGAAGCTGCCGTTGCCGTGTCGTATGCAAACAATATCCGTTTTGAAAATGACCGTTTTGAGCACCTGGCAGCCACCGGGCTGGATCTTAAGGTTGGCGTAAAGGCTTCGGCTGTAACCGGTAATCTTTTTAAAGATATTGGAGGCACAGGCATTCAGGGCGGTTATTTTGGTGAGAACGGCGAAGAAATACACAAACCCTATAACCCAAAAGACCAGCGTGTGGTTTGTGAAAATATTACCATTGCCAATAACCTCATTACAGATGCCGGCAATGAAGACTGGGGTTGTGTAGGCATTGGTATGGGATTTTCAAAGAATATCACCATCGAACGAAATGAAATTGAAAATGTGCCTTATTCGGGGATCAGCATGGGATGGGGCTGGACACCCGCAAAAAATATTATGGAGCACAACCGCATCCGGTTGAACAGGATCCATCATTATGGCAGAACCAATTATGATTGTGCCGGCATCTACACCCTGAGCGCACAACCGGGAACAGTAATAGAAGAAAATTATATTGACAGTATTTATAAAGCGCCTTACGCGCATTTGCCCACGCATTGGTTTTACCTGTATACGGATGAAGGCTCATCGGGTATTACGGTACGGAATAACTGGACGCCCGCTCAGAAATACCTGCAGAATAACAACGGGCCGGATAACCATTGGGAACAGAATGGCCCGCAGGTTGCAGCAGCTGTAAAGGCCAATGCCGGTTTAGAAAACAGGTACAGGGAACTGCTGAAGGAAAGAACAAGCGGACAGGTGCACCAGGAGATCAACAAACAACGAAAGGAACTGGTTGAGCTGATCAGCAATAACAAAAAGAAGATTAATATAGAAAAGCTGGAAACATGCCTGCATGATAAAAAAGTACAGCAGGAAACGATCGGGCAATGGCATGATCATACCGTGGTTTACGGCTTTATAACGGATATAAACGGGCTGCGCGGGCAATTACAAAAAGTATTCCCGGATGTAACCGTTAAAGTATACCAGGATATGGTATACGATTTTGACCGGGCAGAACGGTGCCCTGGCGCAGGTGTTGCAAAGAACTGGACGGATATCATTATGACAGCCAATCTGGTAAATGATCCGGGCAAACAACAGGAGTACCTCAGTTACCATGCCACCCAATTTGAAAAATGGCCGGAGGTTTCCAATGGGTTTTGTAAAGCCGGTTTTCAGCAGTTGCGGGTATTTAAGAACGGAAGACAGCTGATACTGGTGATCAGTATTCCCAAAGGAAAAAAACTGGAGGAGCTGAATCCGAAAACAACCGAAAATAATCCGCGGGTGAACGAATGGAATCAGCTCATGAGTGGCTACCAGGAAGGAATTGAGGGAACAAAGAAGGGCGAGACATGGGTGGAGATGAAAGCAGTAAGCAAGGGTGGAAAGATCCCGGCTCCGTAGGAGCCGCCTATTGGTGGCATTCGTAGGTTAATAATAAAAACACGAACATGTTAAATATCGGAATAGTAGGATTAGGAGAAGGCCGCAGCACGATGTCGGCCGCATTGCAAAGCAAAAAATTACAATTAAAAATGATTTGTGATGCCAGCGAAGAGTTATGTAAGCAGCGTTGCAGGGAATTCCGGTTTGCGCATTACACCACACATTATGAAGAATTATTAAATGACCCGGATATCGACATCGTGGCCATTTATACGCCGGATCATTTACATGCCCGGCATATACAGATGGCATTGCAGCATGGTAAGCACGTGGTGTGCACCAAGCCTTTCATTGATGATCTCGCAGAGGCAAAGGCATTGCTGCAATTGCAGCAGCAGACCGGGAAAAAGGTTTTTGTAGGGCAGAGCTCCCGTTTTTTTGAACCCTACAAAAGGCAGCGGGTCGATTTTGAAAAAGGTATGATCGGTGAGCTCATCACGGTGGAGAGCCATTATAACGCGGATCACCGCTGGTTTTTAAAAAAGAAATGGGCGCTGGAACGATCATTTAAATGGCTGTACGGCGGGCTGAGCCACCCGGTTGATTTTATCCGCTGGTACCTGCCGGATATTGAAGAGGTAATGGGCTATGGCATGATCAGTGCCAATGGTAAGAAAGCCGGTTTGAAAAATGAAGACACCATGCATTTTATTTTCCGGAACAAAGACGGGCGCGTGGCCCGTGTAAGCGGTGCCTATACAGGCCCGGTGCAACCCACTTACCGCGAAAGTGAGATGAGCTGCATCCTGCGTGGTACCGAAGGTGCAAGCCAGGCGGATTACCATGAGCTGCGCTATGCCATTACCAGTAAGAAAGGCGAACAGCAGCTTATTACCTGGGGCGATCAGCAGTTGAACCATTATTTCCGTTTTGAAGGCCAGACCCATCATGCCGGGGAGTACCAGAACTACCTGGAATATTTTGCAGACAGTATCAATAACAATACCGTTGCGTACCCCGATATGCGGGAAGGGATCGGAACAGTGGCATTGCTGCAGGCGATGGATCAGAGTTTGAAAACACGGCAGCCGGTGGAAGTAAGGGTATTGTTAAAAGAATATGGATTGGGGAAATTATTGTGAATGGGCAGAAGTGAATAGTGAAAAGCTCCGTAAGAGCATACTATTGGTAGTAGGGATGGAAAGGTTGTTGTGAAAAGGAAACAGGGAATGGCGAATAGGTCTCCGGCTCCGTAGGAGCAACCTGCTGGCAGACCGGGTGCTATTTGCACCACAGCACAAGCGAGCGTGGCAGGGAAGCTGACAGAAGCACTACAGCTGGGTAACGAAAAATAAATGATAACAAATCAATGAACCATCTTATTTCCAGATTACAACCGGTCGATTATGCTATTGTGGTAGTATACCTGGTAGTGCTGCTGGTCATTGGCTACCGGGCCAGCTTTGGCAAAAAAAAGAAGAAAGACGAAACCCTGTTCCTGGCCGGCAAATCGCTCAACTGGTACAATATCGGGTTCAATATGTGGGGCACCAATGTAGGCCCTTCAATGCTGCTGGCTTTTGCCAGCATCGGTTATGCCACGGGCATTGTAGCCGGGAATTTTGAATGGTATGCATTCCTGTTCCTGATGCTGCTGGCCATGGTATTTGCACCGCGGTACCTGGCCGGCAATGTAACCACCATGCCGGAATTTATGGGGCAGCGGTACGGAGAGGGCACGCGGAATATATTGGCCTGGTATGCCCTCATAAAAATATTGATCTCCTGGTTGTCGCTCGGTCTGTTTGCGGGCGGTTTCCTGGTGCGGCAGATACTGGGCATCCCCATGTGGCAGTCGGTGATCGTGCTGGTGCTGTTTGCCGCGCTGTTTGCGGTGGCGGGCGGACTCAAAGCCATCGCCCGCGTCAATGTGTTCCAGATGATCCTGCTGATCGTTGTGTCCTGCATTCTTTGCGTGCTGGGCGTTCAAAAGGTGGGTGGGCTTTCCGCATTGTTTGCAAAAACACCAGCTTCCTACTGGAGCCTGGTAAAACCCGCGCTGGATCCGGGTTATCCCTGGCCGGCCATTTTACTGGGCTACCCGGTGTCGGCAATCGCTTTTTTTTGTACGGACCAGGCCATGGTGCAATCGGTGCTGGGCGCGCGCAACCTGGAGCAGGGGCAGCTGGGCGTAAGCTTCATCGGCTGGCTGAAGATCCTTTCCATTCCCTTATTCATCATTCCCGGTATTGCCTGTTCGGTGTTGTATCCGCGGCTGGCAAGCCCGGATGAAGCTTATATGACAATGGTCACCCACCTGTTCCCTGCAGGATTAAATGGCCTGGTGATCGTGGTGCTGATCGCGGTACTGGTAGGTACCATTGGCTCATCCTTAAATGCGTTGAGTACGGTATTTACAACGGACATTTATGTAAAAAAAATAAACCCCGCTGCCTCCGGCCGGCAGATCATCAAAATAGGGCGTCTTACGGTGCTGGCGGGTTGCGGGTTCGCCATCTTAATGGCCATTGCGATCGACAGCATCAAAGGCCTTAACCTGTTTGATGTATTCCAGGCGGTGCTGGGCTTTATTGCGCCTCCGTTATCAGCCGTGTTCCTGCTGGCCGTGTTCTGGAAAAAGACAACACGCCGGGCCGTGAACTTTACGCTTTCCTGGGGCTCGGCCATCAGCCTGGGCGTCGGGGTTATTTACCTGTGGGTATTGCCGGCAAAAGAATACCATTTCTGGCCGCACTATTTGCTGTTGTCTTTTTTTATTTTCCTGCTGCTCCTGCTCATTGCCGTTCTTGTTTCAATAGCAGATCCGCACCCGGTACGTACAGTGATGGCAATACAGGAGCTGCCAAAACCCACCCGGAGGGTAAAGATTGTCTGGGGCGCCTTGTGCATTGTAATGATTGTTTTGTATATACTATTTGGTTAGCAATGATGATTAAAAAAAATAATGAACCCGGCTGTGGCGCTGCTATGTTGCTTTACTTGCGTCGCACACTTGTGCTGCAGTACGGACCCCGGCCTTTCAAACTTCCGGTTTGCAATACCACGAACCAGGATAGGTTGTTGCGGAGGGCACCTGCGCATGCCTTCAGAAACGGATCAGCTTTTAAATTCCTTGTCCTGGCATGTAGCCCTCTATGTTACTTCGTCCTAAAAAAAATGCTGCCCTTGCCGGCAGGCAGGTCTTCACGCACCACCCAAAATACAATGTTTTTTAAACCCTTTATGCTCCTTTGTGTCTTTGCGGCTCTGCGGTTTACTGCTGCCGCCCAAACCTGGATCTGGTATCCCGGTGATTATGAAATATGGCTCTCTAACCAGATGCAGAACCGACGTACGGAACGGGGTACTTTCTACCCGGTATTCTGGAAGGCTGACAGTCATTACCCGCTGGTGGACTTTCACAGGGAGTTCAACCTGGCGCAACCGGAAACGGTAGCCATCTGTGCAGAGGGCCGGTACAATGTTAAGCTGGATGGAAAAGCATTTCCCGGAACCCCCCAGGCAATAGAAGTGCCTGCAGGGAAACATAAGATCAACATTAAAGTATTCAACCAGGCCACGCCACCGGCGGTGTTCGTAAAGGGAATAACAATCCGGTCCGATAGCAGCTGGCAGGTAACCTTTGAAGATAAGGAGTGGATCGATGAAACGGGTAAGGCTTCGGATCTGTCGGCCACAATCTTTAAACATGCCGGCAACTGGAACTTTAATGACCCGGCTGCAATGCCTTCGGCATACAGGCTCCCTGTAGCACCTGTTGCTGCAACATCAGCAGAAAAGACAGCCGGAGGGTTGCTGGTGGATTTTGGAAAGGAGACCTTTGGTTTTGTAAAGCTGCATGGTGTAAAAGGAAAGGGGACTGTTTCCCTCTACTATGGTGAAAGCCGGGAAGAAGCGCTCGATACCGCAGCTTCAGAAACTTTCGACCGCATAACCATAGATCAGCTGAATGCTTCAGACACCATCAACCCGCATTCAAAAGCGCTGCGGTATGTGAACATTGTTGCGGATGGCAATGTGCAACTGGATCATGCCTCCCTGTTGTATGAGTATGCGCCACTGGAAGACAAGGGCAGCTTCCGGTGCAGCGATGGGGCCATCAATAAGATCTATGATGTGGCCAGGTATACCTTGCACCTGAGCACGCGGGAATTTTTTATCGATGGCATCAAGCGCGACCGCTGGATCTGGAGCGGGGATGCTTATCAAAGCTACCTGATGAACTATTACCTGATGAACGATAATGAAACGGTAAAACGCACCATATACGCTTTGCGCGGAAAAGACCCGGTAACCAGTCACATCAATACCATTATGGATTATACCTTTTACTGGTTTATGGGGGTATATGATTATTACCTTTACAGTGGCGACAAAGATTTTCTGGTACAGAACTATGACCGGATGAAAACGCTGATGGATTTTGTCTGGAACCGCAGGAATAAGAATGGCCTGCTGGAAGGGCTGCCGGGCGACTGGGTCTTTATCGACTGGGCATCAGGGCTCAGTAAAAAAGGAGAGATCAGCTTTGAGCAATTGCTCTTTGCACGCGGGCTGGAAACCATGGCGCTTTGTGCGGACCTGGCGGATCGTAAACAGGATGCAGCACAATACAAAGCAGCAGCAGCTGCACTGAAGCAAAAATTGTTTTCCATTTACTGGAGCAATGAGGCAAAGGCACTGGTGCACAGCAGGGTGAACGGGCAGCCAACAGAAAATGTGACCCGTTATGCCAATATGTTTGCCATTTTCTTTGGTTATTTTAGTGAAGAGCAAAAGAAGGAAGTAAAAGCTTCCGTGTTACTGAATAAAAATGTTCCGGAGATCACTACGCCTTATATGCGGTTTTATGAGCTGGAAGCATTATGTGCCCTGGGTGAGCAAAATTACGTATTGCAGGAAATGAAAAATTACTGGGGCGGCATGCTGAAGCTCGGCGCCACCTCGTTCTGGGAAGAATACGACCCTTCCAAAAAAGGAGCGGCACATTACGCAATGTATGGAAGGAAATATGGCAAAAGCCTTTGTCATGCCTGGGGTGCCAGCCCGCTGTATTTATTGGGAAAATATTACCTGGGGGTAAAGCCAACAGCTCCCGGCTATGCACAGTATGAAGTAAAGCCGGTATTGGGCGGGTTAAAATGGATGGAAGGCAAAGTGCCTACCCCGGCAGGAAATATTGAATTGTATTGCAGTGAAAAAGAAATAAAGATCACTTCACCGGCAGGCACCGGAAAGCTGATCATCGCAAGTAAAATAAAGCCGGTATGCAAAGAAGGCGAAGTGGTAAGCAAAGGAAATAATGTGTATGAGTTAACGATGGAGAAAAATAAGGAATACAGGATTTTATATAAAGCAATTTAAATGAAGATGTGCAAAACGATATCAGTGAAAAGTGCAATTGAATGAAATCTATAAAATGAAAAAAACAAATGTTATGCTGAGCCTGTCGAAGCATGATTGGATACAAAGGCTTACCCTTCGTCAGGCCCGTCCGACCGCCCCGGGCGGCCTCACGGGTGGTATACGGAATGTAGCCGGCATCAGGAAAATAGTGCTGCTCATTACTGCAGCGATGATTACTTCCACGCACAACCCGCTCTTTGCCCAGCAGGGATTGGTGAGTACAACTGAAAGCCCCCACGCAGCATTATCAACGGTAGGCCTGGGCGATGTGCAATTTACCAACGGTTTCTGGGCAGAGCGTTTTGCGGTTTGCCGGAACGAAATGGTGCCCACGCTCTGGAAAACCTATACCAGCGATACGATCTGTTATGCGTTTCAGAACTTCAGGATCGCAGCCGGATTGGATACCGGAAGTTTTCGCGGCCCCTCTTTTCATGATGGGGATTTTTATAAGACGCTGGAAGCACTGGCGGCGATGTATGCTGTTACAAAAGATCCGCAGTTAAACCGCTGGCTGGATGAAGCAATAACTGTTATTGCTAAAGCGCAAAGAGCAGACGGATATATTTATACAAAGAATAGCATTGAACAACAACGCACTGGTGTGCAGAAGATGTTTGACAACAGGCTCAGCTTTGAGGCTTATAATTTCGGGCACCTGATGACCGCGGCCTGCGTGCATTTCAGGGCTACCGGAAAAACCAGCCTGCTGAAGATTGCTGTAAAAGCCGCAGATTTCCTGATCGGCTTTTATAATACAGCAACGCCTGAGCAGGCGCGGAATGCCATCTGTCCCTCGCACTATATGGGATTGGCAGAGCTGTACCGCACCACCCACCGAAAAAAATACCTGGACCTGCTGGAGCGGCTGATTAATATAAGGGGAGCCGTAGAAGGTACGGATGATAACAGCGACCGGGCACCTTTCCGTGAAATGAAAAAAATTGTGGGCCATGCAGTACGTGCCAATTACCTGATGGCAGGTGTGGCAGACCTGTACGCAGAAGATGGGGATAAAACATTATGGAGCACACTGGATACTTTATGGAAGAATATTGTAACTACCAAAATGTATATTACCGGTGGCTGCGGTGCCTTGTATGACGGTGTTTCTGTAGACGGTACCTCTTATAACCCGGATACGGTGCAGAAAGTGCACCAGTCTTATGGAAGAGACTACCAGCTGCCCAATCTGACAGCGCATAATGAAACCTGTGCCAATATCGGTAATGTGCTCTGGAACTGGCGGATGTTCCTGCTGACCGGAAAGGAGCAATACATGAATGTGGTAGAGCTGGCATTGTACAACAGTGTATTGAGCGGGGTAAGCCTGGATGGTAAGAACTATTTTTATACCAACCCGTTGGCGGCTGCCAGAAATTATCCCTACCGGCTACGGTGGAGCGGTGGCCGTGTGCCCTATATCAGTCTTTCCAATTGTTGTCCGCCCAACCTGGTGCGCACCATTGCAGAAGCTGGTATTTATATGTACAGCCTGGGAAAGGATGGCTTGTATGTAAACCTGTACAGCGGGAGCCATTTAAAAACAAAAATGCCGGATGGCAGTGAACTGGAATTAATACAACAAACGGACTATCCCTGGCAGGGCAGAGTGCTCCTTACCCTTCAAAAAGCACCTGAGGGATTATTACCCCTGCACCTGCGGATCCCCGGCTGGTGTAAGACAGCTACCATCCGGTATAAGAACAGGGTGCAGCAGGTAACGGGCGGGCAATACATTACTTTAAAGGAAAAATGGAATATAGATGATCGTATAGAACTTTCATTAGACATGCCGGCACAACTCATCGAAAGCAATCCGCTGGTGGAAGAGACCCGGAACCAGGGGGCTGTAAAACGGGGGCCGGTGGTCTATTGCCTGGAATCACCGGATTATAAAAACGGGCAGATTACGGATGTAGTGATTCCTTCCGATCTGAAGTTGCAACCGGTTACGGATACGTTGAACGGAGCGCATTTTATGGCATTGGAAGGCAGGGCGGAAAAATGCACATGGGAAAACTGGAACGGTATATTATACAGGGAACTGAGCTCCGGGCTGCAGCCGGTTACAATAAAGCTGATTCCTTATTATGCCTGGGCAAACAGGGGGGCATCGGATATGCGCGTATGGTTGCCATTAATAAGATAATGCGTTATGATTTTATAAAGACTGAATAGTATATGAGTGGATTACAGGGCAACGGGCTGCAACAAAATTTATTGAAGATATCTGTAACAGGGCTGCTCCTTTTTTCCGGTATGGGCAGCTTTGCACAGCTGGTGGATAAAACGCCGGCACCGGTGCCGGTGGCGCCTTCGGTTTACAGTGAGGAACCTTATGAAGATCCGCTGGTAAGCGGTATTAACCGTGATCTTTCCAGGGCCACGGCGTATTCCTTTGCTTCCGTAAAAGAAGCATTGAACGGGGATCGTGAAAAAAGCGGGCGGTATCTTTCCCTGAACGGCCTGTGGGATTTTTCTTTTGCATTGAAGCCGGACGATGCACCTAAAGATTTTTATAAACAAAAAGTGCAGGGGTGGAACAAAATAACAGTACCTTCCAACTGGGAAATGCAGGGATATGATAAGCCCATTTACAAAAGCGCGGTATATCCTTTTCGGCCGGTGAATCCTCCGTTGGTTCCAAAGGACTATAACGGAACGGGTTGTTACCAGCGTTCTTTTACCATTCCCAAAGACTGGAAGGATAAGAACATTACCCTGCATTTCGGGGGCGTAAGCTCGGCGTATAAGGTATGGATCAACGGGAAATTCCTGGGTTATGCCGAAGATAGCTTTCTCCCTTCTGAATTTAATATTACGCCCTATCTGAAGGATGGTGAAAATATCGTTTCCGTATGGGTCATCCGCTGGAGCGATGGCAGTTTCCTGGAAGACCAGGATCAGTGGCGGTTAAGCGGTATACATCGCGAAGTATACCTGATGGCGGAGCCGAAGCTGCGGATTGCCGATTTCTTTTACCAGGCAAAGCTGGATAAGCAATACAGGGATGCTGTCCTAAGCATTCGCCCGCGGCTGGAAAACCTTACAGGGAAAGCAATGCCCGGCTATCTTGTAAAAGCACAATTGTTTGATGCTTCCGGGCAACCGGTATTCAGAGACCCCCTGCAGATAAAAGCAGATTCCATCATCAATGAAATACATCCAAGACTGGACCAGGTGAAATTTGGCCTGCTGGAGGCTACTGTTGCCGGTCCGCAGAAGTGGAGCACCGAAGCCCCCAACCTGTACACGCTGGTGCTGAGCCTTGAAGACAGTGCCGGGCATACAGAAGAAGCCAAAAGCTGTAAGCTGGGATTCCGCAGTATTGAATTCCGTAAAGCGGATAGCAAGCTGCTGATCAATGGCAGGGAAACCTATCTGTACGGGGTGAACCGGCCCGATCATCATCCCGCCAAAGGCAAGGCCCTATCAAGGGAAGATATCTGGCAGGATCTTCAGACCATAAAGCGGTTTGATTTTAACTGTATTCGTCTGAGCCATTACCCGTCTGATCCTTATTTGCTGGATCTCTGCGATCAGTTTGGCATCATGGTCATTGACGAAGCCAACCTGGAAACGCACGGACTGGGCGGCAAGCTGGATCATGATCCGCGATGGACAGCCGCCTACCTGGAGCGCATCAGCCGGATGGCCCTGCGTGATAAGAACCATCCCTCGGTTATTTTCTGGAGCCTGGGCAATGAAGCGGGCAACGGCCCCAATCATGCGGCTATGGCCGGATGGGTCAAAGACTTTGATATTACAAGACCCTTACACTATGAACCCGCAATGGGCAGCCCCAAAGAAGAAGGATATATTGATCCTTCTGATCCGCGTTATCCCAAACCCAATGATCACTCGCACCGCTTGCAGAATCCCAGGGATCAGTATTATGTAGATGTGGTCAGCCGCATGTACCCTGCGCTGTATACCGCTCCGCTGCTGGTTAATCAGAAGAACGGGGATCATCGTCCCATCTTCTTTTGCGAGTATGCCCATGCAATGGGCAACAGTTCAGGCAACCTTAAGGAGTTCTGGGACCAATGGCGCAGCCTGCCCCGGGTGATCGGTGGCTGTATCTGGGAATTCAAAGACCAGGCCCTGGTAAAAAAGGACTCATTGACCGGCAAACCTTATTATGCATATGGCGGCGATTTTGGCGAAAAATATTTCGACAACTTTACCATTAAAGGGCTGGTGGCGGCAGACGGACGGCCCAAAGCAGCCATGTATGAATGCAAGCATATCTTTCAGCCTTTGCAATGTGAGTGGCAGGATGCCCGGCAACGGCTGGTAAAGATCAGTAACCGCAGCCCGGTTGTGAATGCAAAAGAGTACACGTTTGAACTGGCTATAAGGGAAAACGGGGTTGTCATCAGCAGAAGATCATTACCGGATCTGGATCTGGCGCCGGGCGATACTGTGCTATTGAACCTGCAACCCTGGCTGCCAAGGTTGAAAGCGCATACGGAATACCATGCGGATCTTTCATTTCACTTAAAAAAAGAAACGGCCTGGGCACCGGCAGGATTTGTCATTGCCAGTGATCAGCTTGCATTAACAGCATTGGTTCCCGTTCCGGGTGAAAAAGCTGCGGTAGCCTTTAAGGATGCAGGAACGGTATATAAAGTGGCGCAACCTCATTTTTCGATAGGTATTAATAAGTCCACCGGAGGGCTGTCTTCGTATATCAAAGAAGATAAGGAGCTGATCCTGCAACCGCTCCTTCCGCATTTTACAAGACCGCAAACAGATAACGACCGCAGGGGATGGAAAACGCACAGGGTCTTAAAACCCTGGTATGAATACCGGCCAGAGCTGAAAGAAATAACACTGGCAACTATTGGTGGGGTGAACGGTGTGCTGAGCCGCTACCGCCTCATTCATGATAGTGTGGAAGTGCGTGTGTTCTATTCAGCTGATAAAACAGGCAGGATAAAAATAGACTATACTTTTGTACCAAAACCGGGCCTGCCGAATGTGCCAAAAATTGGAATGCAGATGGGCATCAGTAATGCTTTCCGGCAGATCAGTTATTTCGGAAAGGGCCCGCTCGAAAATTATAGTGATCGCAGCTATGGGGCTGATGCCGGTGTTTATGACCAGGCGATTGATGATTTTATGGAACCCTATGTGGTGCCGCAGGAGAACGGGAACCGTACGGATGTGCGCTGGATGCTGCTAAGCAATAAAAAAACAGGTGAAGGCTTGCTGGTGCAGGCCGATAGCCTGCTCAGCATGAGCGCCTGGCCTTACACGGAAAAGAATATCAGCGAAGCAAAGCATACCAACCGCCTGAAAGATGCGGGCTATATTACATTGAATATTGACCTGGTACAGATGGGGGTGGGGGGAAATGACAGCTGGAGCGAGGTAGCTGCCCCCCTGGAACAGTACCAGGTTCCGGCAAAACCGTATCATTATTGTTTTTATCTTGTACCTGCGGGGAGGGAAAAAGCAGGGGCAAAAAATAAACCGTTTAAAAGTAACAGGTGATGTGTTTCAGATCAGTGATCCTTCTGACAGGTTTGTGTGGCGTATTATTACAGGCTTCAGCCCAGCGCAACAGGGCGCTTTCACCGGAATCGGTACTGGCCAATCCCCCGGAGCAGGCCCGCCCCTGGGTGTTCTGGTACTGGATGCATGCAGCGGTTTCAAAGGAAGGGATTACTGCGGATCTGGAAGCAATGCACGCGGCAGGTATTGGTGGTGCCTACCTGATGCCCATCGGCGATACGTCTGTAAAAGTTCCTTATGACCATCCTGTGCGGCAGCTGACACCGGAATGGTGGGGTATGGTCAGCCATGCAATGAAAGAAGCAAAGCGGCTGGATCTGAAGCTGGCCATGCATTTCAGCGATGGCTTTGCATTGGGTGGCGGCCCCTGGATCAGGCCGGAACAATCCATGCAAAAACTAACCTGGAGCAAAACCTGTTTAAAAGCAGGATCAAAAGCACCGGTAACTATAAGCCGGCCGGAATCAAATGAAGGCTACTACAGGGATGTGGCCGTGTTTGCCTATCCTGCAAAAAGCAGGATTGCTTTTGAAAATAAAATGATCAGACCCACCGTAACAACCAGCACCGGCGTTGCGGCAGATTTCCTTGCCTTGCCGGGCCCCGGTAATAAGCAAAGCTTTAAGACGGATACTGCCGCGTGGATCCGGTATCAATATCCCGAACCGTTTACGGTAAGATCAGTTCGTATTCATATGGGCAATAATTACCAGGCCCTGCGGCTGATAATGGAAGACAGTGATGACGGGGTGCATTTTAAAAGGATTACCCGGCTGCAACCGCCCCGTCAGGGCTGGCAGGATACGGATGAGGATTATACGTTTTCTGTACCAGCTAATACTGCAAAATTTTTCCGTTTTGTTTATGATAAAGCCGGATCTGAACCGGGAGCAGAAGACCTGGATGCGGCAAAATGGAAACCCTCATTAAAAGTGATGGGTATTTACTTAAGCGATGAGCCGGTGATCAACCAGTATGAAGCAAAAAACGGGAGTGTATGGCGGGTGGCTGCAAATACAGACACAACGCAGGTTCCGGACCGGGATGCAGTGCCGTTTAGAGAAGTGGTTGATCTGACAGGCAAAATGGATCGTAATGGAACGTTGCACTGGGCACCGCCTGCAGGCAATTGGGTAGTGGTACGCATCGGGCATACGAGCACCGGTCATGTAAATGCCACCGGTGGGGCCGGGAAAGGACTGGAATGTGATAAGTTTGACCCGGAGTCAATAAAGCTGCAGTTTGATAACTGGTTTGCAAAGGCCTTTGAAAAAACGGACCCGGGTATTGCAAAAAAGGTGCTGAAGATTTTTCATGTGGATAGCTGGGAATGTGGCAGTCAGAACTGGAGCACCGGTTTCCTTTCTGAATTCCGGCAACGGCGCGGGTATGACTTAAGACCGTATTTGCTGGTAATGACCGGTGTGCCGCTGGAAAGTGCGGCAGCTTCAGAAAAGATCCTGCACGATGTACGCACTACCATTGCCGAGCTGATCCATGACGTTTTTTATACAACGCTGAAGAAGCTGGCGCATCAGAAAGGCGTGGTCTTCAGCGCAGAAAGCGTGGCGCCGACTATGGTGAGCGATGGTTTGCTGCATTATCAGTCGGTGGATATTCCCATGGGGGAGTTCTGGCTGAACAGCCCCACGCACGACAAACCCAATGACATGCTGGATGCCATCAGCGGCGCACATATCTATGGTAAGAATATCGTGCAGGCAGAAGCCTTTACCACCCTGCGCATGGATTGGAGCGAACAGCCGGGGAATCTTAAGGTGCTGGGTGATCGCAATTTTGCAATGGGCATTAATAAAATGGTGTTACATGTATTTGCCCACAACCCGTTTGTCAACAAAAGACCGGGTGTAACGCTGGATGGCATCGGCCTGTATTTTCAACGGGATCAGACCTGGGTCAGACCCGGTAAAGCCTGGATCGGTTACCTGGCAAGGACTTCAGCCCTGCTGCAACTGGGAAAACCGGTTACAGATATTGCGGTATTCACGGGGGAAGAAATGCCCCGGCGTTCTGTGCTGCCGGAACGGCTGGTAAATGTGCTGCCGGGTGTTTTGGGCGCGGATGCAGTGGCCTGTGAAAAAAAACGGATGGAGAATGCAGGGCAACCTATGACCACTCAGCCATCGGGAGTGTTGCATGCAGCAAATATTGCCGATCCCGGTAATTATATAAATGCTCTGCATGGCTATAAATACGATTGTTTTAACCCGGATGTCTTATTAAAGATGCGTGTGGAGAATGGCAGGGTGGTAACTCCAGGCGGCGCTTCCTATGCCGTGCTGGTGATCCCTGGCAGGCAGCCTATGAACCCTAACAGCCATCTGCTGTCTGTTGCTGTGGCCGGAAAAATACGGCAATTGGTGAATGAGGGCGCTACGGTGATTATGGACAAAGGATTCGATGCTCCCGTTGGGTTTAAAGAAAATGCGGCGGAATTAAAAGCCATATTGAAGCCGTTGTATGACGCAAAAAATACAAAAAGGAAACTGATCGCTGCGCCTTATCAGCAACCGGATCTGAGAGCGCTGGGGCTGGAAAAAGATGTAGACGTATTAAAAGGCGGGGATACAATTGCATGGACGCATCGCAGCCTGGCAGACGGGGAGCTTTATTTTATTTCCAATCCCTTTGAAAGAATGCGTACGCTTGAATTGGCGTTCCGGGTAAAAAACCTGGAACCGCAATTATTGGATGCGGTATCCGGTACTGTAACAAAGCCTGCTGATTGGCGAAGGGAGGGCGCGCGTACTATTGTTACCATAACTTTAGCGCCCAACGCTGCTGTGTTTGTGCATTTTAAGGAGCCGGCAGTGCAGAGATTGGCATCTTTCAAACAAAGCTCAACAGCTGAAAAACAACTGGCGGTTATTCCCGGCAAATGGAAGGTTCAGTTTGATCCTGCCTTTGGCGGACCTGAAGATACGGTAACAATGGATACACTGCAGCTTTGGAACGCCTTTGAGCAACCGGGAATAAAATATTATTCCGGTACAGCTGTGTATAAGAACCGGTTTGAATTGAAAGCCTTCAATACCGGCCCTGTCTGGCTGCAGCTGGACAGCCTGTATAACCTGGCTGCAGTAAAGATAAACGGCATTGACTGTGGTACGGTCTGGACGTATCCCTTACGTACAGACATCTCAAAAGCGGTTAAAAAAGGAGTCAATACCATAGAAATAGCAGTTACCAATACCTGGGCCAACCGGTTGGCAGGAGATCAGCAGTTGCCCGTAGAAAAAAGGATTACCTGGACCACGGCACCTGTACGCATGCAGGGCCGGCCGCTGCTGAAAGCGGGGCTGCAGGGAGTGGTCCGGATCCTTCAGTAGCATTGACTTTTTACCTGTTCCGGGTCTGCCGTCTGCCATTGTTTGTACCATAATTGGCTGAGCACTGACTTAAAAGAAATGTCACCCTGATGTCATCCCGGACCTGTTCCGGGATCTGTTTTATTTCAGGGTCCAGGTGAGCTATAAATAGATGCCGAAACAATTCCGAACTATCGGAACGGCATGACAAAAAGAGAGATTGATTTTCAATGCCATCGGCACGATATATTTTCTAGCGCAGCAGATTCACCACATCTTTTTCCCTGCTTTGAGGGAGCACCTTCAGTGCTGTTAATTTTCCATTTTTTAAAATACCTGTTACTGTTGTCTGTTGGGGCGCATGGAGCCTGAACGATACATCCCATTCTTTTGGCCAGGCAGGGAAAAGATAGATTTTATCAGCAACAACCTGCAGCAGCATTTCCTGTAATCCGATCATGCCCGAGCCGCCCCAGTTATGATCCGGCACCCAATCATACCCAGGACCCCAGAAAGCCGGGAAGCGGCGGCCACTGTCTTTCAATTTTAAAATGGTCAGCCGTCTGGCTTCATCCGTCAGCCCCAGGCGTGCCGCAAAGATATTGTCCTGTTTCCAGCCTGTAGCACTTCTGAACTTCAGGGCAAAAGTATCCAGCTGGTACGTGTTGATGGCTGTATCGAGTCCGGCCCTGCCGATCCCAAAAAGCCCCCAGGGAAAAACGGGATAGAGCATGGAGGATTCGGTATTGTTCACCCGTGCCCATACCTGTGCCGGGGCAATGGTGGTCTTGCCCCTGTACTGCATATAAGGGATTGGAGGAATTCGTTTCAGGAACCCTTCAAAATAATTTTTTTCACTATCAGTTAAAGGAACAGATGCTGACAATAATTTTTGAGTTACGGATCTTAAAGCAGCGATGGTAGAGCTGGCATTATAGGCCAGCTTAAATGTTTCAGCACCTGAGCCGGGATACAGTACCAGGTGGCCCTCCTGGTCCAGTGTTTTATTGCCTCTTTTTTTAGCCAGGTATTGATAATGCTCGTCGAAGAATACAAGACAGCTCTTGATCAGTGGAAGATAGGGTTCAATGTTCAGCCCCTCATAATCGTTGGCTTCCAGCAGCATCATACAAAATTCCAGTACCGTGTCCCATTCATATTCCAGCCAGGCATTGTATTCCATACCCGGGTCAAAGCCTTCCGGCCGTTTCCATCCGTATTCAGTAGGATTGGGCAAGCCAAAATTTTCAATCTGTTCATTGAAATTGGCGCCGGCATGGCCCCAGTAAACCCTGCTCCGCAGTTCAGCAGTAGTTAAAAGGCGGTTATAAAAATCGAATTGGGTTTTCATCATATCCGCATCGCCGCTTTTAAGCATCGGCCAGTATACCAGTCGCTGGTTCTGTGCGGTAAAAGTGCCACCGCCCCAGTTACGATGGTCGGGTGTGCCCTTGATGGTACTGTCTGTAAAGACAGGGTCCACCGTAAATAATCCGCCGTTAAATTTGGTAGGATAGGAGCCATAGGCATTGGCCGCCAGCAGGTACCGGAAAAGCTGGTAGTTGCGCCCGATCTGCCAGGCCGTATCTGTTGCATCTTTTTTACCGGGATGAATACAGATATAGCTGCGGTTCCAGAATTGCCGCCACCACTGCATGGTGGCGGTCCGGTCGTTCCCTGATGCCCGGTTTTTCTGAACCAGTTGCTGCAGCTCCTGAAGCCAGTTATTCAGGCTGTTGGTTTGACGGCTATGCAGGATAATTTGCAGCTCCTGGTGTTTAGCTGCTTTGCGGCTTTGCAGGCTCCGGCTTTTAAAAAGGGTATTGGCATAGAGGCCTTCGCTGGTTGCTCCGGCAACAAAATCCCTTCCCCGGATCAATCCCCCGGAGGTCAGTTGTTTGAGCGGATTGAAAAGTTGTTGTTTGACAGCGTCTAATTTTTGTTGGGCAACAGCGGCATCAAATACCGTAGAATCGGTATTGCGGTGATAAAACAGGATGCTGTTGTTCTCAAACCGGGTTACATCTTTTTGGGTGACCACGTTTACATGCCCGGCCCATTTCCAGGAATT
The DNA here is from genome assembly GCF_001654455.1 of Niabella ginsenosidivorans. Lineage (NCBI taxonomy): Bacteria > Pseudomonadati > Bacteroidota > Chitinophagia > Chitinophagales > Chitinophagaceae > Niabella > Niabella ginsenosidivorans. The sequence continues at coordinate 973,562 of NZ_CP015772.1, forward strand.
AGCATTGTTCTCTTTCCCCAGCTGGGGCCGGTCCGCAAACCGCCAGCTCTCATAGATCGCTGCTGCCTTAACAGGTGTGGTGCTGCTGATCTCAATATGGATCACCGGCTGAAAAACAGATACCCATACCCGTAGTTCCACAGCGCCCTTCTTATTTTGGGCTTTAATATTAGCGGATCCTTTTTGCAGATCCAGTTCCTGCCGGAACGTTCCGTTCTCAAAAGGGTTGGGGAAGAGCCGTATCCGTAGCCTTCCTCCTTTAAGAAGAGTATTGTTTTCATCAAACGCTCCGCTTCCGGAAAAATACAGCAGCACCTCATTATTTTCCACCCACAGATTGGCGCCGATAGAACCACCGCCAACCGGCATGGACTCCGAAGCATTTTTACTTTGGGTATTCCATACAATATTGTAATCATTGATAGCAGACTGGGCAGTACAGCCAAACGAAGCGCCTAAAAGTGTACCAATACAGACAAGAAACCGGAACATATCTTCATAATTGTAATAATAACAATTATAAAGATAAAATAAATATTGTTGCCGCTTTGAAAGTTTCACGGAGTATTCAGCAGTTGTAAAATCGTAATAATCAGGTACGTTCATCCAAGCTATCCGCCGGCAATAACAAATGCCTTTTTAAAGTTGACAGTAAGCCAAAAGTTTATTATTATTGATTGTATTATTGGAGCAGCAGTATGGAACAAACGGAAAATAAACAGGGGTCTTTTAAAAACATCTGGTATGGAATAGGCCGCAGGCGTATTGAGCTGCCAGGGCAGGTGCTGCGGGAGAAGGTGCTGGGTGACCCTTTATTAAATGGCTTATATATTTCAAGTTTGGGTTATTATCCCAATGCAAAAGCGCATTTTACCAAGCGGAAGAAGGGATTGCACGGTAATATGTTGTTTTATTGTGTGGCAGGACAGGGGTTTTATGAGTTGCGGGGGGAAACCTATGCTATAAAAGCCAGCGAGTTTTTTATGCTGCCCTGTAATGAGGCCCATGCTTACGGATCTGTTGACAAAGATCCCTGGAGCATTTACTGGGTGCATTTTGACGGGAAACAGCTTGCGGCACTGAACAAAATAAGCGCGGTGACCGAGTGCTTTAAACCGGTGCATATTAAGGACAACGGAGAAATAACCGGTACTTTTAATAAAATGTACAAATTTCTGGAACTGGGGTACAGCCTAGACAATCTTTATTTTTCGGGCCTGTGCCTGCAGCAGTTTATTTCTTATTTTATCTACAACGGCCGGCATTTTCCGGTTATCGAAAATAAAGAGCTGGATTGTGTAGACCGGGTGATCCTGTTTATGCAGGAGAAATTACAGGAAAGCCTTACGCTTACGGATCTGAGCCGGTATTCCAATTATTCGGTATCCCGGTTTTCAAACCTGTTTAAGCAAAAGACCGGCTATGCGCCCATGGATTATTTTATGCAGATGAAAATCCAGCAGGCCTGCCAACTGCTGGATTTTACAGATAAGGCCATTAAAGAGGTAGCGCTTACGATGGGTTTTGACGATCCGTATTATTTTTCCAAGCGTTTCAAACAGGTGATCGGGATGCCTCCTCAGCAATACCGCGCCATTAAAAAAGATTAACGATCAGATATGCGGCTCAATTATTTTTTTATCCTGATTTTTGGCGGGCTGCTGATTGCCTGCTCACCCAAAAACAACCCGGCTGCAACCGCCGGCAGCACTAACGGTTCTGTAAAGTTCATGACCTATAATGTGCACCATTGCAATCCTCCTTCAAAGCCCGGGGCGATTGATGTGGATGCAATAGCCGGTGTGATCAAAAAGGAGAACCCGGATGTGGTGGCGCTGCAGGAGATCGATGTAAACACCCGTCGCTCCGGCAGCATCAACGAAGCCGCATTATTGTCAGAAAAGACCGGGTACCGCTTCTTTCACTTCTCAAAGTCTATAGATCATGATGGCGGGGATTACGGAATTATGCTCCTGTCAAAATACCCCCTGTCAGATATGGAAACCCATAAATTACCTACAGACCCGGCTACGGGCGGAGAGCCAAGAGTGCTGTCAGTAGCCACGGCTCAATTGCCCGATGGTAAAAAGATAAGAGTTGCATCGGTGCACCTGGATTTTCACGGCAAAACAAATGGTCCCTTACAGATGACTGAGGTAAACAGGGTTCTTGCAACAGAAACATTGCCTGTAATTATCGGGGGAGATTTTAACGCTGCTGAAAACAGCGAAACGATTCAGTTGCTGGATAAAGCATTTACACGTACCTGTAAGCACTGTGCCTTTACCATAGAGGAAGGGAATGAAAAGCTGGCCATTGACTTTATTGCCTACAAACCGGATCAGGTCTTTTCAGTGCTTTCGCACCGTGTTACAGAAGAGGATTATGCCTCTGATCACCGGCCGGTTCAGGCAACATTAAAAATAAATTTTTAAAACAGGGTTTCATATGCATAAATCATTCCTTCTCCTTCTGCTGTTTATTGCCACCCTATCCAGGGCACAATCTGAAAAAAAGGCGGTTCAGCCACCAAATATTCTTTTTATCCTGGTAGATGACCTGGGTTACGGGGATATAGGCGTATTCAATCAAAACGCCCGTAAAGCACAAAAAGACCCATCTGTTCCCTATTTAATAACCCCTTCCTTAGATAAAATGGCGGCTAACGGGGCTGTATTTACACAGCAATACGCCAATGCTCCGGTATGCGTGGCTTCCCGCTCCTCATTATTAACCGGCGTAACACAGGGAAATGCAATAGTGCGGGACAACCAGTTTGACAAAGCCCTGGAAGATAATTATACCGTAGCCAATACGCTGAAGCAGGCAGGATATACCACTGTGGCCATTGGTAAATGGGGATTGCAGGGGCTTACAAAAGACTGGCCGGCTCACCCGATGAAACGCGGATTTGACTATTATTTTGGATACATGCGCCATAGCGACGGGCATGAACACTACCCCAAGGAAGGCCCCTACAGGAAGCCCAAGGAGGTTTATGACGGATATGAAAATGTAGCCAGCAGGCTGGATAAATGTTATACGGGCGATTTATGGACGGCAAGGGCAAAAAAATGGCTCATTGACTATAAGCGTCAAAAAAAATCAGCGCCTTTTTTTATGTACCTGGCCTATGATACGCCGCATGCTACCATTGAGCTGCCTACACAGGAATATCCCAAAGGTTCCGGCCTGAGAGGTGGCCTGCAATGGCTGGGAACACCCGGCAAAATGATCAATACTGCTTCGGGGGAAATCGACTCCTGGATGCATCCGTTGTTTAAGAACGCCACCTGTAAAGATAAGGCAACCGGTGCTGTAACACCCTGGAAGGATGTGGATAAACGGTATGCCACTGTTATCCAGCGCCTGGATCAGGAAATAGGCGATGTGCTGCAATTGCTGAAAGACCTGGGGATCGATAAAAATACATTAGTGGTTTTTTCCTCTGATAACGGTCCCTCACAGGAATCCTATTTAAAGGAACCGTATACGCCTCAATTCTTTGATGGATATGGCCCGTTTGATGGTATTAAAAGGGATCTTTGGGAAGGCGGCAGCCGCATGCCGGTAATTGTACAATGGCCTGCCAAAATAAAACCGGGTTCTGTAATTGCACAGGCATCCTTGTTATCCGATTGGGCACCTACCTTTCTGAACGCAGCAGGTATGAGCGCCCCGGCAAGAATGGATGGGGTATCATTGCTTCCTGTTCTTTCAGGAAAAGGAGGCCAGCGCCAGGGCGCCATTTATTCTGAATACTTTTTTAAGGGCAAAACACCGGCATACCCGGAATTTGAAAAAGCGCATGCCGGCAGGGCCATGAACCAGATGCAAATGATCCGCCTGGGGAATTTAGTAGGAGTAAGGTACGATATAAAAAAGCAGGAGGATGATTTTGAAATATATGATGTGGTCAGAGATCCAAAGGAAAAAAAGGATCTGGCAGCGCAAATGCCCGGCCTGCAGCAGCAAATGAAGGCCAGGGTATTGCAATTACGGTCAGTTAATGAAAGTGCTCCGCGCCCGTATGACCAGGAACTGATACCGGCAATAACCGATCAGCCCCACAGCAAGGAAATCAAATGGAGCTTATATAAAGATGCTGCAGCATGGGTGCCGGAAACAAGCAGCTTACAGGTAGTAAAAAAAGGAACAGCGCCGGCAATTAATGCAGGGCTGTTTAAAAATGCCGATGCAAATACGGTCACTTACCGGGGATATATCCGTGTGCCGGCAGATGGTGCCTATACCTTTTACCTGTCTGTTACCGGCAATGCATTTTTCAGATTACATGACATACCGGTAATTGATGCAGACTACAAATATGAGGACCATGCAGAACAATCACGCAAGCTGTTGCTAAAAGCCGGCTGGCATCCTTTTACGCTTACTTATAAGAAAAATGGGGAATCTCCATCAGTAAATCTGCAATGGAGCAGTGCTGCTTTTTCCAAAAGAGCGGTAAGCGCAGCAGATATTTATTGACCGGTTTTTACCTGACAGATCATGAAGTCTATTATTTTTGTGGACTGAATGCCTTTTTTTTGAAGCAAACAAAAGAATAGTACCATGAAAAGAAAATACTTCTGGTGCCTGCTGGTGCTTGCTTTTATTAGCCGGCCGGCGTTTTGCCAGCAAAAGCCCAATATTATTTTTATAATGGCAGACGACCTTGGCTCCGCTGAGCTGGGGTGCTATGGGAACAGCTTTAATGAAACTCCTAATTTAGACCAACTGGCAGGCGAGGGCGCAAAGTTTACACAGGCATACGCTGCTGCACCTATCTGCTCCCCTTCAAGAGCCGGGATCATGACGGGCCAGTATCCTGCAAGAACACGGATTACCGATTTCCTGGATAACAATGCAGACCGGTACCTGGATCCGGAAAAATATTATACGGTGAACCGCGCCCTATCCGATGCTGGTTATCATACAGCCATCATTGGTAAATGGCACCTGGATACCCGGTTCAGCAACCCCAGAGGAAATGCCCGGCAGCATGGCTTTGAGGAGGTGATCGGAACAGAAACCAAATATATTGCTGATGGGGATTATTTTTTTCCCTATGACAAGATCAGCACGTTTACTACAGGAGCAAAAGACGAATACCTTACAGACCGGCAATGCGCCGAAGCTTCAGCATTCATAAAGCGGAATAAAGACCGCCCCTTCTTTTTATACCTTACCTTTTACAGCGTGCATACAAAGCTGGATGCCCCGGAATACCTTGTAAAAAAGTACAAGGAAAAATTTGATCAGAAATACGGAGCAGGAAAAGCCGAAGCCATTTATGGCCCGCAGAACATACGCCATGAAGCCGACCACCCGGATAATCCATACCTGGCGGCAATGATTGAGCGGATCGATGCAGGAGTAGGCGGGATTATGGAAACCTTAAAACAGGCCGGGCTGGATAAAAATACGGCAGTGCTGTTTTTCTCCGATAACGGAGGTGTATGGAAGCTGGCCAATAACGGTAACCTGCGCGCAGGAAAATCATGGTTGTATGAAGGCGGGATCCGCGAAAATTTAATAGTAAGATGGCCGGCGGTTGTAAAACCGGGTACCGTTATTGATACCCGGGTAATGGCAACCGATTTCTACCCCACATTTTTAGCAATAGCAAATGCCCGCAATAAAAAAAAGGTGCCGCTGGATGGCAAAAGCATATTGCCGCTTTTGCGCGGAGAACCAATGGCGCCTAGAGAGCCCTTTTACTGGCATTACCCGTCTGAAACCGGCAAATGGGTCAACCGCATGTGCAGCGCTGTAAGGGATGGAGATTATAAGCTGCTTTATTTTTATAAAGATAAACGGATCGAATTATACAACCTCCAAAAAGATCCTTCTGAGAAGATCAATATAGCTGCCGGGGAACCGGAAAAGCGGGATGCGCTGAAGAAAAAGCTGGATGCCTGGCTGCAGGCAGTCAATGCAGAGCAGCCCGGTGTAAATGTAAAATCCCGCTAATAATATTTCTTTTCTGTTTGCAGATCAATATTTTATACCGGAAATTATACTAAAACAATGTCTTTTTCGTTTTAGTAATACGCAAAATCGTAAGCTATGGCTAAAGTTCATGAAATAAGGAATGACTACATAAAGATCTCCGTTGCGGAGCATGGGGCGGAATTGCAAAGCCTGACAGACACTGCAACCGGCCAGGAATATATATGGAGCGGCGATCCTGCCGTGTGGGGAAAGCATTCGCCGGTATTGTTTCCCATTGTTGGCTCATTAAAGGAAAATACCTATTATTATGAAGGGAAGCCCTATCAGCTCGGCCGGCACGGGTTTGCAAGGGATATGGACTTTTCCTTATCAGAACAAAGACCGGAAGCACTGGTGTTTACATTAAAGAGCGCTGAAGCAACACTGAAAAACTATCCTTTTCCCTTTGAGCTGGATATAAGATACCAGTTGCAGGAAAAAACAGTGCTGGTAACTTATAATGTAAAGAATACAGGCCGCGGGGATATGTGGTTTTCTATAGGTGCGCATCCGGCTTTTAAGCTGCCGCTGTTTGAAGGAGACGCTTATGTGGAATATCACCTTGAATTTGAAAAAACAGAAAACGCAGGCAAGTGGCCGATTCTTGAAGGCGGTCTGATAGCCGAAGCACCGGTGCCTTTTCTGGAAAATACCAACAAACTTCCGCTGAATAAAAATCTTTTTGTAAAGGATGCGCTGGTGTTTAAAGACCTTCAGTCGGAAAAGATCGCATTGGTTTCCGATAAAACGGGTAAAGGCTTTGTTTTTTCCTGGAAACAGTTCCCTTTCTTTGGCATCTGGGCCGCTCCCGGCGCTGACTTTATTTGCCTGGAACCCTGGTGCGGCATTGCCGACAGTACCGGCTCCAGTCAGGAACTGACACAAAAGGAAGGTATTAATCGCCTTGAGGCCGGTGGTCATTTTAAACGCACCTGGTCCGTAACAATAAATTCATAATTGAAGCCTGCTTCAAAAAATACCGGGAAAAGTAGTTTTCCTATTTTTGCTGCTTTAAAACAGCCGTTCCGATACTCTTTGTCTGTAACAGAATGCATCTGATCAAAAAGAAAAAGATAGAGAAAAGCTTTTGCGAAAAAATTCTGGAAAATGAATCGGCGTATCCCGTTGCATCCAGGGAAGAAGGGCTCAGTTTCCTGATCTCCTTTTTTAATGACATCAGGCCTGCAAAAAAAGAAAGGCATAAGGCAGATGAACGGTTACAGGAAATAGTGGCATTGCTTGAAATGCACCCTGCCATTGTTTCCAAGCTGCAACAGGCGGTTCTAACACAACTGCAGGATGCCAATCTGGAATCGGCATTTACAGAAAGCGGTATTCCTTTAAGCAGTGGTTTCTGGGATGAATTGGCAGGAAAGGTGAAGCATAAAATACTTCCGGAGGAGCAGGACAAAAATGATTTTGTTTATGTAATTGACAGGGTCTTCTATAAAAAAACGGATTTTATCTGGGTCAATGCAATCAGGCGCTCCACGTGGATCAGTTTTTTTGAGCTGTTACAGTTCCCGTTAAGAGAAAAAGACGAACGGCTGCATTCGCACCTGATGGATGCACTGACCGTATTGTCCTTCCAGGTGGCCAATGACGGCCTGGAGCGGGACGTAGCCCGTTATATGACGCCTTTCCGTTCCCGGCAGGATAATCCGTTCATCATGCAGAATAGTTTACTGCATGACCTGCAAAACCTGCCGGGAACGAATCCTGATGAGGTAAAAGCAGTTGCCGCAAAGCTGAAGGCAGCACTGCTGGAAATTGAAGACGAAATTGAATATATACGGCAGCAGCAGGATAGCAGGGGCACCAGCTTAAAACAAAGCTATACCCTGCTGATTTTAAGCGCAAGAATTGAGCGGATGCTGATATTACTGGATACGATTGACAATGATGAGCGCTTTGACATCGGCAGGTTTGTAGACCTGTTCCGGATCGTGGTAAAGAATGAGAATCAGAAGCACAGTATCCGGCAGTTTCTTTCACAGGGTGTGGGATACCTGGCCTACCAGATTGCGGAACATAAAGGGCAAAAGGGGGGCAAATATATTACTACAACAAAAAAAGAATATTTCAGCATGTGGGTAAGTGCCATGTGGGGAGGGCTGATCATTTCTTTTATAGCCATTGCCAAAAATGTGCTGGGAAAATTGCACTATGCCTATTTCTGGCAGGGCTTCTGGTACAGCGTCAACTACAGCTTCGGGTTCGTATTGATTGACCAAACGGGCTCTACGCTGGCTACCAAACAGCCTGCCTTTACCGCCAACGCGGTGGCTGTTTCGCTTGACTCAAAAAAGAACCGTAATCAGCCGGATCTGGATAACCTTGCTGTTACAGTAGCAAAAGTGATCCGCAGCCAGACGGCATCTTTTATCGGGAATCTGATCATTGTTTTTCCCGCTACTTATTTTCTGGCCTGGGCCTATGATCAGCTTTTAGGGCGTAAGCTGCTGGCTGGCAGAGAGGCATTCCTGCTTTTGCAGGAGCAGCATCCGTTTCAAAGTCTTTCGCTTTTATATGCCTGTAACACGGGTTTCTTTTTGTTTCTCAGTGGCATTATTGCAGGCTATGTGCAGAATAAAATACGTTTCAGCAACATTGGTAACCGGCTTACGCAGCATCCCGGTCTGCATTTCAACACATCGGCTGAAAGGAAAGGCTGGTGGGCCAGGTTTATTGAAAAGAACGGGGGGAGCTATGCTGGTAACATCAGCCTTGGCTTTTTCCTGGGAATGGCTTCCAATATAGGCAAGATTTTTGGTGTTCCTTTTGACATCCGGCATATTACCATTTCCTCAGGCAATATGGCTATTGCGGTTTATGGTCTGGGATTTGAAAATATTCCGGCCAGGTATCTGATCACCGTATTTCTGGGAGTATTGGGAATCGGTTTTTTTAATTTCCTGGTAAGCTTTTCACTGGCTTTTTTGGTGGCAGTTAAATCAAGAGGCATCCAGTTGCGGCGTTATCCGGAGCTGATTGGCACCATCGTTCGTTATTTCTTTAAAAAGCCCGTGTCCTTTATGCTGCCTCCTAAAAGCGAACAATAGTTTTAATCTGTAATAGTTCCCTATTTTTGTCAGATAGCGGTTATTGGTAACCCAACTTATAATGAGGCAGGTTCTTGTTTTTTGCATATCCCTTTTAGTGGCGTTTGTGGTACATGCGCAGGAGAAATATACGCTTAGCGGTACAATAAAAACGGCAAAGAGTGGTGAAACCATTATCGGGGCCAGCATTTTAATAAATGGTAAGGATAACGGAACCGTTTCTAATGAGTATGGGTTCTATTCCGTTACCCTGCCAAAGGGCAGCTATTCCATTACATATTCTGCCGTTGGGTTTGAAAGTGTTACCGAAAATATCAGCCTGAATGGCAATAAAGTGCAGGATATTGTTTTGCCGGACCAGGTGGTGAGCCTGGAGGATGTAACAGTAAACTCCGCTATCAGGGGAAGGACAATTTCCGGCACACAGATGGGGGTAGAGCACCTGAATATGAAGGAAGTGAACACGATTCCGATGTTGCTGGGCGAGCGGGATATCCTGAAAGCGATCCAGCTATTGCCGGGCATCAAGTCGGCCGGCGACGGCAACAGCGGTTTCTATGTAAGAGGCGGCTCAACGGATCAGAATCTTATTCTGCTGGATGAAGCCAACGTCTACAACGCATCGCACCTGATGGGCTTTTTCTCCACCTTTAACTCAGATATTGTAAAAGATGTAACCGTTTATAAAGGGGGCATGCCCGCACAATACGGGGGCAGGCTGTCTTCGGTGCTGGATGTAAAAATGAACGAAGGGAATAATCAGGATTATGGAGTAAGCGGGGGCATAGGGCTTATTTCTGCCAAATTGAACGTGGAAGGGCCAATACAAAAGGACAGATCCTCCTTCCTGGTTTCCGGCAGACGTTCTTATGCAGATCTGTTCCTGCCCGTTTTTGGAGATTCGACCAACAAAGGCACCAAACTTTATTTTTATGACCTGAACGCTAAAATGAACTATGTGCTGGGCGCTAAAGACCGCCTCTATCTTTCCGGCTACCTGGGAAGGGATGTGCTGAGGCTGGAAAAGCAATTTGGCCTGGATTGGGGCAACAAAACAGCCACATTAAGATGGAATCATATCTTCAATGAACGTGTTTTTTCAAACACTTCTTTCATTTACAGTAATTTCAACTATAATATCGATATTGACAATCCCGGTAATCATCTGAATATCTTTTCGCAGATCAGGGACATTAATTTAAAAGAAGAGATCCAATGGTATGCCGGACCCAGTCATGCCCTCCGTTTGGGCTTTAACTCCATCTATCATACGGTCACTCCCGGTGAAATTACCAGTACCGGCACCACCAGCTATAATGACCTGATCCTCCAGGATCGTTATTCCTGGGAGAATGCCCTGTTTGCAACCGATACCTGGAAGCTATCAGGCCGCTTTAATCTTACCTATGGGTTGCGTCTTTCCTCCTTTGCTATTATCGGCCCCGGTGATTTTTATACGGTAGATAAAGAAGGCACCGTAACGGATACGCTTCATTATAAAGACGGGCAGCTGGTAAAAAATTACTGGAACCTGGAACCGCGCCTGGCGGCAAGTTTTGTATTGAACAGCACTTCCTCGATAAAAGCATCTTATGCAAGGAATACGCAGAACATGCACCTGGTTTCCAACTCTGCTACAAATGTTCCTACTGATAAATGGATTGCCAGCACCAATATCATCAAACCGGAAATTGCGGATATCTATTCCGTTGGCTGGTATAAAAATCTTAAGGGAAATGCATATGAGCTTACCATTGAATCTTATTACAAATGGATGCAGAACCAGATCGATTACAGGACAGGGGCGGATGTTTATACAAATGATGCCATTGAGTCGCAACTGTTAACCGGTATCGGCCGTGCTTATGGTATGGAGTTCCTGTTAAAAAAGAGGCAGGGAAAAATGACCGGCTGGATCGGTTATACGCTATCAAAATCAGAACGGAAAATTGACGGCATCAATGACGGCGAATGGTATAATGCCCGGCAGGACAGAACCCATGATGTTGCGGTTGTTGCCAATTATCAGCTGAATAAAAAATGGAACCTGTCTGCCAATTGGGTGTATTATACAGGGGATGCAGTAACATTTCCAAGCGGGAAATATGTAGTGGACAAGCAAATTGCTTTTTATTACACAAAAAGGAATGCCTACCGGATGCCGGCTTATCACCGCCTGGATCTGGGCGCCACCATGCAGTTGAAAACAAGGAGAAAAGGGTTTTCATCCGAACTGGCCTTTAGCTTATACAATGCGTATGGCCGGCAAAACGCATTTGTCATTACCTTCCAGCAAAGCGAAGCCGACCCGGATATTACCGAAATTGTAAAAACCTCTTTATTCCGTTTTGTTCCGTCAGTATCCTATCACTTTAAATTTTAAAAAAAATGAGGTGGTGCATAAAGAAGAACTCGTTTTTATTGGTCCTGGCAGTATGGTTATTCGCGGGGTGCCAGAAAGTGATCCATATCGACATCAACAGTGTTGATAAAAAATACGTTATTGAAGGAACCGTTACAGATAATGAGGATTCCTATAACGTAATCATATCCCAAACACTGGATATTACAGACTCTAACATTTTTAAAGGCATTGATAATGCCCTGGTAACTATTGATGAAGACGGTAAAACGCCTGTTGTGCTGGTGAACAAGGGTAACGGTCTTTACAGGGCAAATGCAACCGGCAGGCCGGGACATACCTACCATCTTACCGTAAAGATCGGGGACCAGGTTTTCTCGGCCAGTTCCGTAATGCCGCAAAAAGCGGCGTTTGACTCCTTATATGTAACGGAGCGCCCTTTTCTGGGAAGGGTGCAAAAGATCGCTACAGTTGCGTTTACAGACCCACCGGTACAGGGGAATGCATACCGCTTTACACAGTATGTTGACGGGAGGAAAGAGAACACCATTTTTATTACTGACGATAAATTGTTCAACGGTAAGACTGTTGACTATGAATTGCTGATTTTTTCAGATGACGAGGACGATGACCTGGACACGTATGATGACCTGCGTGTGGAAATGCGGTGTATTGATACGGAAAACTACAACTACTGGTACAGCCTTACACAGGGCGCGCTGGGCCAGAACCAGAGCGCTTCACCCGGTAACCCCGTTTCTAATATAAAAGGAGGCGCGCTGGGCTATTTTAGCGCCAACACCTTTGAGGTAAAAAACATTACAGTACCCTGACGGATTGGTAAAAAGCAGGAACCAGCCCCGCAGGATGCAGCAAGATAAACGATGCTCTTAGAGCTGCAGCTTTTTATCTAATGCAGAACGCTTTTAGGGGGTATTCCGGAGTATTAAAAACAAATTACCCTTAACTTTTTGGAAAGGTTAATTACAGACAGGTGGAAAATACAGCTGAAAAGCTTTAGCTGATTGCAAAAAATTACAGGTCCTATGGGGTAGGGTGTACAAAAGAGAGTACGTGAAATTGATATAATACCATTCAGACTTTTAAATTGCACCAGATGAAGGTATACCATGCTGCTTGACGAAGGGTGAGATTACAATCGAATCATGGTCCGTCAGGCTTACAATGACATTCGCTTTTAATAACGTTCGGCTTATTTATCATTTCATAGAGCATAAATGTAACGCTTTTATGAGTGCCTGTTAAATGACGTTCGGAGTACCAACAGCGCACCAGGGGCGACCGCTCAACTGTGCCAATGCCAGCATTCTTGATATGGCGGTGGCAAAAAGCTGGAACGAAGAAACGGCGGGCAAACAACTTCGTAAAGCCTGTGCAGACGTTGGGCACGATCCACTTTATGTGATCAGTGATAATGCTTCGATTCTAAAATAAGGGTAAGATATACAGTGTTGAAGCATCAATTTGGTATTAGCCATTCGCTGGGAATGTTTTTGGAAAGAGCGTACAAGAACGAACCGGATTTTAAAGCGGATATCAGATTGATGACCGAACTGAAGTTGAAACATAATATGAAAAAGATAGCCTACCTGCTGCCTTCCTCACAACGTATCGCGTGCCGTTTTTAATGCTTCGGCTATTTAATCGCAGCGCTTTGTTTTAATTTATAATATTATTCACTTTCGTATTAGACCCTTCCGGGAACTGTCGGAATTACCATATTATACCCGCCAGAAGAAAATTCTTTCTGGCCGGTGCTGCTCTCAATGTTTTCAATTTTCAGGCATCCTTGCTGCAACTTTTGCGGTTCAGGCGGCAAGGTGTGCGATCAGTATATGCCATAAAATGAGCGTAGGCTTAGCCCGTAAGCTAGCTGATGACAATAATGATTCAGAAGCCGGGAAATGACAATATTACCGGCACTGGGCCAGGGCTGCTTCTGCTTTTTGCTGGCCCCAATGCGGGTATAATGGTTTCGGTTTTTCTTCTTTAAACAGCGCAACCGCTTTTTCAAGGATCGGCTTTGCTGCAGATTTACCGCCTCCGAATTGCTCCGGAGTTCCAAGTACGGACATTCCCTCCATATAATAGATCCTTGGGTTCTTGGGATCCAGTTCTTTAGCCGTACTCAGCGCCTGGGAGGCCATCATACCATAGGTTCTGAACCTCGATTGGGGATCAACAAGCAGTTGCTGGAGTGTGGCCATATTACGCAGTACATAGATCTCGGAATTTTTTTCAATTGCTTCGGCTTTATCACACAGATCAAGGACCTTCTTTGCATTGGCATCTTTGTCAATGGATGTATCTGTCCAGCCAATAGTAGCGTAACAAAGCCCTGCATAATAAAAAGGCAGCCACTGGTTTTTTTCTTCATTGCCAATATGTTCAAAGTTGACAGCAGCAGATTGCTTTTCAGCAGTGGTTTTAGCGCTGTCCATAGCGGCAATTGCCGTTGTCATGGCCGTCTGGTATTTATCGCTTTGTGCAAAACCAATAGCTGCAACAGAAAATGAAAGGACAAAAAATAGCAATTTCATAATTTTTAAGTTTTAGGAGTACTATAAAATTAAGTTATTTTGTAATGTTTTGTTATGAATATTCTCCGGGTTACAGATAATTATCTTTAGACTGCTTGCTTCCTGCCAAAAAACATTTTTCTTTATTCTGTTCCTGCTTTATCCATTACGTGCTTCCCGGTAAAAAAGCGACGGACAATCCGGTTTTATTGTTTTACAGACAGGGCAGGAAATGAGTTTGCAATATAGTCTGAGCAACAGGGCACGCAGGGAGGAAAAAACAGGATCCGGCAGCTGTAACGGGGAAAACGATGTTTTTCGTTTTTCCGGGGCAAATAACTAACTTAGCAGCAGGAACTATTATTTAGTTAAGGCATTTTTCATTTAATTTTGTTCGATAGACTAATACAAACATCATGAACAAGCGTTTTTTACTGGCGATCTTTTTCTTATTGACTGGCTTTATAACTTTTGCACAATATACCGTTCAATCAAAATATTTCGTTTACCTGCAAACAGAACCTGCCCAGCCTTTTTATATCCGGATAAACGGGCAGAAAATAGATGCGAATTCATCGGGTTACCTTATTCTTCCACAGCTGAAAGATGGGAATTACCGTTTGATTGTTGGATTTCAGGATAATAAAACGCCTGAAATGACCTTTAAATTCAACATTGACTCAAAAGATAAGGGATACCTTATAAAAAATTTCGGAGCAGACGGGTGGTCTTTGTTTGACCTGCAAACCATGGCGGTACAAAAACCGTTAAGTGCAGAAGAAGCCGCGGAATTAGCCAAAGCAGAAGCGCCCCAGCCCAGGCCACAGCGCAGGCGTGATCCGAAACCCGAACAACCACAACCGCAGCCACAGCAACAAACCCCACCGGCAACGGCCTCCGTACAGCAGCAGGCGCCTGCACCTCAGCCTGCTGAAACGGCTGACAAAACTGCTGATAGTAACGTAAGCGATTTTACAAAAGTGCTTTCAAAAGCTACAAACGACCCCAGTTTACTGGAACGGCCAAAAGAGGAAGAAAAACCTGTGGTAAAAACAGAAGCTTCCCAACCGGAAGCTGCGCCTGTTCAGGAAACAAAGAGCGGCGCTGCCCAGAAGGAGCTTACCACAACTCCCGCCGCAGCCGGGGCCGTAGCGGATAGATCGAAAACTGTTAAGACCGGCCGGAATGCAGTAGTAAAACTTTCGCAGCACTCATCCGGAACCGGTACAGTTGTTCTCTATGAAGACCGGAGCACGGGAGGAAATCCGGAACAGATTGAAATAACGATTCCTGCGTCAGAAAACAGCCAGGCATCTGAGAAAACCAGTGCTGCTCCGGATGAGCAGTCCCGGTCAGGCACAGCAAAAACTACTCCTGCCGGCAGCGATAAATTTGTGGTAGAAGAAAAGCCGCCTATTCCGCAGGAAGGCAACGCTTCTGCATCCAATAAAAAGAAAAAAAATAAAACAATAGCTGCTGAGGCCGTTAATGATCAGGCAACTGATAAACCAGTTGTTTCCGGGAATTGTAAATCCGTTGCCGGTGAAGAGGATTTCCTGAAATTACGTCGCACTATGGCTTCTATGGACAATGACGATAAAATGATCGAAGAAGCGCAGAAAGCATTCAGGAACAAATGTTATACGACCGCGCAGGTAAAATACATCAGTAGTATGTTCCTGTCAAACGCGGGGAAATATCATTTTTTTGAAGCGGCAAAACTGCATATTGCTGATCCGGAAAATTTTACTTCGCTGCAATCGGAGTTAAAGGATCAATACTATGTTGATAAGTTTAATGCGTTGAAATAAATCACAGCATAACATGCTGAAAGCGTCCTGTTGCATCGGGCGCTTTTTGTTTTTAATGATAAGGTATATGCCCCGGTATTTTTTGGAAGTAAGTTATAAAGGCACCCGTTACAGTGGATTTCAGATACAGGATACGGGTACTACCATCCAGGGGGAAATACAGCGGGCACTGGCTGTATTTTTAAAAGAAACCATACAGCTTACCGGTTCTTCCAGAACAGACAGCGGGGTACATGCGCTGCAGAATTTTTTTCATTTTGACTGGGAAGGAATGTTTGAGCAGCGGTGGATCTATAATCTGAATGCAATCCTGCCGGCAGATATTGCAGTAAGATCTGTAAAGCAGGTAGCCGCAGGCGCACATTGCAGGTTTGATGCGGTAAGTCGTAGTTATGAGTATTGTATCTATCAGTTTAAAAATCCTTTTTGGACAGATACCGCTTTTTTTTATCCATATCCATTAAATATGGAACTATTAAATGAAGCGGCTGCTTTGATCAGCAATTACAGGGATTTCAGCAGCTTTTCAAAGAAAAATACGCAGGTAAAAACATTTAATTGTACCCTATTGGAATCGGAGTGGAAAAGAGAGGGGAACCTTATAAAATATCAGGTTACCGCCAACCGCTTTTTAAGGGGTATGGTACGTGCATTGGTAGCTACCATGCTTCGGCTGGGAAGGAATACGATCACTATGGATGATTTTAAGCACATTATTGAAACCGGTGCCTGTGGAACAGCCTACTTTGATGCGCCAGCCCATGGGTTAACATTAACACGGGTAAATTATCCCTGAACGAAACCATGAATACTGCTTTATAAGACAGTATGCCCGGTTTTTGTTCTGACTGATCAGATACAATGCCTTTATGAAACGTAAAATAATCAACCTCAAAAACACTGTTTTTCAGCCCTTCTGCCAGGGCATAAGTGTAGATTTCTGACTCACCCAGGCTTTCCGGATAATTGTTGGCTACAAGGATTGAACGGAATGTCTGTTCATAATACATACTTTATACATACTTTCTTTATTAAAGCATAGATAAAAAAAAACATATGCACATCCGGGTCAATAAAAGGTTTGCATAAAAGATTATTAGCTGCAGGTGGCGATTGATACGCAAGTACCGGATGAAAATTGTAATGCTTACTGGATGGCTGTAATTATCAGTAAAACCAATAGTATTGGTTGTGGCGTTTTTTGTTAATGAGGCTGCAGTTCCGGTTGTCTTTTTTGAGATTTTTAGGATTGCTCCTAATAAAAATAAATTTCTTTGAAATAAATTTTGTACTTTCAAAAAGAGATGTATATTTGCACTCCGTTTGAAAAACGGGTTAGTTCTCTGAGAAGAAATAAAGGTCAAAAAACTCTGAAAACTGCTTTGCACAAAGGTTTCAGAGTTGTCTACATAATGAATGTTCAGAGACTGAAGCATTGAATATTCCGCTTATACCTGCCTTGATAGTGATAAAGGAGTTGTTTAAAATAATTTCTCTTATTCTTATTTAAAATCCAATTGAAAGTTGTATCTTTGCAGTCCGCCTAAACTCTGGGTATCGCAGGGATGATCTTTCCTGGTCAGCAATTAAGTTCTTCAAAAGCAGGTAGTTAGATTAAAAAAAGTCTGAAATAAATTTGGCAGATTGTTATAAAGGGTTTACCTTTGCAATCCCAAATCAAGAGACAGATTTGAGATCGTCTTTAAGTTCTTTACTGTGTTATAATGCATCTGGTGATTATTATGGTGGTTCGATTCCGCCGGTGTTATCAGGAGCGGGTTGATGGGTAGCAATACTTTGATATCTGTGAAGATCTTTGAAAGTTAGGAAGCAATAGCACAATCTAGATTCTGTTTCGATAGTTATCGGGATGGGATCAAGGAAGGTAAGTCAAAGCGAAAGAAAATCGATTTGACACGTTTAATTTACTTTAGAGGGAATTAGATGTCAGAATCAAAAACTCATTTACAACGGAGAGTTTGATCCTGGCTCAGGATGAACGCTAGCGGCAGGCTTAATACATGCAAGTCGAGGGGCAGCGGGGGCTTCGGTCCGCCGGCGACCGGCAAACGGGTGAGGAACACGTACACAACCTACCTTTAAGCGGGGGATAGCCCAGAGAAATTTGGATTAATACCCCATAGGATGGTTAGTAGGCATCTACTGGCTATTAAAGATTTATCACTTAAGGACGGGTGTGCGCATGATTAGGTAGTTGGCGGGGTAACGGCCCACCAAGCCTACGATCATTAACTGGTGTGAGAGCACGACCAGTCACACGGGCACTGAGACACGGGCCCGACTCCTACGGGAGGCAGCAGTAAGGAATATTGGTCAATGGAGGGAACTCTGAACCAGCCATGCCGCGTGGAGGATGAAGGTCCTCTGGATTGTAAACTTCTTTTATCTGGGGCGAAAAAGGGTTTTTTTAGGCCAACTGACGGTACCAGATGAATAAGCACCGGCTAACTCCGTGCCAGCAGCCGCGGTAATACGGAGGGTGCAAGCGTTATCCGGATTTACTGGGTTTAAAGGGAGCGTAGGTGGGCTAGTAAGTCAGTGGTGAAATCTCCGGGCTTAACCCGGAAACTGCCATTGATACTATTGGTCTTGAATACTGTGGAGGTCAGCGGAATATGTCATGTAGCGGTGAAATGCATAGATATGACATAGAACACCAATTGCGAAGGCAGCTGGCTACACAAGCATTGACACTGAGGCTCGAAAGCGTGGGGATCAAACAGGATTAGATACCCTGGTAGTCCACGCCCTAAACGATGGATACTCGACATACGCGATACACAGTGTGTGTCTGAGCGAAAGCATTAAGTATCCCACCTGGGAAGTACGATCGCAAGATTGAAACTCAAAGGAATTGGCGGGGGTCCGCACAAGCGGTGGAGCATGTGGTTTAATTCGATGATACGCGAGGAACCTTACCTGGGCTAGAATGCGAGTGCCGTACCCTGAAAGGGGTATTTCTAGCAATAGACACAAAGCAAGGTGCTGCATGGCTGTCGTCAGCTCGTGCCGTGAGGTGTTGGGTTAAGTCCCGCAACGAGCGCAACCCCCATCACTAGTTGCCATCAGGTAACGCTGGGAACTCTAGTGAAACTGCCGTCGTAAGACGAGAGGAAGGAGGGGATGATGTCAAGTCATCATGGCCTTTATGCCCAGGGCTACACACGTGCTACAATGGGGCGCACAAAGGGTTGCGACCTGGTGACAGGAAGCCAATCCCAAAAAACGTCTCTCAGTTCAGATCGCAGTCTGCAACTCGACTGCGTGAAGCTGGAATCGCTAGTAATCGTATATCAGCAATGATACGGTGAATACGTTCCCGGACCTTGCACACACCGCCCGTCAAGCCATGAAAGCCGGGTGTACCTGAAGTCGGTAACCGCAAGGAGCTGCCTAGGGTAAAACTGGTAATTGGGGCTAAGTCGTAACAAGGTAGCCGTATCGGAAGGTGCGGCTGGAATACCTCCTTTTTAGAGCGACAGCCCCTCCTGATTCTTCCCTTCATGGGAGGGATAAAGAGGAAGGGGTGAAGATTTACCTGTTGCTATTGTTTCCTGCTTTTAAATTTATTTGTTTTATGAGCTATGGTCAATGGACTATGGACTAAAGGGGGGAAGTTCTTTAAAATAAGACCTGATGGCCAATTTGGAATACGGCATCTAAAGCCAGGGATAATTACTAATTATCACATTAGCATATTAGCACATTGGCACATTATTTAAATAGATCCGTAGCTCAGCCTGGTTAGAGCACTACACTGATAATGTAGGGGTCACCAGTTCAAATCTGGTCGGGTCTACACCTTATTAATTTAAAGTTCTGAATTTAGAATGTTAAAATTTTAAATTAAAGGAGGGGGGTTAGCTCAGTTGGCTAGAGCATCTGCCTTGCACGCAGAGGGTCATCGGTTCGACTCCGATATCCTCCACAGGAAATTTTAAATAATAAATGTAAAATTTAGAATTTAAAATGAAGTTCTTTAGATATTGATAATACCTGAGAGGTGTTTAGTTGGCTCGAAGCCAGATTATCAACTTAGGGTTGTGTGGTTATTTTCAAATTTTCAAATTTGCATATTATCACATAGATCAAAGATCTTTGACATATTGGAAAAAGAAACTGTTAGGAGAGTACCTAACAAATCGCAATCACAATTTGTAAGAATCACGCTATAAAAATTTTATGGATGGTCTGAAGAAATGTGGTTGGGTAACAATCTACAACAAACCTAAAAAAGAAAGTCCAGCAGGGATGCTGGCCTCATATTAATTAAGTTTTTAAACTTTTTTAAAGCGAATAAGGGCGTATGGTGGATGCCTAGGGTCTGAGAGGCGAAGAAGGACGTGGTAAGCTGCGAAAAGCCTGGGGGAGCTGCACACAAGCAATATATCCCGGGATATCCGAATGGGACAACCTGGTATACTGAAGGTATATCATTCCTGCTGTAAGGCGGGAAAGCCAACCCGGAGAACTGAAACATCTAAGTACCCGGAGGAAAAGAAAATAAGACAATGATTCCCTAAGTAGTGGCGAGCGAACAGGGAAGAGCCTAAACTTGAGCGGCGTGCCGCTTGAGGGTTGTAGGACTACTATTAGAAATCGTTATCAAGCAGAATTTTTTGGAAAATTAAGCCAAAGAGGGTGAAAGCCCCGTAAGCGGAAATTAACGAGGACGTGTAGGATCCTGAGTAGGGCGGGACCGGAGGAATCCTGCCTGAATCTGCCAGCACCATCTGGTAAGGCTAAATACTCCTCAGACACCGATAGTGAACCAGTACCGTAAGGGAAAGGTGAAAAGCACCCTGAATAAGGGAGTGAAATAGTACCTGAAACCGTACGCCTACAAGCGGTCGGAGCGGATTTATCCGTGACGGCGTGCCTTTTGCATAATGAGCCTACGAGTTACTCCTCACTGGCGAGGTTAAGTTATTGAAAACGGAGCCGTAGCGAAAGCGAGTCCGAACAGGGCGTATAGTCAGTGGGGGTAGACGCGAAACTTTGTGATCTATCCATGGTCAGGTTGAAGGTGTGGTAACACACACTGGAGGACCGAACCCGTTGACGTTGAAAAGTCTTGGGATGAACTGTGGATAGGGGTGAAAGGCCAATCAAACTGAGAGATAGCTCGTTCTCCCCGAAATGTTTTTAGGAACAGCCTCGGATAATAGAAGTGTACTAGAGGTAGAGCTACTGATTGGGCTAGGGGGCTTCACCGCCTACCAAACCCTGACAAACTCCGAATGCTAGTACATATCTCCGGGAGTGAGGCTGTGGGCGCTAAGGTCCATGGCCGAGAGGGAAATAACCCAGAATAGCAGCTAAGGTCCCCAATACATGGTTAAGTTAGACAAACGATGTGAAATTTCTATAACAGCCAGGATGTTTGCTTGGAAGCAGCAATTCATTTAAAGAGTGCGTAACAGCTCACTGGTCGAGAGATTCTGCGCGGAAAATAATCGGGTATTAAACCATGAACCGAAGCTCTATGATTGCCACCAGGTGGTAAATCGGTAGGGGAGCATTGAAACGGCGTTGAAGGTGTGTGGCGACGCATGCTGGAGCGGTTTCAAAAGAAAATGTAGGCATAAGTAACGATAAATAAGGTGAAAAACCTTATCGCCGAAAGTCTAAGGGTTCCTGATCAACGTTAATCGGATCAGGGTTAGCCCGGACCTTAGTCAAACCCGAAAGGGGTAGACGATGGAGAGCAGGTTAATATTCCTGCGCCTGCTATGCGATGAAAGTGACGGAGCATGTTAGCTGCCTAGTCTGACGGATTAGACGAGTGGAACCTTCGGGTGAAGCGCAGCAGTGAGAGTGCTTCCAAGAAAAGCGAGTATAGCAGCCGGTACCGCAAACCGACACAGGTAGACGGGATGAGTATTCTAAGGCGCTCGGGTGAGCCGTGGAGAAGGAACTAGGCAAATTGACGCTGTAACTTCGGGATAAAGCGTACCACAGCGATGTGGTCTCAGTAAAATGGTTCAACCAACTGTTTAACAAAAACATAGGGCCCTGCAAAATCGAGAGATGACGTATAGAGCCTGATACCTGCCCGGTGCTGGAAGGTTAAGGAAGGATGTTCGGAGCAATCCAAAGCTTCTGACTGAAGCCCCAGTAAACGGCGGCCGTAACTATAACGGTCCTAAGGTAGCGAAATTCCTTGTCGGGTAAGTTCCGACCTGCACGAATGGTCTAATGAGTTGAACGCTGTCTCCTCCACGAGCCCGGTGAAATTGTAGTATCGGTGAAGATGCCGGTTACCCGCCACGGGACGGAAAGACCCCGTGAACCTTCACTACAACTTTGCATTGATTTTGAATTACGGATGTGTAGTATAGTTGGGACGCTAAGAAGCATTGCCGCCAGGTAGTGTGGAGCGGTCGTTGAAATACCAACCTTCTTTGATTTAGGATCTAATGACGCGAGTCACACAGTGCATGGTGGGTAGTTTGACTGGGGTGGTCGCCTCCTAAAGAGTAACGGAGGCTTGCAAAGGTTCCCTCAGTACGGTTGGTAATCGTACGCAGAGCGCATTAGTAAAAGGGAGCTTGACTGTGAGGCAAACAGGCCGAGCAGGGACGAAAGTCGGCTAAAGTGATCCGGCGGTTCTGAATGGAAGGGCCGTCGCTCAAAGGATAAAAGGTACTCCGGGGATAACAGGCTGATCTCCCCCAAGAGCTCATATCGACGGGGAGGTTTGGCACCTCGATGTCGGTTCGTCACATCCTGGGGCTGGAGAAGGTCCCAAGGGTTCGGCTGTTCGCCGATTAAAGTGGCACGTGAACTGGGTTCAGAACGTCGCAAGACAGTTCGGTCCCTATCTGTGGTGGGCGTTAGTAAATTGCGAGGACATGACCTTAGTACGAGAGGACCGGGTCGTACGTACCGCTGGTGTATCAGTTGTGCCGCCAGGTGCAGTGCTGAGTAGCTAAGTACGGAAAGGATAAACGCTGAAAGCATCTAAGCGTGAAACCTGCCTCAAGATGAGTTTACTTTTAAGAGCCGTCAGAGACGATGACGTTGATAGGCTACAGGTGTAAAGGTGGTAACATCAAAGCCGAGTAGTACTAATTGCTCGTAAGCTTTAATTTTATTTTAGAGTTGGGTACTCTTTCTAATATTTTTTTTCCGATATGTTAATTTATTATCTCACCTGACCTTTCCTGAAGGAGAGGGATAAGATGAGAACCTTTTTATGGTGGTTATACCAAGGGTGTTCACCTCTTCCCATACCGAACAGAGAAGTTAAGCCCCTTATGGCCGATGGTACTGCACCACAATGCGGGAGAGTAGGTAGCTGCCATTCTTATTAGAGAGAGCCTCACAGTAATGTGGGGCTTTTTTTTGTGCGTATACGTACTACCTGCTACCGGTTTACTGGCTGACGAAGATGTGACATTGTATGAACGAAAATGCTCTGATAAAAACATTTACAGGCATATAAACCTGGCTCAGGAAGAAGTTGGCATTCTTGAAAGTTTCTGGACGGAAAGAACATTGCCAAAAGTGCATATCTTTTAAGAAATGGCGATGTATGCCGTTATGATAAATACTTGGTATCAGGAGCACTGAAAGCATTTTACATAAATGCTGAAAATGGAAATGAAGAAATCCTTTATTTCGGCATTGATGATTAGCGGACTACTGATATAGATAGTTTTTCCAAACAAAGACCAT
Organism: Niabella ginsenosidivorans; assembly: GCF_001654455.1. Lineage (NCBI taxonomy): Bacteria > Pseudomonadati > Bacteroidota > Chitinophagia > Chitinophagales > Chitinophagaceae > Niabella > Niabella ginsenosidivorans. Next base: position 997,032 of record NZ_CP015772.1, read on the forward strand.
CCATTTACAATATACAGGCCATAGAAAATACAGGAGTTTTACAAATCAATTATTATTCTTTTCAAAAATTACTGATTACGCTTCCTGCTTTAGAAAGATATTTCCGGATAATATTGGAAGGTTATCTCGGAGCGCTGCAAAAAAATATCTGCAATAATGTATATGATGCAGAATACCGGTATTATGACTTTTTAGACACCTACCCCGATATAGCTTCCGGGGTGCCTCAATATTTGATTGTATCGTATCTGGGAGTATCTGCAGAATTTATAAGCAGAATACGCAGAAAAAACAAATCATCTTGAACTACATCATTTTTTTAGGTAAATAATCAGACGTTTTGCTTTATAAATTCAGGAGCAAATGAAAAAAGTTTTGGTTATTAACGCAAGCTTTAGAAAAGAAAGGTCTTACAGCCGAAAACCGACACGGCTTTTTGTCGAAAACCGGAAATTAAAACACCCGGAAGATGTATTCACTTACCGGGAGGCTGGCATTGAAATCGCCCCAAACATTGATGTGCACCGCATTGCAGCCGCCTTTATAAAACGGGCGGGAAGAACAGCGGCAAACCAGAGAGCAATAAAGATGAGCAATGAACTGGTGAAGGAATTCAAAGAGCATGATATTTATGTCATTGGCACTTTCATGTATAACTGGCCTGTTCAGGGGGGAAGGTAAAGCATATATTATATAACCCAGATTATGAGGATAAATGAAACGTGAAAATTCAGACCCGGAGCTCCTGACGGCGATTATGTTGGTTTACTTGAACATAAAAAGATGTTCATCTGTCAAGCAGAGGGGGATACGGGATATGATGACCTGGCCACCGGAATCCCGTGGAATATGTTTTCTGCTTTACGTGCTCTGCAAGTGCAAACGTTTGCGCAGTGGGAGAACTGTTTTTTAGCTTAATATCGCGTTCAGAGATTGAATCAGGAAGACGGATTTCCTCATTTATGTAAGAACAGATAATCTCAGGGTTGTCTCACTTTTAATCAGGTCAATGCCTGTAAGAAGTAACACTTTTAAACGGTTTCAGATTTTTTTAGTTTCGGTTTATGCCGGATTTTACAGCAGATATTAAAGCAGGTAGCGAACTGTCATTTGAATATGCTTACCAGGCATATCATATAAAGATATATAGTTATTTTTTCAGAAAAACACGTTCTGAAGCAGAGGCGGAAGATCTGATGCAAACGGTTTTTTTGAAATTATGGCAATACCGTTGCTCTCTGAATACCGACTATGATTTTGACCGGCAACTGTTTTATATCTGCAGGACGGTTTTTATTGACTACCTGCGTAAGGAAAATAAACGGGTTGCTATAAAAACATTTTTGCACCAGCAAAAGGCGGAGGAACCGGTATTTAGTATTTCGAATTTTGATATCCGTACTCAGGTTGAAAAACGGCTGCAGCAAATGCCTGGCATCCGCAAAGAGATATTTGTACTAACGCATTTGAAAGGCTATTCCTATAAGCAGGTGGCAAAAATATTGTCGATATCTGTTAAGTCCGTAGATAATCATCTTTCCAAAGCCCTGCGACTGATACGAAAAGATGCTTCTCTTTATAGCATTCTCTGTTTATTGCTTCTTTTCAAAAAATAACCTGACGCTGCCCTCCTGTGCATTTTTTGCAGTACAGAAAACCGGTTCTATATTTTTTCAGGAAAAAATTAAAAAAAAATCAAAAAAAGCGAAGGAACTTTTTTGTATCCGGCGTATATAATAATTAGGCCGTTAATGAAGGTCTGGTATGGAGATAGACGATGTGCTTATACAACGGTTTTTTAATAAACAATGCACAGAGGAGGAAGCCGAAGTGGTTAGTGATTTTCTGAGGCAACACCCGGATGTATTGGAACTGTATATGGGTAAAGCGGAATGGGATGAGGGAAATAATGTGCTGCCTGATGAAGTGCATTTTTCTGCAGTATGGAAACGGATTGAGCAAAAAAGAAAACGGGGAAATGCAGTACGGCTTTGGGTGCAACGCGCTGTGGCGATTGCAGTGGTCATTGCAGGAGGCGTTCTTTTTTATCACGGACTGCAATCGCATCAGGAACCTTATTTAAACAACGGAGCCCAAAAACTGTTGCAGGAAACTCTTTGGGTATCTGATAAGAATGAGACAAAGTTTCCTGAAACGATCCGGCTGCCGGACAGTTCTTTGGTGACTTTATATCCTTCATCGGCTATTACCTATAACCGGCAAGGCTTTAACGGAATAAGAAATCTTTCACTTAAGGGCCAGGCTGTTTTTGATGTAAAAGCCAGTAAAACCAGACCTTTTACCGTGTATAGTAATGGAATGTATACGACTGCGTTAGGAACACGGTTCCGGATAAAAGCTTATGACAGTCTTCGTTTTATACAGGTCAATCTTTATCGGGGCAGGGTGCGTATAGCATTTGATAAACAGGTGGCCGGCCGGCCTGATGATTATTACCTTGTACCTGGCAACGTGCTGTATTTTGACCGTATTAAAGGACTGGCAAGGCTTTCTGTAAAAATGCTCCCTTCAGAAAAAGAGAACAAAGCAGCGGCTAAAGGGCGTGCAATTAAAAACTGGTATGCTTTTGAGAACAGGAATATGGCGGAAGTTTTTGATGATCTGTCTGCCATTTATAATGTAAGAATTATCTATAACCCCCGGGAAATAAGAGGTATGAATTTTATCGGCAAAATAGAAATGCATACACCATTAGAGCGCATCCTGAACGATATAGCGCTGGTGAATGATTTAATGATAACGAAGCAGGGTAATACTTACATTATCAGCTGGAAGAAATAAGCGCTATGCGGCATTTTGTATGTTACGAATTATTCACACCTAATAATTTATGTTTATGAAAAAAAGGCGGTTTCTGTTAAAGGGAACGATCTGTTTCCCGCTCTTTATGATTTTATTCCTGTATTCGGCCGGAGCATCGGCGCAGGAACATTCGGCCATGGTCTCCGGAGTGGTAAGAAGCGACTCAGGGCAGGTGCTTTCCGGGGTATCTGTGATTGCCAGAAATAAAGAAACCGGCATGTCGTCCGGTGCTGTTACGAATGAGGAAGGCGTGTTCTCATTTACTGGTATACCGGTAAATGGCAGCTATACCTTTACGTTCTCAAGGGTGGGGTATAATGATTATACCACAGCCGGCTACCAGTTAAAAGCCGGCGAATCTACCACAATCAATGTAACCTTAAAAACTTCTTCCAATACACTGAATGAGGTAGTGGTGGTGGCATTTGGTACCAAGCAAAGAGCAACATTGATCGAATCGGTTACCCAGGTTGATGACAAGATTATTAAAGGCCGGCCGGTTAATAATGTGGTTTCTGCTTTGCAGGGTCAGGTGGCAGGGCTAAGCGTGCTGTCTTCTTCCGGACAGCCGGGTATTGCCCCGTCTTTCAATATCAGGGGTACCGGTTCTATATACAGTAATACCACTCCGCTGGTTATTGTTGACGGAGTACCGGGCTCTATTACAATGATAGATCCGAATGATATTGAATCTATCTCGGTATTAAAAGATGCTGCTGCTGCTTCACTTTATGGTGCTCTATCTGCTAATGGGGTGATCCTGGTTACAACTAAAAAAGGAAAACTGGGCAAGATTGCTATTTCTTATTCAGGATATGTAGGCTGGCAGAAACCTACGGAATTATTCAAGGAAGCGAATGCTTATAACTATGCTAATGCGTTTAACGAGGCAACCATGTATGATCTGCTGACTCCTTCCAACATCAACTTTGACTCTTCCAAGATGATATTTACTTTGGATCAGCTCAATGGATGGAAATCGGGAACAATAGCAAGCTCTGACTGGAGAAAGACCTTGTTTAACGGCAATAATGGATTTACTCAATCGCACTACATTAATTTAGGAGGTGGTTTAACCCACGAAGATCTTACCCTGAAGAGCAATTTTTCTTTTGGTTACCTGCAGCAGAATGGTAATGTGGCAAATACGGATTATAAACGCTATTCCATACGCAGTAATAATGAGCTGAAATGGAAGCGGCTTACAACAGGGTTATCTGTAGGGCTGGTGATGGATGATCGTAATGAGCCGTCCTCCAAAGCTGTAGGAGATTTTGGAGCTATTGTCAGCGCTATTAACCGGCAAAGGCCGGTAGATTCTATCAGGTTATGGGATGGCAGTTGGAACATCACTTCCACAAATGATACGCGTAACCCGGTAAGACAGGCAGTTGAAGGAGGCTATTACAATCCTAAAAACTATAATATTCAGGTGAATTTTAATGTGGCATATGACCTAGCTAAGGATCTTACATTGAAATATACTACAGGCCTGAGTTATAATTTGAACGAGGCAACGCAATTTCAGAATCAATTGGCCTGGTATAACGGTACCACTACAGGCCCGAATGTATCAACCATGTCTAACTATTCGGGAAGACGCAATCTGCAGCAACTGGACCTGTCTTACGCCAAAAATATCCAAAAGCATCATATGGATGCCATAGTGGGCGTGCAACAGGATGTATATAATTACAGGAGCACCACTTTGTCAAGAAGTAATTTCAGTAACAATAATTCCAACAGTATGCAGTTGGGTGACCCTTCCAGTCAAACCAATAATAGTTCACAATACAAATGGATATTAGAAGGAGTATTCGGGAGGTTCAATTATGATTATGATAAGAAGTATATGGCAGAGCTGAATTTCAGGGAAGATGCCTCATCCCGTTTAAATCCAAGCACCAATACTGATTTTTTCCCATCCGCGGCGGTTGGCTGGCGCCCGTCCGAAGAACCTTTTTGGGCAGGGTTGAAAGATGTGCTTCCTGAATTTAAGATAAAGGCCAGTTATGGTGCGCTGGGGAATGCGAATGTAGCCAGCTATACCAACGATAACAATACTCAATACTATAGCTACAATTCCATAATCGGAAATGTTTACTCTAACGGATTAGGGTACAACTTAGCTTCTGTTTTCGATGGTACGATCAACAGCGCTTTTACGCTTATTCAGAATCCTAATAACAAGCTCCGGTGGGAGCGGACCACCCTGATGGATATTGCCATTGACGGGAGCGTTCTTACTCCACGCCTGACTTATACAATTGATTACTTTAATAAAAGGACCAACAGGATGCTGTTTTTACAGCCTGTATCTGATATAAACGGAGTAACCCCCAAAGTAGGGGTAGGTACAACACCTACTTATGTAGCCAATGTGGGCAGCATGTATAACAGGGGCATTGAAGTGGCAGTAGGGTATTCCAACCGGAGTGAAAGAGGATTGGGTTACAGCCTGAACGGAAACTATACTTATCTGACCAATAAGATACTGGATGTTGGAGATCAGAATATACCCGCAAGCGGTGTTACCAAATATACCGTTGGTTATCCGCTTAATGCCTATTATCTGTATGTAAATGACGGTCTTTTAACAAAAGATGAATTCGTAAATCAATCCTCCAAAGATCCCATACTGCCAGGACAAAAATGGGGAGATCAGCGGATAAAGGATATCAGCAATGACGGCAGCATTACCGCAGCAGACAGGGTAATGATCAATAAGAGCGGTACACCTAAACATTTGTTTGGATTGAACTTTGATCTTAACTATAGAGGATTTGGAATAGGCGGTATGCTGCAAGGGGCGGCAGACTACTATAAATACCTGGGTGCAAGCGTAGGTTATGGATTTAACAGCGGTTACAGCATTACAAACTGGACAATTGAAAATTCATATAACCCGGTTACAGATGCTGATAATTACAACACCCGTTTACCTCGGGTATCTAAATCAAATTCAATCAATAATACCTATCCGTCAACTTTTTTTCTGTTTAACAGTTCTTATGTACGCCTGAAAAATCTGCAGGTTTATTATGATCTGCAGGCGGGCACATTGCAGCGGCTGCACATGAAGAGCTTCAGGATATATGCATCCGGCCAGAACCTTTTTACGTGGTCTAAACTGCCAAGGGCATTGGGGATTGATCCTGAAATAAGCAGCCCAACTGCCGGTTATCCGCTGGTTGTGATCTACACAATAGGTGTAAATGTTTCATTCTAAAAGTTAATAACAATGAAAAAAATAATTTTAATTATAGTGATCGTATCGGCAATAATCTCTTCCTGTAGTAAGCTGGATTTACGTCCCGTAGATTCCTATTCATCAAGTACCTACTTTACCTCCCAGGCCGAAGCATTTACCAGCCTTTCGGCCTGCTATGCCCTTACCAATATGGGCGGCCAGTTTGAGGGCGGAAATAATTATTTCCTGGATGATATTACAGACAATGCATATTGTGGCTTTGATAATCAGATGGCATCCTATATTACACTGGGCACAGTTACACCTTCTCTGACAGGTAAGTATGCTGATTTTTATCTTACTTATTTCCCCTATACAGGTGTTGCGTCTGATAATTTTTTCCTGGCGAATATTGATAAAGTAACCATGGATAATGCACTCAAAGAACAATGGAAAGCCGAGGTCCGTTTTTTACGGGCGTTTGACTATGCCCGTAGATTTATGTTCTGGGGCGGCGTACCGCTGGTAACCACACCGCTCAATTTTGGTGATGAGTTAAAGATCCCAAGAACATCGGGGGATTCCATTGTTACCTTTTGCTTAAATGAGCTAAAGGAAGTGGCCGCTGTTCTTCCCGCCACAATTGATAACGCTGATGCCGCACGGGCTACTAAGGGAGCTGCTCTTTTGCTGAAAGCACGGTTAGAGCTATTTTATGCCGGGTTAAAAGCAGCAGGGCTTGCAGACGAGGTAACAGAACAGGGCGTACCGGATGCATCAGCAGCTGCAAAATATTATGCTGCCGCGGCAGAAGACGCTTTGGCTGTAATGAACCTGAATCAGTACGGTTTGTCTCCTGATTATGAAGGACTGTTCTGGGAGAAAAATCAGGGTACGCCCAACCGACAAAAAGAAGTAATACTGGAAGTGGCATATTCCTATCCTAATTACGGATCGGATCTGAGCGCTTTGTATACGTTAAAAGAAGGTGGATGGAATTCTGAAAGCCCAACGCAGGATATGGTTGATGAATACGAAACAAAGAATGGGCTGATGATCCATGATGATCCAACCTATAAGGCAGATAACCCTTATGTGAACAGGGATCCCCGTTTGTCTTATTCGGTAATTTATCCCGGAATGTACTGGAATGACCGCTATTTTAACAGCATTTCTCCGGCTGGCGGAGATGAGTACTATAACTCAAGTAATGGTAACCGCTCCAAGACCGGCTATTGTTTGAGAAAATATTGTGCGCCGCTCGCCGATCTGCTTCATGATCCGGGCAGTGATTATCAGGGGCTGAATTTTATTGTAATGCGTTATCCGGAAGTGTTGCTTACAAGGGCTGAAGCACTGATTGAGCTCAATCAGAACTTAGGCGAAGCAGCAGGCCTGATCAACCAGGTTCGGCAGCGGCCCGGCGTAAATATGCCTGTGATAACAGTAAGCGGGCAGGCTGCCCTGCGCGAAAGGGTTCGTCATGAACGCAGGATAGAGCTGGCATTTGAGGGTTTGCGGTGGTATGACCTGAAACGCTGGAAAATTGCGGAAAATAAAATGAACGGATCTGTTTATGGTGTACGCCCGGGCACAGTAAATGCCAGCACCGGAGCATTAACTTTTACCGGATCCAATATTACCGTTGGTGATCAACGGATATTTAAGGCAAACAGGGATTATTATTTTCCTATACCGCAAAAGGATATTGATATCAGCCCTATTCTGAAACAGAACCTTAACTGGTAGGAAAAGGAAATTTTCAATGGCGGAGCTGTTCCGGTTAAAGGAACAGCCCTTTTGCAGTTGACTACCCGGGGGATAATGCCGGTGGTTCAGAGAAAGCAGCTTCAGTAGTAAGCTGAAAGATCCCGGCGGAGAAAAGAAAATCAGCATACCTCTTAATAAAGGATTGCCCGGCAAAACTTCATTGCTCAAATTTGGCAATAGCCCATTCCATAAAGTTAAAATATTTAAGGAGGCTGTTTTCTACAGGATTTTGCTGGAGCGTTGTTATAATGGCAGTGAGCTTTTTCAGTTGCTGCCGGTTGCGGAATGCTGTTTGTAGCCAGGGGCGCAGCGCAATTGTTTTAAACAATAATTTTTCAATATTCGGTATCGGGGATTGCCGGGCTGCTGTAAAACGTTTGTAAGACCGGATCTCATAATCAAGATATTCCATGTCGTTTGACTCATAATGAAGCACTATATTAAAACATCTGCAAACATTATAAAAAATATTGTGATCCTGGCGGCTCGTAATTACGGGCGTCAGGATCTTTTTAGCCTTGCCGGGCTGCTGATTTTTGTAACAGATCAACGAATAATAAAAGAGCAGCAATAGCTGCTTCTGAGGTTGAACGGAAGGAAATTCATTACGCACCCAAACAGGTGTGGCCTGAATGCTTCCGTAGGCCTTCAGCCATTCACCCTTTATGATCAGTATCTCCAGCTCAAATAATAAAACCGTTTTTTTTATAAGGTAATTAAAGTAAGCTGGATATTTTTTATTTTCTAATAAAGACAGTTTATTGATAAAATATGGCATATGGTCGTATTGATGAACAGCCTTTAAATTTTCCAGTAGTCCATCCAGCGTGTCAAAATAATCTAACGGAGGATGTTGCAGCAATGCTTTATTCTTTTCAAATAAACTGTTAAGCAGGTAAAAGGTTTTCAGGGCAGCCGGATAGTTCCCGGTATAAGTAAAGTAAAAAGACTGGAACAGCAGGTGCAGCTTTTGGGATTCCGGATTTTGTTTTGCCCTGCTGTTAATGATTGCCAGCTCTTCCAGTAAAAGATCATTAAAGCAGCCCGGGTGGCCAGGCTTTCCCCGGGGCGCTGAACGAATAAGCCGGTATTTCAACAGCTCATACAGTGCGTAATGTTCCTGGAGGTTTCTTATATTTTTCAGCAGGTCGCGGGCTATTTGTTGCTCTGCAATAAGTTGCTTTTCTGAAATGTTTTTGAACTGTACTTCGGAAAGATAATTCAGCTCTTCTCTTTTAAGGAGGTACTTTAATAAAAGATCATCTATCGTGCCGTAACCGGATAGTAATTGCCGGGTCTGTTTTATCGCCTGGTTGGTCAGATTACGTTGCCGCAGCAGTTTAGCCTTCATGAGCCCTTGTATCAGGTGAAGCGATGCATCATTTTTAAGCTGGTTCCGGACAAGCATATCGCACAACAGTTTATGAAGGTACCGGGCTGATATATCCAGGGAGGAGGACGGATATGCTTTTTTGAAAGCAGCCTTTACAATAGCGGTGTTGCCTGATGCCGCAACCAGATCAAAAAGATATAAATAGACTTTTTCCTTCTGCTGTTTTTGGGCCATCAATTTAAACTGCCGTTTTTCGGCTGCAGATAAAGTATTGATCAGCTCTGATACAGAAATTAAATTCATAATTATTGTATTTTTCTGATTTTTTGCTTTTTAACTTATTGATATGTATATAATTGAGATATTCTGGTCTCAGATTTCGCTATTTGAAATTATTGAATTTGATTAAAATTAGTTTTAATTTTTTGTTTTAAAATGTTTAATTTTATTTTATAATTAAGCAGTTTGAAAGTATTTGACGGATATGCTTGCTCAAAAGATTGCGATTGTCGGAAGTACGAATACGGACATGGTGGTTATTGCAGACCGGATACCGGTACCCGGGGAAACTGTTCTTGCCAGTCATTTTTTTATGAATCCCGGTGATAAAGGCGCCCATCAGGAGATGGCAATAGCAAGGGGGTGGGGATATGCAAAATTTATTACAAAAGTAGGAAGTGATGTATTCGGGCGACAATCTTCCCGGTTATTTGATGAAGAGGGAATTGATGCGCGGTTTATACTGGAAGATTCCCAATTGCCTTCGGGAGTAGCATTGATTACGGTAGACAGGAGCAGGGAAAACAGCATTGTTGTAAACCAGGGAGGCAATGACGCATTACTGCCTGATGATTTTACAGATGAACTTTTGTTGGAACTGGAGCAATGCAAAATGGTGCTGATGCAATTTGAAATACCAACGCAAACAGTGCTTTTTGTAGCCCGGTATGCAGTATCCAAAGGACTTAAGGTAATCATCAACCCGGCTCCGGTACAGGAAATACCAGACGCCTGTTCCCTTATATAGATATTCTTACTTCAAACAGGATAGAAGCCGGGTTACTTACGGGAATGGATATAAAAGATCTGGCAGGTGTGCAGCAAGCTATAAGAATACTGGTGGCAAAAGGCATAAAAACAGTGGTCATTACACTTGGAGAAGAGGGAGCGCTGGTAGGGGATAATGGCAGGATCACATTGGTGTCGGAAGGTAAAGCCTGTAGATACAACTGCCGGAGGCGACATGTTTGATGGAGCATTGGTTGTGGTGCTGCTGAATGGAAAATTGATCATAGATGCAACGCGGTTTGCCTGTAAGACAAGTGCTGTTCCTGTAACAAGAGAAGAAGTGCAGACTTCCATTTCATATTACAATGAGGTTTTTATGAAATTATAACAACAGGAATAGAAAGACAGCAATGCTTTTTAACGATAATAAGGGCGTTATGCCTTTCAATAGCAGGCTGTCATTGTGTGCTGAAGGATCGCTGCCAATTGTAAGCGGTGTAGTACTATAACGGTTGTACGTTTGAATAAAAGCGGATTATTGACGTGTAGCCCGGCAGATTATTCAACATTCAGGTTTGACTGAAAAATTAGTAATATGATTTTTTATCTGGACTATATGTTGAAGGTATTGTTAGCATGTGCAGCAGCTTTTACAGCAGTGAGTGTTAGCAGGCGCTGGGATTCAAGCATGAGCTGCACGCATGCCTGTTCTATCTTGCTCTCCGGTCATTATACTTAAAAATATAAATATCCTTTATCATGTTTATACTCTTTTTATCAGGATGGGCCTTAATAATAAGGGCCGGAAGCGGATAACAGAAATAATACAATTTGTTAATGCTGTGTTTATGTGGTTTCATAATGCGGATAATATTTTTGCGACCGGAAAAGTGCGGCCTTAATAACAACAGTAAATTTTATAGATCTCATTAAACAGTTCATTTATAAAACCAAAAAGAAGTAAGATGCTCAGGGAAACAAGTTATACAAACTGTATAAAATCCTTCTGTCTTTTATGTACATTTTTATGTATTGCACTATGCAGTTTATCCCAGGATAAAGGCAAATCAATAAGTGGGGTTATCAGCGATAAAGCAGGCAACGCGGTGCCCAATGCCACGGTTGAGTTAAAAAACAGGGATAGTACTTTTTCAAAGCGGACTCTTGCAGATGAGCAGGGCCATTTTTCATTTTACAGACTGGAGCCGGGCGAATATGAGCTCCGGATATCTTCAGTGAGTTACGAGCCGCTGACAATAAAAAATGTACAATACAATGGTGTTCAGCCGTTACAGTTGTCCTATATGTTAGATCCTATTGCCAATCAGTTGAACGACATTGTTGTAGTGGGGTACGGAACTCAAAAGAAGATCAACCTTACGGGCGCTGTAGATCAGCTGAGCGGTGAGGCACTGGAAGGACGTGTGCAGCCCACCATTACACAGATGCTGCAAGGGGCAATACCGAACCTGAATGTAAATCCACTTGACGGAAAGCCTAACAGGGAGGTTTCATATAATATACGCGGAATGACCTCGATCGGGCAGGGAGGAAGTGCCCTGATATTGATAGATGGCGTTGAAGGCGATCCGGCTACACTAAACCCCAATGATGTGGAATCGGTTACAGCGCTGAAAGATGCAGCTTCTGCAGCCGTCTACGGATCTAAAGGAACATTCGGGGTAGTGCTCATTACTACCAAAAGCGCTAAAAAAGGCAAAACAACTGTTACTTATTCCGGAAGCGCTTCCCTGCAAAAAGAAGCCACCCGGCCGGATTTTGTAACGGATGGATATGAATATGCCACTCATTTTTATGAAGCGTATAACGCCTGGAACAATTATTCATCGGTACCGGCAAAACTGAATAAAACCCAGATTTTTACATTAGACTGGCTGGAAGAGTTTAAAAAAAGAAAGGAACAGGGAATCACGGACGAGGTTACGGTAGATGCTAATGGCAATTATGTGTACTATGGTAATGAAGATTATTATGGCGCACTGCTTAAGAAATCCACTTTTACCCAGCAGCATAATCTTTCTGTAAGCGGGAAGACAGATAAATTCGACTATTATTTATCGGGCCGTTATTTTAGCAGCGATGGTATTTATAACTATAACCCGGATCTGTACAAAAGCTATAGCATGCGCGCAAAACAGGGGCTGCAGGTAACAGACTGGTTGAAGATTTCAAATAATATGGATTATTCCTACTATTCTTACCGTGATCCCATTACAGCAGGGGAAGGAGGCGTTATCTGGAGAAACATTGCCGACGAGGGGCACCCTACATCACCTATTTTTAATCCGGATGGCACCTTCAGTTATTCAGCTGCATATACAGTAGGCGATTTTATCTACGGAAAAAATGTACGGAAAAATGCAGAATCCAATATCCGCAATACCACCAGCTTTGAAACAAAGTTCTTTAATAACAGTTTTCACATTAAAGGAGACTTTACCTTCCGTTCCCAAAAATATGAACTGACCCGGGTAAGGGTACCGGTGCCTTATAGTGTAAAAGAAGGCCAGATATTATATTTGGAAACAAGTACCAATGATAATATTTATACAGCAGATCAGCGCTGGAATTATTTAACAGCCAACCTGTATGCAGATTATGAGAAGCGTTTTGCAAAGCACTACGTAAAAGGGCTGCTGGGGTATAACTACGATCAAAGGGTATATGATTCAAAATATATTACCAAGAACGGGTTATTGTCGCCCGAAACAGAGAATATTAACCTGGCGCTGGGAAATTCCGTTACCGCAACAGGCGGGTATAATAAATACCGCACTTCAGGGCTCTTTTACCGGTTAAACTATATCTATGCTGAACGTTACCTGTTTGAAGTAAATGGCCGTTATGATGGGTCCTCTAAATTTCCCGGTAATGAGCAGTGGGGCTTCTTCCCTTCAGTATCAGCAGGGTGGCGTATTTCACGTGAACACTTCTGGAATGTGAGCCCTTCCTTTATTTCAGACCTGAAGCTGCGGGGGTCTTATGGTTCATTGGGAAATGGCAATATTGATCCGTACTCTTATTTAGAGCAATTTGCTATCAGCACTTCCGGCCGTATTTTAAACGGAGCTAAAAACCCCCAGACCAGCGCCCCGGGTGTTATTCCTGATAATCTGACCTGGGAAACCGCCCGGACTGCCAACTATGGGCTGGATATCGCATTCCTGAAAAACCGGCTTACATTTACGGGCGATTATTACATCCGGAAAACGCTAAATATGTATACAGTCGGCCAGACATTGCCGGATGTATTTGGCGCAAGTTCTCCCAAAGGAAACTATGCAGACCTGACCACAAAGGGCTTCGAACTTTCACTTGGGTATGCTGATTTTTTTATGGTAGCTAACAAGCCCTTTAACTATAATGTTAAAGCTACGCTGGCCGATAATCATTCGCGGATCGACCGGTATAACAATACAACCGGGAGCCTGAGCGACTATTATGTGGGGCAGCAGGTGGGTGAAATATGGGGCTATGTAACACAGGGGCTTTTTCAAAGCCAGGAGGAAATTGATAATGCGCCCAAGCAACCTGTTATTAAATCTTCCAATTCAGGAAAAATTTACCCTGGTGACATCCGTTTTGCAGATTTAGATAATAACGGGGTTATTGACTATGGCAATAATACCATATATGATCATGGTGATAAAAAAATAATAGGAAATAAATCACCGCGTTATCTGTACAGTTTTACCTTGAACCTTGATTGGAATAATATCTATTTTTCTGCGTTTGTTCAGGGAGTAGGTAAACAGGATTGGTATCCCAGTAATGAGTCCATTTTTTGGGGGCAGTACAACAGGCCTTATAATAATTTACCTACATGGCATTTGAATAATTACTGGACGGAAGAGAACCCCAACGGATATTTTCCGCGGTATGCGGGATATAACGAGTCATTAAAACTAAATCCCCAGACCAGATATCTGCAAAATGTTTCTTATACACGATTAAAGAATATTCAGATTGGCTATAGCCTGCCTGCTGCAATGGTGAAGAGAATGGGGCTTCAGGCTGTCAGGATTGGCCTTTCGGGCGAAAACCTGCTAACATGGTCGCCACTGTATAAGCGGACAAAAGATATTGATGTAACGAATATCGGAAACTCAGACCCGGATGTGAGCAGTGGTTACGGAGATGGGTTCAATTATCCCACCATGAAAAGTTACAGTCTGAATATTTTGCTTACACTATAAAAAGAAAAAGATGAAAAAGTTACTTTATATATTTTCGCTGTCAATGAGCATTTTCTCTTCCTGCCAGATGCAGGAACTGCCTGAGGCAACGGCATCTGTAAAAGATGTTTTTGGAAGCGAGAACGGAATGAAAACATATAGTTACTCTTTTTACAATATGCTTCCTTCCGGAACCAATGCCTATAAGATGGATGCGATGACTGATTACGGCGCTGTGAACTCTTTGGATGCTTTTATCCGGGAAGGGGCCTATAGCGCAGAAAACAGCACAGGCTGGGATTGGGCCAACCTCCGTAATGTTAATTACTTTATTCAGAACGCACAAAACGCCAATGTTACAGAAGCTGTAAAGAACAATTATCTCGGGATTGCTCATTTTTTCAGGGCGTATTTCTATCTGGATAAACTGACCCGTTTCGGAGATGTGCCCTGGATAGACCATCCGCTTCAGGTAACTGAAGAAGATATCCTGTATGGGAAAAGAGATCCGCGTACCGTTATTATTGATCATATTATTGAGGATCTTGATTTTGCTTATCAGAATATGACGGCTACCAGTTCTGATGGGTCTCTGATTACAAAATGGACGGCTTTGGGATTGAAGACAAGGGCTGCATTGTTTGAGGCTTCCTTCCGTAAATATCATACAGAGCTATCGCTTGCGAATACAGCCAATAAATATTACCAGTATGTAGTGGATGCTGCAACAGAGCTTATGGAAAAGGGGCCTTATACAATCTACAACGGGAGCGGCCCCCAGGCATCCCAGCGGCAGCTCTTCATTTCAGACAAACCGGTTACTTCAGAAGTAATGCTGGCGGTTGTGCTGAGCAAGGATCTGGCTGTTCTGGGAGATGCAAACTGGTGGTGGACCTCAGCTACATATGGCCCGCGTTACAGCCTGGTACGCCCTTTCATTAATACAATATTAAACAGGGATGGTACTCCTTATACCAGCAGGGCCGGCTACAAAACTGAAACTTTTTATCAGGAGTGTCAGAACAGGGACTTCCGCCTGAATCAACTCATTCGCACACCTGGCTATACCCGTAATGGCAGCGCTGCTCCTCCCAATTTTGCAAGCTATTCCTATACAGGCTACCAGCCGATAAAATACACACTGGATGACAGTTATTATGATAACGGAGGATATAATACCAACAACCTTCCCTTAATGCGGTATGCTGAAGTGCTGCTGAATTTTGCAGAGGCAAAGGCAGAACTGGGAACGCTTACAGATGAAGACTGGAGAAAATCTATCGGGGAGTTAAGAAAGCGGGCCGGTGTTACAGGTGGCTTAACCCAAAAGCCTACAGTTGTGGATACCTATCTGCAAAAAACATTTTTCCCGGATATTAATGACCCTGTGCTGTTAGAGATCCGCAGGGAGCGGCAGGTAGAACTGGCGCTGGAAGGATTCCGGTTTGACGATCTGAGGCGCTGGAAAAGAGGCGATTTAATGGCAACTATGGAGTGGAGCGGTATTTATGTACCGGCCTTAAATACGTTGATGGATTTAGATCAGGATGGAACTCCGGATGTTGTTTTTTATGACGGCTCACAGAGCGGACCAACTATTGAAGTGCCAAAGGGCTGTGCCAAGGTGCCTATAGGAGGAAAAAGTACCAATTACCAGACGCTTACAGCTGATAATCACCTGGAATGGTTTAAAACACAGACAAGGACCTGGTATGCGGATGGACGCCAGTATTATTATCCCATTCCTGCATCAGCAATTGTAAAAAATAATAACCTCACTCAGAATCCTGGATGGTAAATAATGACCGTCTGTTTTTATAAAATAAAAATTACAGCGCTCACAAGATGAAACACAGGAAAAATATTCATTTTCCTAATCTGACGGAGTGAATATGTTTTATGTGAAGCTTCACTGAAACTTCAGGATCGCTATTCAAACCATAAAAATATGCATATGAAAATACGAACGGTTGCTTTATACTCTTTACTGTATCTGTTGCTTTACGGAATACCGGTATGCAGCTTTGCGGAGTTAAAAACCGGTCCCGGTACCGGTGAGAGCAGTGAAAAAGTGTCTGTTATTCTGGATACGGATATGGGACCGGATTATGATGATGTAGGTGCCATAGCTATGCTGCATGCCTTTGCAGACAGTGGCTATGTAACTATTCTGGGAACAATTGCCAGCACAAAATATGAGGGTGTGGCAAGTGTGCTGAATATTTTCAATACTTATTTTCACCGGCCGGATATCCCGGTTGCGGTGCCCAGGCAATGGGCATATGCACAAAAGGATCAGCAGCACTGGACGGATTCATTAATTGCCAGATATCCGCACACCATAAAAACAAATGCTGAAGTGCCTGATGCGGTAAGCCTGTACCGGAAAATATTAGCCGGTCAGCCGGATAACAGCGTTACCATTATTACGGTCGGTTTTTTTACCAACCTGAACAATCTCATCCATTCTGCTCCGGATCAATATTCTGGGTTGAGTGGTATGCAGCTGATCAGGAAAAAAGTAAAGAACCTGGTAAGCATGGCCGGAAAATTCCCGGAAGGAAAAGAGTTCAATGTATATAAGGATGCTGCGGCTGCGTACGAACTTTTTAAAATATGGCCTAAGCCCGTACTGTTTACCGGCTGGGAGATCGGCCAGCAGATCAGAACAGGACTGAAGCTCATGAATGACGCTTCGATCCGTAACAGCCCGGTAAAAGATGTTTACAGGATAGCTATACCTCAGGCGGCATCTGACCGTAACGGTCGTATGAGCTGGGATCAGACTGCTGTTTTGATAGCTGTTAAAGGGTATAACGATTTCTTTGAAATACAAAAAGGCGCTGTTTGGATCGGAAAAGACGGAAGCAACAAATGGCAGAATAAGCCGGGGGGCATGGCCGCCTATGTTACACCCAAAATGCCTTATGACCGGCTTGCCGTATATATAGAGAAAGTGATGATGCATCAGCCAATGTAAATTGTTGCGGCATATTTGCACCGGCTCATTGTATCTGAAGAAGCAGTTCCTGTTTAAACGGAGCTGCCACACCGCCTTGAGCGGAGCAGTAACCCTTCCAAAGTGAAGGGCTTTTTTGTACCCTATAAAAAAGCCAATCTAATCATGCCGGGTTACAGAGCCTGTTGGTATAAAACTAATCCTTTGCGCAAGTGAGCCGGCATTGGTTACCATGTATTGAAAAACAATTACTTATTTCTCCGGTTTCGCTGATAAATTTTCATGCTGCTTATTTTTTTGTTTAATTACATTAATAAAATATTATTATTTGTTTAATTTTAGATTAAATTAATTTAATTATATTTAATTATCTTTATTTACCTTAAATTTGCTTTTGTTAACGGCAGCGCCTGTTAACTTTTTAATACCGGTAAAAAGACAACAAACTGTCCTTATTAGTATAGCACACCCTTTATCAATGTTTTTTGATACAGGATTATATGGATACTAAGAAAAAATTAGTAACTATTAAAAATTCAGGTCATCATGAAAAAAAACGACTGCTTTGCCATTGTTCAGCAGCAAAGTAATTTCCGGAAATTAACAGGCCACCGGCTGCTCTGTCTGTTAGGGCTCCTGTTTCTGACTGCATCTGCTGCTGCACAATCAAAAAAGATCACCGGAAAAATTACAGACGAACAAAACAAGCCTCTGGAAGGAGTAAGCGTTCGTCTGAAAGGCTCAGGATCGGGCACTGCCAGCAATGCCGAAGGTAATTATTCCCTGAATGTGCCTGGTACTACGGATGCATTGGTCTTCTCTATTGTGGGGTACCTTGAGAAAGAAGTGACCATTGGCAGCGCTCCTGTTATGAATGTTACGCTTCAAAAAGATGTTACCGGCTTAAACGAAGTAGTGGTAGTAGGGTATGGCACACAAAAGAAAGCCAATCTTACCGGTTCTGTTTCTGTTATTAACAGCGCCCAGATTGAAAGACGTCCCAATACTTCCACATCCAATGCGCTGCAAGGGCTGGCACCCGGTGTAACTGTTACATCGCAAACCGGTTCTCCGGGAGGAGATGGTGCGCAGATCCGCATCAGGGGGATCAACTCCTTTGGCGGATCCAGCAGTAACCCACTGGTAATTATTGATGGGGTAGCAGGATCCATTGATGATGTGGATGCCAACCTGATAGAATCCATATCGGTATTAAAGGATGCAGCTTCTTCAGCCATTTACGGTTCCAGGGCCGCCAATGGCGTTATATTGATCACTACCAAAAGGGCTAAGGACAAGCTCTCTGTAAACTATAAGGGCTTTATTGGCAAGCAAACACCAACGGCAATACCAAGGGTAACAGACGGGTTAACCTACATGCGTGTGTTCAATGACGCCAGCATGAATGATAATGGCACTACGATTTATAGTGACCAGGATATTGAGGATTTCAAACAGAAATATGAGGCAGATCCCAAAAATTACGATTGGCAGGACGCAATATTAAATGGTAGTGGATTAGAGCAGAACCATTTCATTTCTTTAGCTGCCAACAGCGGCATTATACGGGTAACCCCCTCATTCAGCTATACAGATCAGGAAGGGATCATTAAAAATACCAATTTCAAACGCTACATTTTTCGCAATAACCTGGATATAACACCCAATAAAAAATTCAGCATCAAGGCTGATATTGCTGTAACCAATAAAAACAGGAAGCAGATTGCTGATGAAGGAACGGTCTGGAATTACCTGGGCCGGATGCCTACCAATATTCCGATCCGCTATGGTGACCGGTGGTCCGATGGTTGGGTGAAAATTAATCCTGTAGGCTATATTGAAGATGGTGGCAACCGGAAGGCGAACAACCTGGAGTTCTATGGAAATCTTAGTGTGAACTACAAACCTGTAAACTGGTTGTCACTTACGGGAATGTTTGCCCCCCGCTACCTGACCAACAACGTTCACCTTTTCAGAAAAAGCGTAATGACGTATTATGAAGACGGATCAGAAGCAGGGGCAGCAAATACCTATACGGAGCTTACAGAGTCTGCATACAGATACTTTTATGGTACCTACCAGTTTCAGGCCACAGCGCAAAAAAGTTTTGGCAATCATAATTTCCGGTTAATGGCCGGAGCCTCCCGGGAAACCTATGATGAGAAGTACCTGTCGGGCTACAGAAGAGATTTCGTTTATGATAATTATGAGCAGCTGGCTGCCGGCGCTGATAATGCTACAAAAGATAATAACGGTACCGAGAACCAGTGGATACTGATATCCGGTTTTGGAAGATTCAATTATGACTTTAAGTCCAAATACCTTTTTGAAGCTAACTTAAGGTATGATGGTACATCCCGTTTCATTGGCGCTAACCGCTGGGCTGCATTCCCGTCTTTCTCTGCGGGATGGGTTATTTCCAAAGAAGATTTCTGGAAAAAAATCAGTCCGGTAATAAATATGCTTAAGGTCAGGGCTTCCTGGGGCAAACTGGGTAACCAGAACATCGGTTCTTCCTATTATCCTTTTGCGGAAGCCTTATCATTGGGCAGCGTTTCCATGGGAGGGAATATTTATCAGATGATTACCCAAACCACACTCTCCAATCCTGACCTTCGTTGGGAAGCAACCGTTATGAAAGGTATTGGAATAGATGCCGGCCTGTTCAACAAACTGTCAGTAACATTTGATTGGTATGATAAAAGAACAGATGGTATTCTTATGAAGTTGAACACTTCACAGCTTACCGGCCTGGCTTCCCCTTATCAGAATGCTGCTGTGGTAAGCAATAAAGGCTGGGAAGTTGCTGCAAGATATGATGATCAGTTTGGCGATTTTCAGTTAGGGGTGGGGGCAAACCTGTCTGATGTAAAGAATAAGATTATTGATATGAGGGGTCAGACCTCGGGCGACCTCCTGCGCCAGCAGGAAGGATATGCCATCAATTCTATCTATGGATATATAGCGGACGGCCTTTATCAGTCGCAGGAAGAAATTGATAACGGACCTGTGCAGATAGGCACACTAAAACCCGGTGATGTACGGTACAGGGATATAGCCGGTGCATTTGATGCAAGTGGTAATCCGATACCCGACGGAAAAATTACGGATGCGGATAAAGTGATCATCGGAAGCACTATTCCCCGTTATACCTATGGCGCCAACCTGGACCTGGGGTGGAGGGGAATACGCCTGAGTACGTTTTTGCAGGGCGTGGGAAAGGTGGATGGCTACCTGAACTCCCATTATGTAATTCCGGCGGTTAACTCCAGCGCTATCAAACCCTGGCAGCTGGATTACTGGACCCCGGAGAACACAGACGCGTCCCTGCCACGGGTATCCATTACGTCTACCAATAACACGCAAAATTCTACTTTGTGGATGAGAAGCGCCGCATATATGCGCCTTAAGAACCTTCAGCTGGGATATGAACTGCCCGCCGCATTTACAAAAAAGCTTGGCGTGCAGCAAGTATTTGTTTATGTAAACGGGCAAAATATTTTTACAAAGACCAGATTTTATGAGGGGTATGATCCTGAAATCAACTTCAATGCCAACGCCGCGGACGGAGTATCATTAGGTGGAGGCGACTACTATCCTCAGGTTAAGATTTACACATTTGGTATTGACATTAAATTCTAGAAAAATGAAACGCTTTACTAATATAACCAGGCTTGCAGCTGTAATATTGGCAACAATCGGGACCCTGAATTCCTGCAAACCGGATCTTGAATCGCTCAATGGCCCGTCTACGGGCACCTTTCCTGCCAATGCCAAAGAAGCGGAAATGGGATTATTCGGAGCTTATCAGAATATAAGCACGCTGGACGCTGCCAGCACGCCTATATGGCATGTAATGGATAATATAACGGATATAGGCTACGCCCGGCCGGGTACAAACTACACATCGCCAATCACCAGCGCTGTAACAACAGATAATGCTTTGGCAAATAAGCCCTGGCAGGTGCACTATCAAACGATTGCCCGTTGCCATACGGTGCTTGATAACCTGGAACGTATTAAGAGTTCCATGACGGATGATGACTATGGCCAGCTGGATGCAGAGCTGCGTTTTATCCGTGCGTACTGTTATTCTCAGCTAATCGAATTATATGGAGATGTGCCTTTGCTGACGCATGCGGTTGACCTGAACAATTCCAGTGTGCCCAGAACGCCAAAGGCGGAAATTGAGCAATTCCTGCTGGAAGAATTAACGCAGATAGCAGACAAGCTGCCTGTGTCACAGGCACAATATGGAAATGTAAGAGCTTCCCGTGTAGCTGCCTATATGCTGAAGGCAAGAGTGGCCCTGTATGCAAAAAGATATGCGGAGGCGGCCGAAGCCGCCAATACGGCGATTACGCTTTCTTCCGGTGTGTATGACCTGACCGATTTTAACAGTACGGTCAGTTATGCAGGTAAAGACCATACGGTTGGTGAGCCCGATTTATCCAATATTTATGGCCATGCCGGTTTTAAGACCAGTAAAGAGTGGATCTGGGTGGCAGAATACAACCAGACGATCCCCGGGAATACCCATAATCAGCAGTATTACTCGGCTTCACGCCTGGGTAAAGGCGTTTGTTACTGGGGGCCGACGCAGGACCTGATCAATACCTTCCAGTGTACAGACGGATTGCCCATTACAGAATCTCCCCTGTACGATGCTTCCAAACCATTTGAGCATCGTGATCCAAGGTTGGATATGTATTGCGCCCGTCCGCATGCCCGCTATGTAGGTTACCAGTTTGAGCCGGCTACCAGCTTTGCTACAGTAAAGAATTACTGGCCGGTTATTACGGGGCAGGCAGCTGCTCCTGCCAGTGTATCCAATGCTGATGCAACAAACGCCTACAGGTCTTTCAGTGGCTATCTTTGGCGTAAGCCGATAAATCTTGCTGACTATGCCACCACGTCTGTAAGCGGTGTATCGGATCTGAATGTGGGCATCTTTCGTTTTGCCGAGCTTTTACTGATCTATGCAGAGGCAAAGATCGAAGCTAATGAACTGGACAATACCGTATATGATGCCATCAACCGCATCCGCCACCGCGCACAGATGCCCGGTCTTCCCACCGGGTTATCGCAGGCGCAATTGCGCACGGCTTTGCGCTATGAACGTAAAGTAGAGCTGGCCGATGATGGCCTGAGGTGGTATGACCTGCGCCGCTGGGGCATTGCCAATAAGGTGATGAATGGTTATATATACCTGAACAGGGATGCAAAAGCATGGACAAAGGAGGTGCTGACCGGGTTTGACGAAAACTATACGCCCATTTACAATCATACGGAGGCTATTAAATATTTCACTACCCAGAAAGTGGTATACAAGGAGAACAAGGATGAATTGTGGCCGGTGCCGAAATCTGAAATGGATGCCAACAAACAATTAACGCAGAACCCGGGGTATTAATGAATTTTGAGCAAGGTGAAATTATTGTACAGAGATCATAATTGTATCAGATGAAAAAAAGACTTAGCCCTGAAAAAAGGCGCTGGTTGATTATCGCCATTATTTTTCTGGCCATCGTATTTAACTATATAGACAGGCAGATCGTATCCATATTAAAACCGGTGCTTAAGTCGGAGTTTGATTTGGATGACAGCGGCTATGCAATGATCCTGAATATTTTTACTGTTTGTTATGCAATAATGTACCCGGTTACAGGATGGTTGGTTGACCGGTTCGGAGCCCGCATCATAATGTTCTACGGAATTGTTACCTGGTCACTGGCCTGTATTGGCGGTGGTTTGTCCAAAAC
Organism: Niabella ginsenosidivorans; assembly: GCF_001654455.1. Classification (NCBI taxonomy): domain Bacteria; kingdom Pseudomonadati; phylum Bacteroidota; class Chitinophagia; order Chitinophagales; family Chitinophagaceae; genus Niabella; species Niabella ginsenosidivorans. Next base: position 1,020,073 of record NZ_CP015772.1, read on the forward strand.
GATCGGCCAGTTCGGATTCTTCCGTGGATTACTTGGAACGGCGGAGCCTGTTAATTTTCCGGCGCAGCTAAAGGTGATTGCTGTATGGTTTCCCGGTAAGTTACGTGCTACCGCAAACAGTCTTTGCGTGGCAGGCAGCTCCATTGGAGCCATCATTGCGCCTCCCGTCATCGCGTGGCTGTCGCTCACTTACAACTGGCAGATCGCTTTTATTACGATGGGAGCTATTGGGGTGCTTATTGCAGTATCGTGGAAGCTGATCTACAGGGACCCTCCGGCATATATTCTTCAGGAGGCTACTGTTTCAGCAGCAGGAAAAACAACAGTTGAAGAATCATTTCAGTGGAAGCAGTTATGGGGCACCCGTAGCCTGTGGGGCATTTTGTTAATACGTTTTGTCAGTGATCCGGTATGGTATTTTTGCCTTTTCTGGCTGCCGGGCTATTTGCAGGAGGCCTCCGGGTTTACATTGGCGCAGGTAGGTATGATTGGCTGGATACCTTTTTTGTTTGCCGATTTAGGCGCTGTTGGTACTTCGGCGTGGTCCGATAGAATGGTAAGGAACGGCTGTGCTCCGTTAAAGGCAAGAAAACGGATGCTCACCCGTGTTGCTGTTCTGGGCCCTTTATGTGCGCTTACGCCTTATCTGGGTGGTACATGGTCCACATTGATTGTATTCAGTATTGTAGCTATTACCTGCCTGAGCTGGTTGTTTACAATCAGTGTAGTGGTAGCGGAGGCTTTTCCCGTAAAAAATGTGGCAAGCGTATTGGGCATTGCCGGCGGGTTTGGCGCATTAGGGGCCGTGCTTTTTAACTATTTTGTAGGACAGTTCATTGGCACACTGGGCGCCGGAAAAATATTCATTGCCATGGCCTTTTTGCATCCATTGGCAGTATTAATTTTGTGGACAATGGTGCGGCCCGAAAAACCATCCGGCCTCCTAATAAAAAACAGTAAATGAAAAGATAATATGTCAAAAACAATCACAGAGCCAACCAGGGAAATTGCGGTTCGGAAAGAAACAGACGTACTGGTAATTGGCGGAGGACCTTCTGGAATCATGGCAGCGTTGGCAGCTGCTGAGGATGGATTACAGGTAACGCTGGTAGAAAGCCGCAGCTTTGTTGGCGGTAATATGACGATTGGCCTTCCCATACTCGGGTTTCTTGGGCAGAAAGGGAACCAGATCATCAAAGGACTTCCGCAGCAATTCATTGACCGGTTAAAAACGGTGCAGGCAGCCAGTGAGCATCGCCCCTGCCCGCTGCACATGAGCCTTACGCTGGTAGAACCGGAAGCCGTAAAAACGGTAGCGCTGCAAATGCTGGTGGAAAGCAGGGTGGAAGTATTGTTCTATGCTTTTTGTGCGGGAGTGGTAATGGAGGGTGATGCGCTGAAAGGTGTGATTATCGAAAGCAAGGCAGGGCGTGAAGCCCTGTTGGCGAAAACCATTATAGATTGCAGTGGTGACGCTGATGTGGCTTACCGGGCAGGAGTGCCCTGCGAATACGGAAATGAACAGGGAGGTGTACAGCCTCCAACGCTGATGTTTTGTATGGGTGGGGTAGATACGGAAAAATTGCGCACAAGCATTGCCGAAGAGCCCAGAACATATCTGACCGATTTTATTCCCGCAGAATATTTTGGGCAGAACAACCAGTTTGTACTGGTAGGTATGCGCAACCTGGTAAAGAAAGCGCAGGATGCGGGATTAACGCTGACAACAGAACGTACTATTTTGATTACGGGATTGCGCAAGGGCGAAGTATGGGTAAATATGACCCGAGTAAACGGAGTAAATGGTACTGACCCCGGCAGCCTTACCTACGGAGAAATAGAGGGCAGGCACCAGATACAGGACATCCTGCAATACCTCATCGAATATGTTCCCGGATTTGAGCGGGCCTATTTCTTAAAAACGGCTCCTTTTCTCGGTATCAGGGAAACAAGGCGGATACAAGGGCTCTATACCATGACGCGGGAAGATATTATGACCTGCCGGCATTTTGATGATGCGATAGCCGTGGCCAGCTATCCGCTGGACATACACCATCCGCAGGGTGGTGGCTGTACCCTGGAATGGTGCGGTGATTGTTATGATATTCCCTATCGCTCACTCATCCCTCGGAAAATTAAAAACCTCATAGTTGCCGGGCGCTGCATTTCCACAACACATGAAGCCATGTCTGCCATCCGTGTAATGGCTCCCTGCATGGCAATGGGCGAAGCTGCCGGGCGTGCAGCAAAGATGGCTGTAAGAGAAGGCGTACAGCCGGCAGATATTAACGTAAAGAAACTGCAGGAGGAGTTGCTTGGTAAAGGCGCGTACCTGCGTATTCCTCCCGTCGAGCAGGTATCAGATAACTGATTTTTAAATAAACCCAGAAAATATGTCATCAGGTAGAAGACGTTTTTTAAAAGGCATTGGTGCTGCTGCATTGCTGCCGGTATTGCCTGCTTTTAGTAAGGAGGCAGGAAGTTCAGTTAGTAAAACGGGTACGCATCGCGTTCTGAGCTGTAATATCCGCGTGGCGCTTGATGAAGATGAAGCTCAGGGTGTGGGCTGGTCGGCACGCAGAGCTGTTTGCCTGAAGGTGATCGGAGATAAAAAGCCGGATATCGTTGGCCTGCAGGAAGTATTGAAAGTGCAGGCAGACGATCTCAGGAACCATTTTCCTTCTTACCAGTTATTTGGTTTTGAGGGACCCGAAATGGACCCGCATCCAACAGGTTATTACGGCATCGCAAAGAACCCGATCCTTTTTTCCAGGAACCGGTATGAGCTGCTCACAGGCGGTACTTACTGGCTTTCAGAATTTCCTCTGGTGGCAGGCAGCAAATCCTGGGAAACAGCCAGGGCCAGGCATGCAAACTGGGTACGTCTCAAAGAGAAAAAAACCGGTAAAGAATTAAGAATAATCAATCTGCACCTGGATCATATTTCGGCCGAAGCAAAAATACAGCAGGCAAAAATGGTAGTAACGGAAAGCGCACAGTACCTGCCGGAATTCACCCAGCTACTTACCGGCGATTTTAACAGCAGATTTGACAGCAAGGTGTTCGAGTCGGTACGGAACGCAGGCTGGAAAGAAAGTTATGAAACGATCCACGGAGAAAAAGAAGCCGGGTTTACCGGTCACGAATTTCAGGGCGTCGGTTATGACAAGGGCCCATCCAAAGGAAGAATTGATTACATCTGGTACAGGGGCAAAATACAACCGGCTGCTGCCACTATCATTAAAGACATGGTAAACGGGAAATACCCCAGCGATCATTTCTTTATGCAGACCGATTTTGTTATTGAATAAAACAGGAATAATGAAAAAAAGAATTTTTGGGTGCTTCCTCTTGTGTTTGCTGGGAACAATGGTTGCGTTTTCCCAGGATAATTATCAAAAACCTGCGCTGGAGCAGAAGGGATCCTGGACGCTGATTATGGTGCCTGATCTGCAGAATTATGTAAAATGGCAGCGGAATCAGCCGTTAATAGACCTTATGATGGCATGGATTGTAGACAATATTGATACGCTTAATATAAAGATGGTGATGGGCGTAGGCGATCTGGTAGAAAATGACGGAAAGATTACCAATGATTATGATGGTGATCAAACCTCAGAAAGCCAGTGGAAATATGTTTCCGGGGCCTTTGGTAAGCTGGATGGAAAAGTGCCGTATATCGCAGCAACGGGTAATCATGATTATAGTATCGACCGGCAGGGCAACCGTACATCGCATTACAGCCGGTTTTTTACCGCTGAAAAAAATCATCTGAACCATAAATTGCTTGTTCAGAATACAAGAAATGAACAGGGGCAGCCCACACTGGAAAATGCCGCTTATGAAATAAAAGGATTGAACGGTAAAGACTATCTGTTTATGACCGTGGAGGATGGCCCGAGGGATACAGTGCTTACATGGGCAAAGAACATAGCAGCTCTTCAGCAATACAGGAACCATCGGGTGATCCTGGCCACGCATGAATTTTTAAATGCAAAGGACAAGCGCACTACCGGCGCAGTCAACTGGATCTGGTGGGAGCCGTATAACGTTAATAATATGATTCAGAAGTCGCCACGGATCAAATTGCCTGATGCTAACAACGGACAGCAGATCTGGGAAAAAGCTGTGCAGCCTTCTTCCAATATTGAGCTGGTATTGTGCGGTCATATTTCCGGGGAAGGGTATCGGAAAGATAAGAATGCCGCGGGCAAAACAGTTCACCAGTTGTTGTTTGATGCACAGTCAATGGGAGGCGGGCACCGGTATGGTAATGGCGGCGATGGCTGGCTGCGTATTCTTGAATTTTTTCCTGATGGGAAGATGGTGAAAGTAAGAACCTTTTCACCCCTGTTCGGAATTTCTCCTGCCTCACAGCCGTTTGCATGGAAAAGAGATGCCCGGAATGAATTTATATTCAGGTTTGACTGATCCTTCCCCGGCCTAGCTTATAATCATTTTAATGCCTTTGTCTTCAAATTGATTAACCAGGTGCGCCGGTATTTTGTCATCGGTAACAATATAGTTCACCTGCTCAATAGAACATATTTTTGCCACGCCCCGGCGGTTAAACTTTGAGCTGTCTGCCAATAATATTAAAGTTTGGGCGGTGTCAATCATTTTCCTGTTTAATGTAGCTTCCGTCAAATTGGAAATCGTGGCCCCATGGTCCAGGTCGATACCGTCAACTCCAAGAAAAAGCAGCTCGCATGAAATATCATCCAATGTGTGGAGGGCATACCCGCCGGCTACTGACGATGAGTTCGGCCTTATAATACCGCCCAGTTGTAATACTTCAACGTTGTTCCGGTTACTCAGCTCCAGGCCAACTTTAAGGGCCGGAGTAATAACCGTTATTTTATTTTGAGGATGCAGCACGGTGGACAGTGTAAACGCAGTAGTGCCGGAACCGATCATGATGGAATCGGCATTTTTGATCAGGCCTAAAGCTGCTTTTGCAATTCTTTTCTTTTCGTCAATATTGATAAATTCTTTTTCGTTAATAGATTTATCTCCTGCATAAGGATTGGTGATGGAAGCGCCGCCTTTTGTGCGGAATAGCAGGTTCTTTTCTTCCAGCATTTTCAGGTCCTTTCGGATCGTTACGCCCGATACTTTCATTTCGCTGGCTAAATCATCGATGCTCAGTTTTCCTTTTTTGTTGATCTTGTTTAAAATATACTCGTGCCTTTCAGTGATTGTTCTTGTTGCCATTTTACAGAAAATTTAAAGCGGATATAAAATTGCCGATTTTTAATTTAATTTTTATTTTTAAAAATGTTTAAATATATTTATTTTTGTTTAAATTCCTTGCATAATATGAATAATCATTTAAATTCGGTTGGTTTTTTTGCCAAAACTGGGCTGCCCAAAAACCTCGCCTGGGGATATCTGGGCATTCTCATTTTTATGATGGGAGACGGAGTGGAACAGGGCTGGTTAAGCCCTTATCTGATCCACGACCGGGGGCTGACCATTGAGCAGTCTGCAACACTTTTTAGCGTATATGGTCTTACTGTAGCCATTTCCTCTTTTCTTTCCGGCATCCTGGCAGAGGGCCTGGGGGTTCGTAAAGCAATGTGGACCGGCTTTTTTCTTTTTATGGCAGGCACTTTCGGGTTTGTGGGCCTGGGATTGAAAGAACTGGATTTTAATGTGATGTTACTGACCTATGCCATCCGGGGATTCGGGTATCCGCTCTTTGCCTATACCTTTCTTGTATGGATCACCTACCGCATACCACAAACGAAACTGGGTACGGCAGTAGGATGGTTCTGGTTTGTGTTTACAGGCGGATTGAATGTGTTTGGAGCCTATTATTCCAGCTGGGCGATTGGCCGGTTGGGGCATATCAATACTTTGTGGACATCACTTTTCTGGGTTTCCCTGGGAACTCTTTTTGCATTGCTGATCAACAGGGACCGGATTGAAAGAACCCGCAGTAAGGACAAGCTAAGGGAACTGGCGGACAGCATTAAGATAGCTGTAAATGAGCCCAAGGTATTCCTGGGCGGCATTGTGCGTACTATCAATACAACGGCCCAGTTTGCCTTCCCGGTTTTTATGCCGATCTATTTTGAAAAATATGGCTTTTCTACAAGTGACTGGCTAAAGATCTGGGGAACCATTTTTACAGCAAATATTGTGTTCAACCTCATCTTTGGTTTTGTAGGAGACCGGCTCGGATGGCGCAGAACCATATCTCTGTTTGGCGGCATAGGCTGTGGCATTACCACGCTGCTTTTTTACTATTCTCCCCGGCTATCTAATGGCAATTTTTATATCGTACTGATAAGTGGTGTGTTATGGGGCGCGTTGCTGGCCGGGTATGTGCCTTTGTCCGCGTTAGTGCCCTCACTTGTATCAAAAGGAAAAGGCGCTGCAATGGCTTTTCTGAACCTGGGGGCGGGGCTTTCAGTATTTGCGGGTCCCCTGATAGTGCGTCTTTTCATAGGCCCCGCGGGCAATGCGGGCGTCATCTGGATTCTGGCTATTTTATATTTTCTCAGCGCATTGCTGACCCGGTTTATAACCCTTCCAAAAACAACGGGCAGTGAACCCGGTCAGGAATTAAAAACAGCAACCATTTAAATCACATCAATTTTATATGACTATTTTAATTACAGCGCCTTATAACGAAGCAGGGCGGCGCCAGCTGGAATCCTGCTTTGGAACGGTTATTTACAGGGTATGGAAGGAAAACGGGCGTGCTTTTAACGCAGCAGAACTCAACCAACTGCTGGATGAAACACGGGCGGATGCATTAATTACGGAACATGATGAGGTAAGCGAGGACGTGATCCGCAAACATCCGAAGTTAAAGTTTATCGGGGTATGCAGGGGAACACCGTCCAATGTATCCGTAGATACAGCAAAAGAGCTGGGCATTGAAGTATTTCACACCCCTGCCCGGAACGCCCAGGCGGTGGCCGAGTTATTTATTGCAAACGTGATCACTTTTTTAAGGAATACCCTTCCAGGTATCAACTGGCTGAAAGGGCGTAACTGGCAGAAAGGGGCACATGCCTCTTATTTGCAGTTCAAAGGGAATGAACTGGCGGGCAGGACCATTGGCATGGTGGGGTTCGGTGCTGTAGGCCAGCATATCGCAAGGCTGGCGGCCGCTTTTCCCTGCAGGATCCGGTATTATGATCCTTTCATAAAAGAAGCATTTAATGACTATACGCCGGTTTCATTGGAAACAATATTTGCAGAGAGTGACATTGTTTCGATCCACCTGCCGGTAAATCCGTCAACGATCGGTATGATCAATAAACGGTTGATCGGCCTGATGCCGCCGCATGCGCTTTTTGTGAATACGGCCAGGGCCAGCGTTGTGAACCGTGACGACCTGCTGGAAGCGATCGAAGGCAATAAGATCCGTGGGGCCATCCTTGATGTATTTGATAATGAACCACCGGATGCAGTGGATTACCGGTTAATTGACCACCCGAATGTATTGGCAACACCACATACGGCAGGTGCTACTGAGGAAGTAGAAGACCACCATGTTGCCATCCTTAATGAAAAATTATTAAGCTGGGCAAAAACGCAACCGGCGAATGCACTACATTTATCCAATCAGTAACAATGGCTTTAACAAACGCACACATCATTATAGACTTTGGTACCGGCAACCTGCGTGCAGCGGTAATTGCAACTAACGGTACGGTTTTAGGAGTAGCCCGTGAAGATATCCCTTATATAAGGGATGCGCAATACCCGGATGCGCTTTATTTTGATCCCCGGGTATTGTGGAATCAGATACTGGAGCTTACGGCAACAGCGCTGAAATATGCAGGTGCCGTCCGGGTCCTTGCCATAACGGCCACCAGCCAGCGGGAAGGCATTGTAGTGCTGGATCCTGCGGGAATGCCGGTGGTAGGCCTGCCGAATATTGACCACAGAGGAAGAGCATGGGAGCACCTGCTGCAGGATAAAACACGGGTGTATGAGCTTACGGGGCGTTATCCTACTTCACTGTTTTCTGCATTGAAGCTGGTGGGGCTGCGGGAAGGCAGGCAGGAATGGTGGCGGCAACTGGACACATTTCTCAGTATCAGCGACTGGGTGGAATATATGTTTTGCGGAGTGGAGCACTATGAGCATTCGCAGGCGTCAGAAAGCCTGCTGTATGATATAGAACGGAAAACCTGGTCGGAAGCGTTATGTGAACGGTTCTCTTTTCCGTTTGCATTATTGCCCTCACTTACCAGCTCCGGTACGGTATTGGCAAAAATAAAGTCATCGCTTGCAGAAGCCCTGTCTGTTAACCCGGAGGCTAAAGTGATTGTGGGTGGGGCCGATACCCAGCTGGCGGTACTCAGTACCCGGGCAAATGCAGGGGATGTGGTAATTGTTTCAGGAACAACAACACCCATTATAAAATTGTCAAAAACCTACGACCTGGATGAGCGGCAGCGTACCTGGACGGGTCGTTATATTGATGCAGACAGTTATATGGTAGAAGCCAATGCTGGGGTGACGGGTTTAAATTACCAGCGCCTGAAGAAAATATTCTATCCGAATGAAGGATATGAAGTAATAGAAGCAGAACTGGCCACAATCAGTGACTTTCAATGCGTGGCATCTTTGGGGTCGCTGGTGGCAGATGAAAAGCAGCCCTTGCTAAAGGGGGGATTTATCTTTAATACGCCCGTTAATCATGAATTGTCACGTGCCGGATTTGTATGGGCTACGCTGTGGGATATTGCCTGCAGCATTTTTGAAAATTATAAAACGCTGGTATCGGTTACACCCAACCGGCAGCCTTATATCTGGACCTGTGGCGGAGGTATGGAAAGCAAAATGTTACGGCAGCTCATCGCAGATCTTACCGGCAGGGAAATACGGATCCGCAACAGTTACCGGTATGCTTCAGTAATGGGCGGAATGATGCTCTGTAACCAGGCGCTGGAAATACAGGAAACAGTAACTGATCCTTATGAACAGGTATTGCCGGGAACAAAAGAAGTACATAGCGATTTTTACCACCGGTGGAAAGAAAACAGGGAATTGTTAAAGAAGATTTTTTAATGGAGGAAGCTTATTTTATTGGTATAGACCTGGGCACGCAGGGGTTGCGTGTGGTCATACTGGATACAAAAGGCATTCTTGTGTCCAGTGCAGAGCAGGCTTTTTTACTATCGCCTCAGATGCGGCAGGAACAGGACCCGGATGCATGGTGGCAGCACTGTCACAACTGTCTGAAAAAGGCCATCCGGTGCCTGTCGGGGGAACAGCGGAAACGGGTTACAGCCATAACAGTAGACTCTACTTCCGGTACAGTGATCCCTGTAGACGCAGACTGCCGTCCTTTGCACCCGGCCATTATGTACAGCGACCAGCGTTCTGCAGAGCAGGCAAAAAAATGTACTGTTCTGGCAAGGCGGCATATAAAGCAGGGATTTACGGGTTTCAGCACTTCTACCGGGCTGGCAAAAATGGTCTGGTTTATTGAAACCTATCCGGAAAAAGCCGCAAAGATCTTTCAATGGATCCATGCTGCGGATTTTATTACCGGCAAATTATCCGGCATCTGGAATGTGACTGATTATACCAATGTTTTAAAATCTGGATACGACCTTGCGCACCTTTGCTGGCCGGACTATATCAGCGATGCGCTGGGCATAAAAAAGAAGTGGCTGCAGGAGGTGCGGCCTTCCGGAACAGTGATCGGGACGCTTTCCGGCGATCTGGCGAAGACGCTGGGGCTGCCGGATACCGTAGCTGTTACCACGGGCATTACCGATGGCTGCGCTTCACAGGTGGCTTCCGGTGCCATGAAACCGGGCCAGTGGAATACGACCATCGGCACCACAATGGTGATCAAAGGCGTTACTGTCCGGGAAGTCGTTGATCCGCTGGAGCGTTTGTACAATCACCGCCATCCGGCCGGCTACTGGATGCCGGGCGGCGCTGGCAATATTGGCGCAGATTGGGTTTCGGCGGGTTTTAAAGAAGACCTCGAGCATTATAATCAGGCGGCATCTTCTTTAACACCTACGGGCAGGATCGCCTATCCCTTGATCCAGAAAGGAGAACGGTTCCCGTTTGCAGCACCGCAGGCGGAAGGGTTTGCTCCGGGGGAGGTATCCAGGGAATTGTTGTATACTGCCAATATGGAAGGCGTGGCATTTGCGGAGCGCTATGCGTATGAGCTGATCCAATCCCTGTCAGGAGAAGCGGTGGAAGCTATTTATACAGCGGGGGGTGCCAGCAACAGCATCTGTTGGCTGCAGATCCGCAGTGATGTACTGCAAAAACCGGTTTGTAAAATGAAATATGTATCCGGCGCCGTAGGCGCCGCCATTGTTGCCGCTTCCAATACCTGTTTTAAGGATATCACAGCAGCAACGGCAGCATTGACACAAACGGAAAGGTGGATAACGCCACGTATTGTATTCAAACAGCAGTATGAAGATCAATACCACCTGTTTTTAGAAACAATGAAAGAACGGAAATTTATAAATGATGCACAGGGGGCGGATGCAGGTTTTTAAACACTACTTATATATCTTAACAGTTCAATAGCCGGTTTCCTGCAAAGGAAAATGAACTAACTTCAGATTTTGTGTAAATAATAAAAAGGATGTTAAAAGTGATTTTATTGCGGCATGGAGAAACAGCTTATAATGCTGATGGCAACCGGTATTGCGGCAGAACGGATATAGGGCTTACGGAGAAAGGGGTTGCGCAGGCTATGAAAGTATTTGAAGCACTGAAGGATGTGCAGGTTGATGCTGTTTATTCCTCGCCCTTACAACGTGCCCGCAAAACAGCAGCAATCGCCTCCGGCAACCGCCCTGTAATAACGGATGAACGTCTTATAGAAGCTGATTTTGGGTTATGGGAAGGCAAAACAAAAGAAGAATTCAACGCGGAAAACCCTGCGCTTTGGGCGCAATGGATGAACAACCCTGAAGTGGCAAGGGCCGGTGGTACAGGCGAAACCGGCGGTGAAATTGTACAACGGGTGACTGATTTTTTTGATGAGCTGCGCCACAGGCACAACGGGCAACGGGTAATGGTAGTGGCGCATAACGGTATCAACCGGCTGTATCTGGCAGCAAAATTAGGTATGCCGCTCTCCAACTACAGGCGATTTGATATGGAAAATTCCGCTGTATCTTATTTTGAACTGGATAATGAAAATGTGCTTACGCTTAAAAAATTAAACGCAGGTTCAATATAATAGAATAGTTGAACTGGTTCAGCTGTGATTTGAATAAACTTAAGGCAAACGCTTTTATAGTTGTCTCAGGGTGATATTGATTTTAGGCCGGCCTTGTTGATTATGGAACAGATTATACCTGTTGTACTCCGTCCCGGATTTTTAAATTCAAAAAATGGAATCGTTTCAATCAATGAATATTCGTAATAATTGGGTGCTTTACGTTATCATTTTTGTTTTATGGAGCTGCAAAACTGCTCAGAAAGTTTCACACCCTCCTGATGAAAAAAAACAACTTTCTGTAAACGATCTCCCCCACAGCATTTACCGGGAAGAAGGAAATTTTCATGTGCAGGGCGTTGCAGTAGACGCCCAACGCGGATATGCTTATTTTTCGTTTACAACAAGCCTGGTAAAAACCAATTTAAAGGGAGAGGTCATCGGGAGCGTGGACGGATTCATCGGGCACCTGGGATGCCTTGATATAAATCCGGACGACGGGCGCATCTATGCCTCGCTGGAATATAAAAATGATCAGATCGGCAAAGGAATTTTAAAAGGGCTGGGCAACCAACCGAATATAAACAACAACAAAGAGAGCTCTTTCTATATCGCCGTTTTTGACGGGGCAAAAATAACCCGGCCGGGCATGGATGCTGAAAAAAACAATATCATCCATACCATTTATCTGAAAGAAGTGAGCAATGATTATAAGGCAACAGTGAGGAACAGGGGCAGGCAGGTGGAACACCGGTATGGATGCAGCGGTATTGATGGCATCGCTTTTGGCCCTCAGTTCGGGCAAAAACGCGGTAAGCATTTCCTGAACCTGGCTTATGGTATTTATGGCGACACGTCCCGTACAGACAATGATTACCAGGTGATCCTGCAATACGATGTTAACAGCCTCCGGCAGTATGAACGCCCCCTGTCGCAAAGCCGCTTCAATACAACAGGGCCTGCCCAGCCCCTGAACAAATACTTTCTTTACACCGGGAACACTACGTATGGGATTCAGAATTTAGAATACGACCCCAGTACCGGGTATTGGCTGGCTGCCGTTTACACCGGGAAAAAAACGCAGTTCCCCAATTACAGCCTGTTTGCAATAGACGGTGCCAAAGGTTCCGAGCTGCAAGTGTTGAAAGGTTTTGACAATGGAGAAAAAGGAAAAGTGCTGCAACTGGCAAAAGCGGGCCTGTACGATGAAAAAAGCGGTGTGCGGGGATGGTATTATGCCTGGGGTGCTACCGGTATGCATGCTTTGGGCAACGGGTATTTCTATATTTCTCAAAACGGGGTCACTAAAAGTAAAAAGCAGTATTGCAACCTCCGGTTGTATCGCTGGACGGGGCGGGCATCTGATCCGTTTGAAGCAATAAAATAAATGTTGCGCCTGTTGGGTGCTTTTATTGATGCTCATGGTCCATTAATAATATATGAACTTCAATCTGTAAAACAGCTATGCGTTTGAAAAGAAGGAGTTTTTTAAAGATCAGCGGGCTGGCAGGTTTTCATGCGGTGTTTGTTCACAGGGTGCCACTGATGACGCCGGCTGTTATTGATACAGCTGATTCATTGTTCAGGAATTTTGTTTCTCCGGATGACAGTTCCCGTGCTTCCTGTTACTGGTGGTGGTTCAATGGCCTTGTAGATAAAGAAGGCATCCGTCGGGACCTGGAGGAATTCCGGTCAAAGGGAATGGGCGGTGTGCTGCTGGTCAATTCAGCAGACGGACTGGGGGGTGCGCGTATTCCCCAGGGCGTAAAATTTCTTTCAGAAGAGTGGAAGGAATTATACCGCTTTGCCATGCAGGAGGCCAAACGCCTGGGCATTGAAGTAGGTATAAACCTGAGCTCCGGGTGGTGCATGGGTGGCCCCTGGATTCAACCGGAAAATGCCGGTCGCTGGTACCTGCAGTCAACGCTGGAACTAAAAGGGCCACAGCTGTTTGAGGGCCTGCTGCCTTTACCAGGCAACCGGGCCGGTTATGATAAGGTGTTCAATCCGCCAGGATATAAAGAATATATCGATCTTCCTTTATCACAATTGGATTACCGCGATACGGCAGTTGTAGCCATCCGCACATCCGGTAAGGAACATAAAATAACCGGCAGCAGGGCGGCATTATTGATAGCGAAAGCCAACCGGAAGGATGCCAGCAATTTTGCAAAATCATTTGAGATTACGGATCCGGTTCAAACACCCTGGATGAATGAAGCCGGAGATCAGGCGGTTCCGCTTACGGACGTGATCGATCTTACCAGGAAAACAGATGCAGCTGGAAAACTGCGCTGGGAAGTGCCGCCGGGTACCTGGACGGTTGTGCGCACCGGTCATCGTATGACCGGCTCAAAGCTGATGATTGCGCAACCCGAAGCCAACGGATTATCTGTGGACTGGTTCGACCGGAAAGGCGTAGACCTCCAGTTTCAGCATTTAGGAGAAGTGTTCCTTGAAGAAGCCGCAAAGGTAGGGGCAAAGCCCGCCTATTTTTGTGATGATAGCTTTGAAGACGGGTTCCCCAACTGGACACCAAAGATCCTTGGAAAGTTCCGGCGCTACCGGGGCTATGATGCCACACCTTACCTGCCGGTACTGTCGGGATACATCATTGGCAGTGCTGAAATATCGGACCGTTTCCTGAACGATTACCGGAAAACGATTGCTGATTGTATGGCGGATGAACATTACGGGCATTTTGCTGCGCTTTGCCATCAGCATGGCCTGCAGGTACAGAATGAAGCCGCGGGCCCCAGCCGTTCCGGTACTATTTGCATGGATGGCTTAAAGAACCTGGGGCGCAGTGATCTGCCCATGGGGGAATTCTGGCTGGCGCCAAAACATGAAGATCAGGAGCACTTGGCGGATGATCAGCCTTATGGCGTGTCCCGCCTGGATTTCGGGCAGAATAAAGTTACCAAAATGGTGGCTGCGGCTGCTCACATTTATGGAAAGAAGCTGGCCTCGGCGGAAGCGTTTACCAGCTTCCGGCACTGGCTGGATGCTCCGGGGTCTTTAAAACAGGCGCTGGACCGTGCTTTTTGCGAAGGCATCAACCGCATTGTGATTCATACTTCCACCGCAACAAGACCCAAAGATGGCTTGCCGGGTTATGAATACGGCGCGGGAACGCACTTTAACCCCAATGTTACCTGGTGGGAATTTTCCGCACCCTTCTTTACCTATGTTGCCCGTTGCCAGTATTTATTAAGGGCAGGCCATTTTGTGGCGGATGTACTGTTTTATAACGGGGATGTGGCACCTAACCTGGCAGCGCAAAAAAAAATATACCCGGCATTGGGCAAAGGATATGACTATGATGTATGCAATGAGGAAGTGCTGCTGGAACGGTTGCAGGTACGGGATGGGAAGCTAACGCTTCCGGATGGGATGCAGTACCACATACTGGTATTACCGGAAAGTAAACGCATGCCGGTTGCGGTAATCAAAAAAATAAAGACCCTGTTGGAAGCCGGTGCGCTGGTCATGGGCGCGCCGCCGCAGACAGATTCGGGCCTTGCTGGTTATCCGCAGTGTGATGCCGCGATTCAGCGGCTGGCAGAAACAATATGGAAGCACCCGGCAACTGATAAAGGAATTGCAACAGGAAAGGGGCGTTTATTTTACCCCGGATCTATACGCGCTGTATTAAAAGGCGTTCATTGCCTCCCCGATTTTGAAACTACTAATAATAGTGCGTGGATCGATTTTATACATCGTACCACGGCAGCAGCCGAAGTTTATTTCATCACCAACCGGAAAAAGGAGACCGTCCGGACGGATTGCCTGTTCCGGGTGGCCGGCCGGCGGCCGCAGATCTGGGATCCCGTTTCCGGGAGGCAATGGGCCCCGGTGTATGAACAGACAAACGGCCGCACTAAAATAACGCTGGATCTGGATGTGTTTCAGTCGGCATTCATCGTGTTTCCAAAAGAAAAGGCAAAAAGCAGTTTGGGTGCAATACCGGATGTGTGGCAACCGGCCAATGGTTTCCACCAACTGCAGGAGCTTGCCGGTTCCTGGGAGGTGCGGTTTGACCCCCAATGGGGCGGGCCTGCAACTATTCTTTTTGAAAAGCTTCAGGATTGGAGCAGGCATCCGGACCCCGGTATCCGGTATTATTCCGGCAAGGCCACTTATAGCCAGTTATTTCATTTTAATACTACCACTGATCTGAAGAAACCGCTGTTCCTGGATTTGGGCGTTGTCAAAAACATCTGCCGTGTATGGCTGAATGAAACGGATCTGGGTATTGTATGGACAGCCCCCTGGCGGGTAGAGGTGACCGGTAACATAAAGCAGGGTGCCAATACGATCCGGATTGAAGTGATCAATCTTTGGCCCAACCGGCTGATTGGTGATGCGGCCTTGCCTCCTGAACAAAGAAGAACACGAACTAACATCACCTTTAAAAAGGAAGATCCGCTGCTGCCTTCAGGGTTGCTGGGGCCTGTAAGGCTGGTTACTTTTTCCTGATCAATGACAGCCTATCCTGTACCGCCACCCAGTGCTTTGTACAGCTGGATCAGTACATGCGCCTGATCTCTTTCTGCTTTAATTAAATCTATGTCTGCACTAATCTTGCTTTTTTGTGCAGCAATGATCTCCAGGTAAGTGGCGTAAGCCGTCAGGTAAAGATCATTGGAAACCTCTATGCCTTTATTCAGTGCACTGACCTCTTTATTTTTCTCATTTATTATTTTTTCGTTGCTGTCAATATAGCTCAGGAGGGTTTTTACTTCCTGGAAGGCTTTGTTTACGGTTTTCTGATAGTTCAGGAACGCGATCTCCTGTTCTGCATTGGCTATTTTAAATTGCGCTTTCAATTGCCTTTTCTGGAAAACAGGTGCCGTCATTCCTGCGATCAGGCCGGAAGCAACAGAAGATGGGTTCAGGAATTTTGCAGCATTAAAAGACTGAAGCCCTGCACCTGCTGTCAGATCAACTGTAGGAAAAAAAGCAGCCCTGGCTGCTTTGGCATCAGCATGGCTCGCCTGTAATTCATGGTAGGCAGCCCTGATATCGGGCCGGTATTGCAATAACTGCTGCGGATGCCCCTGGTGCGCCAGGTAGCGCATGGATCGTACATCAATCGACCGGCTGCGGGAAATAGTGCCCGTATAGCTGCCGGTAAGCTCCAGCAGCTTGTTTTCGGTTGCGGTGATCTGCTGTTGAACCGCGAAGCGCGTTGCTTTTGTATTGGCCAGCTGGGCATCAAATTGTTGTACCGCCAGTTCAGTTGCACGTCCCACTTCTTTATGGATCTTTATAATTTCAAGCGCTTTATGCTGAAGCTCAATATTCTTGTCCAGGATGGCAGTTTCTTTATCCAGCATTACCAGCTCATAGTAGAGGGTTGCCGTATGAGTGATCAGCGCTGCGGTTAACAGCTCCCGGCCCTGCCGGGTTGCAAGGAACCGTTCCCGCGCTGCCGTTTGCAGGTTGCCCAGTTTTCCCCAGAGATCAATTTCCCAGGAAGCGCTCAGCCCCAGCCAGTAATCAGGTGTAATAACAGTAGGAATCTGCTGGCTGTTATCAATGTTCGGGGAAAGGTTGGTGTCAAAGTTGCCCACTCCTTCCATGGTATATTTCCCGTAATGAGTTCCTGAGGCATGCAGGCCGGCTGTAACAGCGGGAAGGAGGGCTGCCTTTCTTGCTTCCAGGTAGGCTTCCGCAATTTTTACCCGCTCTGCCTCTATCCGGTTATCTATATTATTGGCCAGTACTTTATCAATCAGTGCAACAAGGTGCTTGTCTTCAAAAAAATCTACAAACCTTAAGCGGGCTGCTGTAAGGGTATCTGTTGCTGCGATATTGTACTGTTCAGGAAGAGGCGCGGCCTGTTTGACAGTGGCGGTTTTAGGAACACTGCAACTGGCGGCAAGGCCGGAAATAGCCAGTAAAGGCAACCATCTGTGATTGTTTTTAATTTTCATGCTCAATGATTTTTATTTCAGATACCTGAAGCGGCGCAGCAGCCGTCTTCTTTTTTCCACGCTCGGAAAGTGCGGCAAATACCACATAAAGGCCCGGAATGAGCAGCAGTCCGGATACCGTGCCTACCAGCATTCCCCCGGCAGCAGCCACTCCAATGGACCGGTTGCCCACGGCACCCGCGCCGGTAGCCATACATAAAGGAATCAGCCCTGCAATAAAGGCAAAGGAGGTCATTAAAATGGGGCGCAGCCGTTGCGTTGCACCCTCTATGGCCGCATTGAGGATAGAGTAGCCTTCTTTCCTCCGCTGTATAGCAAACTCAATAACCAGGATGGCATTTTTGCCTAATAACCCGATCAGCATTATAAGGGCTACCTGTGCATAAATATTGTTATCCAGCCCTGCCAGCTTAAGAAACAGAAAGGAGCCGAATATACCCGCAGGCAGGCTCAGGATAACGGGTAACGGTAGCAGAAAACTCTCATATTGTGCTGCCAGCAGCAGGTATACAAAAAGCAGGCAGAGTGCAAAAATGTAAATGGCCTGGTTGCCGGAAAGGATCTCTTCCCTTGTCATGCCGCTCCAGTCTACATCATACCCGCGGGGCAGTTTTTCAGCAGCCACCTTCTCCACGGCTTTTATAGCATCGCTGCTGCTGAAACCCGGCGCTGCTTCCCCATTGATCATAGCTGATGTATACATGTTATAACGGGTAAGCTGTTCCGGTCCATATACCCGCTCCATGCGGATAAAAGAAGAATAAGGTACCATTTCTCCGCTGCTGTTTTTTACGTACTGGTTAAGCACATCATCAGGCGTTGCCCTGAACTGGGGACCGGCCTGTACCATTACCTTATACATCTGGTTAAAGCGGATGAAGTTGGTGGCATAGTAGCTGCCCAACAGGGTTTGCAGCGTATTCATTGCATTTTCCACAGTTACGTTTTTCTTTGCCGCCATATCGTAATCTACATGGATGAGGTACTGGGGAAAAGAGGCATCAAAGCTGGTAAAAACATTGGTCACCTCCGGGGTGCTGTCAATGGCCTTTACAAAGGCTTTGGTGATCTCTGATGTTTCTGTAATGTTATCACCGCCCCTGTTCAGCAAACGAAGCTCAAACCCGCTGGTATTCCCGAAGCCGGGCACAGTAGGCGGCGCAAACACTTCAATCCGGGCATCGGTAAGTGCTGAAGTCCGCTGTTCAATTTCGCCAATGATTTCGTTTACATTCTTCCGCCGTTCCTTCCAGGGTTTCAGGTTGATCATTCCCATTCCGTAGGAGGCACCGGCAATTTCATTGGTAAGACTGTATCCGGCAAGCGTGGTTACGCTTTCCACGCCTTCAATGTTCCCGGTTATTTTGTTCAGTTCATCCAGCACCTGTTCCGTACGCTCTACGGTGGCGCCCTGTGGAGTGGTTACATTTACATAAATCATTCCCTGGT
This sequence comes from Niabella ginsenosidivorans, assembly GCF_001654455.1. Classification (NCBI taxonomy): domain Bacteria; kingdom Pseudomonadati; phylum Bacteroidota; class Chitinophagia; order Chitinophagales; family Chitinophagaceae; genus Niabella; species Niabella ginsenosidivorans. The sequence goes on from NZ_CP015772.1 coordinate 1,038,634, forward strand.
CTTCTGTGGGTATGAACCCACCCGGCAGAACAGCACTGATGCCCCAGGTGGCCAGAAAGAACAATACCAGCATTCCAAAAGTAATGATGCGCCTGCCGGCTATTTTCCGGAGCACTGCACGGTACCGCTTCGTTGTTTTATCAAAGCCTTTATTAAAGCTGTTAAAGCATTTGCCCGGTACGCCTTTTTTTGTGGATGCAGTATGTTTCAGCATCAGTGCGCAAAGGGCAGGCGTAAGAGTGAGCGCGTTGATGCCGGAGATCACGATAGCAAAAGCCAGCGTTAAGGAGAACTGGCGGTAAAATACGCCCACCGGGCCGTTCAGGAAAGCAACAGGTATAAATACAGCAGCCATTACCAGGGTGATGGCAATAATGGCTCCTGTGATCTCTTTCATCGCTGCAATGGTTGCTTCCAGGGGCGGCAGTTGCTCTTCCGCCATCTTCACATGCACCGCTTCCACAACAACGATCGCATTGTCCACCACAATACCAATAGCAAGCACCAGGGCAAACAGGGTCAGCAGGTTAATGGAAAAGCCCAGCAGGAGCATAAAAGCAAGAGTACCTATCAGCGCTACGGGAACGGCCAGCACGGGAATAAGGGTAGAACGCCAGTCCTGCAGGAAGATGAATACAACAATAGCAACAAGCAGAAAGGCTTCCATAAGGGTGCTAAGCACAGCGCTGATAGAGGCATCCAAAAACCGGGAGACATCATAGGCCATGCTGTAATCCATACCCGGCGGGAACGTGCTTTTCTTTAGTTCGGCCATCTTCAGCTTAATGTTCCGGATCACATCGCTGGCATTGGAACCGGGGCGCTGTTTGATCATGATAGAGGCAGCAGGTTTCCCATCGCTTTTGGAAACCATACTGTAGCTCATGGCCCCGAATTCAACGTCTGCAAGGTCTTTCAGCTTAAGAATGGAACCATCGCTGTTGGAGCGGATCGCGATATTTTCATATTGGCGGGGTTCGGAAAATTTGCCGGTATAACGCAGCACGTATTGTAATGCATTCTTTGTTTTGCCGGAGCTTTCCCCGGTCTTGCCCGGCGCAGCGGAAACATTCTGGTTGCGCAGGGCAGTGATCACTTCATCAGTAGATACATTGTAGGCAAATAATTTTTCGGGATCCAGCCAAACGCGCATGGCATAATCTTTTGATCCCATAATTTCAGCACGACCCACACCATCGATCCGTTTCAGTTCTTTGAGGATATTGATATCGGTAAAGTTGAAGATGAAATCTTCATCAGCTGTTTCATCTGTACTGGTAATATTGAGGTACATCAGCATGCTGTTTACCTCTTTTTCCGTGGTTACACCGGCCTTGATCACTTCTTCCGGCAATTCATCCAGTACGGTGGTTACACGGTTTTGTACGTTTACCGCTGCCACATCAGGGTCTGTGCCTACTTTGAAATACACGGTGATCATTGTTACGCCGTCGTTGCCGGATACGGTAGACATATAGGTCATTCCCGGTACTCCGTTAATGGCCCGTTCCAGCGGTACCGCCACGGCGTCTACGGAAACTTCTGCATTAGCACCGGTATAACGGGCTGTTACAGAAACGGAGGGGGGCACAATATCGGGGAACTGGGTGATTGGCAAACTGAACAGGGCGAGTACGCCGATCAGTGTAATGAAGATAGAAAGCACCAGTGAAAGTACGGGCCTTCTTATAAACGTTTCAACCATTTTCTTAATTTGTATAAATGAAGAATGGGCAGCAGGGCTTTAACCGGTGCATGCCTTTATTATTGAGAAATATTTATCCTGCTTTCGGAATAATCTTTTCCCCTTCGCGAATGGTTTGTATGCCTTCGTAAACAATACGGTCATTTTCATGCAGCCCGCCGGTGACCACATAGTAGCTGGCCAGCCGTTGGTTGACCTGGATGCTCTTCATCCGGGCGATATTGTTTTTATCTACTATAAAAACATAATTTTTATCCTGGATCTCAAAAACGGTTTTCTGAGGGAGCAATATTACATTCTGTAAAGGGCGGGTGATCAGTAATTTTCCCGATGCTCCATGACGGAGCATCTTTTCAGGATTGCTGAACCGTGCTTTATAGGCAATATTCCCTGTGTTTTCATCAATCTCACTTTCTGCCGCTTCCAGCGATCCTTTGTAAGGGTAATGTGTGCCGTCCGGCAGTATAAGGCTTACAGATGCCGCAGGCAATGCATGGCTGCCTTTGTGCTGTGTCTGGAAATATTCATTTTCCGAAATATTGAAATAGGCAAATACCGTACTGATGTCGGAGATGGTAGTAAGCAGTGAGCTGGTAGTAATAAGGCTGCCTTCTTTAAAGGGAATGCGGTCCACAACCCCGTCAAAAGGAGCTGTTACTTTGGTATAGGAGATCTGCTGCTGTACCGCATTTTTATCAGCTAATGCCACATCTGCTTTTGCAAGCAGTGCCTTGTATTTCGCGGTAACCAGGTCCAGCTCCGGTTTTGTAATTACATTTTTATTAACCAGTGTCTGTACGCGGTCTACTTCCAGTTGAGCAACCTTAGCATCGGCCATCGCGCTTTTATAAGCTGCCATCGCCTTATTGAGGGCTATCTGCAACTCACTGTCGTTAATCTTGAAGAGCAGTTGCCCTTTGCGTACATATTGCCCTTCTTTGATATAGATCTTATTAAGCAAACCATCAACGCGGGGATGGATTTCTATATTTCGCCCGGCCTGGATATTGGCTACATAAGGAATGGCCAGCAGGGTATCTCTCGGGTGAACGGTCAGTATCGGGTATTCTTTATTTCCATGACCGCCGTTTTCCCGGGAGTTGCCCTGACAGGCAGCCACAATGACTGAAATAACAATTGTGTAAAAAATATAATTTTTTATCATAGTTATAAATTATAGGAGAATTGATGAACACCTGAATAAGGATCAGTTGCGCATAACAGAAGTGATGCACTTACCGCGATGTTTTAAAAAACAGCAGGTAAATGTTTAAGAATATCATACAGGCAGCGGCTAAAAGAGGTAATAGCGAAAGAGATGCCCGTAACCCGGCAGCTGTTTGGGAACCTGGCCGGAGTTAGTTCCTACAGGCAATAGCGCTGCAACATCAAAAACGGGCAGCGAAAGAATGGAATAGAATTTCCTTTGTGAAAACAGGTCAGTTTTGTTAATAAAATGGTTACAGAACCTGTTAATAATAATGTGATCGTTGGCAAAGTCCTGTGCACTATTATTGTTTTTTTGATGTTGATTTTTAGTTACAGCAGTATTGGTACTGTTCCATGCCGGAACAAGCGCTTCCAGTGTATCGGAACTGCTGCCAATAAACAAAATAAATAAAGCAAGTGCCTGAACAAGTTTTCTCATCTTTTATCGGATCCGTCTGTATACCTGACTGGCGTCATCCTGAAATGGTTGCAAAAGTAAAAAAATAAATGTTAAAAAGACTATTCATGAATTGCCGTTTTTTATTTAATATACTCAGGTTTCTCCATTTAAACAGTTCAGCAGGAAAAAAGTTGAATAAAATAAAAAATAATTTTAACGATGTTTATAGCGTCATCCTTACGGGGTCATTCATCTTTTAAAGTAATCTTTCCATTTTCATCCATTGTAAAATTCATTTCATAGTAGGAAGAAACAATGCGCCTGCCCTGTAGCTTGCTGCCTTCTCCTTTTTTACCGGCTTCAAGGGTAAAATCGGCTGTTATTTTATTATTGTTGTTTATATGAAATATCCAGGAATGCAGGTGGAAATCTTTGTATTCCTTTGGGATCAGGGTTTCGGCTTCTTTTGCTTTTGCAGGTATCTGGTCAAAATTCAGGTCTTTCAGGGCCACGCTTCCCTGCCGGTCTTTAAGAATGAACGCATTTTGAATGGGGCTTTCCTTTGCCGGCTTTATTGCTTCCCTGGGGTAAGCATAGAGTATCTGATCCATACTTTTCCCGTTTTCAAGAAAGCTGACAGCCGCCATAAAAAAATCGCTGTTCATATGATCCCTTGCATACAGACCCAGGGAAAAAAGCTTTTTGTCGGCCCCGAAGGCCTTTATAACAGCTCCCTTTACTTTTTTTATGCCGTCCTTATCCTGCAAATCAGGTCCGTTGATAGTATCGCAGGAAGTAATAAACAGGCATAGCAGAAGCATGATACTAACGGCCGCTCTGTTGAATAAAAAGGTTTGATTTTTCATTGAGAGGGCTGGTTGTAGTTTATCAGGAAGTCTGTAAAAACCTGATATTGCCCGGACAGGTAGCGGGGTTTAATCTTCAAGCGCCTTTCCGGCTTTTTCAAGATCCTTTGAAAAGATCTTTACTGATATGCCTGCAAGCGGCGTCATGCCTGCAACATCCATATCGTCAATGGTAGCTGTAATACCGGCTTCTTCCAGCTTTTCTTTTGCGGAGATGGCTTCGGCTATGTTGTTACAGGTTTTTATTACAATGATCTCGTCCTGCATAACTGTTTATTTCTTTAAAAATACAACAAATATCCGATACCTGTCAGCGACAAAAAATGATAATATATATCCCTGTCGTCACCCTGTGTATGCTGCTGAAGGCGGCAATAACCGGTGGATTCTTAATCACAGAGTGTTCCGGCTATCGTTTCCCTGTCCTCCCATCTGTATCATATGTGTAATAGCGGAGTTATGCTAAAATAAAGTAGCTTTACGGCCGTATAACGAATTTTTTGCTTCATCAATAAGCTTATATAATTATGAACCGTAAAACCTTTTTACAACATACCGGCGTTTTAGGCGCCGGGCTGGCATTGAATAATTTTTCTTTTGCGAAAGGCAAAATCGATTTTCCGATTGTACGGGTTCCTGAAGGCCAGCGCCGTTTTAAAAGTGCAGCCATAGAAGGAGCCATAAAAGCCTTTCAGTCAAAAGTGGCCAATAAAGAACTGGGCTGGCTGTTTAATAACTGCTTTCCCAATACGCTGGATACCACCGTTTTTTATACGGAACAAAACGGCGTGCCGGATACTTATGTGATCACGGGTGATATTGATGCCATGTGGCTGCGCGACAGTTCGGCCCAGGTATACCCCTACCTGCAATTTACCGGTCAGGATCAGGCATTGCACCAACTCATTGCCGGTGTTATCCGCAAGCAAACGCATTTTATTTTGAAAGACCCGTATGCCAACGCTTTTTATAATGATGATAGTAAAGTGAGCGAATGGAAGGAAACAGATAACACAGATATGAAACCGGGCATCCATGAGCGCAAATGGGAAATTGATTCGCTCTGTTATCCCATTCGCCTGGCCTACCGTTTCTGGAAGGAAACGGGAGATACATCCCCTTTTGATGCCAAATGGAAAGAAGGTATTGCGCTTACATTAAAAACGTTTAAGGAGCAACAACGCAAAGAAAATGAGGGGCCCTATCATTTTCAGCGGAAAACCTCCTGGGCCACGGATGGCATTCCTATGGGCGGGTATGGTTACCCGGTGAAGCCGGTAGGGTTGATCTGCTCCATGTTTCGCCCCAGCGACGACGCTACTATTTTTGCCTACCTGGTTCCATCGAACCTGTTTGCCGTGGTAAGCCTGAAACAGGCGGCAGAGATGATCAGCAAAATAACAAAAGACGCGGCGTTGGCCGGTGAACTGACCGGACTGGCTGCCGAAGTGGAAACGGCTGTAAAAAAGTATGCCATCACCACGCATCCGGAATTTGGAAAATTATATGCATATGAGGTCAATGCTTATGGTAGTCATGTTCTAATGGATGATGCCAATGTGCCCAGCCTGCTGGGTTTGCCTTACCTGGGCGCGGTAAGCAATACTGACCCGTTGTATAAAGCTACCCGTAAATATATATGGTCTCAGGAAAACCCGTTTTTCTTTAAGGGCTCTGCTGCGGAAGGCATCGGCGGGCCGCATATTGGTAAAGATATGATCTGGCCTATGAGCATCACCATGAAGGCATTAACATCTAATGATGATAAAGAGATCCGATGGTGCATTGACACCCTGCAAAAAACGCATGGCGGCACTGGCTTTATGCATGAATCTTTTCATAAAGATGATCCCCAAAAGTTTACCCGTAAATGGTTTGCCTGGTCCAATACCCTGTTTGGTGAGCTGCTCTGGAAAACTTTTAAAGAGCGTCCGGGGCTGTTAGGGTAAGGAGAAAATAATTGTTGGCAGGCATTGATCGTTGCCGCATACTTCAACTCCGGTGCAGGTCCGGGCTTGACGTTTCAGGGCCGTTTATCAGGTTGTGGTTCGGGCCTACGGCGCTCTATCTTTCCTTACACCGTTATACCTCGAACTGAAGTTCGCAATTGATAATCAGCCGGGTAATGCTTCTGTCTTTATCATCAGAAAACAACCCAGGGCCATCAGCCCGGCTTTATATGTCAACTGCAGAATTTATTCCGCAGTTAAAGCACTCCATAAAGTACTGACTGCCATCGGCACGGTACATATAAAAAACCGGTAACAGCAAAGCGCCCGCTTTTAAAAAAATAACAAAATACTACATCTGTTTAGTGGGATTGTGCAGTCTTTAATAAAAAAAATATACAAACTTTATCCGCCTCAAACGAGGAATGTATGAAAGCGATTGCCGGAAAGTTTGTACCTGTAATGATCACGCCCTTTGATCTGAAAGCGCGCATTGATTACGATGCGGTAACCGAGCTGCTGGCGTTTTACCTGGAAGCAGGTGTGGAAGGCTTCTTTGCCAACTGCCTCAGCAGCGAAATGTTCAGCATTACAGAAGAAGAGCGGCTGGAGCTGACCCGCCACGTGGTTCAGTGCGTAAATGGCAGGGTACCTGTAGTAGCCACCGGTTCCTTTGGTCTGACGGTAGAAGACAAAGCGCTGTTTACAAAGAAGATTTATGATACCGGAGCAGATGCGGTCATTATGATCAGCGGGCACTTTGCAAAAGTGGAGGAAGATGATGCAATACTGCTGCGTAATTTTGAAAAGCTGTTCGCACTTACAGGAACTATTCCTTTAGGCATTTATGAATGCCCCGCCCCTTACAAACGCATATTGAGCGCAGATATTTTTAAACAGCTTGTACAGTCCAGCCGGTTAATATATCATAAGGACACTTCTATTACGCATGAAAATGTGAAAGCCAAGCTGGAAGTGTTAAAAACGGTAAGCAGTTCCCTGGAGTTTTATGATGCGCATACGCCCAATGCCTTGTTCAGCCTGCAGCAGGGCGCTGCAGGCATGTCGTCCATATCCGGTAATTTTTATCCGGAAGTGCTGGTATGGATGGTAAAGAATGCAAATAACCCGGGGCAGCAGGAAACCGTAAAATGGTTGCAGGAGGAGCTGACAGATGTAGATCCAATGATCCACCACGCTTACCCCATGAGCGCTAAATACTTTCTGGGAAAGCGCGGATTGCCGGTGCGTACCATCAGCCGGGCTTACGCGCTGCAATTGACACCGGATCAAAAGAAGGAACTGGATTTGCTTTACAGCCGGTTTTTAGGCTGGTGCCAACGGTTAGGAATTCAGCCTGTGAAATTGTAACTTTTCGCCGTGATGGACCTGTAGGTACCCGATTGTTTTTTATGATTATTTCACCAGCTTCGGAATAACTATTATGCTTTACTTGCGTCGCACTCTTGTACTTTGGGGAACCCTGTTCAGCTTTTTTGCCGGTGCGCAGGAAAATACAGACAATCGTTATGCGGAGCCATTGGTGCAGGTGATCAGAAATATAGAAACACGCTATGGGGTTGCTGTCCGCTACCCGGATTCTTTGGTAAAAGATAAAGTGCTCAACTATGCCCGCTGGCGCTTTCGCCCGGATGTGGAGGAAACGCTCAGCAACGTACTGGCTCCTTTTGATTTGAAAGCAAAAAAAGAAGGGAATAAAAAATATAAGATCAGCAATTATGAATACTACCGCTGGGCAGTGGAAGATGGCTGGGCAGAGCTGGATCGTATTGCGGCACAATATAAAAATGTAACAGAGTGGGAGGCGCGTAAAAAAGAGCTGAAACAATGTTTACTAGCGAAATTACAATTATCAAAATTACCTAGCTGGCCGGATAGTAAACCCATCATCACTCCATTAAGGAAATACAATGGCTACACCGTAGAAAATATTGCTTTGGAAATCTTACCCGGGGTGTGGATCAATGGTTCGCTGTATAAGCCGGCTAAGCACAAAGGCAGGGTTCCGGTGATCCTGAACCCGGATGGCCACTGGCCGCAGCAGCGGTACCGCCCGGATTGCCAGCTTCGTTGTGCTGCTTTTGCAAAGATGGGTGCCATGGCCTTTAGTTATGATCTTTTTGCCTGGGGTGAATCGTTGCTGCAGTTCAAACCGGAAGACCATCGCCGCAGCCTGGCCATGACCATACAGGCGCTGGGTGCTATCCGCATCCTGGATTACCTGTTAGCGTTAAAAGATGCGGATACCGCAAGGGTGGGCATTACCGGCGGTTCCGGGGGTGGCAGCCATACAGTGCTGATGACAGCCATTGACGACCGCATTAAAGTATCTGCCCCGGTGGTTGCAGTTTCTTCTTATTTCTATGGTGGCTGTCCCTGTGAAAGCGGTATGGACATCCATAGCTGCGCCGGCGGAACGGATAATGTGGAGATTGCCGCAATGGCGGCACCGCGCCCGCAATTGTTGGTCAGTGATGGAGGCGACTGGACGGATAAAATGCCGGAGCATGATTTTCCTTACCTGCAAAAAATGTACAGTTGGTACGGAAAAAGGACGCAGGTGCAAAATGTGCATTTGCCGGCTGAAACACATGATTTCGGGATCAGTAAAAGAATCGCTGTGTACCATTTTATGGCGCAATACCTGGGATTGAATATAAAAGCCATCGAAGATAAACAGGGGCATATTGATGAATCGGGGATCACGGTTGAGGAAGAAAAAAAATTATATGTATTCGGAGATCACGGAGAGCAACTGCCGGCACGCGCGGTAAAAGGTTTTGACAATCTGCAAAAGGTTTTTGAGGCGGCTGTAAAGTAACTTATTGTTTATAGCTCATCGTCTCCGAAGCGGAGGGGTAACCCAAAACTTCGGTGAAATAGAAACCCTCAGGGGATCAGCCTTCGTCAGGCTGTTAATGACAAGCTCTTTAAGATGTTAATTATCAATAATGAAGAAGTGTCATCCTGACGAAGGGTGCTTTTTATTGTTACTCATGGTTCGTAGTTCGGCAAGCTGTTAATGACAAGTAGTTTAAATAAATGAAAATCAATGTCGTCCTGAGCCTGACGAAGGACATTGATATCCATCGCTTGAGGCTTCGTCAAGCTCTGCCTGACAGCGCTGCTTGTCATCCGAATATTCGGATCGAATATTCGGATCGAATGTTTGGATTTAAAGAACTTAATTTTCCTATTATTTGTGCCTCACTATGACAGGCTCACCAGGCTTAAATCCTGTTTATTTGAGGCTCAGGGTGACCTGCTTTTTAATACGCCTCAATAGAAAGATAAGTATGAAAAAAATATTCCTATACATCCTTATGATTGCAGTACCATTTGCCGGTAGTGCCCAGAAAACGCAGCGGTATAAGATCGCGCTGATAGACCTGATGCTGTTAAAGCGCCAGAAGCCGGGCGCATTGCCACTGGCAAAAGAACTGAACGCTGATGGTATTGAGATAGATATGGGCGGATTGGGCAACCGGGAAACTTTTGATAACAAACTGGCCATTGATTCCGTGCGTGAAAAATATCTTCAGACAGCTAAGGCGCTGAATCTGGAAATCCCTTCCCTGGCGATGACCGGTTATTATGCGCAATCGTTCTGTAGCAGGGAGCATTATAAAGAGTCGATAGCAGATTGCATTGCCACCATGAAAAAGATGCATGTAAAAACAGCCTTCCTTCCATTAGGTGTGCAATGCGATCTGAAAAAGTATCCGGAGAAGCGGGGCGCAGTGGTGGCCCGTTTAAAAGAAGCCGGTAAAATGGCACAGGAAGCAGGAGTGATCATTGCCATTGAAACAGCGCTTTCTGCAAAGGAAGAAGTAACGCTGCTAAAGGAGATCGGCTCACCTGCGGTAAAGATCTATTTCAACTTTTCCAACCCGTTGAAAGAAGGACGGGATCTGTACAGGGAATTAAAAACACTCGGAGCAAAAAACATTGCCATGATCCATTGTACCAATAAAGACAGTGTATGGTTACAGAACGATCCGCAAATAGACCTGTATAAGGTAAAAAGAACACTGGATCAGATAAAATGGAGCGGCTGGCTGGTGGTAGAGCGTTCCCGCGATGCACAACGCCCGCGGGACGTAAAATACAACTATGGCGCTAATGTAGCCTACCTGAAAAAAGTGTTCCGGGAACAAACGAAATGAGGCAGATAGTTGAAAAACCGGTACCAGGAGCTGGTCCGTTGGTAAAACGCTGTGGCTGGCGCAACCCGCACCAATGCTAAATGGTTCTCTAGGTCGCCCTGTCACCCAAGCCACAGAGTAGTCACTGGCATATAAGCAAAATTGGGGTATAGGCCTTTTTTAATAAATTATTTTTACCATTTATAAAACAATTTATTCAGGAAAGGGCGCTGCCGGATGGCACAGGATAGGGATTTGGATTTTATTTGCTAATCTTGCTGTTTACTACAAATTGATTTCTTTGTGAATACAGCATTATGAGCACAAACTTATTGCAATACAATACTCAATACCCTTCTGTAGCAGATCTGAAACGGAAAGCTAAGAGAAGGATGCCCAAATTTGCTTTTGATTACCTGGAAGGCGGATGTAATGATGAATTAAATGTATGGCGGAACGAGGAAGATTTTAAACAGATCTTCCTGATGCCCCAGTATCTTAAAAAGCATAAAGGCGTAGATATGCGCACCGAACTATTCGGCCATACCTATGATGCCCCGTTTGGTATAGCGCCCGTTGGCTTACAGGGATTGATGTGGCCCAATGCCCCGGAAATACTGGCAAAAGCGGCGCTGCGGCATAACATTCCGTATATTCTGAGCACGGTTTCTACCAGCAGCATCGAACGTATTGCTGAAGTTTCTGAAAGCCGGTTCTGGTTCCAGTTGTATCATCCTACAGAAAATGAATTAAGGGATGATCTCCTGCGCCGGCTGGAAGCAGTGCACTGTCCGGTATTGGTAGTATTAATAGACGTGCCGTCTTTTGGATTGCGCTATCGCGAAATAAAGGCAGGGCTTTCCATGCCGCCCAAAAACACCATCAGCAATTTTGTCCAGGCAGCAATGCATCCGGTATGGGGACTGGAGACTCTACGGGTGGGCATTCCTTCCTTTGCCACGCTAAAGCCCTACATGAAAAAAGGAATGGACATGAAGCAACTGGGAAAATTTATGAATGCTACATTTACAGGCAGGGTAGATGCGGATAAGGTGGCAGCTATAAGGGATAAATGGAAAGGGAAACTGGTGGTAAAAGGTGTGGTAAGTGAGCAGGATGCGGATCTGTGTGTAAAAATTGGTGTGGATGGTATCATTGTTTCCAACCACGGTGGCCGGCAGATCGATGCCGGGGAATCAACCATCCGTCCCTTAAAAGGACTGGCAGAAAAATATAAAGACAAATACAGGGTAATGATCGATAGTGGCCTCCGGTCAGGGCCGGATATTGGCCGGTCGCTGGCATGCGGCGCCGATTTTACATTTATGGGCCGCCCCTTTATGTATGGGGTTGGGGCATTGGGCAAGGCCGGTGGCGATCATACCATCGCCATGTTTAAAGCCCAGTTAAAGCAGGTGATGGAACAGCTTTGCTGCGAGACCATACATGATTTTCCCGGAACGCTGATTCAATAGTGTTTATTCCGGAGATCAGGTATCCATTAGCCATGTGTATATTAACATGCCTTTTTAATATATATCGTGCCTGTGGCATTCAATAATGAGTACATGTTCTGTAACTCCGGTACCAATTCCGGAGTTTTTAACACCAGGCTGATCCCAATAGCTTTTGTCTTATAACATAAGCAGCGTAGCTACTTATCGGGTAATGACAAACTTGGTTTGCGCGGCAAACAGAGAACCGAACCCTCAGCCACGGTTCATGAATTAACACTATGAGATACTTATCTGCCATCTTAACTGGCCTCCTGACCAGTGGTATAGTATGCTTTAGAAGTACATAAACGCCTGTCTGTCCTCCCGGGGGTCGCACCTGCCCACAAAAGTGCGGCGTAATGCTGTATGGTTCCGGAATGGAAAATCTTTCTAAGTTAATGGAAATATTTACCGGCCCAGGGCTTTTATCCGGTATCCGTTCTATCTTTATTTGGTCGCTGTTAAGCACAGAGATGCTTGTCTTTTTTTGATTGCCGGCAATGTTTAACAGGTAATATATCGGACGCCTTGTTGTTATGAGCAGACTATTTTACATCCTTATTTTTCTTTTGCTGGTATCGGGCGCTGCTATTGGTGTAAATGCGCAAACCCTGCAACCGCTAAGGGTCTCAGAAAACAGGCGTTTTTTTCAGACAGCCGGTGGCAAACCCTTTTTCTGGCTGGGCGATACGGGCTGGCTGCTGTTTGTACGGTTGAGCCGGGAAGAAGCCATACAATACCTCGAAACCCGGAAGGAGCAGGGCTTTAATGTGATACAGGTAATGGTATTGCATGATGTAAAAAATACCAGGAATGTTTACGGGGATGAAGCGGTTGAAAGCGGGGATGTCTCAAAACCGGTTACCACTACCGGGGCCGATCCTTCGGATGCACAGGCGTATGATTTTTGGGATCATGTGGATTTTGTGATCCGGGAGGCAGCAAAGCGGGGATTGTACATGGCGCTGGTACCGGTTTGGGGCAGCAATGTAAAAGACGGGAACGTAACACCGGCACAGGCTGCGGTGTTTGCCAGGTTTCTGGCAACGCGTTATAAAGGGCAGCCCAATATCATCTGGCTCAATGGCGGTGATATTAAAGGAAGTGATGGCGCAGCGGTTTGGAATATGATCGGGAGTACGATCAAAAAATACGATCCCGGCCACTTGATAACCTTTCATCCAAGAGGGCGCTATTCCTCATCAGAATGGTTCCACCAGGCCTCCTGGCTGGATTTTAATATGTTCCAGAGCGGTCACAGATCCTATGCGCAGGATACAAGTGTTGATGAAAAAAATCATTTTGGAGAAGATAACTGGAAATACATTAACGCCGATGCGCGGCTCCGGCCGGTAAAGCCAACATTAGACGGGGAACCTTCTTATGAAAATATTCCGTATGGGTTGCACGACAGCCTGCAACCACGATGGAATGCGGCGGATATACGGCGCTATGCCTATTGGAGCGTTTTTGCAGGAGGCGCCGGGTTTACTTATGGTGATAATGCCGTGATGCAGTTTCATACCAGGGGAAAAAAGGCGGGCAGTTTTGGAGTGCGCGAGAACTGGCAGGATGAGTTGTCGGCGCCGGGCGCCACGCAAATGCAGTTCCTTAAAAAGCTGATGCTGGCCCACGATTACTTCAGTCGGGTTCCTGCTCAGGATCTTCTTGCCGGTAACAATGGACAGCGGTATCATCACCTGCTGGCCACAAAGGGGAAGGGATATGCAATGGTGTATACATATACCGGGGAGCCTTTTAAAGTAGCTCTTTCAAAACTGGGTTTTAAGCCCGCAAAAGGAAGCTGGTTCTTCCCGGCGAACGGGAGCACTGTTCCTGTAACATTGGCAAAGACAAGTGGTGTAATACAGTTTGATCCGCCTGCTGCAAAGAGCGCTGCTGAAGGAACAGACCGGGTGCTGGTGCTGGAGGAGTAGGTGATCACTAAGCGTGGCAATGGATAATGATCGCCGGTCACTATTTCGCCGCACTGATATATAAATAAAAAAGTTCTTTAAAATGACAGAAATAATTGTTGTGGATAAGGCACAAATAAAAGTGGAAAATCAAGTTCATTGAAATGAAAAGTCAGTTGCTAAAACGAATGTCATGGTGAGTCTGACGAACCATGAATAGCAATAAAAACAACTCTTCGTCAGGCCCGATCCAACCGGAGTCATTCGGGCGGCCTCAGGGTGACATTTCTTCATTATTGTTAATGACAGATTGTATTATGTATTGAAGAATCAATTATACTTTCGTCATGCCTGCCTGCGGTAGGCAGGCTGAGCGGAGTGTAACGCAGCCGAAGCATCTCTGGATAATCAGTTAGTTTCAATAATCGAGAGATCCTTCCTTTTTCAGCAGAATACAATGGCTAACGAAGACTATAACACTTGTTATTAACAGCCTGACGAACCATGATTCGATTGTAAAGATTACCCTTCGTCAGGGTGACATTTCGCTTATGTTGGCTTGTCATGAACAGCCTGAATCCAATGAACAAAATAAAAAAAATTGAAAAGATTTATAATCATACTTGTTACGATCATCATCAGTTCCTGCTCCGGCAGGGCCTACCTGTTCACTTCCTTTCATGAACCGGCAGATGCCGGGCTGCGGCTGTTATACAGCTATGATGGTTATCACTGGACTGAACTGGATACCACTTTTCTGAAACCGGCTGTGGGACAGCAAAAAGTAATGCGGGACCCTTCCATGGTACAGGGCCCGGAGGGTACCTTTCACCTGGTATGGACCAGCAGCTGGCGGGGCGACAAAGGATTTGGCTATGCTGCCTCCAAAGACCTGGCGCACTGGAGCCCGCAGCAATTCATACCCGTAATGGAACAGGAGCCCGCTACGGTAAACGTATGGGCGCCGGAACTCTTTTATGATGATACAGACAAAAAGTACCTTATCGTCTGGGCAAGCACTATCCCCGGCCGCTTTGAGCGGGGGATGGAAGAAGAAAAAAATAATCACCGCCTGTATATGACCACTACAAAGGATTTTAAAACATTTACGCCTGCGCAATTGTTTCTGGATCCGGGGTTCAGTGTAATTGATGCCACGATCGTGAAAAGAAAAAAAGGAGATTATGTGCTGGTGCTAAAAGACAATACCCGTAACGAACTGGACCTGAAAGTGGTCTTCAGCAATAACCCGGCGGGTCCCTGGCAGCATAGTTCCCCGGCCTTTACGGAAAAATATACGGAAGGCCCTTCTGTTGTAAAGATCAAAGATCAATGGCTGATTTATTATGATGCATATCGCAAAAAAACATACGAAGCCATGATCACAAAAGATTTTATTCATTTTGAAAATGCAGGAAATAAAATTGCAGTACCGGAAGGCCATAAACACGGGACGATTGTTCCGGTGAAGAAGAAAGTGGTGAAACAATTGTTGAAACAGGTAAAAAACAGAAAATAATTTATGGTATATAGTTCATGGTTCATAGCCATTGGAAAATACTATGATTTATGAATGACCAGCCATGAGCCCGATCAAACGATATGATGAAAAAAGCGTTGAATATATTATGTGTGTTACTTTTATATACCGGCATGGCAAATGCCCAGCAGGATACAGTGCGCTATGTAGGGGAAACCTTGTCAAATGTTGATTATCACCACGGGCAGCTGACACCGGCAGTGGGGGTGCACAATATACAGGTGTTCCGGGCCAACCGGGAGCACCCGGAATGGGCCGGGGGATTGAACTGGACCTATAACCACCAGCCCATGCTGGTGTACTGGAATAACCGGTTTTACCTGCATTTTTTAAGTGATCCGGTAGGTGAACATGTGCCACCCGGCAAAACAGTTCTCATTACTTCAGAAGACGGGTACCGGTGGTCGGCGCCGGTAACGCTTTTTCCTGAATATAAATTGCCGGATGGCTTTCAGAAAGAAGGGCGGACAGAAGTGGCGCACAACAGCTTTGCGGTCATGCACCAGCGGATCGGCTTTTATGTATCAAAAGAAAAAAGATTATTTGCGCTGGGTTTCTATGGTATTGCGCTGGGACCAAAGGATGATCCGAATGATGGCAGGGGCGTAGGCCGGGTGATCCGTGAAATAAAGCGGGACGGCAGCTTCGGGCCTGTTTATTTTCTGAGGTACAATCATCGCTTCAGCGAAAAGAACACTCATTACCCGTTTTATAAAAGCGCAAAAGATAAAGGCCTGGTAGCCGCTTGCGAAGAAATCCTGGCAACCCCTTTGCTGATGCAGCAAATGGTGGAAGAAGCAGATCGTAATGATCCGTTGATCCCGCTTAAAAAAGACTATAAGGCATTTAACTATTATCATTTGCCGGATGGGCGCGTGGCAGGGCTTTGGAAATATGCGCTCACCAGTATCAGCAGCAATGAAGGCAAAAGCTGGGAATATACGCCCACCCGGGCACCGGGCTTTGTAAATGCCAATGCAAAAATATGGGGACAAAGAACTTCTGATGGGAAGTACATTACCGTGTACAATCCTTCTGAATTCCGATGGCCTTTGGCCCTGTCGGTGAGCGATGACGGGCTGCACTATAAAAACCTGCTGCTGGTAAACGGTGAAATTACATCGCTCCGGTATGGAGGTGCCTACAAAAGCTATGGACCGCAGTATGTAAGGGGCATACAGGAAATGGATGGCAAAACTCCGGATGGCAATGTATGGGTGGGCTACAGCATGAATAAAGAAGATATCTGGGTGGCAAAGATTCCGGTTCCGGTAAAAAGTGGAGTAACGGGTAATGTGGCGGATGATTTTGAGGCAGTAAAACCTGATGAGGCGCTGAAGAACTGGAACCTCTACAGTCCGCTGTGGGCGCCTGTTGGCATTGAAAGGTCCGGAGGTAAAAATGTATTGTCCCTGGCGGATTATGATCCGTTCGATTTTGCCAAGGCTGAACGGGTGGTTCCGGAAGCTGCTAAAATGAAAATAGCTTTTAGTATAACGCCGCAGCAAACAGCAAACGGGCGGCTGGATATTGAGCTGCAGGATGCAAAAAATACGGCCTGTGTGCGCATCTCTTTTGACTCCACGGGTGCGATCCTTACAAAAGCAGGTTACAGGGATCGTGCGCTTGCAAAGTACGAGGCGGGCAAAACATACAATTTTGTAATAGAGCTGGATGCAGGGAAACGATTCTATACGGTAACAATCAATGATGCTAAACCGGTAAATGGTATTTTCTTTGCTCCGGTGCATAAAGTGCATCATGTTACCTTCAGAACAGGATCGGTACGCCGGTTTCCTGATGCGGACACGCCTACAGACCAGGATTATGATCTGCCGCGTGCAGGGGAAAAAGATCAGAAAGCCATTTATCAGATCGGGTATTTTAAAGCAGTACATCAATAATTCATGTATATAAGATTTTTCAATAGCATTTTCTTTTTGATGATCACAGCGGTCACGCTACAGGCACAGGTACTGCAACCAGGCGCCTTTAAGCATTATGTGGATCATTTTAATACCATGGAGCAGGAAACCATTGTGCAGGCTATTCCCAATTCGGAATCCTGGAACTGGATGCAAAAGAATATTCCCCTGTTTAACTGCCCGGATAAAAATTTTGAAGAGCTTTATTATTACCGCTGGTGGACACTGCGTAAGCATATTAAGAAAACACCGAATGGTTTTGCATTTACGGAATTTTTGATACAGCGGTCTTACGCAGACAAATACAACCTCATCAGCAGCGCCCTGGGGCATCATATTTATGAGAGCCGCTGGCTGCATGACCAGCAATATTTGAATGAAGACCTGCTGACCTGGTACAGGGGCAATGAAGGCAAGCCGCTGAAAAAGCTGCGGTTTTACAGTGGCTGGAACAGTGATGCCATTTATAACCGCTACCTTGTGAACGGCGATACGGCATTTGTCAGGAATTTATTACCGGATCTGCTTGCCGACTACCAGGCATGGGAAGCGGAGAAAAGGTACCCCGGTGGCCTCTTCTGGCAGTATGATGTGCGGGATGCCATGGAGGAAACCATAAGCGGCGGGCGTAAGGAAAAGAATCCCCGCCCCTCTGTGAACGGGTACCTGTATGGGAATGCAAAAGCTATATCCGCTATAGCATCGTTGGCAGGCAATACAGCTTTGCAGCAGTTGTACCAGGCTAAGGCCGATACCTTAAAGATGCTGGTACAACAGGATCTGTGGAATAATAAAGCGCAATTTTTTGAAGTGCGGAAACAGCCTGTAGATACATTGGCCAACGTAATGGAAGAGATCGGGTTTATTCCCTGGTATTTTAATATGCCTGATGAACAGTACAGCAACGCCTGGAGCAGGTTGATGAATCCCGCACATTTTAATGCTCCTGCGGGCATTACCACTGCGGATCGCAGTCATCCGGCATTCCGTACACATGGCTGTTGCAAGTGTGAATGGGATGGAGCTGTATGGCCTTTTGCTACTTCGCAAACATTAACCGCTATGGCCAATTTGCTGAACAACTATAAACAGCACTTTGTTTCCAGGAACGATTATTTTCTGCAGCTTGAAAAATACATGAGGTCACAGCATAAAGATGGCAAACCCTATATCGGCGAATATATGGATGAAAAGACAGGCAAATGGCTTACAGCCGATGAGCGTGGCCGCTATTACAACCACTCCACGTTTAACGATCTTGTGATTACCGGGCTGGTGGGTCTGCGTCCCAGGGCAGATGACCGGATCGAGGTGAACCCTTTGCTGCCTGCAGGTACGTGGGATTGGTTTGCGCTGGATCAGGTACTGTATCATGGAAAAATAATCACGATCATCTGGGACAGGACCGGCAAAAAATATCACAAAGGCAAAGGATTGTCTGTATGGGCAGATGGTAAATTGGTACAGCGGTCAAAAAAACTCCGGGGAATTATCGGAACGTTATAGAAAAAATGAAATATTTAGTAACGATAGCCATTGTTTTTACCTGCTCTTTAAGTGCAAGGGGGCAACTGGTATTGCCAAAGATCATTGGGAATAATATGGTAGTACAGCAGGGACAACCGGTTCCTGTATGGGGCCGGGCAAAGGCAGGAGCTGCAATAGCAGTACGGTTCAGGGGCCAGGTAAAGCAAACAGTAGCTGATGCGCAGGGTGCGTGGAAAGTTTTTCTTGACCCGTTGAAAGCTTCTTCTGATCCTGCGGAATTGAGAATTATTTCCGGAAAAGAAGCAGTAACACTGAGCAATATACTGGTGGGGGAAGTATGGCTATGCTCCGGCCAGTCGAATATGGAATTTGCTATGCGTAAAATAAGCAAGCTGCAGCCGCCACCCGGCGCGCATTGGCCGGTAAATGAATTGGAAACCGCCCATAACACCAACATCCGTATCTTTTTGGCGGAGCGCAAAAAAATGGCGCCGGATTCCACGCATTCCGGTTGGGCCGTGGCGGAGGGTACTGCATTGCGCAGCTTTTCGGCGGCGGGTTATTTCTTTGCAAAAGAGCTGCAGGCAAAGCTGAAAGTGCCGGTAGGCGTGATCTCGGCGGCAATTCCCGGCAGCCGTATTGAGCCCTGGATGCCGCAGGAGGCTTTTACAGCGCTGGATTTTTTCCGCGAACAAAAAGACAGCACTCATAGAATAGATGGCGATCCCGGTAAATTCTACACCCCGATGATCCGGCCGCTGATCCCCTTTGCCCTGAAAGGGTTTTTATGGTACCAGGGAGAATCCAATTGTTTCCTGAATGAGCGATTGCAATACAGCTATAAAATGAAAGCGCTGATCAGTTACTGGCGTGCGCAATGGCATAACGATAAGCTGCCTTTTTACTATGTGCAGATCGCTCCCTATTATTATTCAAAAGCAACCGACCGTTCCTATACGGTTTATAGTGAGCCTGAATTCTGGGAAGCGCAGTCTGCGGTTTTAAGAATTCCCAATACGGCAATGATCAGCACACTAGATCTGAATGACGACCCGGCTGATCTGCACCCGGTGAATAAGTGGGGCCTGGGCAGGCGCCTGGCCGGTGCGGCGCTCAGTAAAACCTATCATGCAAGTGATGCAGCGCCCATGGGGCCGGTGTTTAAAAGCGCAGTACAAAAAAAGAATGCATTGGTAATTGATTTTGATTATAAGGGAAAAGGGTTGGTGAGCCGGAACGGAAAAACGCTGGAAGGATTTGAGGTGGAAAATGAAAAAGGAACATATGTTACTGCAACCGCCATTATTAAAGACAACAAGGTTTGGATACGGGCAACAGATGTGATGGCGCCCCGTGCGGTACGCTATGCCTGGCGGGAAGATGCCCGCCCTTCGTTGTACAATAAAGACGGATTACCGGCATTGCCGTTCCGGACGAATAGTGAATTGATAAAGGCTTTTAAGGCGGAGTAGATCATTCAGTGCTGCTCTGCAAAACTTGTGGTTTCGCAGTAACGATGCCATCGCTTCAGGCGATAAAATAACTTGGGAGTAACCAAAAAGTAATGTCAGCCAGCTTGACGAAGGCTAATCCCTTGATTGTCTATATTTCGTCAGGCTTCCCCGAAGTTTCGGGGTGACAATCAAGGAGCCTTTTGGGTCAGCCTCAACTGAATGCAGCGGCGTAGCCTCGTCTGAATGTGTGAACAGGGAACTTTAGTTCCTTGTTAAAATGACTGTAATAAAGGCCGGGAGCCGTAAGCTCGAACCATAAGTTGACGGCAATAGCTGAAGGCGGAAGAAGCTGAAGGAATACCGGTTTGGAAAAACGGATACAAAGCCGGGCCCTGCACTGCAGTTGCAGTGAGTGACACAAGGAAGACGATAGTAGTACTGTCGATGACAAAATAAAAAAATGCGTAGACTCACTCCTATATTTCTCTCATTGCTGTTTCTGAGCGCCAATGCCCAGCAGACAGAAGTGCAATACCTGTCCGGCAAAGGCAGTAATGATCCGGTGCAATGGGATTTCTTTTGCACGGGGGGAATGAATGCAAATAAATGGACAACCATCGGCGTGCCTTCCTGCTGGGAGCTGCAGGGTTTTGGAAAATACAATTACGGGTTTGCAAAGGACAGTGCCAAAGGCAAAGAGAAGGGGTTGTATAAATACCGCTTTTCCGTTCCTGCAAACTGGAAAAGCAAAATGGTACATATTGTTTTTGAAGGAGTGATGACCGATGCCGAAGTAAAAGTAAATGGTAAGCTGGCCGGGCCGGTGCACCAGGGCGCCTTTTATGCATTCCGGTACGACATAAGTAAACTATTAAAATATGGAACCGGAAACCTGCTGGAAGTAACGGTGGCCAAGCACTCTGCCAACAGATCCGTGAACACAGCAGAGCGTGAAGGGGATTTCTGGATCTTTGGCGGCATCTTTCGCCCCGTATGGCTGGAAGCACTGCCTAAAATGCATATCAGTTCTGTAAAGATTGATGCGCGGGCGAATGGTTTGTTTTCCGCTGTTGTGCAGACAAATGCATCCGGAAGGGAACGAATAAGCATTGCGCTCTATGACAGCAGGAATAACAAGGTTGCAGCGTACAATGCTCCTGATACCGCAGTCCTGAAAAAAGGCACTTTCTTTGTGCAGTGTCAGGTAAGCGATATTCAGCAATGGAGCCCGGAAGACCCGAACCTGTATAAGGCGGTTTTTACTTTATATAAAAAAGACCAGCCGGTACATACAATTACTCAGCAATTCGGGTTCAGAACAGTGGAGCTGAAACAGCGCGATGGCATTTATATCAACGGCGTAAAAGTAAAATTCAAAGGCATTAACCGGCATTCCTTCCGTCCGGAAACGGGGCGTGCCCTAAGCCGGCAGAACAGTGTTGAAGATGTGCTGCTGATCAAAGAAATGAACATGAATGCTGTGCGCATGAGCCATTACCCGCCCGATGAGCATTTCCTGGATGTATGCGATTCATTAGGACTGTTTGTGATGGATGAACTGGCCGGGTGGCATGGCCATTATGATACGCCAACGGGAACAAAATTGCTGAAAGAAATGATCGGGCATGATGCGAACCATCCTTCTGTTGTTTTATGGGCTAACGGAAATGAGGGCGGACATAATGCTGACCTCGACTCCCTGTTTACAGCGTTTGATATCCAGGAGCGGCCCGTGGTGCATCCCTGGCAATTGTTCAATGGTATTGATGCGCAGCATTACCGGCAGTACAATTATGGCATCGGCAATTATGATAACGGTCATGCTATTGTATTGCCTACAGAGTTCCTGCACGGGCAGTATGATGGCGGGCACGGCGCCGGGCTGGAAGATTACTGGGAAAAAATGTGGCAGGACCCGCTGCATGCCGGCGGTTTTTTATGGGATTTTGCGGACCAGGCAGTAGTGCGCAGAGACCTTAACGATTCACTGGACACCAATAAAGGAAATGCCGCAGATGGTATTGTAGGCCCTCATCATGAAAAAGAAGGAAGTTTCTTTGCCGTAAAAGAAATATGGAGCCCGGTGCATTTTGAGCGCAGGGAAATAACACCGGCGTTTGACGGCAGGCTGAATATTGAGAACCGCTATCTGTACACCAACCTGGATCAATGCCGGTTCAGTTGGGAGCTCAAACGGTTTGGCCTCACTGCAATAACTAATAAAAAAGGTACTGCTATAGCCCCTGAAATTCTACCGGGCGCAAAGGGAATACTGGAGTTAAAACTTCCGGAAGACTGGAAAACTTATGATGCATTATATGTAACCGTTAAGGACAAAAATCAAATGGAACTCTTTACCTGGAGTTTCCCGATCAGCCTGCCAGAGAAAAAAGCAGCAGAGATCGTAAAGGAAGACGGTGAGGGTACTGTACAGATCAATACAGTTGATTCATTGTATAAGATCAAAGTAAAGGATGTACAGATCATCATTAATAAAAATACCGGTCTGCTGGTGGCAGCGGAAAATGCAAAGGGCCCCACCGGGCTTACCAACGGGCCGCGCATCCAGGAAGGGGTAACCAACTTCCGTAATTTTTCATACCGCTTTGAAGGGAAGCACCTGGTCATTGCATCTGCATTTGATAAAAAGAAAAGTTTTAATACACTCCGGTGGACCATTTACCCCGGTGGCTGGGTTAAGATGGAAGTCCGTTATTTCCCCCTGGCGCTGCACACGGATATGGTGGGCGTGAATTTTGATTACCCGGAATCGCAATTGCGCTCTGTTATCTATATGGGCAACGGGCCCTATCGTGTCTGGAAAAACCGGATGAAAGGAACTTCATTTGGCATCTGGAATAAGGTTTATAATAAGACAGAGACCGGGGAGCAGTGGGTATATCCTGAGTTTAAAGGCTATTATGCTGATTTTTACGGAGGATATTTCAATGGCAATAACCAGCGTTTTACAGTAGCTACAGAAACAGAAGATCTGTTCCTGCGGTTGTTCTCCGCTGCGCCCAAAACCGATCCCTGGCATAATTACGAACCGCTTTTTCCGGATGGGAACATTTCCTTTATGCAGGCGATCCCATCCATTGGCAATAAAACACAGACCAGCGAAACCACCGGCCCCATGGGGCAAAAAAATATTTTTTACGATTATGAGAAGGATCCCGGCAGGGCACTGAAAATGATATTATGGTTTAATTTTGCAAACGAATAGATATAACCTCATGTTAAAACAGTCTTGCCATGTTATCTAATTACAAACAAACCCTGAAAGAGCTGAAATCCATGATCCTGGCCAGCCGTTACCGTGCCGCTGCGCTGGCCAATAAGGAACTCCTGCTGTTGTATTTTTCGGTGGGCAAGCTGATTGCTGATAAGGCAAAGGCAGAAGCCTGGGGCGCCCGTGTATTGGAGCAGGTGTCAAAGGACCTGCAAAAAGAGCTGCCCGGACTCAGAGGCTTTTCTGCTACCAGCTTAAAGAAAATGCGGATTTTTTATACGGAATGGCAGATCGTTTTTGAATTTGGTCCGTTGCCAGCGGACCAAATTCAAAATGGCAAAAAACGCGTGAAAACCAATAGTGGATTGAAGAAAGATAAAGTAAATCCAATTGGTCCGTTACTGACGGGCCAATTTAGAACTGCTTTTTTTGCTATAGGTTTTACGCATCATTATGAAATATTGGCAAAGGCGAAAACAATGGAGGAGCGTGTATTCTATATTGTAAAAGCAGCAACGGAGTTTTTATCAATAGAGAATTTAAACAATTGTATTCAAAGCAATACATTTAAAAAGCAAGGTAAGTTCCTGAATAACTTTTCCCAAACGATCGTCAGTGAAAATTTACGTGAAAAAGCATTGCTGGCGTTTAAAGATGAATACCCCTTTGATTTTATGAATGTTGCAGAAGCGGATGAGCAGGAATTTGAAAATGAAGTTGTACGTAATATCAGGAAATTTATTTTATCAATCGGCAGTGATTTTGCATTTATCGGTAACCAATACCGCCTGGTGGTAGATGAGGAAGGATGTTTTGTTGATCTGCTTTTCTTTAACCGGAAACTTCAAAGTCATGTAGCATTTGAATTGAAAAGAGAGAAGTTCAAGCCGGAGTATCTTGGTAAAATGAACTTTTATTTGTCGGCGTTGGATGATATGGTAAAACAGCCACATGAGAACCCATCGGTCGGGATCATCCTATGCAAAAGTAAAACAGATAAAGTGGTTGGATTTTCGTTTCGTGATTTTAATAAAGCTATGGGTGTGGCCACTTATAAGAGGAGCTGGGGACTTCCGGCAAAATACAAAGGATCCTGCCGGCTGCCTGGGCATTAAAAAAATTACTGGATTAAAAAATATCCATCAGGTTTGTAAGGTTTAATAAGTGGCCCGGAGACATGAGGAAAATAGAAAGAATGGGGTTTAAAAAAATATATATCAGTTTGTTGGGATTGTTGTTGCTCCTCTCATTAGCGGCACAACCCTTGTCCGGCGCATCCGCCTTGCTGTACGAAGTGTCCACGCGTTGTACCATTATATTATCGCCTCGGTGCGATCTTAAAATACATGAGCAGCCATTAAGTGTTACTGATCTTCGTTGTGAGCAGTTGACCAACCCTGTGGGTATTGATGCCGTGCAGCCGCGGCTGAGCTGGCAATTAAAAAGCGATCAGCGTAACGTAGTACAAACGGCCTATAAGATATGGGTGGCTTCTTCAAAAGAGCTGCTGGATGCAGGTCAGCCCGATATCTGGAATAGCGGTAGAGTGGCTTCGGACCAGTCCGTTCTTGTGTCCTATAAAGGCAAACCGCTTCGGTCCGATATGCGGTGTTTCTGGAAAGTACAGGTCTTTTCCAATAAAAAGGACAGCGCATGGAGTAATGTAAATGAATGGAGCATGGGTTTGCTGAACGCTGGCGACTGGAAAGCAAAATGGATCGGGTATGACAAGGCATCTCCCTGGGACAGTGTTACACAATGGTCGCGGCTTTCTGCAAGGTATTTCCGGAAAACATTCAGTACAGAAAATAAGGTGCAGCATGCGGTGCTGCACATCGTGGGATTGGGTTTGTACGAACTGTACCTGAACGGGAAAAAGGTAGGCGACCAGGTGCTGGCCCCGGCACCAACGGATTACCGGAAATCAGTAATGTACAATAGCTTTGATGTGTCGGCTTATTTAAACAGCGGAAGGAATGCCATTGGCGTTGTATTGGGCAATGGCCGCTTTTTTACCATGCGGCAAAATTACAAACCGAAAAAGATCAACACTTTTGGTTTTCCAAAATTGCTGTTGCAACTGGAGATCACTTATGCAAACGGGAGCCGGGAATGGATTGTTTCAGATAATTCCTGGAAGTTCACGGCAGATGGCCCCATCCGTACCAACAATGAGTATGATGGGGAGGAATACGATGCCACCAAAGAATTCCCGGGCTGGGCAACGGCTTTGTTTGATGATTCAAAATGGAGAGAACCGGAACTTGTAAAAGCTCCGGATGGGGAAATAAAGGCACAGATGACACTAAGTATGAAAGTAATGGATTCCATCCGCCCTAAAAACATCAGCCGGCTAAACGACAGCGTTTATATCCTTGATCTTGGCCAGAACTTTGCCGGCTGGCTGCGCATGAAGGTAAAAGGGCCACGGGGGCAAAGGATACAACTGCGTTTTGCGGAAAGCCTGAAACCGGATGGCACACTCTACACCGCTAACCTGCGGGATGCGCGGGTTACAGATGTTTATACGTTAAAGGGAGGCGGTGAAGAACAATGGCAGCCTTCTTTTGTGTATCATGGGTTCCGGTATGTAGAAATTACCGGTTACCCGGGTATCCCTTCTGTGGATGATTTTACAGGGTTGCTGATTTCTGATCAGATGGCAATAACCGGTAAGCTGGAAACCTCCAACGCCACGCTGAACCAGGTATTAAAAAATGCCTGGTGGGGCATTGCATCCAACTACAAGGGCATGCCGGTGGATTGTCCCCAGCGCAATGAACGGCAGCCCTGGCTGGGCGACCGCACACAGGGGGCGCTGGGTGAGAGCTTTCTTTTTAATAATGCCACCTTGTATGCCAAATGGCTGGATGATATACAGGACGCGCAAACACAGGAGGGCGCGATCCCCGATGTGGCCCCGGCCTTCTGGAACTATTACAGCGACAATGTGACCTGGCCCGCGGCCTATATACTGGTAGCGGATATGCTTTACCAACAATACGGAGACCGGCAATCGGTTGTGAAGCATTATCCATCCATGAAAAAATGGATGGAGTATATGCAGCGCCGGTACATGAAAGAAGACCTGGTTACAAAAGATAAATATGGCGATTGGTGCGTGCCGCCGGAAAGCCTGGAGCTGATCCGTTCCAAAGATCCGTTGCGCAATACGAACGGAGTGTTGTTGGCCACGGCCTATTACTATCATTTGTTGAATGTGATGAAACGTTTTGCAATGCTTGCCGGTAAGCCTGAAGATATAAGTGTTTATGACCGGTTGGCAAACCGCGTAAAGACCGCTTTTAATAAGGCGTTCCTTAAAAATGAGGATCATTATGATAATAATACCGTAACGGCTAACCTGTTGCCTTTGTATTTTGGGTTGGTACCGGAAGACCGGATGGCAGTAGTTAAAGAGCAATTGATGCAAAAGCTAAAGCAGGACAATATGCACATCAGTACAGGCGTTATCGGTACACAGTGGCTGCTGCGCGGACTTACAAAATATGGGTATCCGGATGCAGCATTTGCATTGGCTACGAATACTACTTATCCCAGCTGGGGATATATGGTGCAGCAGGGCGCTACCACCATCTGGGAGCTGTGGAACGGCAATACAGCCAGTCCGCAGATGAACTCGCAGAACCATGTTATGTTGCTGGGAGACCTGATCACCTGGAGCTTTGAAGACCTGGCCGGTATCCAATCGGCCCCGGAGTCCGTTGCATTGAAGAAGATAAGGATGCAACCGGTTTTTATAAAAGGATTAAATAATGTGGAGGCTTCTTATCAGTCGCCTTACGGGATCATTAAAAGCTCGTGGAAGCGTACCGGCAATGAGCTGGAGTGGAGTATAGAAATACCGCCGAATACGACAGCGGCAGTCACTATTCCTTCAGGCAGGATAACAGAATCAGGTAAACCATTAAAGGGAGCAGTGGATGTAAAGAACAATACAACCCGTCTGGAGCTGGGAAGTGGCCGGTATTTTTTAAAAGCAATTTTAGCGCATTAAAAATAAAGTAATGAAGCAGGTATTATGGATTTGTTTATTATTGCTGTTTAGCGAGGCAGGTGCGCAGGATACCGCTGCAACGGATGGGTTGCAGCAAAAAGCGCAGCAATGGGTGGATGGTTTGAAACTGGACGACAAAGCAAAGGCAGCGAAGGTACAACAGGCAATAATGCTGCACCTTACGGCAGTAAGGGACTGGCACAATGCCCATCCGTTCTCAGAAGTACCGGCAGGTATCAATCCTGCTACCGGAAATAAATTGTCCGACCTGGACCGGCAGCTGATCGCCTGCTCATCAAAGCCTGCAACAGTCCATACAGCACTTATGCAGGTGTTGAATGCAGAATTGAACGCAAAGCAGGTAGCTTTTATTCTGGATCAATATACGATCGGAAAGGTGGCATTTACCTTAAAGGGATATGAGGCGATTGTTCCCGATCTTACGGAAAAAGAGCGTAGCGAGATCCGAAAAAATTTGGAACAGGCACGGGAACAGGCGATCGATTATAAAAGTATGAGAGAAATATCGGCCATATTTGAGATCTGTAAAACAAAATGCGAGCAATACCTCAATAACAACGGACGGAACTGGCGGCAGTTGTTTAAAAACTATGTAGATAAAGTAAAAGCGGAAAAAGAAAAGAAAAAAGGATGAGTTCTGCTGGAATGAAACAATCTTGTCATTATACTACATATAAGGCTGCGCAGGCCGGCTTATTAAATCCGATCATTCGGATGGCAGGTGGCGCTGTCAGGCTGATTGTCACAGGGGCCTGCCGAACTGTTGATGAAGCCCCGAGTGATGGCTATTAATGTCCTTCGTCAGGCACAGGGCGACATTGATTTTCATTTATTGAAACCCCTTGTCATGAACAGGCACAAATAACAGGAAAATTAAGTTCTTTAAAATGACAGGTTCCTTGCAAGCGTCACCCTGGGTGGAGCGCAGCGAAACCGAGGGGTCTATAACTCTGTAGAGATTTACCTTCGGTGAAATTGTTCTCCACTACGCTTCGCTACGAAATGACGGTCTTGTATATTATTGGTTTCAAAACAATAATATACTTGTCTTTAACAATCCTGTTGGCACAGAAGCCGGGCTAAAAAATAAATAAAAAATACGGATGATGAAAAGAAGAATCAACCTGATAGCTGTTGTTTTGCTGTTGATCAGCACTAAAGCTGCAGCACAAACCTCCCGCTGGAAGCAGGGTATCCTTGCTGATGAATTTATTTATGACACCGCCTCTTTTCCCCAGGCGCATGCGGCTACCATTGCCGAAACGCCTGATGGACTGATTGCTGCCTGGTTTGGCGGTACGAAAGAGGGAAATAAAGATGTGTGTATCTGGACAAGCCGCCTGGTTCATGATCATTGGACAGCGCCGGAACTGGCGGCTGACGGTGTACTGAATGATTCTACCCGTTATGCCTGCTATAACCCGGTGCTGTACTATGCGCCAACGGGTGAGCTGTTGCTGTTCTACAAGATCGGCCCTAATGTTGGGGGGTGGACGGGCTGGCTGAAACGTTCCAGCAACAATGGGAAGACCTGGAGCAAAAGGGAAGCGCTGCCGGAGGGCTTCCTGGGGCCGGTCAAAAATAAACCAGAGCTCATCAACGGGGTCCTGATCTGTCCTTCCAGTACAGAAAAGAACGGATGGAAAGTGCATTTTGAATATACAAAGGATTGGGGCCATACCTGGACCAAATCGGCCCCCATCAATGACGGTATAAAGTTTTCAGCCATACAGCCTTCCATTTTAAAATATAAGAATGGTACTCTGCAGGTGCTGGGCCGTACACGAAATACGGTCATCTATCAGAGCTGGAGCAAAGACAATGGCAAAACATGGTCCGAAATGACAGCGCTGGACCTGCCCAATAACAATTCCGGTACAGATGCAGTTACACTGAAAGACGGGCGCCAGCTGCTGGTGTACAATCATGTATTGCCGGACTCCTCCTGGAAGAAAGGAAAAGGCCCGCGCACGCCTTTGAACGTAGCAATTTCAAAAGATGGGAAAAAGTGGTATGCGGCACTGGTACTGGAAGACTCGCCCATCAGCCAGTATTCCTATCCTTCCGTTATTCAGGGAAAAGATGGCATGGTACATATTGTATATACCTGGCGCCGGCAGAAAATAAAATATGTAAAGATTGATCCGTCCAAACTAAAACTGACTCCCATAAAAAATAAGAAATGGCCGGGACTGGTTGCACCTAAAGGAACCGTAACAAACGATTAGCCGGAACAATGACATGCACAGTTATCCAAGCCAATGAGCTACCGGTACATATCTTTTACTAACGGGAGACTGCGGCAGCCAGGCAGCATGTGCTTCAATGAGCCCTTTCAGTAAGCCCAGCTATAACTTTTCATAGGAGTCGTCCGCGTGCGTGGGCAGTCATCAGCCAGCCGGCGGATGGCGAAGCCTTTTTATGCGCATATTTATTATTGTTTTTGGCGCTTATGAGCCCCCTTCGGTCGGCTGGCAACCTTTTTTGGCATCAAAAGGTTGAAAGGAAATTTGATGAGTTGTAGTTCTGTCATTATCTCAATGACTTTGTAATTCTATTAAGACCAATTAAATTTTAAAAAGTATGGTCGTCCTGAATCCAACCGGATGACCCGGTTGGATAGGCTTACTGCTTACCCGCAGTGGGGGGAAGGTTTTTTTCAAATGAACCATGGCTCGACAAGCTGTTAATGACAAGTTTTTTATTGTATTGAAATCCAACAACATACAAGATCGTCGTCTCGACCGAGTTCGGAGAACGAGCGGAGAGATCTCTGTAACAGATGAGATCCCTCTGCGCACCCGCTGAAAGCAGGTTTGGTCGGGGTGACGATTAAAAAACTTGTCATCCGAATGAACTTAAATGAAACGCTTTTATGGTTGCCTCACCAGGACATTGTTTATTAAACAGACTTTAATCTAAAAGATGGGTGTGCTAAAAAAATGCGTAAAAATTTGTGTAGCTGAATAACTACATATATATTTGTAGGCAAATAGCTACATAATGAACTTGAGACGAGATGTTTTCCAGGCCATAGCAGATCCTACAAGAAGGGCTATACTGCTGCTGATAGCAGCACAATCTATGACCGCAGGCGCTATTGCCGCTAATTTTGATACAGCCCGCCCCACTGTTTCCAAACACCTGCAAATACTTACGGAATGCGGATTGCTGCGGCAGGAGCAGAATGGCCGGGAGATGTATTACCACTTTAATCCAAAAAAAATGAAAGAAGTAGCCGATTTTATTGAACCCTTCCGTAAAATGTGGGATGACCGGTTTAACAAACTGGAAAGTATTATGAAAAACTATAAATCAAAAAAATAAAACAATATGGAACAAAAAACAAAGATCCTTGCTGAAGACGGCAAACAGGAAATAAAGATCACGCGCGAATTTGAGCTGCCCCTTATTTTATTGTTTAAGGCATTTTCAGAACCTGAGATCGTGGAACAGTGGATGGGCACCAAAGTGCTGAAGATGGAAAACAGGCAGCACGGCGGTTACCAGTTTGAAACAACGGATGCCAAAGGCAATGTGGTATTCCGGGCCAATGGTTCCATCCATGAGTTTGTACCGGATCAGAAAATTACCCGCACTTTTGAAATGGAGAATGCTCCCTTTGGCGTACAACTGGAATTCCTGGAATTTGAACCGCTGTCCATTGATACCAGCAGGCTCACCATGCAGGTAATCTACCGGTCTGCTGCGCTCAGGGACGAAAACCTGAAACTGCCCTTTGCTTATGGCATCAATATGGCGCATAACCGGCTGGAGGAGGTAGTAAGTCGGCTAAAATAGTTTACAGCTTTGTTTCCCTCAATTCTCCGGTTGTTCACCGTCCGGGTTAGAGGGCAGCTGCTCTGATTCAAAAAAATAAATCAAGATCATGAAAAAACGAGATAAGATCCTTTACTGGATTGCCACAGCCTGGCTGGCATTGGGCATGTTATCCACCGGTATTGTACAATTGATCAGACAAAAAGAGGAAACCGTAATGATGGAACATCTGGGCTATCCCGTTTACCTGCTCACGCTGCTCGGTATCTGGAAAATACTGGGTGTAATTGCCATACTGATTCCCAAATACCCGTTGCTGAAGGAATGGGCCTATGCCGGCTTTTTCTTTGCCATGTCCGGTGCCATCTTTTCACACCTGGCCAGCGAAGATGGCGGTAAAGGGCTTTTTGGACCATCGCTATTATTGGTTCTTACAGTAGCGTCATGGTATTTCCGGCCCGCAGACAGAAAAATGATTTTAGCGCATCAATGACCTTTTATAACTTTATTGCAGTACACGAGTAAATAAAACATATGAACCCAAAAGCTGACTTTTACTTTAATAAAGGCAAATGGCAGGAAGAGCTGAGGCAGTTAAGAAAGATCGTTCTGGACTGCGGGCTTACCGAGGAACTGAAATGGGGCTGCCCCTGTTATACCTTTGATGACAGGAACATTGTTTTGATACATGTGTTTAAAGAGTATTGCGCGTTGCTGTTTTTTAAAGGGGCTTTATTACAGGATGCAGAGAGAATACTGATCCGGCAAACCCAAAATGTGCAGTCGGGCCGCCAGGTGCGGTTTACCAATGTACAGGAAATAACAAAGTTACGATCCACCCTCAGGGTCTATATTTATGAAGCCATTGAAGTGGAAAAAGCCGGTTTGAAAGTGCCCTTAAAAAAGACCGCTGATTACATGGTTCCGGAAGAATTTCAGCAGCAGTTAGATAAACATCCCGGATTAAAAAAAGCGTTTGAAGCTTTGACACCGGGGCGGCAAAGGGGATACCTGTTTTATTTTGCACAGCCCAAACAATCTGCAACACGGGCATCGCGCGTGGAAAAATGCCTGCCGAAGATACTGGGAGGAAAAGGCCTGAACGATTGATCAATATGTCAACATACAAAACAGCAACAACATGAAAACCAGTAAAAAGCAATTGCCCGATTCACAGCGTACAACACTGTTGGGCATATTGAAAGACCGTTTTGAAAAAAACAGAGGCCGTCATAAAGGAATGGAATGGGCAACAATACAGGCAAGACTGGAGGCGAAGCCGGAAAAGCTATGGTCGCTCGATGAAATGGAAAGTACCGGTGGTGAGCCGGATGTAGTAGGTTTTGATCAGAAAACCGGCGAATATCTTTTTTGTGATTGCGCAGCAGAAAGCCCCAAAGGCCGCAGAAGTCTTTGCTATGACGGCGCTGCGCTGGCATCAAGGAAAGAGCACAAACCGGCAGACAGCGCCATTGATAAAGCTGCTGCCATGGGCATTGCACTGTTAACGGAAGAGCAATACCGGGCACTGCAACAGCTGGGTGCATTTGATCTGAAAACGTCCAGCTGGATACAGACACCTGCCGCTATCCGGAAGCTGGGCGGAGCGCTCTTTTGTGACCGGCGTTATGATCATGTATTTACTTATCACAATGGCGCTGAATCTTACTATGCCGCCAGGGGATTCCGGGGCATGCTGTGCGTATGAACTTATAGAAATGATAAACAGGCTGCTCTTAGCTGCCTGCCGGATTTTCAGGAATCACTAAAAGAAAAGATCTGTGCGGTAAATGCTCCCGCAGATTCTGAACAACGCAGACAACCATCCATCTGCGCTTCCGCCAATGACGGAAGTCTGCGTTCCGAAGGTTCGGAACAGCGGGACATAACATGCAAGTGAAATTTATTACAGGCCAACAAAAAGCGTTCCGTCTTCAGGAAACTTTTAGGTCTGATTAAAATGTCACTTTTCTATAGGAAAAGCTGAATACTTTGCAAATACATGCGTTCCGGCTGATTGCTGTCTTGCGCTCATATTTTTGCTATATTTGAATGATGTCCGGGTGTTAGGTTGCAACGGTAAAAATCGTTATCCTGTGGCCCCCGGGAAACAGGCTAACAATACTCAAGCCACACATAAATGTTATTTAATAAAATATATTTCCTGTTGTTGCTGCTGACCCTGGAATGCCTGGGTGGAAATTCTTTAAGAGCCCAGGATGGTACAACAGGCTACAAAGAACAGGAGCTGGATTTTACAGCTAACGGCAACAGGCTCTCCGGAAAGCTGATTACTCCCCATGTTTATAAAGGTAAATTACCGGTAATTGTTTTTGTACATGGATCCGGTCCGGAAGATTACAGCTCCTCGGGCAACTACCGGTATCTATGGCAGGTGTTTACTAAAATGGGTTTTGCCTGTTATTCCTGGAACCGGCCGGGAGTAAGCCCGTCTGAAGGACAATGGTACCAGGCATCTATCGCAGACAGAGCCGGAGAAGTGGTCAGTGCCATGAACAGGCTCAAAGAACTGGACTTGGTAGATTCTTCAAAAATAGGCCTTTGGGGCATTAGCCAGGCAGGATGGGTGATTCCTGAAGTAGCCGGCAGAATAGCGCCTGCTTTTGTAATCACAGTGTCTTCACCGGTAACAACGGCCTTTAGTCAGGAGTGCTACAGGGTAAGATCTCAAATGAAGGCAGCAGGATTTTCCAGGCGGGAGCTGCGCAAGGCTATTGCTTATAACAAGGAATTAAGAGCAATGATAAAGGAAGGGAAGCCCTATCAGGCGTTTTTGGAGCTGCAAAAAAGAACAGAGTCTGAAAAATGGAAAGACTATGTTATTACAGGGGATGAAAGGGTATATGATTATTTAAAAGTTGTTTTAACGAAAGACAGCGCCCCTGATCTAAGCAGTTTGCGTTGCCCGGTATTAGCTATTTGGGGTGCGAACGATTTGCTGGTACCTCCCCAAAAA
Source organism: Niabella ginsenosidivorans (assembly GCF_001654455.1). Taxonomy (NCBI): domain Bacteria; kingdom Pseudomonadati; phylum Bacteroidota; class Chitinophagia; order Chitinophagales; family Chitinophagaceae; genus Niabella; species Niabella ginsenosidivorans. The sequence goes on from NZ_CP015772.1 coordinate 1,072,776, forward strand.
AGCGCTGAGACCTATAAAAAGGAGCTGAAGCGAATAGGTAACCTGAATGTTCAGATAAGGATCATTCCTGATGCAGACCATACACTTACCTATAACCGTACCGGTACTGACGCTGAAACCAACAGAAGGAGAGAGCAGTATAAAGACAAACCCTGGGAAATTTTTGCGCCGGGTTATATTTCTTTAATGACGGATTGGTTAAAAAAGCTGGATCTGAAATGAAGAAGCACAAACACGGCAATAAAGAAACGGGCGTTGTAGTTCCCTTTTCTTATTTGTTCAAACCGGACTATTTAGCGGAACAACCGGCGCTGATGAAAAATTGTAAACCGGTATTGCCAACAGGCACCAGGCGGATAGAACCATTATAATGCAACTAAAAATGATTGACCAGGAAAAGTGTATAAATATTAGTAAGTTTTTAAGCCTGGTTTTACGGCATAAGCCGGAAACGATAGATATTCAGTTAGATGAAAACGGTTGGGCAGATATTGATACCCTGATTGAACGGTCAAACAATTATGGAGTAGCGTTTAATAAAGAGATGCTTCAATACATCGTTGCAACCAACTCAAAGAAACGTTTTGCATTTAACGATACTATTGATAAGATCAGGGCAAGCCAGGGGCACTCTGTAAATGTTGAATTAGGCTACGCAAGCCAAAAGCCACCGGAAATATTGTATCATGGCACAAGCGAAAGATCGGTTCCGTCTATCCTGAACAGCGGGCTTGAAAAACGTAACAGACAACATGTTCATTTGAGCTGTGCTGTTGAAACAGCGGTCAGTGTCGGGCAGCGGCATGGGAAGCCCTTTATATTTAAAGTGCTTGCGGGCCAGATGTATAATGACGGGTTCTTATTTTATCTTTCTGATAATGGTGTTTGGCTTACGGATAAAGTCCCGGCTGCATACCTTGAGGAAGAATAATCAATAAAACCTGCAAAGCTCAATATAGCAACCAGCATTTTTGATAACCTGAAGGCTGATCTTTTATTTTAAAAAGCTGCCTGCCGTTTTATTGGGTGTTCTCGGGACAGATAATGCCTGTCTAAGGCAGGAAATGCGCACATTGCATTAAAAGCGCATTGGCGGCTGTTTTATCCGGGTTATAGAGGAAGGAAAGGAATCTCAACCGGAAGCGGCTGCAACTTATGCGCCCTTTACATTTACAGCAACCCAACCTTTAGGGCCTTTCTGAACTTCAAAAGTAACTTTTAAATTCTCTTTCAATTCAACTAATGCTGCATTTACGTGTACAAAAATGCTCTCTTTGGTAACGGCGTCCTTAATAAACCCATATCCCTTATTACTATCAAAAAAGGTAATGATCCCCGTCCTGGCAGGATCTTCATTTCTGAGATCCCTGCTGTTAGCCACAACAGGCGGTATATCATTATTAAGCGGTTTGGATTTTTTTTCGGGTGGTGTGGCAGATAGGTTGCCATATTCATCTACATAGGCCAGCATATCATTCAGGCTTTTGCCTTTGTCGGTATTTTCCCTGCGTTCCTGTTTTCTTTCTTCCTTTTTCTTTTTAGCGTTTCTTTTTTTTAATTCTCTTTCCCTTTTGTTCCAGGTTTCTCCCATCAGATTCTTTTATAGGTGAATAATAAATTGGTAAGGTTTGGCTGGCACCCAATGCCCAATTATTTGGTTGCTGCACTTAAACGTGTGAACCCTGAACCGTTAAACAGGCGCGAAAGGTTAATGTCCTTTGTTTGCTTCCATTGCTCCAGATTTTTTGAGTTCACCACGCGCCAGAAATTTTTTGCCTTCAGTTCATCATAATCGCGCATATTTATAAAAATGCCGGTTACAGTTGATCGATCCTTGAAATGAATATTTACAGCTCCAGCTTTTTTCGTGTTGGTAACTAAAAATTTTTCTATTGATTCTGCATCCATATGAATTTCTTTTAAAGTCTTACTAACTAAACCGGCATTCTTCTTACCAGCGATTGGAATAACTTGGCTTTTCTTCTTTGGGGCGCGCTTCCATTACTTTGATGGAGCGGCCATCCTGCATAGAGCCGTTCAGGTCTTTGATGGCTTTCATAGCTGCATCGTCAGACATTTCAACAAATCCAAAGCCTCTGCTTTGTTTGGTGAATTTGTCTGTAATAACACGCGCGCTGTCAACAGCTCCGTATGTTGAAAATAAATCGGTAAGGTCTTCAGTGGTAAAGCTGTACCCAAGATTGGACACGAAAATGTTCATTTTTAATAAATTTAATAAATTGATAAATGATTCGAGAAAGGCAAATATATAAAGCGGAAAAGCTGAAAAAGCAAGTGCTTACAATAGAGCGGTAACTCAAACTAACCCGGCAAAGATAAGCTTAATTCTTCAAATGTCCGTTTTTTTCTTTTTGAGCCATATAACCTGTTGGTATCAACTTATTTATTGCATATTGTAATAAATAAAGTATCTTCATTAAAAGCAGAAGGCGTATTGAATGAATGTTGTCTTTCCCATGTTCCGTGTCTTTCTTCTTTTGTTTATGCTTTTAACCAAAATCAATTATAAATAACAGTTAGGTTTTAATACCAAGCCTGATGACAGGATTGAAGGAGTCCGGGCATTTCTTCAATCCTTTTAATGATTTGATAACTTTTTAATTGAATAGTATGAATTTTCAAAAACAGGATCTTGTACATACGCACTATAGCTGGGCCAGCGGCGGGCATATCTTTAAAGGACAGCCCAGCCGGAGAAGCTTTGACAGGAACAACGGAGACCAGGTATTGTTTCTGATTAACCTTTATGCCTCTCTGACGGATCGGTTCACGTTGCATGATGGAAAGATCATTGAACAAAAGATCCATTCGGATGTGCCGGAAGAAGCCAGGAGCGAAATATCAGTTTTTAACTGGCTGAGATGGAATGTGTTTATAGCTGAATAGATCGTTAAAGCGGGCGGCTGAACAGCGGGTTTATAAGCCTTCTTTACAGGGAATTGATTTTTATCCGGAATGCTGACAGGCAATAGTTAATATAGCTGGTAAGCGATTGTTGTAATTGTAGCAGATCGTTCCGCTTATAGGTACGGATCAGTTCTCTGGCTTCTATGCTCAATTGCTGTTGTAGCTGCCGCTCGTATCTGCCCCGTATCTGCTGAAAAACATTTTCATCGCCCTGCCGGTCTAATTTTTTTATCTGCTCCATAAAATTAAAATAAAGCTCTTCAAACAGCTTATTGGCAGTTTTTCTAAAACCAGTCATTATTAAAACAGGATCCTGTTCCATTTAAAAATTATTAAACCCGATAACAAACAGCATTAATGTTCATTCCCGCTCCAACAGATGCAAACAGAATAATATCCCCCCCGGAAATTTTATGGCCTGCTATTTTATTGTTCCGTATTAAATGATATAGTGTTGGAATGGTTGCTACCGAACTGTTTCCCAGCCACTGGATGCTCATTGGCATCACATTTTTTGGAGAGCTGGTTCCATACAGTTCATACAGTCTTTTTACAATTTCTTCATCCATTTTTTCATTGGCCTGGTGGATCAGTATCTTGCTGACCTCATTAATTGAAATGCCGCTTTTGTCAAGACATTCTTTCATTGCCAGGGGCACCCGCTTCAGGGCATATTCATATACTTTTCTTCCCTTCATCTTAATAAACAGGGTATCGTTCCCGTTTTGCTTATAGCCCTTACCCATGTTTATATAGTCCACTTCTTCTATACTATGCGTTTGTGCGGCATAGCCCAGTATGCCCTGCCCACCGGTTGCCGAAGGCTGATATTCCAGTACAACTGCTCCGGCACCATCCGAAAAGATCATACTGTCCCGGTCAGCAGGATCAATAACACGGGACAATGTTTCTGTACCAATCAGCAATACCTTTTGGGCCATTCCTGCCGTAAACCAGGCATGGGATTGAATAACCGAGTGCAGCCAGCCCGGGCAGCCTACCAGTACATCAAAGGCAATGCATTCCGGCCGGCTAATACCCAATATATGTTTTACCCTGCAGGCAAGCGACGGTACATTCTGAGACTGAATGGTATCATAAGGGATGTCTCCAAAATTATGTGCTACAACGATCTGGTCCAGCGTTTCCGGATCTATCCCGCTGCTTATTAATGCCTGCCATCCCGCCACTGCGGCCATGTCGGATGCGTTAATATGCGCAGGGGCATAACGCCTTTCGGATATTCCGGTAATGTTTTTAAACTTTTCAATGATGGTATCATTATGCGCTGAAATGGGAGTGCCGGACGATTTAAAAAATGTATGATCCGAAAAATCGGCATTTTTCCGTATATCGTTGGGAATATAAGCGCCGGTTCCTGTAATAATTGAGGCCAATTGCATGAATTCTTGTTTTAAGTAATGGCATATACGCGTTATAGTTACTACACGGTTGCCTTACCAAAACAGTAGAACAATCAGTTAAGTAATTAATATTATTTAAATATACCGATTTTTTTTGACATGATCTGTTAATATTAACAGCAGTATCAGTTGCCAATACTATAATGTTGTTTGAAGCGGCTTTTTCAGGTTAGTAATGATATAGAACGTAATTCCTCCTCTTAATTCTTCATGCCAGTCCCATTCATCCAGATTTACAATAGCTCCTTTTACTGAATAATTGGTTAATGAAGTAATGGCATCTCCGGTGAAACATATAGCAGAAGAGGGTATTTCAACATCTTTAAGGAGAACGGTTAAGGCTGTTTTGCCGGGATGTAGCATTGGATACATTTTAAATAAGTTAATAGTAAAAATGAAACAGTGCGCTTAATCTGCAGATATAAAAAACAACCCTGAAAACAGATCAGCTTATACAGCTACTATAACAGCAATTAATGGAAATAGTTTAGCTGAAATTATGAATTTTATTACTCATCAGGCAAAACATATGAATGCAAAATATCCGGAATAGAATAATGGCTAATATTTAACAACCGCTAATTATCAGGTAATGAAACATACCGTTATATTACAAAAAGTTTAAGTACACTTAAAAAAATCTGCATGAAAGTTTTAGCTGCGTTAACGGATCCTGCCTATACACCCAGGAGCCGATTCAACGGTTATGAGAAATTCTGGCTTCGCTTTATGAATGACAAAAGGGACCTGCCGTTTATCCGTTTGCTTACAGTGATTCATTTAACCGTATTGCCTCTGGCGGTGCTGCTCTTTACCTCCTTGCTGAGTGGGTGGATGTGGTGGGCAGTAGCAGCGCTTTACTTTTATATAGCGCAGTTTTATTTTAAAGGGAGGTTCGGCCTCATGTTTCATTGTCTCTGTCATCGCAAAACCTTCAGGCCCGCTTACCAGCAGCCCCTTCATAATTATATCACCTGGATCATCTGCCCGTTATTCGGTCATGCGCCTGAAAGTTATTTCAGCCATCACATGGGCATGCATCATGTTGAAAATAACAACGGGGAAGATGCAAGCAGTACCATGAATTATCAGCGGGACAGCCTCCGCAGCTTTTTTGCCTACTTCTTTAATTTCCTTTTCCTGGGGTTTAAGCAAACCTTCCAGTACCTCTTTGCACGGAAGCGAAAAAAGCTGTATACGCGGCTTACGCTGGGGGAGTGGGTGTTTATCTTTTTTTGTATCGGGATGTGTTTTGTAAATCTGAAGGCCACCCTGGTAGTGTATGTGGTTCCGTTTTTCTTTGCCCGGTTTGTGATGATGCTGGGCAACTGGACGCAGCACTCATTTATTGACAACAGCGACCCGGAAAATATTTATACCAACTCTATTAATTGTATAAATACGCCTTACAATCATATCTGCTGGAATGACGGCTATCATATTGTGCATCATTTACGGCCGGGTATGCATTATACAGATATGCCGCAGGAATTCCTGAAAAGAAAAGATGATTTTGCCCGTCAGAAAGCCATTGTATTTGACGGCATTCATTACCTGCATGTTTTTTATTACCTGATGACCAAACAATACAATAAGCTGGCAGATAACCTGGTGAATCTTAACAATATGTTTGATAACCGGGAACAGGCGATCCGCCTGATGAAAGAACGCACCCAAAAAATCCCGGTATAACCAATCTGCTTATACGCAGCTGAAATTAATTCATCAGACCGACAAAAAAGCCCTGCGTTTTCAGGAAAGTGTCTCTTCCTTATAACAGGTCCCCGCTCCATCGCGGCATTCTTCAGGAGTTGTTCCCCGCTTTTTTTTCAGACTGTAGCGGTAATGTGCTGACCTCCTCTTCCTCAACAACCGTTTTGAGGTGAACGGCGTAGCGGGAGGGCTGTATGCGCATCTTATACCGTTCCGCATAGGCTTCTGTGAACTCTGCCCCAAAATAGAGAATCAGTGAGGTATAATAGATCCATACCATCAGCACCACTACCGATCCTGCTGCGCCAAACACGGCCCCTGTATGGGTTTGTGTTATATAAAGCTGTATAATGTATTTGCCGATCATAAAGAGTATGGCGGTGAACCCTGCCCCGATGAGCGCCGGCTTCCATTTTAACCGCACATCGGGCAGCACCTTAAAAATAACGGCAAAGAGCAGCGTAATCACTATAAATGAAATGGCCAGACTGATGCCCTGGAACAGTAAAATGGATGAAAAAGGAAGGTATTGCTGCAGTTCTTGTTGAAGGGCTACCAGGAGGGAACTGATAACTAATGTGACCATCATTAAAAACCCCAGGGATATAATGAGCGAAAAGGATAACAGCCGGTTGGTGATGAATTTTTTCCATCCTTTTTTAGGTACGGCTTTTACATTCCATATGGTATTAATGCTGTCCTGGATCTCTGTAAAGACTGCCGTGGCACCAATAAAAAGAGAAATGATCCCGATGACGAGCGCTATAGTGCTTTTGCCGCTTAGCTTTGCCTCGGTTAAAAAACCCTCAATGGCTTTAGGAATTTTTTCATCGCCAAATAAACTGGTTAGCTGCGCAAAGAACTGCTGGTGAAAATCCTCTTTGTAAATAAGACTTACAGCGGCAATTAAAATCGTGAGCAGCGGCGTAATGGAGAACAGGGTCACATAGGCCAGTGAAGAGCTGAGCTTGGGTACTTTATCAGTAGAAAAGCCCTGCACAGCCGCTTTCAGCAATTCAAAAGTTTCTTTAAAAAAATAGTTTATCTTTTTTATAATGTTTGCCATATTGCTGTTATTAAACGATAAGATTGTTCAGACTTCCTGTTCACCACATAGATAGAGTTGCATAGCATCAATTGTCAAAATCAATAACGGTGCCAAGCGGATCATCGTATTTTCATAAAAGATGAAAATCTTTACTCTTTTCTGTCCATCTATACAAAAACTGATAAATTTCTCCCTTCCGGCAGCAGGGAAGGGGAGTAAAAAATTTAAACAGGTTCGGTCTTATTCTTAAAACGGATAACCGATGCCGATGTTAAAAATAAGATTTTGTTTCCGCCACCGGGAATTTCCAAAATCAATCTCGTCAAATACCCAGCGCTGTCCCGGCGGAAGATAAGGCTTCCGGAATGGCATGGCAAGATCAAAGCGGATCACGAATATTTTTGCATCCACTCTGAGACCTACGCCACCGCCTACGGCGATCTGGCTGAGCGCGCTTGAAAATTTAAACTGGCCACCCGGGCGGCTGGTATCTTCCTTTGCCAGCCAGATATTGCCTGCATCAATAAAAACGGCTCCCTGTATCACGCTGAATAATTTTGCCCGGAGCTCCGTGTTCAGCATTGCTTTTATATCGCCTCCCTGGTCTGCAAAAAGGTTCACACTATCGGGGTTGGGATTGATGTTAAATGTTCCGGGTCCCAGCGACCGGGAACGGAAGGCCCTTATATCATTACTTCCTCCTGCAAAGAACTGGCGCACATAAGGCAGGGAAGTGCTGTTGCCATAAGGAATGCCATAGCCGATGTTGATCCTGTTGGCCCAGATGAGCCCGGGCTTTATTTTATAATAATCGCGGAAATCCGCTTCCAGGCGCACAAACTGGTTGGTAGCGGTATTGAACAGTCTTTTTATACCATCCGGGTCTTTCTTCAAAAAGACATTGATCAGGTTACCGGCCGTTTCCGCAGATCCTGTGAACAGAAAATTGTTCCTGCGTGCGGCCTGCACCTGGTTGGAATACGTATATGTATAATTGCTTCCTATTATAAACTGGTTCTCAAAGTTGTTTTTTAATGTAGGCACCTGTTCCAGCATGTGTTTAAAGCTGTCTGTAGTATTGGCAGTGCGGATATAACTGATGGAAATAGGATTGAGCGTGTGCTCATTATATTCATTGCCCTTCCAGATGTACCCGAACTCTCCCTGGCCGGAAAGCAATGTATAATAGTTGGCACGGTTTAACAGCTGGCTTCCGATGGTAATATGTGTTTTGGGCACATAAGCATTATAATTTTTAAAATTAAATATCGGGAACATAAAACGGGGAAACAACAGGCGTGCCTGTGCTCCCAGGGAATAGGAGGTGAGATTTTTTTGCTGGCCGCTGAATTGTTTTTCAAAACCACCGGACAAGCTGAGGTTGAGCTGTTCCGCCCCGCGGAAAACATTCTTGTTGGTATGGGTTACTTTTACTTCGGAGCCCACAAAGTTGTTGGATTTGCTGGTGCCTGTTACCGCTACAGAAAGCGAATTTTTTTTGGAGGAAGTTAACAGGAAGTTCAGATCCAGCTGATCATTGGCGGGAACAGAATCCACCGGATTAAATTCCGCTTTTACAAAGCGGAAAGTGCCAATGTTCACCAGCCGGTTCAGGCTCAGCGAATGATCGGTACGGTTATAACGTTCTCCTTTGTGAAAGAAAATAAGATTATCAAAAAGCCGGGGTTTGTATTTATGGGTGGGATCATAGATCTTAAAGTCCTTAAATATCACAGGTGCCGATTGCCTGGAGGAGGAATCCCTGCGAAGCGTATAATTCGGGTAAATGCTGATGTTCCTGATGTAATACGGATGCAGCGCATCCAGGGGCGTATTCTTCTTTACGGTCAGGTCTATATCTACCTGGTCATTGCCAATGGTACTATCTGCCTGGAACAACAAAAAATCCGGGTTAAAATAAAAATAGCCCCTTTGCTTCAATACATCATCAATCCGTTCCCGTTCCAGTTTGAATATATCAAGATCGTAATAATCGCCTTTTTTTACAAGTGTTTTGTTTTTGCTGGAATCAATGATCGCCGTCAGCTCGCTGGTATCACCCGAAGGAAATTGAACCTGGTTGATCGTGTACCTGGGACCGGAGTAAATCGTATAAACCATTTTACCGGTTTTGCCCTTTTCAACGGCTTCGCCGGAACCATCAGCCTGTAGAAAGCCTTTGCTGGTCATATAGCTCCGCATTACGTTTACATTATTCGTCACTTTTACCTGGCTCATTAAAACCGGTGGTTCTCCCAGTTTATACTTTACCCAGTATTTGAACCCTTTTTTCTTTTTGGGCTCACTGACCATATTATAAAATGCCAGCTTATAGCGCCAGCCCAGCAGCTTTTTATTGGGCACAGGCCTGGCCCTGCTTTCCAGCTCATTTTTAAATGTTTTCTGACCTTTTACTGCCGGTGTGTCCGGGTTCAGCCGTACAGTGGCGCCGGTATAAAGTACCTGCCCCGGTTGCAGCTTCCTGGTAGCACTGCAGGCAGCCAGGAGTACGGAGATGAGTAAAAGATATATAGAAAGATGCTTATTCATTTGTTTTGTTTTGCTGATTGTTGCGAAGATTGTTCCTGCCGGCTGCATTTCTCCGGCTGCCTCTTTTCCTGAAGCTGTTGAACACTTCCCGGAACTTATTATAGTCTACTACAATCATAAAACCCACCCCGGTTTCAATGATCTCTCCTTCAATGATCCCTTCTGTCTGGTTACGCCGGTAGGCCCGCAGCCGGTACCTGCCGTCTCTTGACAAAAGATATTCAATATTTACATCGCTGGCCAGCTGTGTTGCATTCTGATTCTGATTGGCGCCTTCCAGATTAAAGTTATTGCCAACGGTCACGCTCAGACGATCATTCAGCAACCGTTTGGTGAAGGCTACATTCAGATCTGTTTTTGTTTGCTCTGTGCCCGTGGAATAATCTTCCTGGGAGGTGAGGTCAAAATTGACATCTACACCTTTTATCAGGTCAGCTGCCAGATTGTTCAGTTGCTGTGTCAGTAATTTGCTGACGCTCTGGCGTGCGATCATTCCTGCCGAAGTACCACCTGCCAGGCTTTCAAAAGGATTGTCGGATATAAAGCGGTTAAGCGCCAGCAGGGCAAAAACCTGCTTGTTTAATTCACTTTCGCTGCTGTTGACCTGCTGCAGGCGGGTGTACACAATACCGTTAAAGGCATTGCGCTCATTTTCCGGCATATCTATCTGGAAGGAAATCTGGGGCTGCAGCAGTTCCCCCTTCATTTTCAGGTATACATAAAACGGGAGCTTTTGCTTATACATGGTTCGCTGGCTGGCGTCTGCGTTATCGAGCTGATCTGCGATCAGGTCTATGGCAGAAGTATTGATCTCGTATACTGCGGTAATATCCGCGTTGGCTTCTGTGGGAGCGCCTGTCCAGGTAATGGAGCTTCCCTGCTGGATCCTGAACGCCCTTTTTGCAAGCCCGCCAACGGTAAGGTTATAACTTCCATCAGAAATTTCATAGCGCCCTGTAAGCGTGGTGCGCCCGCTGGGGTCCATTTGCAGGCTGAGGTCTGCTTCTCCTTTTATCCGCAGCGCATCCCCGTTCTGCGGATCTACCACTACCGTAATTTCCGCTTCTTTATCAATAGTAAGATCCCCGGAAATATTCATTCCTTTAAGCGGGGAACGGGTAAGGCTGTCTACGTTGATCGATTCCCTGCCGTTAAACGGAGGTGCATCTTTGTCGATGAATTCCACAACGCCCTCCTGGCTTGATACGGTGGGGTCGCTTTCGGGTATTACAAATGTAAACTTGGTGCCTTTATTTATTTTAGCCTGCATGTTTGCGGTAGGCTTGTTCAGATCACCGGTGATCTTTGCATTGAGATTCATGTATACGGTTCCGTAAAACAGCTCATTGTCGGCTTCCGTTGAATTCATTACCCGGAAGTTATTGGCTCTTACTGAAAGATTAAAGCCCGGGTTGGAAAAACTTTTTGTTGTAATGGTTCCGTTGATGATAAAGGGCTGGTTGACGGAATCCCGGATGGTAAAATTGTTAAAGGATAAACCGGATTGTGTAAAATTGATGGTTTCATTTTTGAGCTGGTAATAACTGTTCAACTGTGTAATGTTCATCCCCGCATTTTTAAAGGTCAGTGCGCCCAAGATATCCGGTTTGCTTACGGCGCCTTTTACGGCAAGGTTCCCGGTCAGCAGTCCTTTGCCGTTACGTACCTGGCCACCTGCCAGGCTTTCAATGTATTTGAGATCGATCCTGTTTACTGCCACGTTCAGATCAAGGGAGCTTTCCGGTTTTGTATAATAGAACCCGGTTATTTTAATATCATGAATACCGGTCAGAGCTACGTCCGCCTGGAAAGCATTTTCCGTATTGTTGTTTACTTTGATGGTTGCATTTCCCAGTTCGTCTTTCTGGTATCTTAACCGTTCAATGGAAAGGTCTGCTTCAAATTTCGGGTTGGTGGCTATGTCTTTTACGTCAACCGTTCCGTTCAGCTTTCCACCTACCATTGCTGTATCCTGTTCTGCATACCGGGTCAGGGTTTCCAGCATAAAATCAGTGAACCTTACATTGATGGGTGCGTTGGGCTGCTCTGTCTGGCTGTTTACGGAAAGTGCCTGCCCGCTATTGCTAATATCGAAATGACGTATATAGATGCCGGCTTTTCCATACTGGATCAGGTTATCCTGCGCCACTTTCCAGGGATCATAATTCAAAATGAGCTTTTGCGGATCAAGGCTGAATTTGTAAGTTTCGTTCTCCGCTTTAAAATTGCCTCCGATCCTGTATTTGTTCTGGTCCTTGCTATCTCTTAAAAAGAGGTCTACCCCCAGGCTGTTGTTCGCTGCGCTTCCGCTTATTTCGGAATTGTATAAATTAATGGAGGGGCTGTTGAAGTTTTTAATGGTTAACGCATAATCCAGGCGCGCTGTGTCTTTATTGGACGCATTGAGGGCAATGTTTTTGATATCAAAGCTGTCATAGACCACGTGCGGGAAGCTGGCATTGAGCTGCAAACTGTCGGCTGCGGTATTGATCAGCCCGCTGATGCTTGATGGCGCCAGGGTAGTGAGCGAAGGCACAAATTTCTGGATCAGTTCAGGGTTTAGCAGGTTGATGCTGAATTGCATACGCTGCGGTGCGATCTTTTTTGAAGCCGCAAAGGCGTAATACCTGTTGAGCTGGTTGATAAATGCCTGCCCGATCTGTGTCAGCTGGTATTGACCGTCAAAGTTTGCGGTAAGGAAGTCAGAGTTCACGGCCAGATGATTGTGCTCTTTGGTAGCTTCTGCAACAAGACTCAGGGTATCTATATTGTAAATGGTTCCGTTGGTACCGATCTGCACACTGTTCAAAGAGGCCGTACCGTTCAGGTGATCCGGGTTAACAGAGCTAAAATCTACGGTTACCAATCCTGCCAGCTTTAATTCGTCCTTATAAAAATTCAGCTTCTGAAGATCCAGGTTCTTCAGATCGATCGTTCCTTTTATAGATGGTTCTTTGCCGCCAAGGCCTATTTCAGAGCTGAGTGTAAAATGCGCATTGGAATCTGTGCTGGCCGCATCGATGCTGGCGGTGTTGCCTGCATAGGAACCGTCCAGTTTAATATCATGATAGTCATATTTATTGTATTGCGCATGATAAATGGTGCCATCCAGCTTTGCATTGAGGGTTTTGGGGTTCAGGCTGCGGCCATGAACATTTGCCAGCAGGGAAACACGGCCTATCTGGTCCTGCTGTTTTAATAAGCGCCCCAGGTTAAAATTATCCAGCTGTAGCTTGGCCCTGTATACTTCCCGGTTTTTTGGCCCTCCCATGGCTGCCTGCAGTTTGGCACCACCCATATCTGTTTTTACATTCAGTGCCGTGCTGAAGTTGGTCATGCTGCCATTAAAATTACCGGTTGCCGTTATATAGCCCGGCAGCTCAATGCTTGCGGGCAGCGCCGTTTTGGGAACCAGTGAAAAGATATCGGCTTTGGAGGTCTGCAGTTTCCGGATATTTATATTGAACACGCTTTTATCCATATCGGGCAATCCTTTGATATGGCCCGCGATGTCAATATGAGTATTTTTCAGCCCGTTCACCTGCAGTTTTTCAATCGCAAGATCACTTAAATACCCTGTAAAAGCTGCTGCCAGGTTGATGCGCTGGTTCTGGTAGCTGGCGGGTACGCTGGCCGACAGATAGCTGAGGTCCTGCATCCCGATGGTCGTGTTCCGGAACTGTACATCCATTTTTACTTTTTCGGGGTGTTTGCTCAGGTCATCCTTAGCCGTATAGGTTAAAAGGCTGTTGTTGTCTATCTGCGTATAAGGCGTTTTCAGCAGGAAGTCGGCTACTTTTATCTGATGATCGTTATAGGCAACCGTTCCTTTAAGATCATTTACTGTAAAGCCGCTGCTGTCTTTTAACTTTCCACCAAGGAGCTTCGCCTGAATGCCCGCGCTGTCCAGGGCAATATCGCTGCCGGTGATCCCGAGCCCGGTAATGTTCAGGTGGTTAAAATCCAGGTGACCGGGTGTGGTGGGCGCCGAAAGATCATCATACCGGATATTGTTGTTGGCAAGAATGATCTTATTCAGGTAAAGACTGAATGCATTATTACTGGTACTGTCCGCAGCAGTTTTTACGGCTTTTTCATTGGAGGGAGTGGGGCGGTAGGCAAAATGGGCCACTGAGTTCTGTAATAAGACATCGGAAGACTGATATTTGCCATGGGTCAGATCAATCAGCAGGTCCTTTAAGGTAAATTCATCGAGGCCCAGCAAAGCCCGCATATCTGAAAGCCCGTCGTTATATTTCAGGTTCACTTTATTAAAGGACAGGTTCCCGAACTCGATCAGCGGTAGCTGCCCGCCTTTTTCTGCTTCTGTTTTGTCAATACTGGAATCTACCTGCTGCTGCAGCACAGTTAAAGGCTTGTTCTGATAGTAATGAAGATCCGTATTGGTAAGCGCCAGGTCATTCAATGCATAATGCATATGGTCTATGTCAAAGGTCTTCACCTTTGCTTTAAGACTGCCCAGCAGGATACCTGCATCATTCCCCGCAACGTCATCTTTAAAAGTAATACGGATATCATTGAATGCGATCCTGTTCAGTCTGAATTTTAAAGCGGAAGTGGTATCCTTTTTTTCTTCTTTTGGTGTTTTTTCTTCATCAGATACCAGGGAATCTACCAGGAACTGATAATTAAAAACCGTGTCAGGGTGCAGCCGGTGCACATAGGCCCTCACGGTGTTCAGCTCAATATCACTGATCTCTACTCGGTTGGATAATAAAGCAAGCATGTCGATATTAACTCCCAGCTTCTCTGCATACAGCAAGGTGTCCTTTTTTTTATCGGCAACATACAGCTTGTTTAATTCCAGGTCTTTTGGAAAGCCGATGCGGATGCGCTCGAGGCTGATCTCGGTATCCGTTTTTTTCTTCAGGTACTGTACTACCTTATCCTTTATAAAATTCTGAACAAAGGGCAGGTTTAAGGAAAGAACAAGAAGGATGATAAGCACAAGAATGCTTATAATGATCCGTAAAACTATTTTCAGTCCTTTTTTTATTGTTTTGTTCAAGTGATGAATGGGTTGGTTAAAGTTTGCTGCCCGGCGATAATTGCAAACCTAATAGATTTCCTCCTTTTTTGTATGGAATCAGGCTGCTAATTTCCTTAATAAGGAAACAAAATCCATGCTGGATTTATTTATCGGAAGTTATTGTAGCAGAAGTGTATATATTAATTAAAAATATATTTACGGTTACAAGCCTGGTTGAATGCAGCTGTCTTTAAAAAACATCCCGGGCCGGTCAAACGCCGGAGATTGTATTTGAATTTTCTTTATACGGAACTAATGCTGCAATGACCAGCACTGCAAAACTGCAAAGTAGCTTTGAGCACCTTCCGGATAATGCACCGTTAAAAAGTTCCGTATCTTAGCAGCAATCAGATTTTTATATGAAGTTCAGGATCGCCTTTTGCTTTTTGCTGTTGTTTCCCGTATCTTTTTCGTCCAGCGCTCAAAGGGCTTTACCCCCGGAACAAAGGGTAAAATGGTTTTCAGATGCCCGGTTCGGGATGTTTATTCACTGGGGACTTTACAGCGCTGCGGAAGGCATCTGGAAAGGGGAGCGCCTGCGTAACGGAAACAATTATGCAGAATGGATCCGTTACCGCAACCGTATTTCAAAAGAAGAATACGGCAGCCTGGCCGGCAGGTTCAACTGGAATAAGATCAACCCCGAAGAATGGGTACTGCTTGCAAAAAAAGCGGGCATGAAGTATATTATCATTACCGCCAAGCATCATGACGGCGTTGCGATCTGGAATTCCCGGGTAAGCGATTATAACCTGAGCCGGCTGAGCCATACCAGCCGGGATGTACTGAAAGAACTGGCGGCTGCCTGTAAAAAACATGGTATGAAGCTGGGCTTTTATTATTCGCACTGGCTGGACTGGGAACACCCGTACGGATGGGATCATAACCGGGAGCTTGCCAAAAATATAACCGGCAAAGAATATAATAAATACTGGCAGGAAAAAGTACTGCCACAGTTGCGGGAACTGCTGACCAATTACGGGGAGGTGGCCATGCTCTGGTTTGATATGTGGGTAAATTATAAAAGCACAGTAGTGCAGAAAGAACAACTGGAGCAGGTCATAAAACTCGTGCGGGAACTGCAGCCTAATTGTCTCATCAATTCGCGCCTGGGCCTGCCGGCCGGTAATCCGGATATTGATTTTGAAACGATGGGCGATAATGAGTTGGGCGCCGTATACCAGGATCATCCCTGGGAAACCTCCGGTACCATTGCGCACAGCTGGGGATACAATGCACTGGAAAATCAATGGAAATCGACCAGCCAGCTGCTGCAGTCACTGATCGGGAATGTGAGTTTGAATGGGGGCTTTACTTTGAACATTGGCCCGCGGGCAGACGGTTCGGTCTCTTATGAAGGCATCCGCCGTCTGGATGATATGGGCAAATGGCTTGCAAAGAACGGGGAATCGGTTTACGGGTGTACAGGGCTGACGTTGCGGCCCGGCCAGCATGATTGGGGAAGGATCACCACCAGAATGACAACTGGCAATCAACAGGTGGTTTACCTGCAGGTGTATAACTGGCCGCTGGATGGGGTCTTAAGGCTGACCGGCATCTTATCAAGACCGGAAAAAGCGGAGCTGATCACCGATGCGGGAAAACAACCCCTGCATGTTACACAAAACGGCCCGTTGACCCATATCCAGTTGCCCGGTAAAGCAGGAGATCCTTTTGTCAGTACGATCGCTTTACAATATGCACAGCCGGTAGAACTGGATGAAGAGGTGGTTGCAGAATCGACCTTTGGTGGTTTTGCGCTGAATAGTGAAAACGTTTGGGACAACAGGGTACAGTACCAACTGATAAAATATGATGGCTTGCGGCCAACGCACCTGGTAATGGACAAGGCCGGAACAGTTACCTGGGAGTTTTATGCACCTGAAGCCGGGAACTATACGGTTGATCTTTCTTATCATAACAGCTCAAAGGAAAATATGGCCATTACAATAGCTGCAGCAGATCAGCAGTTGCTGCAGCAATTGAAGCCTACCGGGAAAGTAGTGGTAGAACCGCATGATAGCTATACCGATGAGTTTATAGACAGCCCTGCGGGTACCTTTCATTTTTCCCGGGCGGGATTTTACCAGGTTACGCTGAAGCTGGATCCCGGAGCTGGGCAGCGGCTGCTTTTTAACCGGATCTGGCTCAGTAGAAAATAAAGTCCTGGCAGTGTTATTCTGCTGTGCCGGATAGTGGCCGGCTGAGCACCTGCCGGAACCGGGCAATATCCACTTCTTTTAATAAAGGCTCCCGGTAAAGGATATTCCTGAGCAACTGGTTGGCAAAATAAGGAGCCAGTGAGCAGCCTTTGGTGCCCATACCGTTTAAGACGCCGATGTTTTTATATACAGGGTGAAAACCTGCAAAGGGCCTGCGCTCTACAGTGGCCGGCCGAACGGCGGCTTTGTGATCGATGATGGTAAAAGGCACTCTGAGCCACTGTTTTAAGGTTTGCTCTGTTGCGGTACGGAATTGTTTGGTGGGAAGGTCATCATCAAATTCCCATATATAATTAGTGCCTGCCCAGAACAGCCCTTTTTCAGCCAGTGGCGCCAGCAGCATTGATTTCTTGTACAGGTACCCGGAAGGCAGTTCCGGAGCCTTAATAACAACCGCCTCACCTTTGTTCAATGCAAAAGGCAATAATGAAAAGTAAGGATTCTCAGCGCCTCTTGCGCCATCGCAGAAAATAAGGGTGGCTGCCTGTATGGTTTTATATTCTATACCGGATGGAATTATATTGATCGCTGAAAAATCAAGCGGCTCTTCCTGCAATTTGTTCGCTGTTTTCAGAAAATTGCGCCAGGCCGGTAAGAGCGCTGTCATGTTTACTATATAGGCCGGTTCAATAACACCTGTGCCAAATTCATAATTAAAATAAGGAGCAAATTGGCTGTCATCCTCTAAAAGGCGGATATATGCCTCTTTCCGGGAAAGCTTTTTTAAAAAGGGTTCCTTCATAAAAGGATTGGGAAAAAAATCGATAACAGAGGTCTTCGTAATAGCGTTGATGCCCAGGAAATCCCCGATTGACTGATACGCTTTTTCTGCAAAAGGCAATACCTGGTCATCCAGCCAAACTTTTACCACCCGCCTGCCGGTAACAGGATTAATGATGCCTGCCGCTACGCGGGATGGAACATTGGGTCTTTCTTCATCTATGACCATAAAATCAATTCCCGCCTGATGACAAAACCAGGAGAGGAAGGTACCGCTGATCCCCAATCCAACAATAATAAGCTGCTGTTTGCTGAAAGCCATAAGCGAAAGTATTTAATAATGGGGTTGCAGCAAAACGGAGGCTCTTAATGCAGGCTACTTCAATAGTGCTCCTTTCAGGCGCATCAGTTCTGTTTCAGAAACTTTAGCATTATACCTTGCTTCAATTAAGCGGTCGTATGCCTGGGCAAGGCTCAGCTGGGCCTCCCGCAGCTGTACCAGGGTGGCCATTCCCAGCTTGTAGGTCTGAAAAACAATATCCACGTTTTCCTTTGCCAGTAATATGTTTTCTTCTTCCAGCTTCAGGGCGCGTTTTTGCTGGTCATAACTTTTGTAAGCATTCACCACGCTCAGGTTAAGCAGCGAGCGCTGGTTGTCATAATTCAATTGCTGCATATTCAGGAACAGCTTGCTTTGTTTAATTGCTCTTCTGGCATTTAGCTGATTAAAGAGGGGAATGTTGGCGGTAAAGCCATAGTTATAGCCCTGGCTCTGATTAAAAAGTGTGGAGTAGGGGTTGATGACCTTTTTATTATCTGTACGGGTAAAATTATACATGGAATTAAAGGATAGTGTAGGAAAGAGCAGCGAACGGCTTTCCTTTAACGCATAACCGGCCACATCAATATTGGATTTTGCCAGCAGCAGCGTAGGGTTGGTCTGCTCAATGCCTTCCTGTATGGCACCCAGGTTTAATGCATCATTCAGCGGTATGGTGTCCGGTATGTCAAATGCAGCCCCGCTGATTTTACTGTTCATGATCTGCGCCAGTTGTTCTTTTAATTGCTCTACCTGGGTAACCTGCTGCATGCGCAACGATTTTTGGCTGTTAAGGTCTACCTTGCTTTGCAAAACATCCGGCTTTGCCCCGGTACCGATATCCAGCTTATTCTGTGCCAGCTTTGAGCGTTCCTCATTCAGTGCGATCTGCACATCCGTTGCAGCGATCAGTTGTTTATTCCGTGCAATGGCGTAATAATTATTGATGACCTCTGCTATGGTATTAATGACCTGTTCCCGGGCAGCATATTCGCCCGAGGCAAGCAGCGCGGCAGTCTTTTCCCTTGTTGCAAACATTTTTAACCCGTCAAACAATACCCAGTTCAGCGTAACGTTTGCCTGCACATTTTTACTTTGCAGGTTGTTGGATTTCCGTTCCGTACCATCGGCCAGTGTCTGTTTCTGGTTATTATCATTCTGGGTATAGCCGGCACCGGCATTTACCGTTGGCAGAAAGGCCATATTCCTGTAGCTGTAATCAATAGCTGCGATCAGTGAATCATTCCGGGAAAGCTGGATCTGATAATTGTTCATCAGCGCAGTAGCAATTGCTTCCTCAAGCGTCAGCAAACGCTGCGCATGTATGCAGTTGACAGAGAATGCCAAAATGCAAAAGACCGTAAAAAAACATTTAAGAAGCTTCTTCTTCATTGTTCAGATGAGGTTGTGATTTTGTTGCTTCTTCCAGCTGAAGCATTTCATCAAATTCTTTATTTTTTTTATTGGCGGACATATAGCTGTACACTGCCGGAATTACATAAAGCGTGAGCACCAGGGAGAAGATGATACCGCCTACAATTACAATCCCCAGCGGAATGCGGCTGGTTGCTGCGGCACCCAGCGAAAGTGCAATGGGTAAAGCGCCCAGTGCCATGGCCATGCTGGTCATTAAAATAGGGCGTAAACGCTGACCGGCAGCAAAGACCACGGCATCCATTTTATTCATATTCTTTTTCCGGCTCTGGTTGGCAAATTCAACGATCAGGATCCCGTTTTTGGTAACCAGGCCAATCAGCATGATCATACCGATCTGGGAAAAAATGTTCAGCGTCTGGTTAAAGATCCACAGGGAAAGCAGGGCCCCCGCAATGGCCAGCGGAACCGTGATCATAATGATGAACGGATCTACAAAGCTTTCAAACTGGGCCGCCAGAATTAAAAAGATCAGGCCCAGCGCCAGCAAAAAGGCAAAGCTGCTGTTACCGCTGCTTTCTGCAAAATCCCGTGAAGAACCGCTTAATGAGGTGGAAAAGCTTTCGTCCAGCAGTTGGTCAGCAATGCGGTTCATTTCCTTAATGCCATCGCCCACCGTATAACCGGGTTGCAGCCCGGCGGATATGGTTGCGGATTTATACCGGTTAAAGTGATAGATGGTGGGGGGAGTGGTAGATTCAACCGCCGTGGTCACATTATCCAGGCTGACCATTTGACCCTGGCTGTTCTTTACAAAGATCTTTTTAACATCATCCGGGTCATCCCGATTGATCAGATCCACCTGTGCCATTACCTGGTATTGTTTGCCGTTACGGGTAAAATAACCAATCCGGCGGTTGCTGTAGGCGATCTGCAACGCTTCGGAAATATCGTTTACGGAAATACCCATCTGGGCAGCTTTGAGCCGGTCTATATGAATGCGTAATTCAGGTTTATTGAATTTCAGATCGGCATCTACCTGCTGCAATACCTTGCTTTTGCCTGCTTCTTCCAGGAACCGGGGCAAGATGGCGCCCAGGGTATCAAAATTATTATTTTGCAGCACAAACTGTATGTCCTGCCCACCGCGGCGGTTCACCTGTATGGTCTGATCCTGTATGGCAAAGACGCGCCCTTCCGTAAATCTGGATACATTCCTGTTTACCATTTCCACGATTTCTTTTTGAGACCGTTCCCTTTCTGAAGGAGGTACCAGGCGTACCCGTACCGTTCCGGCATTCACATTACCGGTACCGCTAAAACCGGGAGCTGTTATAGAAAGAACGATCTGGTTTTCCGGAACTGAGTCCATGACCAGCGTAGACACTTTATTTACAAAGCGGTCCATCGCATCAAAAGAAGTGCCTTCCGGAGCTGTAAGGTTCAGGCGGAACTGGCTTTTATCTTCCATGGGTGCCAGCTCCGACTGTATATTTTTCCCAATGAAGTAAATGATGGCGCCGCAGGCCAGCACAGCTACCCAGGCCAGCCATCTTACTTTCATAAAACGCTTCAGGCTTTTTTCATACCCGTTTTCCATAGCCCTGAAAAAAGGTTCGGTTTTGGTATAGAACCAGGAGTGCTTGTGGATGTCCTTTTTTGCCATCAGCACATTCAGTACCGGGGTAAGCGTAAGCGATACAAACGCAGAAATAAGAACGGCCCCGGCAACCACCATACCAAACTCCCGGAAAAGGCTTCCCACGAACCCCTGGAGAAAGATGATGGGTATAAATACGACTGCCAGGGTAATAGAGGTGGCAATAACGGCAAAATAGATCTCTTTGGAACCTTCCAGGGCCGCCTTTCGTTTGTTCATGCCCTGCTCCATTTTTTTATAAATGTTCTCGGTAACCACTATTCCGTCGTCCACAACCAGACCGGTGGCCAGCACTATGGCCAGGAGGGAAAGCACATTTATGGTATAGCCCAGGAGGTACATAATAAAAAAGGCGCCGATGAGGGAAACAGGAATATCGATCAACGGACGAATGGCCATTAAAGTGTCCCGGAAGAACAGGTATACAATGATGATCACCAGACCAATAGCAATGAAAAGTGTTTCCTCTACCTCGCTAATGGAGTTTTTGATATAAACGGTTTGGTCAAGTGCTATGTTTAATTTAATATCATTAGGCACATCTTTTTTTATGGATTCCATCCGTTTATAGAACTCGTCTGATATGGAAACGTAGTTGGCGCCAGGCTGTGGAACAACGGCCAAAGCAATCATGGGGATAGCGCTTTCCTTTAAGGCGGTTTCCTCATTTTCCATACCCAGGGTTACTTTTGCAATGTCTTTCAGGCGGATGTCTGAACCATTCACATTAGTAACAATGAGGTTCTCAAATTCATCTTCGGTATTGAGCCTTCCAAAAGTGCGTACTACCAGTTCAGTGCTGTTTCCCCTGATCTTTCCGCTTGGCAGCTCCACGTTTTCTCTTTGTACTGCCAGCTGAACATCAGCGGGGGTAACATTATATGCCGTCATTTTATTTGGGTCCAGCCAGATGCGCATGGCAAACCGTTTCTCCCCCCAGATCTGTATACCGCTTACGCCCGGAATGGTCTGCAACCGCTCTACCAGGTTATTGTTGGCGTATTCGGTCAGTTCCATCTGATTCCGGCTATCGCTCTGTACCGTCATGGATAAGATGGCATCTGCGCTGGCATCTGCTTTGGAAACCACGGGAGGCGCCTCCAGGTCAGGCGGAAGGGAACGCATGGCAGAAGATGTTTTGTCCCGGACATCATTCGCTGCTGCTTCCAGGTCTGTACCTAATTCAAACTCAACATTTATACTACTGCTACCATTACTACTGCTTGAGGTTATATTACGGATGCCTGCAATACCATTAATCGCTTCCTCCAATGGTTCGGTAATCTGGCTTTCTATAATATCTGCATTGGAACCGGGGTAGCTGGTCCGTACACTGATATTGGGCGGATCAATGGCAGGATAATCGCGTATTCCTAAGAATTTAAAACCGATAAAACCAAATACAATGATGGCGATGTTCATTACAATGGCTAAAACCGGTCTTCTTAAACTTAGCTCTGAAATGTTCATTTTTATTTGTTATGATAATTAATATATTTTTAATTATCAGTTTATTATTTTGTCTATATTTACTTTTGAATCAGGTTTTGTTGCCATTACGCCTGTAACCAGTATCGTGTCGCCTTTTTTCAGGCCCTTTGTGATCTCTACCCTTGAAGAATCTCTTATGCCGGTTTCCACGTCTGAAAAAAGCGCAGAACCGTTGCTGACCAGTATGACCTGCTTTCCCCTTGCTGTGGGCACTACAGACTGTGTTGGTACAAAAATGGCGCTGGTATTGGGGGCAAAACCGATCTTTACTTTTGCAAAGGTGCCGGGGATGAGCCCGCTGGTATTGCCTGTAACCGTTGCCCTTACGGTTAAGCTCCTGTTGGTGACTGCTACATTGGATTCGGTGGCCATTACTCTGGCAAAATATTTATTCCGGTTTCCCTCAACCGTAAAATCCACCATCTGGCCGACAGCAATTTTGCCTGTATATTTTTCAGGTACTGTAAAATCTACCTTTAATGTGCTTACCTGGTTAATAGTGGCAATGATCGTGGCGGGCGTAACATAAGCGCCCGGACTGATGGCTTTCAGGCCCAGCCTGCCATTAAAGGGTGCACGTACTACGGTGCGCGAGATCTCGGTTTTTATAAGAGCGATATCTGCCTCTATATTTTTTACGGTCAGCAGGCTGTTATCATAATCCTGCTTGCTGATGCCCTGGATGTCTACCAGCTGTTTTGCGCGGTTTTCATTCACTTCAGCTATTTTCAGCTGGGCTTCCAGCTTCTTCAGTTGCGCCTGGAGGTCGCCGTCATAGATCCTGGCCAGTACTGTGCCTTTGGATACGTACTGCCCTTCCCGGATATTGAGGTATACTACACGGCCTGAAACTTCCGGGTGAATTTCGGTAACTTCGTTGGCTATCACGGAACCGGGCACTTCAATCACTTCCGTATAAGCTTCCGGCTTTATAATATAGGCATCTACTTTTGCCGCTCCTCTTTTAGGGCTGATTGGCGTCGTTTTCTTCTTTTCCTTACAGGCAGGCATACCTATTCCAAGCAACAGGAAGAATAAAGGCGTCAGTTCTCTTCTCAAGTCAAATTTTTTTGTTTTGTATAAAGATTGCAGATAGCTCCTTGAGACAAGGATCAAAGTAAATATCCGTTTTTTTGATGGCGTAGCAAAACTGTTGCCGATAAATTTTATATAAGGTTACAGGAGCCTACTGGCGGTCGGCAATTGTGTTTTCCCGGTAAAAGAGAAGATCAGCAATAAAGAGCTGATAAACGGATCAGTATGTATATCCGGCTGAAGGGATGGGGGGGATTTTTCGGCGTATTACGGTGCTTCTTTTGATGAATTATTGCATTCCTGCCCTGTGAAAGAAAAATTGTTTCTTATCCGGCCCCTCACCACCCGCAAATAAGAGGTTGCCACTTACAAAATCATATTCGCAAATAACCAGGTCTTTGTTTTTGGTCTGGTAGATCCTTAACCTGTTTATATTATGCGTGCTGAAAAGAAAATGCACAACAGGAGGTATCTCAATTTTCTTTTTATTAAAATAGATCTCATAATATCCCTGCCTTGAAAATCTTCCGTTTAGCAAGAGGGGTTGAAAAACCGAAGTGTCTTTATAAGATAAGTTTAACCAGCCTTTTGTGTTAAAATTAATCCGGATATGATCTAAGTCTGCCCTTCTTGTTTTTGATGTGTCAAAAAGCTTGACAGCAGTTATGGAAGAATCTGAGTTGGTAACGCCATATTTAGCCCTTATGAAATAAGGTTTATTATCATAGGTGCCAGCAAATTCGTTAGTAATAGGATTTATGTCCTGTTTTTTTATTCTTGAGATGGTTTCGCAGGAAGTGAATAAAATAACCAATATGAAAAATGAGTATTTCATTGTTGGAAGCTATTACCCGGAACGGCCGTCCGCTTTTGTAATGACTGAGAGGCCGTGTTTTATTTTGTTGGCTTTGTACAGCAGGTCTGCCCGCTCCTGGCTGATGACGGTTACATGCCCCATTTTGCGTCCGGGCTTAGTCTGTTTTTTACCATACAGGTGAAAAAACGCATTTTCTATTTTCAGCATTTCGTTCAGACCTTCATAACAGGCCGGTCCGGAATGGCCTTCGCTGCCCAGGATATTGAGCATAACGGAGGGCATGATGGCTTCCGTGGAGCCCAGGGGGTAATTCAGCAGAATGCGCCATACCATGTCGAACTGGGAACTGTAATGCGCTTCAATGGTATGGTGCCCGCTGTTGTGCACCCGGGGAGCGGTTTCATTAACCAGCACATCCCCGTCAGGCGTTACAAACAGTTCCACGGCAAAGATCCCCGGGGAGTTGAAGTTTTTTACGGTGGCAAGCGCAATGGCCTCTGCCTTCCAGTAGGTCCTTTCCGGCAGCTCTGCAGGGCACAATTGAAAGTCGAGCAGGTTCAGGGCTTTGTCAAAAACCATCTGAACGGGAGGATAGATGGCAATTTCACCTGTCTGGCTGATGGCGATCATCAGTGCGATCTCTTTTTCCACGTTTACCATTTTTTCCAGGACAGATAATGTGTCAAAACCTTTTGACAGGTCTTTTTCGGTTTCGATGATCTGTACACCCCGGCCGTCATAACCTCCTTCTGCAATTTTGTGCACGGCAGGAAAGAAATGGGTTTGCTCAGAAAGCTCCTGTATATTATGGGTAAGGATGTATTCGGAAGTAGGGATCTGGTGCGTTGTATAATAATTTTTCTGCAGGGCTTTATTGCGGATGGTTCTCAGTACAGCCGGCCTGGGAATTACAGTGATACCTTCTTTTTCCAGGGCTTCCAATGCATCTACATTTACGTTTTCAATCTCAATGGTAAGGGCATCAAGGCGCCTGCCAAAGTTATACACCGCATCGTAATCTTTAATGTCGCCTTTTGTAAAATGATGGCAAAGGTGCGCTGCAGGGGCCTGTTCGTCATTTTCTAAAACATATGTTTCTACCGGGTAATTCGCTGCTGCCTGCAGCAACATCCTGCCCAATTGCCCGCCGCCCAGAATTCCTATTTTTTGCATGGCGCAAAGATAGGTGGAGATTTCAGATTTCCGGATACCGGATCAGGAAAGAAGATAAATACCCGGCTCAGGAAATGGGCGGCCTGCTCTTCCGGAAGCGCATTTAATAAGAACAGTTAGTCGTGCTTTTTCTCAGGAAATGAATAAATTCGCATCCGGTGATCATTAAAAGGTAATTTATGCGTCTTGAGTATAGTAAAGTGGCTCCGGAGGGGTACAAAGCCTTACTGGGTATGTATGGTTATTTAAAGAACAGCAACCTGCCTGCAGGCTTACTGCATATGGTCTATTTAAAGGTTTCCCAGATTAACGGGTGCCCCTATTGCGTGGATCTGCATTGGAAAGATGCAGTGCAGGCGGGAATCGATGGCCGTAAGCTGAACGCTGTATCCAACTGGAAGCACATGCCTTTTTTTACGGAAGCGGAGCGGGCTGCGCTGGCCCTGGCAGAGGAAATGACGGTACTGCCCGGGCAGGAAGTAAGCGATGCCGTATATGAGGAGGCAAAGCGTTGCTTTGATGATAAAAACCTGGTGGACCTGAGCCTTGCAATTGCGCATATGAACATGCTGAACCGGGTGGCGATCACCTTTCATAAGGTGCCGGAAAAATAAAGGCCCTTATTTGAACCCGCCTGCTATGAAGCTGGAGGTTTCATATATGTATGCTATATTCTTTTAGCAAAAGTGTGGTCGAATACGGAAGTGACATTTTAATCAGGGCAAAAGTTACCCGTAAAAACACAATCTTCATGTTACGTCCCGCTGACAGCGCAGACAAATGCAGAGAACTACTATGACCAGCGCATCTGCGGGAATATTCAATGACGTGGGTCTTTTCTTTTGGTACTTTCCGCAAACACAGGGGGCTTAAAACAAACAACTCACAACTAACTTCTCACTTATTCCATACAATGGACTTAATGTCCTTATCCGTTTTAAACTGGTCAATCATATCCAGTACCAGGTTTTTCTTGTGGTTGTTAAAACGAAAGGAAATGATGATATCATTTTCTTTTTCGATAACAGAAAAATTGCTGATTTCCAGGTCCGGCTGACAAAAGATCCGGTTCAGAATGTCGATCGATTTTTCACGGTTCGCTATCGTGATCTTTAATCCCAGCTGGGCAAAGCGTTCTGTAAGTTTTATTTCAACGGGTTTCAGCATCCATAGTATAATCAACGCTAAAAAAGTGGCGGTGCCTGCGGCATAATACATGCCTCCTCCAATGGCCAGGCCAATGGCGGCAACTGTCCACAGACCGGCAGCAGTAGTCAGCCCTTTTATGACGCCCTCCTTTAAAAATAAAATAGTGCCCGCACCTATAAACCCAATGCCGCTGATGACCTGTGCTGCCACCCGCGACGGATCCAGCGTTACCCCATTGGTGCCAACGATATCTGCGAAGCCGAATGCCGAAACGATCATCGTAAGGGACGCGCCCAAACAAACCATCATATGCGTTCTGAGGCCGGCGGCCCAGTTCTTGCGCTCGCGTTCCAGGCCGATCACCCCGCCACATAAGGCTGCCAGTAATAAACGGATCATTATTTCATTTGTAGTGATCATCCTTTAAATATACGATGTTTTGCCCGATTTACGGGTGGGGTATAGCATGCAACAGGGTATATAATAGAGGATCCGTGATCCGGCTCAATTTACAGTAACAGGGATCCGCAAATTCCAAGGCTCAACGCCCGGTTCCCGATTCTCTTTTAAACCGTTTTAATAAGGATTGCAGTACCGGCTGCAGATCCGGTGTCAGGTTCAGGAAGTGAACACCCCCTATAAAAAGCACTAAGACAAAAATACTTCTTGCAAACAGCCCCGGAAAGCCATGGATGCTCTTAAATAAAAACCATCCCAAAAAATAAACCGTGCCGCTTAGCAGCACCGTGTAAAATGATTTTTTGGTGAAAGGGAACAGCCGGAATTTCCTCCACAGGAAAATAATGCGGATAACATTATAAACGGTAATGGATATGAGGTTGGCTATTGATGGCCCGAGGATGCCGTATTGCTTTGTTAACAGGTAGTTTAAAGGGAGTATAATAGCCAGGAGAATGGCTCCGCTGACCAGCTCAAATTTCCAGTAGGTAGAAGTGCCGATGATCTGTGAGTTAACACCTGTGCCCATATCTACAATCCTTGTAAGCCCCAGTAAAATAAAGGGATAGAATCCTGCCAGAAAATCTTCTTTTAAATGAAAGGTAAGCACGCCTTCTGTATAATTCAATGCAATTAAGATAAACAGCAGGCAGGCAAAGATCAGCTGGTTGATGGAAGACCGTTCATAAATACGCTGGATCTGTTGCAGCTTCTTGTCTTTCCATGCTTTTGAAATGAACGGAATAGAAGCGGCTATAATACTTCTTTGCGGGGCCTGGATGATGCTTGTAAGGAATTGCGCCAGCGTGAAGATGCCCACACTTTTCAGTCCATCCTTTGCTAAGGATGCAATGACCAGCGTATCGAAAACCTGTGCAATATTGAAGATCAGTAACCCGGAATAGACAAAAAGTACAAAGCGGGTGATCTGCTTAAAAAAGCGCCTGGTTACCTTGCTTATATGAAACGTAAGATGTATTTTCTTTGTGGCAATGAGGTATATCAGCAATATAAGGGCAATAGCCGGGTATGCCAGGGAATACAGCTTTATGAAAACATCAAAATCGGGGATCAGCTTTATAAAGAACAATACAATTAACAGGGTTACAAAAAGCCGGAGCTGCACCTCTTTTAAAAAATTGGTAAGCACAGATTTATTCAGGTTCCAGGCATATCCTTCCAGTATATTGTAGATTGTCATCCCAAAGGATAACGGATACATCCAGTAATAATAATAGACCGCCAGCGGCGACTCTGCATTGAACTTACGTGCAAACAGGTCCTTAAAAAGAATCCCCAGAACAAAAATGATCGCAAATGTTACAATGCCCGTAAGCAATGCCCAGGCGATCATGTCATTTTTTCTGGGTTCCAGGTGGTCATTGTAATAATGAAAGAATTTGTAAATATAGGAGGGCATGGCCAGGGTGGCAAACGACACGATCAATGTGGCCGTGTTCATGAAGAAAGTGGTGAGCCCGTATTCCTCTGCGGTAAATAGCCCTTCCTTTGTAAACAGGTAGGTATTGAGAGCCCCGATAGCAAACCCGATATAGATAACTGCTGATGAAATGATGCTATGCCGCCGGATCTGTGCGCTCATGCTGCTTAGTTAACGGTCTTTTCCACGGTTACAAAAAAATTAGGGTTTAGTACCAGCGCTCCTTCTTTAAGAATACCGGAAGGTGCCTGCTGAATTTTTTCTGCAGGGTTTAGCCACCGGCCATTCTCCAGCTGAACCGGCATGTTAAAGCCGGTAACACAATTGGTCCATTTATAATTTACGGTGCCTCCTTTTACAGAATAACTTAGAACCGGTATCTGGGTGGTTCTGAGGTATTGATCAAACACCTTCTGCAGGGGCCGGCCGGACTGGCGGATCATATAGTCTTCCACTTCCCGGCTGGTAACTGTTTTATGATAAAAGGTTTTGTTTAAGCCCTGTAAGATTTTTCTGAAACGCGCATCATCATTGATTATATACCGGATTGTATTCAGCATATTGCCTCCTTTATAATACATATCGCCACTTCCTTCTTTATTAACCCCGTAAGGACCAATAACAGGAATGTCATTCCGGATCAGTTTTCTTGTTCCGATCACGTATTCAGAACCGGCTTTTTTCCCGTACCGGCATTCAGTAAACAGGGCTTCGCTGTAGTTGGTAAAGCTTTCATGGATCCACATGTCAGCAATATCTTTTGAGGTGATGTTGTTTGCAAACCATTCATGCCCGCTTTCATGCACAATAATAAAATCCCATTTTAATCCCCAGCCTGTGCCACTAAGATCGCGACCGAGATACCCGTTCTGATAATGGTTGCCATAAGCTACAGCGCTCTGATGCTCCATGCCGAGGTACGGGGCATCCACTAACTTATAGCTGTCTTCATAAAACGGATAGGGGCCGAACCAGTATTCAAAACAATGCAGCATTGGCCGGACCGCTTCCGGAAAATGTTTTTTTGCTCTTTCGAGGTTATAATCCAGCACCCAGTAACCGATGTCCAGTCTGCCTTTTTCACCCCGGATGGTATCGTTGAAGTTTACATAATGGCCGATGTACGGGGTAATTAAATACGTATTGACAGGCTGCGTTACCGTCCATTTCCAGGCAGTGGTACCATCCCGGTTACTGGTTTTTGACGTGAGCCGGCCATTGCTTACCGCGGTCAGATCGTTAGGTACGGTAATGGTAAAGTTCATTCCTTTATCAGGCTCATCTCCCTGGTAATCTTTGCAGGGCAGCCAGTTGCTGGCACCTAATCCCTGTACAGCAGAGCTTACCCAGGGGCGGCCCAGGGAATCTTTTGTCCAGATCCAGCCTCCGTCCCATGGAGGCTTTACCGCCACGCGCGGTTTGCCGCTAAAATAGATGCGTATTTTTTTGGGCTGGTCATTTGTGGCAAAGCCTGTAGTGTGCAGCCAGTATACATTTCCCTCCCGTTCAAAAGAAATGGATTTATGCGTATCGGCATCTTCTGCCTTTTCAATCTGCATTGGCTCCTGCAGGTCGATCTGCATCGGTTCTTCAGACTTCTTTACAATGGCGTAAGTAATATCATTGAAGCCTGTGACCGATTGATTGTTAATGTCTACCTTTATATGAATGTCATAGTGGAGCACATTCCACCAGTTTCTTCCACTGCCATTACTGCCTGCTAAAGTATCCTGCCGGGTAAACGTGTCATTATGATGCAGCACCTGTGCAGGTGCCGTAATACTGGTTATACATAGGAAAAAAAATATTCTGATACTATTTTTAAAAAAAATCATTCCGGAAAGGGTTTGAATTGTAAATTTAAACGTTCATGGCGAAAGAGACATTTATATACAGGTACCGTATTGTTATTTTGTGGTTTTTTTGCATTTCTTTTACCGGCTGTAAAGATAACGCAGATAATGGAAGAAAAATTTTCAGGTATAATGAATTCGCGGGCATCGCGTCGCTGGATCCTGCATTTGCTAAAAACCTCTCTACCATGTGGCCGG
This sequence comes from Niabella ginsenosidivorans, assembly GCF_001654455.1. Classification (NCBI taxonomy): domain Bacteria; kingdom Pseudomonadati; phylum Bacteroidota; class Chitinophagia; order Chitinophagales; family Chitinophagaceae; genus Niabella; species Niabella ginsenosidivorans. The sequence continues at coordinate 1,103,400 of NZ_CP015772.1, forward strand.
CTCACCAACTGTTCAATACGCTGGTGGAAATAGGCGACAGTCTTACCCTAAAACCTTCGCTGGCCACTCACTGGGATATTTCCGATGACAAACGCACTTACACCTTTTATTTAAGGAACGATGTTTTTTTTCATGATGACCCTGTTTTTCCTGGCGGTAAAGGCAGGAGAATGGTGGCTGCAGATGTTGTGTACAGCTTTAACCGTATCATTGATCCGAAAGTTGCCAGCCCCGGTGCATGGATCTTTAACGGGAAGGCAGATTCTGTGCATCCTTTTACAGCGTTGAATGATTCTGTATTTCAGTTAAGGCTGGTACGGCCTTACCAGCCTATACTGGGGATTCTTTCCATGCAGTACTGTTCTGTGGTAGCGCCGGAAGCAGTGGAGCGGTTCGGGGTGGATTTCAGAAGCCATCCTGTAGGCACAGGGCCTTTTCAATTCGTGGCATGGGAAGAAGGGCAGGGACTGGTCTTTAAAAAGAACCCGCATTATTTTGAAAAGGACAGCGCAGGTAACCGGCTGCCTTACCTGGATGGAATAAAAGTGAGTTTTAAAGATAGCCGCGCCACGGAGTTCCTGTTGTTCCGGCAAAAAAGCCTGGACTATATCAATGAGCTGGATCCCAGCTTTAAAGATGAAGTGCTTACCAAAAAAGGAACGCTGCGAAAGGAATGGCAGGGAAAAATTGTACTGCAAACGCACCCATATCTGAATATTGAATACCTGGGCATACTGGTAGATACATCGCTGGATATTGTAAAGCACTCGCCATTGCGCTATAAAAAAGTACGGCAGGCGATCAATTACGGGTTTGACCGGAAGAAGATGATCCTGTACCTGCGCAATTCACTGGGTACACCGGCGGAATCGGGTTTTGTTCCAATGGGACTGCCTTCCTTTAATGACTCTATTGTAAAGGGCTATCATTATGACCCTGCAAGAGCCCTTCGCCTGCTGAAAGAAGCCGGTTTTCCCGGCGGCAGCGGTCTGCCCCCCATCCGGTTGCTCACGATCTCTATCTATGCGGATTTTGCCAATTTTATAGCAAAGCAGTTGGAGGAGATCGGGATCAAAGTGCAGGTGGAAGTGGTACAGAAAGCGCTGTTATTTGAAATGACGGCCAGCTCCCGGGCGGTTTTCTTCCGGGGCGGATGGATCGCAGATTACCCGGATGCAGAAAACTATTTGTCCGTGTTTTACTCAAAGAACCCTGCCCCACCCAACTATACCCGCTATAAGAATGCCGACTTTGATGCCGTGTTTGAGCAGGCAATGGAAGAGCCTAACGATTCCCTGCGTTATATTTTGTACCGCAAGGCGGATCAGATTGCCATCAATGACGCACCGGTTGTGCCTTTATGGTATGATAATGTCATTCAACTGGTGCAGCCGAATGTGAAAAACTTTCATCCCAATGGGCTGAACCTGCTGGAGCTGAGGCATACAAGAATAGAATAAATACACTGGTTCAGTTTCCTCCGGTTTGCGCAGGACCTCCTATTTTACCTCGCATTCCAGGTTTACCGTAATGCTGGCGGTTTTATTTTTTGAAGAGGTATTAAAGGCCCCGCCATAGCTGAAGTCTTCATTGCTGTTCTTGCCGGTGATCTGAAAGATGCCCATATTGGCTTTTATGACTTTTCCCAGTGAGCCGCCTGTGTTTTTGGCAATGGTCTCTGCCCTTTTCCGTGCATCTTCAGCCGCTTTTGCCAGAAGATCCAGCTTCAGATCAGCAAGCTTTGTATAAAAATAGAGCGGTTCGGGTGAATTGAGCTCTATTCCTGTTTCAATGAGCTCGGTGATCTCTCTCGACAGGGATTCCACCTTTACAATGTCGTTAGATTCCACTTTTACATTTTGGGTCAGGTTATAGCCCTGGAACTCTGAAGTGGTAGACTTTGTTTCTTCGTTGTAATTCGACTTAAAGATCTTGTCGATCTTAATGGAAGAAAATATAATCTGGCCGGGAGCAATGCCTTTTTTGGTTAAGTAATTACGAACATTGGTTTCATCCTGCTTTAACTGTGCATAGGCTGCCTTTAAGTCAAAATTTGTCCGGTTATAGCTGCCATTCCAGGCAATCAGATCACTTGTAAAATCTTTTTCTGCGCTGCCGGTAACACGAATGGTTTGCCTTGACTTGAATTTATATTTATAAGCTCCAGCTATCAGGAAACTGCTTGCAAGAATGCAGATGCCCAGGATAATCAGGCCCAGAAAGTTGCGCCTTTCAACAACGGAACTCTGGTTGGTGTTTTCTGTACTCATTGTACTTGTTGTTTGTTTGAAGCAAAAATAAGCAAACTAAATTAATCGGCTAATTCAATCATCGCCTCTAATTCCTGTTCCAGCGCCTGATCTCCGTCAAAACCCACGGCTTTGAATTTGATATTGCCATCTTTACCGATGACAAATTTTGTAGGAATGCCCGGTACGTTGAACAGGCCCACCACCTTACTGTCGTTGTCCAGCAATACATGGAAATCATATTTTGTCTGGGCAATAAAATCCGCAGCATTTTTCTGTTTGTCTTCCACATTCTCCCAGGTATCAACAAACAGGAATTTTATATCCGGGTTATCTTTGTATTTATGCACCATTTTGTTCATGGAAGGGAAAGACGCCTTGCAGGGGCCGCACCAGGTAGCCCAGAAATCCACAATAACAATTTTCCCTTTCAGATCTTCGATATTCACCAGGTTGCCGGATAAATCATTCAATGCAAATTTTGGAGTGGCGTCATTCCGTTTTTCCTTTTTCAGTTTTTCAATCATTTTCAGACGGGCTCCCTGTTCCAGTGCAGTCATATACCGGTCATAGCCGGCATCCGGTTTATTTTCTTTCAGATAGGTCCTTTTCAATACTTCTTTGATCACGGCATTGGCTTTACCGTCTTTTACAAACTGCTCCAGCTGGGGCCTGTATTGCTTTGGAGAAAGTGCTTTTTCAGCCAGTAACGCGTAAGTGCTGTTCTCATCTGTATTCTGTCCTTTGCCGATTGTTATAGCCGCTTCTTTTGAATAGGAAAGTCCTTCTCTGTATTTTCCTGATCTGTAAAGTACCATGCCATATGTATCTGCATAAGTGGCCAGGCTATTCCGTCTTTGTTCCAGCCAGTCTTTATTCAGCAGCATTTTGGGTTTGGGGCCGGAGGGGTGCGTTATTTCTGTTTTTGCATACTCCACGGTCTGTTTGGATAACGCTGCTGCAAAGGGCAGGTTGATGCTGTCTTCCTGCATTTTCCATGCAGCACTATTAAAGGCTGCCATTTTTGCGGCCGGGTCTTTTATTTGCGCGGCATATTCCTTAAAATGCTCCCAGTCCTTTTTTTCGGCATAAACGTTTAGCAACCGTGATTGCAGCATACCAATAAAATTGTTATAGGATGAAGGATCTTTGTCAGTGGCGGCGGCTTGGGTTACTGCTGCTATCACTGCTTCTTTCTGCGCCGGGTCTGTAGCCGTATTGAATTTTTCATAATATTCCCGCAGGGTCAGCTTCTCGTTCGGGAACCGTTCTTTTTTCAGATGCGTAAAAAAGCTTTGCTGCTGTGGCAGGCGCAGCAGGGCATAAAGCGTGGTTACCTTTGAGTAATCAGCCGCTGTTTTTAATCCGTTTTTCATTGTTTGCTCTATTTCAGACTGTACGGCTGTTGTGCCTTTTTCTTTATCTGTACGGAGCAATGTTTGAAGATAGCTGATCACTACCTGATCTTTTTGACCAGGATAGCCGGCCATTTCCTTTTTATAATATGCAAGTGCTGCCTGCCGGTCTGCCTTTACCCCGAACCGATCTTCTCCCAAACCATTATAAAAAGCAGCCATTGCGGCGTAGGTTCCGGGCAGCACACTGTTTCCCCTGTACACCGGCACCAGGTATCCGCTGTCAGAATTATTATCCATTTTATCATCAATTGCAAAACCAAACGCAACCAGCCTTACTGAAGTGTCTGTGGCCACAATGCCGGTAAAACGATCCTGTTCTTTTTTTAAAGACACATCCTGCAACTCATAGCCTTTTGAGCCCATCTTCATAATATAAGCAGCAGGGGCTTTATCGTTTCCTTCCAGGTCGCCTCCCGGCAGATAAGTAAACTTTATTTCATCTCCGGACTGAGGGTGTTCGGGCGTAATGATGAGGTTGGATTGTGCAAAACTGCAGGAAGAAAAAAGCAGTCCCACAAGCAATAAAAGGTTTTTCATTGTAAATGAACTATTTAATTTTTAAATGCAGCTGAATGTAAAATTAAACAAGTTTAACCCTTGAACTATGTTTTTTTCACAAATAATTTGCAACCTGGCAGTCATTAATTGACGGGTTCCGCCGTCTTATTAGTAGAAAAATCGAATAAAAATGAAAAACTATTTCATTAAATTTTTAGGATTATCTGTTATTGCATTGGTAGTGCTGGCAGGTTGTGGACCGGCTGCACATGTGGAAACGACCCAAAATGCAAATTTCAGCAGGTATCAGACTTTTGCCTGGGCACAGCCAAAAGATCGCCGGGGCAGGGGGTCTATGATGGAAGACCAGGTTAAGAAAGCTATATCCCTGCGTCTGGAGCAGACCCAGGGATGGAGGCAGGTGAATAATAACCCGGATGTGCTGCTGAGTTATGATGTGCTGGTACAGCGGGGACGCCGTGTAGTGTCGGACCCTGTTTATGGCTGGGGCGGTTTCAGAACCTTCTATAACCCTTACCGCGGGCGTTTTTACAATGTTTATTATCCCTCTATGTTTATGGGGTATGATAATTACAGTGTTCCCACCAAGGAAGGCACCATTACAATAACAATGGTGGATGCCAACACCGATGAAACGATCATGCAGGGATGGGCAACGGATGAAGTGAACAGCCGGAGGATCTCCAGCCAGGAAATTGACAGGATCGTGGATGCTATTTTCAGAAAATGGGAATCAACCTCCCGCTATAATAATCGTTATGGTAACAGAAGAGGTTATGATCGTTATGGAAACATGCATTGATGATTCCTCCCTAAGATAGTAGTTTGGTTTGGTAGTTACAACAGGGCCCCCGTTATTTTTAGCGGAGGCCCTTTTTTTACAGTGCCCGGAGTGCTGTAAAAAAAGAGAGCAGGCAGCAGGCAGGATGTACGGAAGGAAGGAACGCTGAAACCCGATCCCCGGCCTGTTCCACCCAATCACTCATGATTGATGGTTCATAGTTCATGGATAAGGGAGACTGGTGCCGGCGGATACCGGATGCCCGATGTTCCTGATCCTGGTTTATTGATTTCCGATGATGAAAGGCTGAACACTGATCATTAATTACTGAAACCGGAGGACTGGATTGCAGCCCATAGTTGGTGGCTCATCCTGATCCCGGATGCAAGAGGCGCTCTTTCCGGTGCTGAAAACTCAATGCTCAGCCCTTCTTAGGTTTCCCAGGCGAGAGCGCTTGCGCCCAGTATGGCTGCGTCGGCCTCTTTTAATTCACTAAATACCAGCTTTACCTTATTCTGAAAAATGGGCAGCAGGTTCTTCTCCATATGTTCTTTCGTGGGTTTCATAATATAATCGCCTGCTTTTATAACACCGCCAAAAAGAATGATCGCTTCAGGAGAAGAGAACATGATAAAGTTAGCCAGTGCCTCTCCCAGGATCTGCCCTGTATACCGGAACACCTCTTTAGCTGTTTCATCTCCTTTTTCGGCTACTTCAAATACTGCCAGGGAGTCGATCTTATCTTCAGAGATTTCATTCAGCGCAGAGTGAATGTTTTCCGCTCTCAGTTTTTTAGCGGTAATGGCAATGCCGGTTGCGGAGCAATAGGCTTCCAGAGAGCCGTGCGCGCCGGTGCTCCAGTGTTTCCGGCCGCCTGGCCGTACAATGATGTGCCCCAGTTCACCGGCAAACCCATCGTGCCCGTAGATCATTAACCCGTTTGAAACAATACCGCTTCCCACACCGGTACCTAAAGTGATCATAATAAAATCCTTCATGCCCCGGGCAGCTCCGTACATCATTTCACCCATGGCCGCAGCATTGGCATCATTGGTTAAAGTACAGGGTATCGAAAATTTTTCGGTAACCATTTTTGCTATGGGAATAATTCCCCGCCAGGGAAGATTAGGTGCATATTCTATAGTGCCGGTATAATAATTGCCGTTGGGAGCGCCCATTCCTATTCCTTTTATGCCTACTGAACTATGCTTTTCAATAATCGGCATCATGGCATTATGCAAGCCTTCAATAAACTCCTCAATGGAAGGGTACGCATCGGTTTTAATGTCCCCTTTATCCAGAATTTCGCCCCGGTGGTTCACAATACCATATTTGGTATTGGTGCCACCGATATCAATGCCGATAGCCAGTTCATTCGACAAGTCTAAAATGCCCATTTTATTATCCATTTATAATAACATTAATGTCCGCCACCTGTTGTTTTTATATCATAGTCGATACCTTGTTTTTTCAGCAGCGCTTTTGCTCTTATTGCATAGAAGGCAAGATACGCAAAACACAACACACCCACAATATAACTATGCTTTATGCCAAGGATACCGTCAGCTATTTTCCCCTGTAGTACAGGAAGCAGGGCTCCCCCCAAAATCATCATTACAAGCAAACTGCTGCCCTCATTGGTATGTTTGCCCAAACCTGCTATTCCCAGCGTAAAGATGCAGGGCCATAACGTACTGCAGAATAACCCAACGCTTACAAAAGCAAATACGCTTAAACTACCAGTTGCCAACATGCCGATGCACAGGGCTATAATGCCCATAGATGCGTAGATCAGGAGCATTCTTGCCGGGCTGTCCCTGCTCAAAATATTGCCCAGTATCAAGGCCAGTATAATAACCGGATAATAGTAGAACGGAGTTACATCATGCCCTGCAATTTTATTTACGATGATGAATACTGTAAAGGCCAGGTAGGGCATAAAAAAGCTGAGTATCTTTTTGGCGCCGGCTTTTAAATTGAATGCGCCGATGGAGGCGGTCCAGCGGCCCATCATAAGGCTGGCCCAGTAAAGTGAAATATAGGGCGCAACATTCTTTGTTTGAATGCCCAGATCTTTTTCCAGATAGTTGGGTAAATTACTGGCGGTTGCCACTTCAACGCCTACATATACGAAAATGGCAATCATTCCCATTATCAATTGGGGATAGTCAAAAACTGACTTTCTGTCTGCGCTTTTTACAGGTTGGGGGGAGTGGTTGTTTGTGTTACCTCTGATTCAAAAGCCTCTTCCGCAGTTTCAGTCTGCCCGGGAGCTATTTTATTGGGAACGGAAGAAAACCTGAAGAACAGCGCCACCAGCAGAAATGCGGCGCCCAGTATCAGGTAAGGTATTTTTACGCTGTCTATACTGGCCTTGTCGGACTCGCCGGTTACGCTGCCAAAAATAGCATAGCTAACTATGAGCGGTCCGATTGTGGTGCCGAAATTATTAATACCGCCTGCCATACTTAAACGTTGCGATCCTGATTTGGGGTCGCCCATTACAATTGCAAGCGGATTGGCTGCGATCTGCTGCAGGGAAAATCCAAGTCCTACAACAAACAAAGCGGTTAACATCAGCCCGTAGGATGCATTGTTTGCAGCCGGATAAAAGATCAGGGCACCTAAGGTGGAGATCAGCAAACCGTAGCAGATGCCATTCTTATAGCCTATTTTATTTAAGAGGTCTCCTCCGATGGTCTTAGACACAAGAAAATAAATAATGGCACCGATCGTATAAGGCAGATAAAATGCAAGTGTTACCCACTGACTTTTGGTTTGCGAAAGCTGAAAAGCATGTTTAAATACCGGAATTAAAATATCATTACTCGCAGCAACAAATCCCCAAAAGAAGAATACAGTGATCAATGTTCCGAACTGAGACCATTTTGTTGTTTGATTATTCATGTCAATCGTTTAAAAAAATATTAGCGGTAAATGTAAACAGATATCGGGTAAATAAAAATTTTTAATTGTTTATTCTTAATTCCTAATTCATTTACAAATTATGCTTACATTAGTAACGGAAGAAAAAAGTAGCTATGGAAATAATTCATGTATCTGCAGAATGCTACCCGATGGCGAAGGCAGGCGGATTGGGAGATGTGGTGGGGGCTTTGCCCAAATACCAGAACGAATTGGGACATATTGCCAAAGTGGTGATGCCGATGTACCGCACAAAGTTCTTATACCAGAATGACTGGGAACTGGTGCATGAAGGGGGGCAGGCGTTGGGCAATGATTGGTTCAAATACAGTGTGATCCGTGAAAAAACCAATAAGCTGGGCTTTGATCTTTACCTGATAGATATTAACGGGAAACTGGACCGTGAACGTATTTATGGTTATGACGATGATACAGAGCGCTTCATATCCTTTCAACTGGCGGTTTGTGACTGGCTCAGCCACTGGCAGCATAAGCCGGGCGTAGTGCATTGCCATGATCATCATACCGGACTGATCCCTTTTATGATGCGGCATGCTTATGCTTTCCGGTACCAGTTAGGGAATATTCCCACTGTTTTTACGGTTCATAACGGCCAGTACCAGGGGCAGTTTGGGTGGGATAAATATTATTATATACCTGCTTATGATTCCTGGAACTGGGGGCTGCTTGACTGGAACAATGCCATCAACCCGATGGCCGCTGCAATTAAATGCGCCTGGAAGGTTACAACCGTAAGCCCCAGTTATATGGATGAGCTAAAACATTCCGCCAACGGGCTGCAGGACCTCTTTGAATATGAAAAAGGAAAATGTATTGGTATTATAAATGGTATAGATACTGAGGTATGGAACCCGGAAACTGATTCCTTTATTGTTAAAAATTATAATAACGAACTGGTAGAAAAAGGGAAGGACAAGAACAAACGGGAACTTGCAGGGCAGTTTGGGTTAGACCCAGAAAAGCCGCTGATCACATTTATTGGCAGGCTGGTGGGAGAGAAGGCCGCCGATCTTCTGCCGGATGCTATCAGCCAGTCTGTTTACCAGCATCAGGGGAAAGCCAATTTTCTGATCCTGGGTTCCGGAGAACCATGGATTGAGGAACAACTGGATCAGATGAACCAGCGGTTTAAAGGTTATTTCAACAGCTATATCGGCTACAATGAAGGGCTGAGCCACCTGATGTATGCCGGTTCTGATTTCTTGTTAATGCCAAGCAGGGTAGAACCCTGCGGGCTGAACCAGCTATATGCCCTGAGATATGGCACTGTGCCCGTGGTACGCAATATCGGCGGACTGAAAGATACGGTTGTTGATTATGGTGATAAAGGCGGCTTTGGTATAAAAATGGAACAATCCAGTGTAGGCGATATTACTTATTCTGTTGGCCGTGCAATAGACCTTTATCAGAACAAGCACGATCTGTACAACAATATGCGCGGAAAAATGATGACCATTGACCATGGATGGGATATGTCTGCAAAACAGTATCTCCAGCTTTATGAATCGCTTACTCCTGCTCCCTGATAAGGGCGGAGAATTCCTTTTTAGATTTTAAACATCAGCATAATCAATTAAACTAGCATTTATGTCTTTCTCTAATGAAATTGTTGCAATGATCCTGGGCGGAGGCGCCGGTACAAGATTAGCGCCGCTTACAAGCAACCGGTCCAAACCCGCAGTGCCCATTGCCGGGAAATACCGGTTAGTAGATATTCCCATCTCTAACTGTATAAATTCGGACATCCATCGCATGTTTGTGCTCACCCAATTCAATTCGGCCTCTTTAAACCGGCATATAAAGAATACCTATAACTTCAGCATTTTCAGTAATGCCTTTGTGGATATCCTTGCCGCAGAGCAAACACCGGATAACCCCACCTGGTTCCAGGGCACAGCAGACGCGGTTCGCCAAAGCCTGCGGCACCTGGCGGGCTTTCCCAGCGAATATGTGCTCATATTGTCCGGCGATCAGCTTTACCAGATGGACTTTAACAAAATGCTGCTGAACCATAAAGAAGCAGGCGCGGAGATTTCTATTGCTACGATTCCTGTTGGCGACCGGGAGGCACCGGAGTTCGGGATCCTGAAAACGGATGAGCATAACATGATCACCTCATTTATTGAAAAACCTTCCAGGGATGTGCTGGGAGACTGGGTAAGCGATACAGGGCCTGCCATGCAGCAGAAGAACCGCAATTACCTGGCATCGATGGGCATTTATATTTTTAACCGGGAATTGCTGAAGAAACAGCTTCTGGAAACCTATCCGGATGCCACGGATTTCGGAAAGGAGATCATCCCGGCTTCTATCAGTAATCATAAGGTAGCCAGTTTTCAATACGAAGGATACTGGACAGATATCGGGAATATTTATTCTTTCTTTGAGGCCAACCTGGAGCTGACCTCAGATATCCCGGAGTTCAATTTGTTTGACAATACCAGAGCTGTTTATACCCGGCCGCGGATGCTGCCTCCTGCAAAGATCAGCGGCACTACACTGGAAAAAACGGTGATTTCTGACGGCTGTATTATTAATGCTTCCCGGATCGAGCACAGCGTTATTGGCATCCGTTCCCGTATTGGCTACGGCTCTACTGTGGTAAGCTGTTACATAATGGGCAGTGACTATTACGAGACCATTGAAGATATAAACCGCGATCAGAATAAAGGGGTTCCTCCCATAGGTATTGGAAAACGCTGCTACCTGCGCAATTGCATTATTGACAAGAACTGCCGGATAGGAGATGATGTACGGCTGAACGGGGGAAACCATCTTGAGAATGCGGATCATGAACTGTATACAATAAAGGATGGGATCATTGTGGTAAAGAAAGGTGCCGTGATCCCTAACGGGTTTGTAGTATAACGGGCTTCCCCGGAACTGTAAACTGGTTTTGTGACCAGTTTTTTTCAAAATAAATTTTAATGTGTATTAAATACATATTAAATTTGCCTTTTTAAACTTGCCAGACATGTCAGTAACAGTAAACGATGCCAAGCCAAAACTATCCCTTTCAGCAATCATTAATATGAGCGTCGGGTTCTTTGGGATCCAGTTTGGATGGGATCTGCAGCGTGCCAATATGGGGCGCATCTATGAAAACCTGGGCGCTCATCCGGACCAGGTGCCCCTGCTGTTCCTTGCCGCCCCGCTTACCGGTTTGCTGGTACAGCCGGTGATCGGTTACCTGAGCGATAAGACCTGGCATCCACGCTGGGGCAGGCGCCGGCCTTATTTTATGCTGGGCGCGTTGATCAGTTCCATTGCACTGATCGCAATGCCCCACAGCAGTGCCTTATGGATGGCTGCGGGCCTGCTGTGGGTGCTGGATGTATTTGGCAATGTATCTATGGAGCCGTTCCGGGCTTTTGTAACCGATAAGCTGCCAGACAGCCAGGTGAACCGTGGTTTTATTATGCAGAGCTTTATGATCGGCCTGGGAGGCAGCATTGCATCGGCATTGCCCTGGCTGATGAACAATGTGTTTCATATTGAGAACACAGCCGTAAAGGGCGCCATACCGGAGAATGTGCAATGGTCTTTTTACATCGGGGCTTTTTTTTTCCTGGGCTCTGTGCTGTACACCGTAGTCACTTCAAAAGAATATCCCCCGCAGGACCTGGGCTACAGGGAAAAAGTAAAGGAATCGCACAAAGGCTTTGGAGGGGGCTTTAAAGAAATTATGCATGCTCTGGGAAATATGCCTCCAAAAATGAAGATCGTTTCCCTGGTGCAGTTTTTTACCTGGCCGGGTTTATTTTTGATGTGGTTCTATTATACAACGGCTGTAGCGGTAAATGTTTTTGGCGGAAAAGATGCCAGCGATCCTGTATACGCAGCCGGCGCGGATTTCGGCAGTCTTACGCTTTCCTATTACAGTGTGGTTACGTTTTTGTTTGCCCTGGCGCTGCCATCCATAGCTGATAAGCTGGGAAGGAAGACGACACATGCGCTTTGTCTGCTGGCGGGAGCCCTGGGTTTAATAAGTGTAGCCTGGGTAAGGGATAAGCACCTGTTGTATGTGTGTATGACCGGCGTTGGCATTGCATGGGCAAGTATTTTAAGTATGCCCTATGCCATGCTGAGTGGTGTATTGCCAAAGGATAAAGTGGGCATTTATATGGGCATTTTTAATTTTTTCATCGTGCTGCCTGAGATCATTGCCTCGCTTGGGTTTGGCTGGCTGATGCGGAATATGCTGCACAACGACCGGTTGCTGGCTGTTCAGGCGGGCGGCGGTCTGATGATCCTGGCCGCAGTCATTTGCTGGGTCTTTGTGCGGGAGAAAGCAGCCGGGAACGCTGTTGCAGGAAGTGAATAATTCTTTTAGCTATCGCCGGCTGTTTTCACCGGTAATGGAAGCGTATAATAAAAGCTGTTGGTGAGCATACCGGCAGCGGCCAAAGATTTAAACAATGAAAAAAATTATTTTCAGCTGGCTTTTGCTGATTGTGATCGCCGGCAGCGCGCAGCATCTGGACGTATACCCCACGCATTGGTGGGTGCAGATGAAATGGAATAAAGTGCAATTACTGGTGCATGAAGCCGACCCGAAATATATTCTTGCTGTGGAAAAACTGACGGCACGCTGCTCCTCACCGGATATAAAGATAAAAGACATTCATAAAGTAGAGAACCGGCGCTACCTGCTTTTTGACATTGAGATAGCCCCGAATGCAAAGCCGCAGGTGGCTACCATCAGCTTTGGAGGTATTGTTCCCAAAGAGCAGCGATCCTTCCGGTTTGAATTGAAGGCCCGCAGACCGGGCAACGGAACTGCTTTTGCCAACGGAGCCACGGCTGCTGATCTGATCTACCTGATCATGCCGGATCGTTTCAGCAATGGAGACCCCACCAATGACCGGGTTGCAGGAATGCGCGACCAGTCCCTGAACCGGGATTCTGTTTTTGAACGGCATGGCGGCGATCTGAAAGGGATACAAAACCACCTGGACTATTTAAAAGACCTGGGCGTTACCGCCGTATGGCTGAACCCGGTTATTGAGAATGATATGCCTGACCGTACCGAACATGGCTATGCTTTTACCGATCATTATAAAATAGATCCGCGTATCGGAGGGGCAACCGCTTATAAGGATCTGATCAATGCATTGCATGCAAAGGGAATGAAAATGATCCAGGACGCGGTCTATAATCATACCGGGCTGGAGCATATTCTGTTCAGGGATCAGCCGGACAGTACCTGGTTTCATCGCTGGCCCGCATTTACACAAACCAATTACAAAGACCAGGCAGTATTTGATCCGTATGGTTCAAAGATTGATAAAAAGATCATGCAGGATGGCTGGTTTGTAACCACGATGCCGGATTGGAACCAGCAGAATCCTTTTGTTCAGAATTTTTTGATCCAGCATGCGCTCTGGTGCGTGGAAGAATTTGGCATTGACGGATGGCGGATTGATACCTACGCCTATAACGACCTCGGTTTTATGAACCGCTGCAACCATGCGTTGTATGATGAATATCCAAAGATCAGCATCTTTGGGGAAACCTGGGTGCATGGCGTGCCCAATCAGTCCTATTTCTGCCAGAACAACTATTCCATTCCTTTTAAAAGCAACCTGCAGGCCACAACGGATTTTCAAACCTTGTTTTATGGGATCATTCCGGCCGTTTCAGAGCCCTTTGGCTGGACAGAAGGCGTTAATAAACTCTATACCACGCTGGCACAGGATTTTGTTTATAAAGACCCCACCCGCGAAGTTATTTTTTTAGATAACCATGATCTGCCCAGGTTTTATTCAGTAGTGAATGAAGATACGGCCAAATATAAGCTGGCATTTGCCTGGTTGTTAACTGGCAGAGGCATTCCGCAAATGTATTATGGCAGTGAAGTGTTAATGGCGGGCACCACCTGGCCCAATGATGGTCATGTGCGCAAGGACTTCCCCGGTGGCTGGGAAGGCGATAAAGAAAATAAATTCCTGGCTGCAGGCCGCACAGAAAAGGAAAATGCTGTATTCAATTATATAAGAACCCTGGCTAATTTCAGGAAAAGATCGTCTGCCCTTACAAAAGGAAGGCTGATGCAGTTTGCGCCTTATGACGGGGTATATGTCTATTTCCGGTATGATGATCAGCAAACCATTATGTGCGCCATGAATACGAATAAAAAGCCGTTTACCATTGCGCTAGACCGGTTCCGGGAACGATTGCAAAAATTTTCTTCAGGTACAGACGTTGTCAGTGGGAGCGGCATTCCGTTAAAAGATTCATTAACCTTGAACCCCATGTCCAACCAGATATTGGAGTTAAAATGAATCATGGATCTGCGCTGCATACGGAATGAGTCCCGGTTGTCTTCAGGCAACTGAAATCTGAATTCTCATATCCTTAAAGAAATGTTCTCCATATTAACGGGCTTAAAAACTTTTCCCCGTTCTTACCCCAGGACTTACTGAGATCCCGCAAGGATTTATAAATTTCTTCTGTGGTCTTCTTTTTGCCTTTTACCGGTGGCTGTATGTCTTTTGGCGCATCCAGCTTTACATAGGTAGCTACCCAGCTGGTGAACAGCCTGGGCACGGTTACTCCAAGGATCATACCCGGTAACCCGTTCAACCCCATCGGCCCGCCGGGAACGGGTATTTCCTCCGTATAATAGGCAAATACATAAACGCTGTCGAACAGGATGGTGCTGGCCCTGCGGCAGTTAAAACCGGCAATAATGCGCTGGTCCGATGGATACAGCTTCCATTTTATTTTTTTCAGATCACCGGATACCAGATAGTTGTCGTCAATCGTAACCACATCGGTATACTTTTTTGCAGCATAATCATTAAACCACACCTTGTCGTCCTCTCTTCCTCCAAAAAACATAAAGCCGCGCCGGGTGTCCGTAGTGCGGGAATATTTGTAAACAGATTGTGTTTTATTAAAGTTGAGTAAGTAATAGCTTGTGGAAAACTGAGGTATCTGGTCTTTTACGCCCTGCAGCCATTCATACCCTTCAATGATCTTGTGCTGGTTGGTACGTGCTTCATATTCAATAACACCGGTTGTAATAAATTGCTGGGCATTCAGCTTGATAAAGAAAAGCACCGGTACAATAAAAATCAGTTTTTTCATTTTTGATCCTGTTAATTGAATTATTTAGTGGCAGCGGGTCCGCCTCCCGTTTTATTAATGTTCCAGATAAAGGACAGCATCCAGAACCTTCTTAAAGTGGTCCTGTATGTTTCGGAGAAAACAAAGCTATTGCTGGTAAAGCTGTATCCTTTGTTCTGATCCAGTATGTCATAAACGGAAAATTTTGCCTCATACTTGTTTTTGTTAAACTTCTTGCTCAGATATGCGTTCCATTTTGTATAGCTGGCGTTGCCGGCAAACTGCTGATATTTTTGCTGGTAATTGCCAAATGCATCGGTTGACAGCTCAAAGTTTTTCGGCAGCTGCAGGTTGGCAGAGGCATACAGGGTAGCGGACCAGTATTTGAAATTGGCGCTGCTGTTAATGGTGGCATCTGCCTTGTTATAAAAAACCGAAGGACGTACGTAGATATCAAATTTATCCGGTTTGCTTTTATTAAATCCCAGCCCCAGACCATAACGGCTGGTGGTGGTAATATTTTTAGCAACATCTGAAAAACTAACGCCTGCAAAATCCACATTCCTGCTCCAGCCATATTGCGGGCTGAAGTCCAGCCGTATATCGGGTTTTTTGATCTTGAACCCATAGCCCATATACGCATTAAAGGTGGCATTGCCATTGGTATTTACCGTTTGATAATAGCGGATAGAATCCTGCAGCCAGCTTCTTTGAACAAAGGCATTGGAGGTAGTGTTAAATAGGATGTTTGCATAAATATTGCGTTGCTTCAGCATCTGAAAGGAATTGTAGAACAACTGGAACCTGTTGTTGAAAGAAGGTTTGAGATCCGGATTGCCTATATACAGGTTCAAGGGATCACTGTAATCAAGAATGGGCTGTAGTTGCGACAGGGAGGGCGCACTGGTTGAACCATAATAGTAGAAGTTGATCGATTCACTTGGTTTGAACTTATACCGGAAATTTGCCTGCGGAAAATAATTGGTAAAATTATACCGTACAGCAGTGCTCATTGTTTCATTGATCTGCTCATAGTTGGTAAAGCCCACGCGTGTACCAAAAGAAAAGTCATACTTTTTGGAATTGCGCCTGAAATTGATACCGGGCGTGTTGCTGATGTTGTTGAATTGATAATCATTGCTCAGTGAATCAATGATGCTGTTATAAGCACCTGTGACCCCTTTACCGTAAACCGTGCGGTTATTGCGGTTGCGGTTGATGCCAAATGCATAATTCAGTTCCATATAGAAATCCTTGGCCAGGGGCTCTGTATAGGAGATCTTTGCAGAAAAATTGGTTGTTTGATTGTCTGATAAGGTGTTCTGATCAATGGTTTTATTGCTGGCTGCCTCATTGTTCCTGTAATAGTCTACACTTGAGAAATTAATGCTGTTATTATCTGTGCCAAAATAGTTAAAACCGGCATTAACGGATAGGGTACGGTATTGTTTTTTGAACTTGTGCATCCAGAGCAGATTGCTGTTAACGCTGTTGCTTACTATATTGCTGCTGCCATGCCGGTTTTGCTTATTAAGGGTTGTATCATTATTTGTGGTCAGTGTTTCATAATCATTTACAAAGCTGGAGTTGGTCTCATTCCGGTTGCCAGTGGCAGTAAGCTTCAGCGTGTTCATGGAGTCCAGCTTTACCTCGTAGGTTGCATTTAAACTTTGTTTAATGTTGGTATTGTAAGAGGTGGTGGTACTATTGGTATTGTAGGAGGTATCCGGGTAAAAATATCTTGAGTTCTGCCGCTGAAAAGCCGGTGCATTAATTTTTGTAATCTTATAGCCGCCGTTAACACTGTGCATATCCTTGTTGAACTTATTGCTGTAATGCAGGCCGGCATTCCAGTTGGTTGGGATACCGGTGGCAGAGTTCCAGTCCATGTTGGTGGAATAGAAATAATCACCATTATCACTGGCCTGTATGTTTGCACCTCCGTATTTCTGGGCATCATCCCAGTTAAGGTTCAGTGTTCCGGTATTGCTCATAATTCCATAGGCGGCTAATTTCCTTTTACCTTTAAAGGCGTTCAGCATAATGGCATTGTTAAATTTATCCTGGTCGCCTTCGGCATTTCCCTTTAGCCCGCCGCCGGCCTCAATTTTGCCAAAATACCCTTTCTTTTTATCTTCTTTCAGTTTCAGGTTAATGGTCTTGTCCCGTACCCCGTCATCGATCCCGGTAAAAGTAGCCTGGTCGCTTTTCTTATCATAGACCTCAACGTTTTTTACAATATCTGCCCGCAGGTTCTTTGTGGCAATGCCAGGATCACTTCCAAAAAATTCTTCTCCGTCTACCAGTACATTTTTTACGGTTTCTCCCATCGCTGTTATTTTGCCGTTCCTGTCAACGGTGATGCCCGGTAATTTTCTCAGCAGTTCTTCAACGTTTGCTCCCTCTTTTACTTTAAAGCTGTCTGCTGCAAAAATGGTTGTATCTCCTTTTACCCGTATGGCTGCATCCGTTTTAACGATCACCTCCTTCATCATCTGTATTTTGGAAAAAAGGTTAAGTGTTCCTATATCCGATGGCTGGGAACCGCTCACAGTGGCTGTTTCGAAAATGTCAGCAAAATAGGGGTGTGAGATCATTACCAGATAACTGCCGGTATCAAGGTCCGGTATGGTAAATGTTCCGTCTTTTCCTGTACGGGTAAAGCTGATCAGCGTAGAATCTTTTGGGCTTAACACAGCCACCAGGGCGTTAGTAAGGTCCTTGTGTTCTGCAGTATCAGTCAGCTGCCCTTTTACAGACCCGTTTACCTGCGCCCGGCTGATGCCGGCAAGGCTGATAAACAGGAGCAATGCGACGTATGTTTTTAATCTCATGGTATGTTTTGATAGTCTGTTCTTTATATTAATCGTATTAAATGCGGGAATGTTACATTACTTTAATATCGTAAATATACGTAATTGTAGTAATAAAACTATTTTATTAGTTATTTTTACATAAACATCCTCCAGATCAGCGGATTCACGTATTTGGACCCGTCTTTTCCCCAGGATTTACTCAGTTCCAGGAGGGAAGTGGTCAGGGCTTCTTTTGTTTTCTTTTTTCCTGAAGTGGGAGGGGCTATCTTCTCTTTCGGCGGAATATTCAGTTCTACACGGGTTGCAATCCAGCTTTGATACAGCCGTGGAATGGTAACGCCCAGGATCATTCCCGGTAAGCCATGTAAACCCATCGGCCCGCCGGGAGTCAGTATCTCATCGGTATAGTAAACAAATACATAAACGCTGTCAAACAGAATGGCTGAGGCTTTCCTGCAACTGAACCCTGCAATGGTCCGCATATCCGTAGGGTATATTTTCCACCGGATATCCTGTAATTGCCCGCTGATGAGGTAAATATTATCTACCGAAACGGAATTGGTGAACTGGTTGGCCTGGTAATTATTATACCATACGTAATCCTCCATCTTCCCAAACATGCTGAGGTTGGCCTTTGTATCTGCTGCCCTGGAGAACTTACAGATGGATTGATCATTGCTGAAGATATAATTATAATAGTTTACGGAAAACTCGGGGATCTTATCTTTAATAAGATCCTTCCATTCGCCATCCGGCATGCTTTTGATGTTGTTGGTTTTTACTTCATACTCAATAAGCCCGGAATGGAGGTATTGCTGCGCAAACCCGGAACTACCGGCGAGGAATAAGAGCACACAGCATATGATTTTATAATGGTTTGTCATAACGGTTTAATTTGATGAAGGAGCTTTGGTATTGTTATTGGTGAAATTCCAGAGGAAGGACAATAGCGCATACCGCCGCAGGAGCAGGCTGCTTTGTTCATAGAGCATGGAACCGCTGATATTACGGGTATACCGCTGATTCTGATTGAGGATATCGTTTACAGAAGCCTTTACCTCAAATTTGTTTTTTGCTATTTTTTTGCTGAGGGTTGCATTCCACACGGTATAATTGTAGCTTCCTTTAAAACGGGCATCTTTTTTCTGGAGGTTAACGTCCACATCAGACCGGATCTCAAAACGCAGCGGCAACTGGAACCATACATACCCGGTGATACCATAATTAAAATAGCTGACATTGGATGCCGTATTGATGCTGGCGTGCGAATTGGTATAAACGATCTTTGGCCCTATACCCAGGTCGTACACGGAATCTTTATTCTTTGACAGATAGGTGTTGAATGAAATATTGGTATACTCCGAGGTATTCTGGTTTACAATGCCATTCCTTTCGATCAGATCCACGCCTTTGTTATAATTCAGCTGGGGGTTGAAGTTCAGGCGCATATGTGCCTTTTTAAAACCGATACCGCCCCACATACCCCCGTAAACAGAGGTAACCCCGTTTGTATTTACGGTCTGGTATACCCTTATGGAATCTCTGTAGCTGCTTAAGGTAGAAAAAGCATTCTGGGTGAGGTTCCAGCTGATATATCCTCCAATATAACGGTCTTTAAGCATGTTATAAGAATTGAAGTTGAGGCTGAGGTTATGTGTGAACGATGGCTTCAGCAGGGGATTCCCAGTTTTGATATTCAGCGGATCTGTATTTACCAGGATGGGTTGCAGATCATCAATATTGGGTGCGCTGGTGCGCCCGTTATAATAAATGCTCAGGCTTTCAGAAGGTTTGAACTTATACTGGAAATTGGCTCTCGGAAAGTAATTGGTGAAATTATATTTCCTTACAACCCCCAGTGTTGTATTGTTCTGGCGGTAATTATAAAAGCCAACGGCGCCTCCTACCGTAAAGTTGTATTTCTTTTTAGTAATCTTAAAGTTGGCCCCCGGCGAGTGCCCCAGGTAATCAAAATTATAATGATTGCTGAGGGAATCAATCAGGGTATTGTACTGGTCATCAGCTCCCTTATCAAATACATCTCTTACTACCGCGCTTTTATACACCAGCGCGCTGTAGCTCAGCTCAAGATAGCTGTCCTTAAAAAGCGGTTCGGTATAGGTGGCTTTGGCTGTATAATTCTGGGAATTGTTCCTGGAGCTGTTCCGCTGGTCAATACGGCTGTTTCCGGTAGAGTCTCCGTTATTATAAAAGACCAGGTTGGAGTTGAGTTGCCCCTTGCTGTTGCCATCTACAAGGTTTACATCAATATTAAAAGAAAAAGTGCGATTGGCTTTTTTAAATTTATGCATCCACAGCGCTGTGGTATTCAGGGTGTACTTATCCGATTCATTTTGGGAAGCACGGTAGTTCTTATTGATGAACCCGTTTTCAGGTGTCAGCGATTCACTGTAAAAATTCGTATAATTCTTAGAGGAATTGGAGTAGGCTTTGGCCGTTATCTTAATGGTATTTGCAGAATCGATCTTTGATTCAAATGTGCCGTTGATATTATTCTTTACAGTAGTGCCATAGCTGTTGCTCCGGTTGTTGGTGCTCCATACGGAATCTGCAAGATAAGTTCTGGAATTGCTCTCATAGCTGTCCGGCGCATTAATTTTAACGCCCTTATAGCTGGTGTTGAGGCTGTTTTTATCCTGGTTGAACTTGTTGCTGTAGTTCAGGCCCCAGTTCCAGTTGGTAGGAATGCCGCCGCTGTAATTGTAATTATCGCCTCCGGAGAAAATGGCTATGCCGCCACCATCCATCAACTCCACGTTAGAGCCACCGCCGTATTTTGTTTCATCGTCCCAGTTCAGGTTCAGGTTGCCGGTGTTGCTCATAATGCCATAGGCAGAAAGCTTCCGTTTATTTTTAAAGGAGTTGGCCATTAGCGAATTATTGAACCGCCCGTCTGTGCCGCCTCCGGCCTCTGCTTTGCCGAAGTACCCTTTTTTGGCATTGTCTTTTAGTTTAAGATTGATGGTCTTTTCTTTGCTGCCGTCATCAATTCCTGTAAAAGTAGCCTGGTCGCTCTTTTTGTCGTATACCTGCACCTCCTGTATATTTTTTGCATCGAGATTTTTTGTGGCAATGCCAGGGTCGCTGCCAAAAAACTCTTCTCCGTCTACCAGCACATTTTTTACAGTTTCTCCCATGGCCGTGATCTTTCCGTCTTTATCTACCTGTATACCGGGCAGTTTTTTAAGCAGCTCTTCTACGTTTGCCCCGTCTCTCACCTTAAAGCTGTCTGCCGTATAAATGGTCGTATCTCCTTTCACCCTTATGGGGGCGCCGCTTTTAACCACCACTTCCTCCAGCATTTTTAACTTTGAAAGCATATTCAATATGCCCAGGTCAAGGGTTTGAGAAGGCGCAAGCGTAATGCTGTCAAAAATATCCGCAAAGTAGGGATGGGTGATCATGATCACATAATGCCCGGTATCTGCATTGGAAATAGTAAAGTTCCCTTTTTCATCTGCCCGGCCGTATCTGACCAGAACAGAATCTTTTGCATTCAGCAGAGAGATAACGGCATGCTGCAGGTTTCTATGTTCAGCAGAATCGACCAGTTGTCCTTTTACAATTGCATTCTGGGAATGCACAGTTAAGTGGAACACTGCAAGCAGTAGTATAATGGCTGATCTTTTTAATCTCATCGGTTTAACGGTTTGGTTATTTTTCCCTTTGGCAAATACTTTAGTTGACGCAAAAGTGGTTGTTTTCCATAAAACTTAGCGCAATTCATTGAATAAAATACGTTAAAGTATATAAAAAATGGGGTAAACAGCGGGTTTTAGGGGGTGAATTCAGGGTGGATGCTCAGTCCTGAATATTCGATACTGATGCCTGATGCTTAATACAGGTACCCGGCATCCAATATCCGGCATCTGGCAACATGGCATTAAAAAATATCGTACATTGCTGAATAAGTGACTATATGCCCATTGATATCAAAAAACTCCAGGAGCAGTTTGAAGCGGAAAATTTTATTGACACCTCCAAACCGGTTTGGAATTATTCTTTACTGAGGCAGGAGGATATCGTAAATTTTCAAAGAGGGACCCATTATTCCCTGTTTGAGAAGTTCGGATCACATTCCATCTGTGTCAACAACCAGTGGGGCATGTATTTTTGTGTATGGGCCCCTAACGCCCGTTTTGTATTCGTTACCGGCAATTTTAATGATTGGAACAAGGTAACACACCCGTTAACAGCCCGGTGGGATCAGAGCGGTATATGGGAGGGGTTTATACCGGGGTTTCAACTGGGCGAAGTCTACAAATATCATATAGTTGGTGCTAACAATACTGCGGTTGATAAAGGAGACCCGTTTGCGAACTACTGGGAGCTGCGGCCAATGACCGCTTCTATTACCTGGGATCTGTATTATGAATGGCAGGATGCGCAGTGGATGGATGACCTGAGAAAGCAACACAATGCCCTGGAAGCGCCCTGGAGCGTTTATGAAGTGCACCTGGCAAGCTGGCAGCGGCCCGATCCTTCTGATGAGCATTCCTATAATTCCTACGATCAGCTTGCAGAACGGCTGGTGCCTTATGTAAAGGAAATGGGTTTTACACATGTGGAGCTGATGCCGGTTACAGAGCACCCCTTTGACGGGAGCTGGGGGTACCAGACAACCGGTTATTTTGCACCTACATCACGTTTTGGAGACCCGCAGGGGTTTATGCGGCTTGTTGATGCGTTCCATAATGCAGGCATTGGTGTAATATTAGACTGGGTGCCTTCTCATTTTCCCTATGACGCGCATGGCTTATTCCTGTTTGACGGGGAGCATACTTATGAATATGCAGATATGCGGAAAGGTTACCATCCGGACTGGAACTCCTATGTGTTCAATTATAAAAGGGGAGAGGTAAAGTCCTTTCTCATCAGCAGCGCCCGCTTCTGGCTGGAGGTATTTCATATTGACGGATTAAGGGTGGATGCAGTAAGCTCAATGCTGAAACTGAATTACTCAAGAACAGAAGGCCAATGGGAACCCAACGAATTCGGGGGGGATGGGAATATTGAAGCCATAAAGTTTATAAAAGATCTGAATGAGACCGTTTACAGGGATTTTCCGGATGTGCAGACCATTGCAGAGGAGGCGACCGACTGGCCGGGGGTTTCACGCCCTACATTTGAGGGCGGGCTTGGATTTGGTATGAAATGGATGATGGGCTGGATGCATGATACACTGGATTATTTTAAACTGGATTCCCTGCACCGGAAACATCATCAGAATGATTTTACATTCAGCATGATGTATTACTATGATGAAAATTTTATGCTGCCTATCAGTCACGACGAAGTGGTGCACGGGAAGAGCCCGCTGATCTATAAAATGCCCGGTGACCTCTGGCAGAAATTTGCAAACCTGCGCCTGTTCTTTACGTATATGTGGACGCATCCCGGTGCCAAGCTATTATTTATGGGCTCGGAGTTTGGCCAGACCTCGGAGTGGAATTATAAATCGGAGCTGGACTGGTCCTTGTTGCAGCACAAAAGCCACAAAGGAGCACAGCAATGTTTACGCGCTCTGAATAAGATTCTGGTGGATGAACCGGCTATGTATAGCAACCAGTTTAACACAAACGGGTTTGAATGGGTTGATCTGAACCACCGTGAAGAAAGCGTGATCGTTTATAAAAGAAAAGGAATAAAGCCTGAAGAGGATCTGCTGATCCTTTTAAATATGACCCCGGAAGTGCGTTATGACTGGGTGGTGGAAACCTCCGGGAAAGAATACACGCAGGAACTGTTTAATTCTGATGACCGGGCATATGACGGAACCGGCGATGTGTTTAATAAAGAGTTGCGCACCGAGCTGACAGATGACACAGAAAAGCGATACAGGATCACCCTCAACCTGCCGCCGCTTGCAGGGCTTATTCTGAAATGAGCAGTGATTGCGCATCTGGGATCAGTTGCCGGAATAATTGGAAAGATGCTGTACCTGCCGGATCCATTTTATTTTCCGAGGTAGCGTATCCATATCGCAGATCAGCTGCTTTTTATCGATGGTATTAATAACTGCCGGATCCTTAACATCCTTCAGCACCTGCCCTAACTGATCCAAAGCGATCCATCCCATTGCATTTAAACAATGAATGGTAATAGCATATTTTTTCCTGTTTGGCTGAAGATAGGGAAGCGCATTTAATTTCCGGTTCACATCTGCTATCTCATTAAGAAAATGCTTTTTGATCTTCCGGTAGTCCATAAACCGGTCTGGAATAGTGTATACTCCTGCCTTACTGTCCTTATATACATCAAAGGCATCGTTGGTCAGCTGAAGCAGCCCGGCCACGGGGTAAAGCATTTCCAGCACCTGCGCATGAGGATACTGATCCAGCACCGTGTGATAAAGGAGAATGGAATGGTAGCTTTTCTGATAAGTTATTTCATAAAGCGTTTTCTCCGCAATAAACGGATCGCGCTGTTTTAATGATTCTTTTTGCCATTTGTATACCTGCAGCAACCGTTCCCGGAAACGCTCTCTGTCAGGCACGCTTGCCAGCAATTTTAGATAAATGGCACAAAGCAGTTCCTCTTCAAAATTAACCGGCTGTAATTTTTCAGGATTATTGCTGAATACTTCAATGCGGGCAGGTGTCATTGTATTGTCGTCAAAAAGGTCGTCATACAAAGGGCCGAAAATGCTTAATAAGAGAATGCGCTCCTGTTCACCAGCCGATAGCACGGAGCCGGTAAGGGTGTAAAAATTATTGCATACAATGTTCAGCCCCAGCTGCCAGTATTTTATAATACGGGGAAAATGCTTTGGAGCCAGCGTGGAAGATAAGCCTTTTTGCAATTGATCAATAACAGCAGGCAGTTGATGTTGGATATACCGGTTCTGTTTTTTTAGCCGTGTAAATAATGTATACAATTGCTCAAGGGTATTGAGCAGGCTGATATGATAGCTGTGGTTGGACATATTTAAGAGGCCTTAAAACTAAGCCCTTTTTGTTATTTATTGCAGAAACCGGTGGCATTATTGTTAGCAGGCATAATACCCTTTCGAAATTTGATCGGGGAAAGTATAATGATAAGATAAAACCAGGTACAGGAAGCGCCGGATATATATAACACCCGGCTTTTTAGTAACATGATCAGGATTTATTTTCCACAGTTTAATAAGGATATTTTCATATTAAGGATGTTACTTACATGAATTCCCGTATTTTGCAGCTCCAAAAAAAAGTTGTAGTATGGCATTTGAGCACTTTACCGTTCCTTATGAAATTGATCATAATTATTCAAAAAGAGTGGCTTATTTTTCAATGGAGTTTGCGATTCATCAGGCTTTGAAGATCTATAGCGGGGGGCTGGGCTTTTTATCCGGGTCCCATTTTCGCAGCGCCTATGAGCTGAAACAAAATATGATCGGCATTGGCATCCTTTGGAAATACGGCTACTATGATCAGGAGCGCAATCAGGATCAGACCCTGGATGTGGCCTGGAATGAAAAGTTGTACAGTTTTCTGGAAGATACCGGCATCAAATTCCAGATACTGGTGCATGATGCCCCGGTTTGGGTAAAGGCTTTTTACCTGAATCCGGAAACATTTAAAACAGCGCCTTTATTTTTACTGAGCACTGATCTCCCGGAAAATGATTACGTGTCTCAAACCATCTGCCATAAACTGTATGATGCCAATGTAGCTACAAAAGTGGCACAGTTTATTTTGCTGGGCGTTGGGGGCGCAAAGCTGATCGATCTTCTGGGCTTCACCCCGGAGATTTATCATCTGAATGAAGCGCATGGCCTGCCTGCCGCCTTTTACCTGTATCAAAAATACAATCGCGATCTTAGCGACGTAAAGAAGCGGCTGGTATTTACCACGCATACACCGGAAGAAGCCGGTAATGAAAAGCACGATATTTACCTCTGCCATAAAATGAGCTATTTCTGTGGGTTAAGCGTTGATGAGGTAAAGGCTTTAACACATGAGCCGGGCGACCAGTTCAACCATTCCCTGGTAGCTCTGCGTTTTGCGCATATTGCAAACGGGGTTTCCAGACTGCACGGAGAAGTATCGCGTGAAATGTGGAATAAATATGAGGGTATCTGCCCCATTATTCATATAACCAATGCCCAGAACTGGATGTACTGGGCAGACAAGCAGATGTACAAGTTTAAAGATGTAGGCGACCATTACGGGTTGGATGACCGGAAACGATTTCTGAAAAAAAGGGCCTTTGAGATAGTGGCAGATCAAACCGGGAAACTGTTTAGCCCGGATGTATTAACTATAGTGTGGGCAAGAAGATTTGCCGGTTATAAAAGACCGGGCCTGATTGCTGCAGACCGGGAACGGTTTCACGCATTGCTGACCAATGAACAATATCCTGTACAGATTATTTGGGCAGGCAAACCTTACCCGATGGACTTTCCGGCGATAGGTGAATTTAATGAGCTGGTGCACCTGAGCAAAGCGTATAAAAATGTATCGGTGCTGATTGGTTATGAGCTGGGATTGTCAAAACGCCTGAAGCAGGCAGCCGATGTATGGCTGAACAATCCCCGTGTTCCCCGTGAGGCTTCGGGCACCAGTGGCATGACGGCGGCAATGAACGGCGCTGTGAATTTTTCTACAGACGACGGATGGATCCCGGAGTTCATCAACCACGGGCACAATGGCTTTGTGATCCCGAAAGGAGATTATGCCCATATGAATGTGCATGAGCAGGATGAATATGATCTCGGTAAATTATACGAGATTCTTACCACCCAGATCCTGCCATTGTATTATAACGATTACAGTACCTGGCGCCAGATCATGAAGAATGGGATGCAGGACGTACGCTTCCAGTTTGAAAGCAACCGGATGGCGCATGAGTATTATGCACTGATGTACAATGCCCCGGCATAAGAAAGAAGCCTCCAAAAGGTTTTATAACACAAAGCTGTGCAGCCAAAAGCGCACAGCTTTTTTATGCATGTCAGCAGTGGCTGGCTGGTAAAAATTTGCCTGGCTGCCGCAGCAGCAACAGCGCTATGTTATCGCTTACAGACATTCACAGGATATGCTTTTGGGTGACCGTTCTTTAATCTGTGCGCATACAATACATTTATGCATCCATAAATGCTTCCATTATTTCCCCGACCGGTTTGCTTTTGCTGAAAAAGCCTGCCAGTTTTTCAATGACCTGCTCCACCAGGGCATCGGGGCAGGAGGCCCCGCTGGTCATCAGCACTTTTACAGGCGAATGGCGGGGTAAGAATGCAGTGGTAAGCAGTTCCTGCCGGGTATGCACATTATAATGCAGGATGTTCTGGCTATCCAGAATCTTTTCCGCATTGCAGATAAAATAAGTGGGTGACCTTTCTTCGCAAAGCTCCACCAGGTGCGAAGTGTTGGATGAGTTATAGCCTCCAACCACAATAGCAAAATCCGCGGGTGTCTGCAGCATCTCCATAACCGAGGTCTGGTTATCGTTGGTTGCATAGCAAAGCGTATCTCTTGTGTCTGCAAACCGTTCGGCAAGACGTTCCCTGGTAAGCGCGTATTTTTCAATCATCACCTGTTTCAGATAATCCGCTATTGCCTGTGTGTCGCTGGCAAGCATGGTGGTCTGGTTCACCACGCCGATCCGGTCCAGGTCTTTTTCAATATCAAACCCATCGCTGTATTGTCCTTTAAACTCGGTATAAAAACCGGCAGCAGGCTTTTCTCCTGTTATATATTTGGCCAGCTCTATTGTTTGCTCCATATCCTTTACAACAACAGCAGGTGCATTGGAGGCAGCATGGGAAAAAGTTGCTCTGGTCTCTTCATGGATCGGCTTTCCATGAATAATGATGGTATAGTCTTTTTTTGCAATGACCTCACTTCGGTTCCATACCTTTTCAACAAAGGGGCAGGTAGTATTGTACTTTTCTGTGTGAATACCGATGTTGTTAAGCTTTTTTTCAATTTCAAGGGTGGTGCCAAAGGCCGGTATTAATACAATATCCTCTTTTGTCAGATCCTCAAAAGCAATGATCTGCTTTCCATGCGTATCCTGGAGGAATTGTACCCCCCTGCTTAGCAGGTCCTCATTTACCTGGGGGTTGTGGATCATTTCGCTTAACAAATAGATCCTTTTGCCCGGGTTATCCTCTATGGTTTTAAAAGCGATCTCAATAGCGTTCTCTACCCCGTAGCAAAAGCCAAAATGCCTTGCCAGGTAAATCTGAACGGGGCCAAAATCAAGAAGGGTGGGCGAGAAGTCTTTTTTTAATTTATCCTTGCTCTTCCGGTACCTTTTAATATTGGATATTAACGGGCTTCTGTAAAAAACGGGCACATCAAACTGCTTCATGCTGCAAAATTAATCTTTATATTTTTAAGCAAGGGTTTAAAACCTTCGCGCATGGCCTGTCCGGAGAAATTGCAGAAAGGAGCAATTCATCATACATCTACACCAACCGGATCCTTTTACTGCAATTGAAAAATAACTATCTTCAGTAAAAGAATTGCCATGAGAATCCTATATTTATTGGCCGGTTTCATTTTTATTTCAGCTTCCTGTAAATTGATGCCCAGGCAGGAGGAACAAAAAAGAGCCAGCGAAAAAATGATCATTATGGATAAAGAATCTGCAGATTGGATACATACGACCAGTATTTATGAGGTAAACCTTCGGCAGTACACGCCGGAAGGCACTTTTAATGCCTTTGCAGCGGCATTGCCCCGGTTAAAAGATATGGGAGTGCAAACGCTCTGGTTCATGCCGGTTACCCCTATTGCAAAAGAAAAAAGAAAGGGCTCCCTGGGCAGCTATTATGCCTGCTCCGATTATACGGCTGTTAATCCTGAATTTGGTACGCTGCAGGATTTTAAGCAGCTGGTAAAACAGGCCCATGAAATGGGCTTTAAAGTGATCATTGACTGGGTAGCTAATCATACAGGCTGGGATCATGTCTGGACAAAACAGCACCCTGACTATTATTTGCACAACAGTGATGGCAGCTTTCATGCTGCAAGCGGCATGGATGATATTATTGAGCTGGATTATAAAAACCCGGCTCTGAGGAAAGCAATGATTGAAGCTATGAAGTTTTGGGTGCAGCAGGCGGATATTGACGGTTTTCGCTGCGACCTTGCGTCCTGGGTAGAGCTCAGCTTCTGGCAGGAAGCCCGGCCGCAGCTGGATGCCCTTAAACCCTTGTTCTGGCTGGGTGAATTTGACGAGCTGGAAAATCCTGGTTATGGCAAAGTGTTCCAGGCCAGCTATTCCTGGAAATGGATGCATAAAACAGAAGACTTTTTCAAACAAAAGCAACCGCTTTCAGAATTGTATGACCTGCTGCTGCAATACAATGCCATTGGCGATTCCAGCATGCGTGCATGGTTTACCAGCAATCATGATGAGAACAGCTGGAACGGTACAGAATATGAAAAATACGGGCCGCTTGCCCAGCCATTGGCTGTGTTCAGCTGCACCTGGAACGGGGTTCCGCTTATTTACAGCGGGCAGGAGCTTCCTTTAAAGGACAAACGCCTGCAATTTTTTGATAAGGACCCGATTCCCTGGCCTTCAAAAAATATAGGCGAGGAGAGCGGGCTGGAACTACACGGTTTTTATAAAGTGTTGCTGCACCTGCATTCCGGTAATCCTGCGTTGCGCGGCGGCGACCCGGCAGTAGTAACTTATAGATTAACAACTACAGCAGATGATAAAATCTTTGCTTACCTGCGGAAAAAGGACCATTATGAAGTGCTGGTGATCCTGAACTTTTCAAACACCGGCCCGTTGAAGTTTGAGATCACAGATGCGCACCTGTCCGGCAGGTTTGTCAATGCGTTTTCCGGCTTAGCCGGTGATTTTGCTGCGGGAAAAAGTATGGAGATCCCATCGCATGGCTACGGGGTTTATGTAAAGGAATAAAGGGGCTGCTTTACAATCAGTTCTAGTTCTTCAGCCTTAAAACAGGAACGGTGGTATTCCAGGCAATCTTCTTTCCCACGCTTTTATGGAACAGTCCTGAAAAAAAGCCCCTTTCATGATGGGTAAATACCAGTAATGAAATATTGTTTTGAGCCACAAACGTTTCCAGTCCCGCGGCTACATTTTCCGCTTTTATAAAATGGAATGTAGGGCTCAGGGGTTGCAGCAGCGCTTTTATAGCGCTGACCCTTTCCTCACTGGCAGGGTTGTTCACCTCTTTATTTACCGTAACAACCTGCAGACTGTCAGCTCCCGTGGTTTTCATAAAAGCCTGCAGCTGATGAAGAGTCTCCTCTTTTAATAATTCCAGGTCAGATGCAAGGGCAATTTTGCCGAGACCGGTAACCGTTGCTTTATCAGGAATGATGAGCAGGGGTTTATCAATACCTTCAATGGCCTTTATTGCATTGCTGCCAATGAGCATTTTATCAATACCGGATCTTCCTTTGATCCCCATTACAACCAGGTCAACCGATTCCTGCTCTGAAATTTCATTGGCTATATCACCTAAAAAACCTTCTTTAACAATCGTTGTAATTTCAACAGAAGGGTCCGGCGCGCCCAGCTGCTCTTTTGCTTTTACAATCTGCTCCTGGTTTCCTTTTTCAATCAGCGCGGTTTCTTCCATTACCAGTGAATAATCGGTTATGCTGGGTGTTCCATCCGGGGCAATGCCGCCTGCGTCCGGTGGCATCAGCACAGGTGGCTCAAAAGTATTTAAAAGGATCAATGCGGCACCCTGCTCTATTTTTGCAAGGTTCAGGGCGTAGGCCGCTGCATGCTGTGCATTGTCAGAGAAATCAGTCAGCACAAGGATTTTTTTCATTTGCTTATTTTTTGTATTTACTAATCAGGAGGCGGGGGAGGTATCATGCATAAACCTGTTTATTACTGCGGATCGTATTCGCCCCGGAAAATCTTATGATTCATTGCTCCATCCTGCTGTTGTTTGCCATATTGAAAATAAGTAAATATTCCCGAAAAAGAAAAACCCGCTATTGCGGGTTCTTCTTTAAACTTATTCACTGTTTAATAACTTGAATCTGTATCGTCGTTGCCCTCGTCTCCATCCAGGTTGATCTGGTAGGAGTACTGGCCGCTATAGCCGGGATAGATACCATCCAGCTGTATGGTGCTGCTCCTGCTGGCTGACAATACTTTTGCAAGATCGTCAACGCTTTTGACGGGCTGCCCGTTCACAGCAGTAATGATAAATCCTTTATCAATACGGTTCCGGCTTAATAATCCGTTTGGCCGGATACTTTTAATTTCAACCCCTCCGGGAATTCTTAACTGGGCGGCTCTTTTTGAATCAACGGTTGCCAGATCCACGCCTAACTGATCGCTCAGTACACTTCCTGAATTGATTTTTACATCATTGGGTTTCTCCGTTAATGTAACGTCTGTTGTATATTCTTTACCCCCTCTTAAGTAGCTTAATTTTATTTTGTCGCCGGGCTGGGCGCTGAATATAGTGCCCCCCATCTGGTTTACGGAAATAATATCAATGCCGTTTACTTTTGTAATAACATCCCCGGCTTTAATACCTGCCTTTGCAGCGCCCCCGTTGCTTGAAACGCCCAATACGTAAACACCTGCGCCGCTTTGCAACCCTTTGCCTCTTAAGTTTTGGTCGTTCTGAGGATCGGAAGGGGCATAGCTGATACCAATATAGCCGCGTTTTACATCCCCATATTTGATAATATCGTTTACTACTTTTTTTACAATATTCACAGGAATGGCAAAGGAATAGCCGGCGTATGTTCCGGTGGGCGCCAGAATAGCGGAATTAATTCCCAGGAGCTGCCCGTTGGTATTGATCAGCGGGCCACCACTGTTCCCCGGGTTTACCGCGGCATCTGTTTGAATAAAAGACTCTACAGGGGTAAGGCTTTGCTGGCTGTTAATACCAATATTCCTTCCTTTTGCGCTAATGATCCCTGCAGTAACAGTGGCTTCCAGGTTAAAGGGATAACCAACGGCCAGCACCCATTGTCCTATTTTTGCATCGTCTGAATTGCCGTAGATCATATAGGGCAGGTTATTGGCCTCCACCTTTAATACGGCAAGATCAGTGCTCGCATCGCGGCCTACCACTTTTGCATTGTACACTTTACGGCCTTCGTTTAACGTTACTTTTATTTCCGGTGCCACACCGTTGCTGCCATCGGAAATAACGTGATTGTTGGTTACAATATAACCGTCCTGGCTAATAATGACACCACTGCCGGAAGCTTTTTGCTCCGGTTGTATCTGCGGGCCAAAGCCGAACATGTCTCCAAAAAAATCATCGAAAGGGTCACCGCTTCTGCCCCTGTTGGGCAGGTTATTGGTTATTTTTTTGGCAGGGATTTTTGTTTTTATATGCACCACAGCCGGAATGGCCGATTCAGAAGCCTTTGTAAAATCCGTTGGCTCAGCGGCATTACCATTATTATCAAAAAAGCTGGCATAGTTTGCAGGCAGCTTTCCATCGGTTGGCGCACCTATCGCAGTGCTGCCGTTACGCACAAATTTTCCATAGAGAAAGATTCCTGCAAAAGCAGATAGTATGCTCACTACAATCACTAAGAGAAGTTGTTTCCATTTCATTGTTCAGTATATTTTATGTTCATTTTTTCAAAAATTATGCCTTGCGCTCACAAAGTAACAAAGTATCTATTGTATTCGGAAGTTCTGTCAGTCAGTTTAACAAAGTTTTACTAAAGTTTTCGTACTTTGGCAAGCCGGTCATTATTAAGCGTTTATTATTGTTGCAGGGAGAGTAAAAATTTCAGGGTATCCTCACCATCTGCATACTGATCTATAGCCGGACTCTGGGCTGTGCCAAAAGGCATATAACCTGATCCTACAATGCACTGTACCGAAGGATTGTTTACCAGTTCCCCTACAAGATTCGACCTGTTTTCATAATACCCGTAATTAAGCTGGCTGACCGGTGAGAACAGGGAAGGGTCTTCTACCAGCAGGATCGCCGCAGTGCTCATATAGTACCGTTTGTTAAGTATGTACAGGGCCAGGTTATAGTCATAATTGTTTTTGTATTTATGCACGTCCGACAAATAGTCATATTTTTTAAAAACAGCAAGCAGGTGTTCAAAATCATATTGTTCCGGTACAAAAATTTTGGTAACGTTCCTGCATCCCATTCCAAAATACAGATGTACATCATCTGCCAGCGCATTTAATTCCTCATCGGTTTCCTTGCCGGTTAAAACTGCTGCCGATGTACGGTTACGCCGGATCAGGCTGGGATATTTTGAAAAGTAATATTCAAAGTACCCCGCTGTATTGTCGCTGCCTGTTGCTATATAGGCATCGCATCCTTTTAACAGGGGTGCAAAGGAAATGAGCTGTTCTGTTTCGGGCGCCCATTCAATCATTTTTTTTACAAGATGGGCGATCAGTATTTCATCTTTTGAAGATGCCTTTATAAGGCTTTTATTGCCACTGATAAAAATGCACAACAGGTCATGGAACCCCACCAAAGGAATATTACCTGCCATCACAAGCCCTACAAGCCTGGGGTTGTTCTGCTGCTCACCAAGCGCAGGATAGGAACGTACCCATTTTTTTAAAACAGGCTCCTGCAAAAAGCGGGTGGCTATATTTGTAACCGCCCGGTCAATGAATTCCGGAAGAAACCAGCCGTTCTTTTTAAAGGCCTGTTCTTTTGCCGCCGTCCATGCTGCATCATTCGTTTGCATATAACTGCCCAATTTCACCAATAATGCAATACGTTGTGATAATGTCATTAGCAATGATTAATTTTGCACAAAATAAAAGATTAGAGAGAACTTTCAAGTAAATAATAATTTTTTCAGATATGGCTATAAAAATAACAGAAGAGTGTATCAACTGCGGCGCCTGTGAACCTGAATGTCCCAACAATGCAATTTATGAAGGCGGTGTGGAATGGACAATCTCTGATGGTAACTCGGTAACCGGCGAATATAAGCTTTTTAATGGTAGCATAGTAGATGCTCATTATAAAAACCCCCCTATCAGCGATGATACTTATTATATAGTTCCTGATAAATGCACAGAATGCCAGGGGTTTCATGAAGAGCCCCAATGCGCATCTGTTTGCCCGGTTGACTGCTGTGTGCCGGATGAAATGTACCAGGAAACAGTGGAGGAATTACTGGCAAAGAAAGAACGGTTACACCTTTAATGATCAGCAGATGTTAAATACAGGCTTTCTGCCATTGGCAGTGAAGCCTTTTTTTTACCACAAATAAACAGATATGAAGAAGAATATTGCATTGGTAACCGGCGGTTTTTCCGGAGAATCCGTTATTTCCTACAAAAGCGCAGCAACGATTGATAAAAACCTCAGCAGGGAGCAGTATAATGTTTATATTATTGACGTAAATAAGGACGGCTGGTTTTATACCAACAATGCAGGGAAGAAGATACCCGTGGATAAAAATGATTTCAGTATTATTAAAGATGGAAAAAAAATAACCTTTGATGCGGCGTTGATCGGCATGCATGGTACACCGGGCGAGGATGGAAAATTACAGGGATATTTTGATATGCTGGGGATCCCTTATACCGGCTGTGATGCCACTACTTCTGCAATCACGTTCAACAAACGGTATGCCGTTGCCGTGGCAAAGATGGCAGGCATCGGGGTGGCGGCGTCCATGCATTTACAGGCACATACACCGGTAGCACCGGCTGAGATCCTGGAACAACTAAGGCTTCCCCTGTTTGTAAAGCCCAATAACGGCGGCTCCAGCATTGGTATGAGCAAGGTATTGAAGGCAGAGGAGCTGCAGCCCGCTATTGAAAAAGCATTTAAAGAAGACAGCCAGGTACTAGTGGAAGAGATGATCACCGGCCGTGAATTTACGGTTGGGGTATACAAATCTAAAGGCCAGATCATTGTGCTGCCGTTTACCGAAGTAAAGGCGCATGATGACAAGGTGTTTTTTGATTTTGAAGCAAAATATGAAGGGAAATCCTCAGAAATAACGCCGGCAGTAGTAGACGAAGCTATTGCAGAAAAGGTGCGTGCTGCTGCAAAAAAAGTATATGAGGTGTTCAATTGCAGGGGCGTCATAAGGATTGATTTTATTTATAACGAGGCAGAAGGCCGCCCTTTTATGCTTGAAGTCAATACCATACCCGGTCAGAGCGCCGCAAGCATTGTACCTCAGCAGGTAGCCGCCGCCGGGGGCCATCTTACAGATTTTTATTCCCTGCTGATAGAAGAATGTTTTTCTTAAATACTATATTTACCAAATATAATTTAAGGAATGTTTAAATTTATTACGAGCAGGCCACTGTGGGTAAATATACTGGCTGGTGTTATTCTGGCATTAGCCGTGTTTTGCCTGGTGATCCTTTCGCTGGGATGGCTGACCAATCATAATGACTCCAAAACAGTGCCACCGGTTCTTGGAAAAACATTGCCGCAGGCTGAAAAGATCCTGAGCGACGCCGGGTTTACCGTTGAAGTGCAGGACAGCGTTTTTATCGACAGTCTGAAGCCGTTGCAGATAGTGCGCCAGGTGCCGGATGAATACGAAGTGGTAAAATCAAACAGAACTGTTTACTTAACCGTGAACCGTGCTATTCCCCCCCTGGTTGAAATGCCCAATATTGTGGGGTACAGTTTAAGAAGCGCAGAACTGACCTTGCAGAACCTGGGGCTAAAGTTGGGCGATACCACGTTCAGGCCGGACTTTGCCAAGAACTCCGTGCTGCAGCAATTATATAACGGTGTAGATATTCAGCCGGGCGCCAAGATCCGCGTTGGTTCAAAGATCGACCTTGTTATCGGCAATGGTTTAGGCAGCTCGGTGGCTGTGCCCAACCTCATCGGCCTTACCTATGCAGAGGCCAAGACAGTGCTGAGCGATAAAGGGATCGGGTTAGGTTCCGTGATCATTTCCGGCGGGGTTACAGATACAAGCGGCGCCTTTGTTTATAAACAAAGCCCGGACCGGTTTGATATAGATGGCAGCCGGAAGTCGATCAGGCCCGGTCAGATCATTGATGTATGGTTAAGCGTGGAACGGCCGGTAGTAGACTCAACGGGTGCTTCAAACAACGGGCAGCTTAAAGATTCCCTTCAGGAAAAAGAACAGCAGTAATAAATAAAAACTTTAACTTTAAAATTATGAATACAATAACGGTTGAAGAATTAAAGAAAAAGATCGACAGCGGTGAGCCGGTTCATCTGATTGATGTACGGGAACCTGCTGAATATGAAGAATATAATATCGGCGCCCGGCTCATTCCGCTGGGGAAGATCCAGAATATGGAAATAGATGAGCTGGAGCCGCTGAAAGAAGAGGAATTATTTATTCATTGCCGTAGCGGAAAGAGAAGCGCAATGGCCTGCCAGTTGCTGGAATCAATGGGCTTTAAAAATACGGTAAATGTGGAAGGCGGGGTTCTGGCATGGCAGGAAGCTTTTGATCATTAAAAAACCGCAGATCGGTAATAAAAAAGTGCCTGTTCAACAGAGGCACTTTTTTTATGCAGCTATTCTTCTTTTTTGTTTTCGCCTGTGTAGGGGACAACGCGGTAGCCGGACTCGGGCAAATCGAATTTGGACATGGGAACCGCTCCGAAATCAATAGAGGAAACGGTATAGATCACCTTGGTGCTTCCCTGTGCCGCTTCATATTCCATTGCAAGCCCGGGAAGGTTCTTATTGATATACTGGAACTCATTGTTGACAGGTACAAGGTCCTTTGTAAAATAAACTGTAAAGGTAGTACCGTCACTCAGCTTGCCAATAGCCTTCTGGCAATTATAAGTGGCTATTGTTTTAAATTCATTCTCAATTGTATATGTAACGTTGTCGTACTTCTTATTCCTGTTCTTCCAGTCATTGGCCGTAAGGTTGATCATATATTTCTGGTCACCATAATCTTTCAGAATGGTAACAGCGCCTGTTTTCCCGTCAATAATGGTAGACTGTGTGCCCAGGGAGCTGATCAGATCCGAACGGCTGGAATTTCCCTTCAGATAAACCACATTGGTGGCCCCGTCCATCATTGCAGCAGCCGAAGGCTTATCATTATTGGTATTGATCACCACATCATAATAAATCGTGCCCTCAGTTAGTTTTTTTTGCCCCCAAACAGCTATGCTCAGTATCCCGCCCAGTAATAATGTGAATCCTATTTTTTTCATCTCAGTCAATTATGAGGTTTAGACGCATACCCTGCCTAAACAGTTGCGTACAGAAAATTGAAAACCGGTTTAAGCCCAAATATTTACAGGTGTTGTTTTAAAAGACAAAAATACAATTATTCGCAGGGCTTCCGCTCTGTCTGTTCATTAAATCCTGGTGATGTTTTACTTCATATTTCATCAATTTACCTTAATTTCGGCGAAAATAAAATAGGTAATGGCTGAGAAGATATTAATGCCCCGTTTGAGTGATACCATGACTGAAGGGGTGATTGCAGACTGGCATAAAAAAGTGGGTGATCCTGTTAAAAAAGGCGACCTGTTGGCAGAGATCGAAACGGATAAAGCAACCATGGAGCTGGAAAGCTATAAAGACGGTGTTATTTTATACCTGGGCGCTCCCAAGGGCTCTAAATTGCAGGTGGATGACCTTTTAGCCATTGTGGGTGAAGCCGGGGAAGATATTTCAGGTCTTGTTGGCGGAAACGGAGCTTCTTCAAAAGAAGCTGCCTCAAAACCAGAAACCCAAAAGGAGGCGGCAGCTCCTCAACAGGAGGCCCCCAAAGCTGAAAAAAAGCCTTCTGCTGATGTTTCCGGGATGGAAGAAGTAGTGCTGATGCCCCGCCTGAGCGATACCATGACTGAAGGTGTGATTGCCAGTTGGGCTAAAAATGTGGGAGATGCTGTTAAAAAAGGGGATCTGCTGGCGGAAATTGAAACAGATAAGGCCACCATGGAGCTGGAAAGCTATAAAAACGGAACCTTATTATACCAGGGCGCAAAGAAAGGCGAAAAAATACAGGTGAACGACCTGCTTTGCATCATAGGGGACCCTTCAAAAGTGGATGTTGATGCAATCGTAGCGGCCGTAAAAGGCGGCGGGGCTGCACCGGCAACCGCCGATGCCGGAAGCGAAGCAGCACCTGCAGCACAGGAAACAACTGCTCCCGCAGCAGAACAGCCGGCGGCGGCACAGTCCGCTTCTTCTGCGGACGGGCGCATCAAAGCCTCTCCTCTGGCAAAAAAACTGGCGGCTGAAAAAGGAATTGATCTCAGCCAGGTGCAGGGAAGCGGTGATAACGGGCGTATTATAAAATCGGATATTGACAATTACAAACCTGGTGCCGCGGCACCGGCCCAGCCCGAAATAGCTGCCGCCCCTGCCGGACAGGTGAGCTTTGAGGATGTACCGGTTTCCCAGATGCGTAAAGTAATTGCAAAGCGTTTGGCGGAAAGCAAATTCACTGCCCCGCATTTCTACCTGACTATGCAAATTGACATGGATAACGCTGTAGCCAGCCGCGCCCGGATCAATGAGACCAGCCCTGTAAAAATATCTTTTAATGATTTTGTTTTAAAAGCCTGCGCCATTGCGTTAAAAAAACATCCTGCCATTAACAGCAGTTGGCTGGGCGATAAAATTCGTACCAACCATCACATCAATATTGGTGTGGCCGTAGCTGTGGAAGAAGGTTTGTTAGTGCCGGTGGTGCGCTTTGCTGATACAAAGTCACTGTCGCAAATTGCTGTAGAGGTAAAAGAGTTTGCCAAAAAAGCAAAAGACAAAAAATTACAGCCATCGGATTGGGAAGGTAACACCTTCACCATTTCCAACCTGGGTATGTTTGGGATAGATGAGTTTACGGCAATTATTAATCCTCCGGATGCCTGTATCCTGGCCATTGGCGGTATTGCACAGGTACCTGTTGTAAAGAACGGGGCAGTTGTTCCCGGAAATATAATGAAAGTTACTTTAAGCTGCGATCACCGGGTGGTAGATGGCGCCAAAGGGGCAGCCTTCCTGCAAACGCTCAAAGAGCTGCTGGAAGAGCCTTTAAGAATGCTGGTTTAAGCTATAAAAATAAAAAGGAATCTACAGGCTGCAACCTTTTAAGGAGCAGCCTGTTCTATTATAAGGGGCTATTAAAATGGGTAAAAAAACAATAGTATTGGGAGCATCTGAAAACCCTGCGCGTTACAGCAATATGGCGGTAAAGCGGTTGCGTGCGCATCAGCATGAGGTTATAGCCATCGGTAAAAAAGAAGGGCGGATAGAAGACGTGCCGGTTCATAATAAAAAGATGGAAGAACAGGCTGTAGATACGGTTACTCTTTACCTGAACCGTGAGCATCAGAAACAATATGAGGATTATATTTTAGACCTGCATCCCAAAAGGATCATTTTTAACCCCGGGGCAGAAAATCCGGAACTGGCGCAGAAGGCGAAAGAACAGGGCATTGAACCTGTTGAGGCCTGTACCCTGGTATTGCTTTCCACCAACCAGTTTTAATAAAACCAGTTGAAACTTTTAAATAATTGATTTATGAAGAAGATAATTCTTGCCTTCTGTGCCTTATTGTTTACACAAATAAACCTGTCGGCGCAGGTGCTGAAACCGGTGGATGCCGAAAGTAAGGTCGCTTTTGTGATAAAGAATATGGGAATGGACGTAAACGGAACATTGAAGGGGCTAAAGGGAACGATCCAGATAGATCCATCCAATGCGGGTAAAAGTAATTTTGATGTAACTGTAGATGTAAACACCATCAATACAGGTATTGAAAAAAGAGATCATCACCTGAAAGGCTCCGATTTTTTTGATGCCGCAAAATATCCGGAGATCCGCCTTCAGTCAAAAAGAATATTACACAAATCCGGTGATACGTATTATGCAGAAGCTGTTTTAACCATGCATGGTATTTCAAAGGAGATAAAGTTTGATTTTATTGCAAAGCCGGTGGCGGGTGGTTATCAGTTCACTGGTGGATTTTCCCTGATCCGGCAGGACTATAAGATCGGTGGCAATAGCATGACAATGAGTGATAAGGTAAATGTAGTGCTTTCTGTAACAGCTAAAAAATAGGGTAGTAATGGTGGCTGCATAGTATGCAGGCCCTGCTGTATTTGTTTTGTTTTTTTCTTCCGCCTGTTTGTGTAAAACACGGTTGACCGGCTGAGAGGGAGTGTTCGTGGGATAGCATTGAAAGTGCAGAACAGATTTTAAACAGCCTTCCTCATTTATCTTATCGTGTGGGCCTTACCCTAAAAATAATTCAGATAATACAAGCATTAGGTTTTCAATTCCATAAGAACATTGCCTCCGGTCATTGGTTGCAGCCTTCCAACCCAATTTTTAATATTGCGGCGCTATGCGTCTTTTGAGAATATTGTTGTTTGCTGCTATGCATATTTGGCTGCTCCGCAGCTATGCTTTCTGAATGACACATCATTGAAGGTGCAGCGCACCGGTACTATTTTATAGA
Organism: Niabella ginsenosidivorans; assembly: GCF_001654455.1. NCBI lineage: Bacteria > Pseudomonadati > Bacteroidota > Chitinophagia > Chitinophagales > Chitinophagaceae > Niabella > Niabella ginsenosidivorans. The sequence continues at coordinate 1,143,565 of NZ_CP015772.1, forward strand.
TCCAGACAAAACAATCACAGAGCCGCAGCGTGGCGTGACATCAATTACCGCCGTTTCAGGTTATCCGCCGGTACGGTGCTGCCTGCAAATATCGTTTTGAAGCAATATTTGTGTCCACAGGACAGTCATTTACCGGAATACCTGTTATATTATACCATTTGGACATTAAAAGAACACGATCACCCCGAGTTTTTTATAGGGCGCCTGATCAATGAGGCGATGACAAACACGCTTGTAGTCACCCTGCCCCGAATGCTCGGGGTATTTCAGGGTCCAGGTGAGCGATCAATAGATGCCGAAACAATTCCGAACTATCGGAACGGCATGACAAAAAGAAAGATTGATTTTCAAAACAATAACACATCTGTCATTGGCAGCGCATCCCACGATAGCAGGAGAAGCCGGGGGATCTGTGTTATAAGGGAGATTCCTTCGCTCATTCCGCTCCGTTCCATCCGGAATGACGTTCCTTATGTAGATGCATTTCCAACAACTTCCAACACTTTTTAGTAACAGCCTGACGAACCCTGATGCAATTGTAATCTTACCCTTCTTCAGGCTCCTGACATACCTTCACCTGATGCAATCTAAATGATATTATTACCCAGCAAAAACGGATACAATATCAAAAGTACCTGTGTTCCGGAGAGCCCGTTTATTCAATAAATGATTTATTTTGGATCGTATGCCCATTCTACCAGGGTAGCTCCCCAGGTAAAGCCCCCGCCAAAGGCTGCCAGCACCAGTTTGTCACCCTTCTTTAACTGGTTTTCCCACTCCCACAGGCACAGCGGGATGGTTGCGGCCGTGGTGTTACCATAGCGTTGGATATTGATCATTACTTTTTCTCTTGGCAGGCCGATGCGCTCAGCCGTTGCATCAATGATCCTTAGGTTGGCCTGATGCGGCACCAGCCACTTAATATCGTCACCGGTCAGGTTGTTTCTTTCCAGCAGCTCCGCGCTCACATCTGCCATACCCTTCACCGCAAATTTGAAAACGGTTTTACCCTCCTGGTAGGCATAATGTTCTCTTGAGGCAACAGTTTCTGCAGTAGCAGGGTACATGGACCCGCCGGCCTTCATCCTCAGGTATTGGGCACCGCTTCCGTCACTTCTTAAAAGACTGTCCTTAATGCCTGCCCCGTTTTCGGCGGGCTCCAGTAATACGGCACCTGCTCCATCTCCAAAAATAATGCACGTGGCACGGTCTGTATAATCAATGATTGCGCTCATTTTATCTGCTCCCACCACTACTACTTTTTTATAGCGGCCGCTTTCAATGAGACCGGCACCCAGGGTTAAGGTATAAAGAAAGCCGGAGCAGGCGGCTGATACGTCAAACCCCCATGCGTTGGCAGCGCCTATTTTATCGCATACAATATTTGCGGTGGCAGGGAAAACCATATCGGGGGTTACTGTTGCTACGATCAGGCAGTCGATCTCCTCCGGCGTTATGCCGCGTTTTTCCAGCAATTGCTTTACTGCAGGTACAATCATTTCAGATATTCCCTTTCCTTCTCCCTTCAATATCCTGCGCTCTTCAATACCGGTCCTGGTGCGTATCCACTCATCAGTAGTGTCCACCATTTTTTCCAGGTCCTTATTGGTCAGTTTGTCTTCAGGGACGTATCCGCCAACGGCAGTAATAGCTGCAGTAATCTTATTGCTCATCTGCTAAAAAAAATTTGGGGCCAAAGTTAGGGGATAAATTTTAACTTGTAACAATTGTCTGTAACAGTGCGGGGCGTTGAGGCATTGTTTGTGGCAGGGTATGTGCCTGCAGGGAAAACATTCACTCAATACGATAAACTCAGTTACTTTTAAAACAACTGCAGGGCAGTACTATAGTGCTCTGGATACCGGGGTTGACCTGCCGGCGGGCCCGTTAAATGTATAATCAGGTACTGTTAACAGCATGCCGTACCCATTGCAGAAAATAGTAAATTCGCGGAATGTACGCTTATTTAAAAGGGAGCTTTGCTCATAAAACTCCATCTTCAGTAATTGTTGATGTTCATGGGGTAGGGTATGAGGTCAACATCAGTCTGAATACTTATTCCAGCATAGAGCATAAAAGTGAGGGATTATTATTTGTGCACCTGCTGGTGCGTGAAGATGCCCAGCTGCTTTACGGATTTGCTGAAGCAAAAGAAAAGGAGATCTTTCTGGGGCTGATCAGCGTTTCCGGGATCGGCGCCGGCACAGCACGGCTGATACTTTCCTATATGAAACCGGATGAGATTGTGGCGGCAATAACAAGAGGCGATGCAAAGTCGTTGGAACGGATCAGAGGCATTGGTAAAAAAACCGCAGAAAGGGCTGTACTGGAGCTAAAAGATAAGCTGGGTAAAGTAATGCCGGATACGGGCCTTGAACCACTGAAAGATGCCGGATCCACATTAAAACAGGATGCATTAAGCGCCCTGCAATCGCTGGGTATTAACAGGAGCCAGGCAGAACAGGCTATACAGAAGATCGCTACCCAGGAACCGGATATTGCTTTAGAGCAATTGATCAAAAAAGCGCTGAAGGCGCTTTGAGATGGCGGGCTGACGCTGCATACCCTATTCAATGATGCGTGGTGCATCTGATTATTCATTCTAATAGCCATTGGAATCCGGGACTGAAAACTGATCATTAAAATAAGCAATAAGGAATTTTAAATAAGGAATAAGGAAGGAGGCAATGTAGAATAAGGAATGAAAAATTTTTAACGGGGAATGTGAATGGCCGATGATCAATAGCCCATGATCTATATTGCACAGGAGATCAGGGCAGCAGTAACTGACCCCGAAGGTTCGGACTGATAACTGAAAACTGATTACTGTTATTGAAACGCAGAGGGATCATTATTGATCTCGATCCAGTAATGATCAGGATCCTGCAACCATATCTGCTTTACGCCATCCACACGTATGGTAATTGCCGATGCTTTTCCGTTTACATCTTCATAGTGGATTTTGTTGCGATCAAGCCTGGCAATAAAATCTTCCAGGGAAGGTACACTAAAGCACATGTGATTGTTCTTGAAATACTCCCGGGGCTGATCAGCGCCCAGAATAATGTGAAGCGTGGTTTTGGGGCCTGTTTGAAACCAGGCATGTCTTCCCACTTTAAACGGCTCATCAACCTGTTGTAAGCCGATGATACGGGAATAGAAATCTGCAGATCGCTTCAGATCAACCACGCAAATAGCCTGGTGATTGGCTACAATGGCGGCGTTCTTTTTTTCCTGCGCATTTGTGCTCATGACCGATAATAAAATCAAAATAAATAAGAAGGAAACCCTTTTCATGGCATTGAACATCATTTAGTGGCCTTAAAAGTATTGATTTTTCCAGGAGGAAGACCAATAATTTTTTTGCGGGCCTGCTCCTAATGGGCCAGGTGCGGATGCGGGCTGCTCAATTGTCTTAGATATGAAACATGAGAGGTAAAGGCGGAAAGCACTTTGGGAAACTCAATATAGCTTACATTGAACTCTTTACAGGTGCTTTTGATGATCTTATTGATCTTAGGATAATGGATATGCGAAATTTTTGGAAAGAGGTGATGTTCTACCTGAAAGTTCAGTCCTCCCATAAACCAGCAGGCCAGTCTGTTTTTAGTGGCAAAATTAGCCGTGGTCTTCAACTGGTGAATGGCCCATTCGTCGTCTATTTTGTTGTTCTGTGTGTTTACAACAGGGAAATGGGTATCTTCTACCGTATGGGCCAGTTGAAATACAACACTGAGAACAAAACCTGCAAAAAGGGTATAGATAAGAAAACCGATCCCCCAGGATTCAAACCCCACTTTGTAAATGGGCAATACAATAAATAAGAATACATGCAGCACTTTAAAGCCCCAGAAAATCAGATGATCTTTGGTTTTCATTTTCTTTAAAGGAATATCGCCCACTTTCCCGGAAAAGTATTTCTTATAGTCAGAAAAAAAGATCCAGAACAGATACAAAAACGAATAAGCTAACCAAAAATACAAATGCTGATAACGATGAATCTTATAGAATTTCTGAGATTCGCAGAGCCTTAAAAAGGGCTTTGCGTCCAGGTCATCATCAATGCCGTCAATATTAGTATATGCGTGATGGATCACATTGTGCTTCATCTTCCACATAAAAGTATTGGCGCCTAAAAAATTTAAAGAAGATGCTGCCAGTGAGTTTACCCAGGGTTTGCTGCTGAAACTACCATGCGCGCCGTCATGCATAATGTTAAAACCAATAGCGGAAGTAAACAGCCCCAGCAACAGGCACTCTGCAATGCCCCAGAATGCCGCCGGTGTAAAAAACACCAGGTGTATATAAAGGGTCAGGAACCCAAGCACTAAAAATATGGCCTTGGAATACAGACGGATGTTCCCGGTACTTTGCACACCCTTTGTTTCAAAGTAATCATGAATACGATTTTTAAGAACCGTATGAAAGGAAGGAGGCGGGGGTGCAGCAAACTTAGGAAATGCCATTACTATTAAAATACTTTTTTTTGAATATTTGGTTTGCAAAGGTAGCTAAAAGGCGCCAGTCTGAAGTATTAATTCTCTTAAAATTCAGAGGCCGGCTTTAACGTTTGCCTGATCAGGTCTCTTTGAGAATAATTCCTGATAAATTTGACATTCCAATGACTTTGGTGGTCATTAGCCCCTCTCCATACTTCACACCAATTCTTTTTCCCATCATCCTGCTTCTTGCAAGGATGCTTTCTCTGAAATCCGGCGTGGATATATAGGTTTGCGGCTCCTGGTTATTTTCAGGGGAAGCGTCTGTATAAAATTGCGTGCGGTAGGCCTCCACGGCTTTCATTTTCAGATCAACCACATCTGTAATGTCAATAATTAAATCGGGCTCATGATACCAGTCCTGCATATACTGAAAAAAATAAGCAGGGCGCCATTTCTCCTGTGGGGTACCGTCATCATTTTTCGTTTCAATTTTTGAAAGGCCCGATAAAAAACAGGCGTCGTTAATCAGATGCCCTGCACGGCCATGATCCGGGTGCCGGTCATTCAGTACATTCCCCAGTATAATATCCGGTTGATATTTGCGGATGGTTTTGATGAGTTTTAACTGGTGCTTCTCATCATTTTTAAAAAAGCCGTCGCGCATTTTAAGATTCTCCCTTACTGCAACGCCCATGATCTCTGCAGCATCTGCGGCTTCCTTATAACGGGTTTCTTTAGTGCCTCTTGTGCCCAGTTCTCCCTGGGTAAGATCAATGATGCCGGCCTTTTTGCCGGCCCGGATCTCTTTTAAGAGCGTTCCCGCACAGCAAAGCTCCACATCGTCCGGGTGAACACCAATGGCCAGTATGTCTAATTTCATGTATTCAATTTTGTTTTATTCTGAAAAACCGGATCAATCCATTTCATAAATGGTGCAAAGAAACAAAAGAAATAGGAAATGGGAAGCGTGCTTATTTTTCCTGCCGGCCGGCAGTGAATAGTGCCGCGGATACGCGAACGGGGCTTTTTAGCCGGCTCGTGTTTATATTAAGGATGAACTGCCTGTTATAATTGATCCGGAATCTTTCTGAGGTGCCGCTTTGTGATAAAAAATATTTTTTCCGGTTTATGTATCTGTCTGTTGTACAGGACTATTTATTTTATTACTTTTATTAAGATATTAAGAGCTTCATCTTATATATTTTCTACGAATTTAAGGATCATTAAAAAACTGTTTACCAAAACACTGGTCAAATGCTACAGGAAGTTAAAAAGCGGATAAAGCTGTATGTTGGAAAAGCGATTGCTGTTTTGAACCAGTCGTCAAAAGGAGCCCTGGCCGGAAGTATGGCTGCCGCACTGATCTGTATCTTTTATTTAGGGAGTGTTGTTCATACCGGTCTGCCCTTTTTGGTGGATCTGCTCATTATATTGCTGGTTTCACTATTAATCGTCGGGTTCATTTATGCCTGCTCGTTTTACTTATACAGGGGGATATTGAAAATTAATAAGTTTACGGTTACTGCAGTAATCGGAACCTGTATCATAACGGCTATATTACCTGACGAACGATTCAATCGCCCTTTTATATTTTTAGAACTGATCTCAGGTATTTTAATAGGAATAGGGTTTAATAAAAAAAGCAACTGGAGAACGAAGCTGATTTTTATTTTTCTGGCAGTTCTGATCAATATTTTAGTGTTTGCTTCCCTGTTCAGTAAAGGAACAGACCGTTCCGTGCCGGTATCTGAGGCGTACTGGAAGCAGAAAATGTGGAACCCGGTAATGATCAGTGATCCTTCACAAAAAGGTATTTACCCTGTAAAACGGTTATTTTACGGGAGTGGAACAGATAAGTGGCGTAAGGAATATGGCAAAGGGATCTCCCTCAAAACAGATGCGGTAGATGCTTCTCCTTATATGGAGCCCTGGTCGCACGTGAAAACGTACCTGCGAAGATCCTACTGGGGATTTGATATAAAGGCATTGCCGCTGAACGCCAGAGTATGGTATCCTGAAGGTACCGGCAGTTTCCCCCTGGTGCTTTTTGTGCATGGGAACCATTTAATGACCGATTATTCAGACCCCGGCTATGAATACCTGGGTGAGCTGTTGGCCAGCAAGGGTTTCATTGTTGCATCGATCGATGAAAATTTTTTAAACCAGAGCTGGTTTGATGATTACTGGTTTAATGAAATGAATGTTCGCGCATGGCTGATCTTAAAGCATCTTGAATACTGGCGGAAATGGAATGGTACTGCCGGAACTCCTTTTTCGGGAAAGGTAGACCTTAACAATATTTGTTTGATTGGCCATTCGCGCGGCGCCGATGCAGTTGCGATGGCTGCTGTGATGAATACATTTGATCACTATCCTTATGATGGAAACATTCCTTTTCATTTTAATTTTTCAATAAAAAGCATTGTTCAGATCGCGCCACCCGACAAGCAGTTAAGTAATATAGAGATACCGTTGCGTATGACCAATATGAACTACCTGTTGCTGCAAGGCAGCCATGATCAGGATATCTATTACAATGCCGGTGTCCGGATGTATAACCGGATAAAGTTTGAACCGGGAAAAAATGCCCTTAAGACTTCCTTATACATATACAGGGCCAATCACGGACAGTTTAATACGGTTTGGGGAGCTACGGACAACGCATTTCCCGACCAGTTTTTTATGAATTCAGGGGCTTTACTGAAGGGAGAAGATCAGCGAAAAATTGCAAAGATCTATATATCGGCGTTCCTGGAGGCTACGCTTAAAGGCAGGAAGGAGTACATTCCTTTATTAAAGGATTATCGCAATGGATTTAACCTGTTGCCTAAAGATTATTACATCAGCCAGTATGAAGATGGTTCATTTAACTATATTGCCGATTTTGAAGAGGACCGGGATGTAAGCACGGCTACTTTAAAAGGGTGCTCAATAGAAGCTGCAGGACTGGATCAATGGAAAGAAATACGGTTACGGCTCAGGAATAATGAAGAAGCAGGGCAGGGAAATTCCGGAGTGTTAGTAGGCTGGGATAATGATACGTCGTCTGTTAAACCCGCTCCTTATTACGCTATAAACATACCAGATACAGCCTTACAGAAAGTGCATCCGGATACTGCAGGCCACCTGTTCTTTTTTATTGCGAATAACAGCGATCATGCGAACCGGGTAAATTTTTCTATCCAGCTAAAGACGAGGTCAGGAAGCGTAATAAAGCCTCTCAGCGATTTTTTTATTATGGCTCCTTTGCTGAAAACAGAGCTGGCCAAATGGAATTACCTGCCGGACCTGCGCAAAAATATGCCCGTGGAACGGGTACTTCAGTATATTCAGATCCCTTTTTCTGCCTTTAAAGCAGCAGATCCTGCATTTCAGTCATCCCAGATAGAGCAGATTAAATTTATTTTTGATAAGGAGCCGACCGGAGCAATTCTTATAGACAGAATCGGAATTAATTAAACCCGGCAGCTTTCTGTTAAAGCTATGCGCAGCAGGATCAGATAATGCAGATCTTTGCAATCCGGAGGAATCGCTTTTTTTTATACCTCACTATAATTGGCGATGCCCTGATTTTGGAACGGGCTTGCAGAAGTACTATTTTTATCATCCAGTGTTTTCCCTATAAATCATTGCTGTAAACAAAGAACTTGTTTTTGCATTAGCGGTAGCTGTGTGCTGAAGCACCGGCTGGCTGACCTGTAACCTTTAAACTGTTTGGCATGAGCGCTTTTAAAACCGGATGGTACGTAATTTATACAAAGAACAGGCACGAAAGAAAAGTAGCTCAGCAACTGGAACGGGCAGGCGTTGAATATTTTCTGCCCTGTATTAATGCCGTTCGCCAATGGTATGATCGTAAGAAAATTGTTTCGGTACCATTATTCCCCTCCTACATATTTGTTAAGATAAAAGAAGTGAGGAGCTACCTGGCAAGTGTTGATCTGGACGGGGTTTTATATTTCCTGAAAACAGGAAAAGAAATGGCCAGCGTAAAAGAAGAGCTGATTACCAGCATCCGGCTGATCGTAAATAACTGCAGGGAAGTGGAAGTGTCCGCTGAATTATTTAACGTAGGTAAAAGAATGGTGATCAGCGATGGCCCTTTTACCGGTTTACAGTGTGAAGTGGTGGAACATATGGGTAATGAAAAGATACTGGTTAAAGTAGCCATTTTAAACCGCAATATCCTTGTAAAGCATGCCATTGATCAATTGCTTCCTGTGGAAGCCTGCCGGTGCTGAATCTTCTGTGTTGCGGGGCCTGATCCTGCCAGGTTTCATAATGGGCTGCGTCATTTTAATTACCTGTTGCCTTAAGTGGTTGGTGTGAACATAAACCATGACTGTACCTGACTGGCTAAAAGGCCTTCTGATGGTCATCAAACTAAAATGAAAAATTAAGTGCATTGAAATGGCAGGTACGTTGCTAAGCGAATGTCATGGTGAGGCAACCATAAAAGCGTTTCATTTAAGTTCATTCGGATGACAAGTTTTTTAATCGTCACCCCGACCAAACCTGCTTTCAGCAGGTGCGCAGAGGGATCTCATCTGTTACAGAGAGCTCTCCGCTCGTTCTCCGAACTCGGTCGAGACGACGATCTTGTATATTGTTGGATTTCAATACAATAAAATACTTGTCAATAACAGCCTCACGAACCATGATTCGGTTATAAAAATCACCCTTCGCCCGTTCAGGCTGACGTTAGTTTTTAGCGGCCCCAAGTGAGTTGATTTTAATACCGGTTTATTATCAATTCCTGAAAAAGTATATAGAATTTTCCTCGTTATATAAATTTCATATTTAAAATAAAAGTATATGCCTGTTCAGACAACTTATCCCGGAGTATATATTGAAGAAATACCCAGCGGCGTGCGCACGATTACCGGTGTGGCTACTTCAATAACTGCGTTTATTGGCAGGGCCTTAAAGGGCCCGGTAAATGTGCCTGTGACCATTAATAATTTCAGTGATTTTACCCGGCAGTTTGGCGGCCTTTGGGTAGATAGTACCATGAGTTATGCTGTTCAGGACTTTTATCAGAATGGAGGTAGCCAGGCCATTATTGTACGTATTGTAAATGATGCAGACACTGCTCAGTTTGTGTTGCCCGCAGGCGCGGAAGCGCTTACCCTGGTGGCCACCAGCCCGGGCAGCTGGGCCAATCAGTTGCTGGTATCAGTAAATTATAATACCCAGGACCCTACAGCGCCTGTTCTTTCACCACCGGCCCCGCCTGCTGCCAATCTCTTCAACCTGGTGATCTATGAACGCGATGAAACAACGCAACAGGTACAGAAAATTGAAGAATACCTACGGGTGTCGTTGTTGCCGGAATCACCCCGGTTCCTGCCACGGGTATTGCAGCAAAATTCAACGGTCTTAAATGTACGCACCGCAAGCGATGGTACCTGGGAACTGCCGGTAAACCGCCCGGATGAAACAACAGACCCGGTTGAAGTGGACACACCGGTTACTGATGGCGATGCGCTTACCGTAAATGAATACCTGGGCGATGGTGCTGACAACCCCGGACTTGACGCCTTTTTAAAAACGGACCTGTTTAACCTGTTATCCATTCCGCCACCGGTAAGAGGTCAGGATACCAATGCGGCTGTGTATACAAGAGCGCTGGATATCTGTGTAAAAAAACGAGCCATTTTATTGGTAGACCCGCCGGTGGCATGGGGCAGTAACAGCAATAATGCGGTCAGCAATCCTATTGGAGGTCTGAACAGCTTAGGAATATCCGGTAGTGTTGCCAGAAATGCTGCACTGTATTACCCGTTGGTTTACAAAGCTGATCCTTTAAGGGAAAATCAAACCGATCTGTTTGTGCCCAGCGGGATCATTGCCGGACTTATTGCGGCTACTGATACTAACCGGGGCGTCTGGAAATCACCTGCAGGCGTAGACCTTGGATTATCCGGTGTACAGGCATTACAGGTCAGTTTGTCGGATGATGAGAACGGGCAGCTGAATCCGCTGGGGATCAATTGCCTTCGTTCCTTCCCGGTGATCGGCCGTGTGGTCTGGGGCGCACGCACCATGCGGGGCGCTGATCAGCTGGCGGATGAATATAAATATTTAGCGGTCAGGAGAACAGCGCTGTATATAGAGGAATCTTTATACCGCGGTACCAAGTGGGTGGTATTTGAGCCCAATGATGAACCGTTATGGGCGCAGATCCGTCTAAATGTAGGTGCGTTTATGCACAACCTTTTCCGGCAGGGCGCTTTCCAGGGTAAAACACCAAAAGATGCTTACCTGGTAAAATGCGACAGCGAAACCACCACGCAAAATGATATTAATATGGGCGTGGTAAATATTCTTGTTGCATTTGCACCGCTGAAACCTGCGGAATTCGTCATCATAAAAATTCAGCAGCTGGCTGGTCAAATTGATATTTAAAATTCTATAACTATGGCACAATTCACAGTAAACACACAGCGTTTTGATCCTTATAAAAACTTTAAATTCCGGGTGAAATGGGATGGCCGCTATGTAGCCGGCGTAAGCAAAGTGGGCGCTTTAAAAAAGACCACCGAAGTGGTAAAGCACCGGGAGGGAGGCGATCCGAGCAGTAGCCGTAAGAGCCCCGGCAAAACGGAGTACGAGGCCATTACCCTGGAAAGAGGAGTAACACATGATACGGAATTTGAAAAATGGGCCAATAAGGTATGGAATTACGGAGCGGGCCTTGGTGCAGAAACATCGCTTAAAGATTTCCGGAAGGATATTATTATAGAACTGTATAACGAGGCGGGCCAATTGGTAATTGCCTATAAGATTTATCGTTGCTGGGTTTCGGAGTTTCAGGCCATGCCCGACCTGGATGCCAATGCCAATGCTGTGGCGATACAAAATATTAAACTTGAAAACGAAGGCTGGGAGCGGGATTATACAGTTGTAGAACCGGCTGAACCTTCCTTTACGGAACCTTCCTGATGCTTAAATGGAACTGCTGTCAACCCCCCGGTTATTAAATTTGTGGGAAACCTGCTTGCCGCTTTCCCCTGTCCGGCGTTCCAGGCTCCTGCTGACTGTTGCATTCCCAAACGATGACATCGGCGGCTTAAGCGTGGGCCAGTGCAACGGACGGCTGTTACGGTTACGGCAACAATTGTTTGGTAACCGGCTTCCCTCACTGGCCAGGTGCCCCGCCTGTTCACAGACAGCGGAATGGGAACAGGATCTGCTCAATTTTCAACTGGAAACAGTATTGGGAAATAAAACTGCCGAACAACGGGATATAACGCTTGATGAGTATACAGTTCATTTCCGGTTGCCTGGTATCGCAGATATGGAAGTGTTGGAAACCATTATAGCTGCCGGAGAAAAACAGCAACACCTGCTCAAACAATGCGTGCTCAATGCGTATAAAAAAGAGGAAGTCTGCCCGGTAAATGAGTTGCCCCAAACAGTTATACAGGAAATGGAAGCGCAAATGGCAGCAACAGACCCACTGGCTGATATAAGGGTCTTATTGAGCTGCCCAGCCTGCTCCAATTCCTGGGAGGCTGTTTTTGATATCCAGTCGTATTTATGGAAAGAACTGAACGCCTGGGCCCGTAGTCTTTTTAAAGAAATTTATACACTGGCAAAATATTTTGGCTGGGGGGAAACAGAGATCCTGGAAATGAGCCATCAGCGGCGACGGCTCTATCTTAAAATGATATGGGGATGAGCGGTTTTTTAAGCAGACTGGCAGGTGCGTCAAGCAGCAACAGCAAGGTAGAGCCACGGTTGGCTACTGCTTTTGAAAGCCCGGCAGCTGCAGCTTTCGGAGAAGTGCAAACGGTTTATGAGCAATCACCCGATCCTGTCAAAAGGCAGATGGGAACTGATGCTTTTGAACAACCAGCCATTCCGCTAACTGAAAATGTTTCTGTTAAAGAATCTCTTTTTGCAGAGTTACTGCCTGGTACGGTTACAGCTCCTGTAATCAACACTGAAACCGGGCCACAAGGGAATGTGCTACATCCGGAGGCTAAGGGAACAATCTTACAACCCATCAATATAAAAAAGGAGGAGCCTGTAATGCCGGTGATTTTTTCAGGCGTATTGAAAAGTGAAGCTGAAACGTCCGGATCATTGTCGCCGGTTGACAATAATAAAGCGCCTTTCAATTTTCCGGAGACCGGTAAAGAGGCATTTGTGGCCGGCACCGGTGATCAACAGAGCAGGTATGCGACCATCCGGCCAAAACAAACTTTTACAGCCTTCAGTCTGAATAATACATTCAATGCATTCCTGTCATCTGGAGGGGGCACTGAAATTAACAATTATTCAGAAAGTGCTGCTCCTGCGCAGCCTGTTATCAAAATAAATATTGGCCATATTGATATAAAAGCCGTTGCACAAACGCCTTCTGTACGGGAAGCAAGAAAACAGACCCCGGGTATATCACTGGATGATCTTTTGAAGAAGAAAAATAAGTAAGTATTATGAGCTCGGCCCTGGCCATTGCGGGAATAACACAGGTTCTTAAGGACCTGCTGAATGACGGTATTATTAATAATATTACCACAGCTACCGGCACAACGGTTACTGTTACCGCGCTTCCGCCGGACAAAATAGAAGATGCCGGTGAGCAAACCCAGCTGAACCTTTATATGTATCAGGCCACGGTGAACCAGGGATGGCGCAATGAAGGATTACCTGTTTTTACCCCGCGCGGGGACCGGGTCAGTAACCCGCCATTGGCGCTGGATCTGCACTATCTTTTATCTGCCTACACCGGAGGCGCAGAACTGCATACGGAAATATTACTGGGCTATGGAATGCAGCTTTTGCATGAGAACCCGGTTTTAACAAGGGATGCGATTAACAAATCATTAAGTCCGCCGGATCATGTAGACCTGGACGGGCTGCCACCGGTACTGAGAGCACTGGCAACAACGGGGCTTGCAGATCAGGTGGAACAAATAACGATCACGCCTGAAGTATTAAATGCAGATGAGATTTCCAAGCTCTGGACAGCCTTCACTACAAAATACAGACCTACAGCCGCGTATAAGGTAACCGTAGTGCTGATCCAAAGCGTAAAAAGCACCCGCAAGGCGCCGCCTGTTCAGAGCAGGAATATTTATGTGATTCCCTTTAATGAACCGGTTGTTGAGGAAATAGAACCGGTTCCGGCTACAGGAGAACCGTCATTACCGCAGCAATTGGTTTTTTCAGAGTCAGATCTTATCCTGAAAGGAAAACGGCTTTGGAACGATACGGTAATGATCAATATCAGTGGCATTCAGTTTCCCGTTATGGGAATGGGAGTAACAGGCACCACTATTCAACTTAAGTTGCCCGAAGGATTAAAAGCAGGTTTGCAAAGCTTACAGGTCATACACCCCGTGGCAATGGGTACCCCGCCTGCTGCTCATAATGGAGTTTGCTCAAAAGTACAGGCATTTATTTTATCGCCTCTGGTTATTGACAACCCGATAGCTACCGGTACCGCGCCAGAAGGAAAATTTAAGGGGAGCATCAAAGTAAAAATAAAACCAATGGTTACGGCCCGGCAGGAGGTGCAGCTGATCTTAAATGGACTGCCACCTGCTACCGGCGCATATACGTTCTCATATGTTGCTGCAGATAAAAACGGACCGCCGGTAGATGAACTAACAATCCCTGTGTCCAATGTTGCCCCGGGTACTTACCTGGTACGCGTTCAGGTAGACGGAGCCGAGAGCCCGCTGGAAACGGATAATAGCACAAAAACATACAACAGTCCTGCAATAACAATCACATAATGGATCCCTCAATTCAGGAATGGAGCTCAGTAAACCAGCAATTTCTTGCGGCAATGGTTGCCATTGTCCGCAAGCGGCTGGAGGTTTACGATCAAAACGGTAACGCCGATGCGGAAAGGAAGCAGGAAGCAGCGCTGCTGCCGCTCCAAAAAAAAGCAGCTGTTCTTCTGAACGGGATGACAATACCTGCTGCGCTGAACAGGCTGGGAGATACGTTCGGGCTGTCGGAATTTGAAAAAAATGTGCTGCTGTTATGTGCAGGAGTAGAACTGGATCCGGAATTTGGTGGCCTGGTTTCAAAGATCCAGGGTGGGGGAGTATATCCTACTTTCGGCCTGGCACTTGCGGTACTGCCGGATGCGCATTGGAGTGCTGTTGTACCCGGCGGATCGCTGCGGTACTGGCGGTTTATAGAGCTGACAGGGCACTTACCTGTAACAAAAGCACCTTTAAAAATTGATGAGCATATCCTTCATTACCTGGCAGGTATTTACCAGGTAGATGAGCGCCTGCTGACTTTTGTACAGCCGTTCCGGACTGCGCAGGATATGGTTCCCTCACATGCTGCGCTGTGTGATCTGATTTTAAATAACCTTACAGCCGCAGCACCGGATAACAGGCTGCCTGTCCTTCAACTGGGAGGAGCCTATGATTCGGATAAAAAAGAGATGGCTGCGCAATTGTGCAGGCAACTGGGCGTGCAGCCTTACAGCGCTTCTTTATACGCACTGCCTTCAGGGTATACAGAGATCGAAGATTTTGCAAGGCTCTGGAACCGCGAATCTGCCCTTAAATTGTATGCCCTTATTATAGATGCCACCAATCTGGATCCTTCAGACAAACACCGGGAGCAGATCCTGAATCAATACATTGTGGCTGTTCAGAGCCCACTGATAATCCTGGGTGGCAAAACGATTAATAACCGGGTACATTCCGGCCGGTTTTTTGAAATTCCCAAACCACTGGCAGAAGAACAATATCATTTATGGAAAAAGCACCTGAACGGTTCAGTTGCCCTGCCTGATCAGGAGCTGAGACGCCTGGTGTCCCAATTCGACTTTAATGCAAAGACCATAGAGCAGACAGTAACCGGCTTTACCGCTATTCCTGTAAACGGAAAAGATAACCGGCTATGGCATGCCTGTTGCCACCAGGTTCGCCCGGAAATTGAAGAACTGGCCCAACGGATCCCTCCTCTGGCGGAAATGGACGATCTGATATTACCGGAATCACAAAAGGAACGTTTGCGGGAATTGATTTTACAGGTAAAACATCGTTCAAAGGTATATGATGAATGGGGCTTTGGCCGCAACAGTAACCGGGGACTGGGTATTACCGCCCTCTTTGCAGGAGAGAGCGGAACCGGAAAAACCATGGCATCAGAAGTGATCGCAAAAGCACTGGATCTGGATCTGTACCGGGTAGACCTGAGCCAGGTGGTTAATAAATACATTGGCGAAACCGAAAAAAACCTGAAAAAGATATTTGATGCTGCGGAGCAGGGAGGAGCGGTGCTCTTGTTTGATGAAGCTGATGCGTTATTTGGAAAAAGAAGCGAAGTAAAAGACAGCCATGACAGGTATGCCAACGTGGAAGTAAGCTATTTACTGCAACGCATGGAAGCCTATAAAGGATTGGCGATACTGACCACGAATATGAAGCAGGCTATGGACAGGGCCCTGATGAGAAGGATCCGATTTGTTGTTCAGTTTCCTTTTCCCGGAGCAGAACAGCGTGCCGCAATATGGAAGCGGGTTTTTCCCCGGGAGACCCCCATAGCTAGCCTGGATATTTCAAAGCTGGCTCGTTTAAATATAGCAGGCGGCAGCATTAAAAATGTAGCCATGAACGCAGCCTTTATAGCCGCGGAAACAGGCGGGCCGGTAACCATGATGCATATACAGCGGGCACTCCGGGGTGAATATGAAAAAATGGAAAAGCCATTAAGTCATGCAGAAATCAACCAGCTGCAATGAAATGTTCCAAAGAGCCTGGGCCTGACAAAGACTACCTCTTGTCTATATTTCGTCAAGCTGTTAATGACAAGTATCTTATTGTATTGAAAGCCAATAATATACAAGATCGTCGTCTTGACCGAGTTCGGAGAACGAGCGGAGAGATCTCTATAACAGATGAGATCCCCCGGCTTTTTCCCGCTATCGCGGTATGCGCTGCCAATGACAAGTTGCCTTATACATTGAAGATCAATCACACTTATCGTCATGCTGAGCGAAGCGCAGCGTAGTCGAAGTATCGCTGTAATATAGAAGTGTTCGATGATTGAGAGATCCTTCGGCTCCATCCCGAGGGCTTTCGGGATTGCGTTGCCAATGACAGATGATTGTTTTGAAAATCAATCCTTCTTATTGTCATGCCGTTCCGATAGTTCGGAATTGTTTCGGCATCTATCTATCGTTCCCCTGGACCCTAAACAGGAGTAGACCCTGAAATACCTCGAACATTTGGGGCAGGGTGACCATAAGCGTATTTGTCATCTTCTCATAGATTCAGGATGACGATAGGAAGATTTGTCATTGCCACATTGTTTTGTAACAAAAATAAAAAACTCAGCGTGACAGATACTTTTATCATTTTAAAGAACTTAAAAATGTTTTTGTTTAAACTTAACAGGACAGGCATTTTTGGGTTATCCTCGTAAAAAAGATACAAATGAATCCCGGTTTTGAGATCAATATAGACGCGATAACCCTGGAAGGCTTTGCACCGCAGGATCGCAGAAAAATAAAGGAAGCGGTAGAGCAATCTCTTATACAGTTGTTTACAATGCCCAGCACGGATTGGATTGCCGCAGCCGGTTTTTTTGATAAAATGGATGGCGGCTGCTTCCAGGCAGGCGATGGTAATAACCCCCATCAGTTGGGCGCACAAATTGCCCGGTCTGTGTACAGCGCTATTACAGGGGCGGGCAACAAGTGAAAACCGGAGGTGGTTTCATAGTTCATGGTCGATAGCTCATAGCTCAAGGTCTGTTATCTAACATTTATTATCTAATATCTAACGTCTCAATTCCGGATCCTGGTATAACGGATATACTGCAACTGATAGCTGATGACTGATTCCGATACGCTTTCATACACCCGCCGGCGTTTAACCGGTCCGATATTATAAACATATGTCTTCATTTCCCGGTACTCCGAAATTAATAAAGGGAGGGCTGGTGCTGCTAAATGCCACCACCTCTGCAATTGAAAGAATTATAACCCTGCAATACAATCCTGATGCCCTTTCGCGTACATTACAGGCGCAAACGGTTAGTGAAGACGGGCATAACCGCTCCCAGCCACTACGGCTGAAAGGGCCTCCTGTTGAAACCCTGAAGCTGGATGCGGAAATTGATGCAACAGATCAGATGGAAGTGGCAGATCCGCTTACCAGCGCAACCGGCATCCACACACAACTGGCGGCGTTGGAAACGATCGTTTATCCCACCAGTCAGCAGCTGATCTCCAATAATAATCTTGCAGCGAACGGTACCCTGGAAATTGTTCCGATGGAAACCCCGTTGATCTTATTCATCTGGAATAAAAACCGCATTTTACCGGTACGCATTACAGAGTTCAGTATTAATGAAGAGGCTTTTGATCCGCTGCTGAACCCGATCAGGGCTAAAGTGAGCCTGGGTTTAAGAGTGTTAAATGTAGATGATCTCGGGTTTGCCCACAAAGGCGCCAGTCTTTATATGGCCTATCAGATCAATAAAGAAAAAATGGCACAACAGGCAAAATCGGGCACATTAAATAACCTGGGCATAAATGCAATACCATGACCCATCCGTTACAGGTATTATTACAGGGCAGCAACCAGCCGGTGAATTCCCTGCCTCCCAACAGCCGGTATTATCCGGTTGCTACGGCATCATTGGAAAAGGAAGACGGCACAGAAGTGAATTATCTGAAACGGCGCCTGATACCGCCGGTGGATAGTTTCCGGACGGACCAGCTCTATATTGTAAAACAGGCAGACCGCCCGGATAATCTGGCGGCGGTATTTATCGGGGATCCTGAGCAGTTCTGGCAACTGGCCGATGGCAATAATAATATTGCTCCGGAAGCATTGACAGCCGAGCCGGGTTCGGTATTGAAAATAACAAAACGAATACAGACACCCATTTATTAATGCTGCTCTTTGTTGTCATGCTGAATCCTAACAAAAATATTTTGCGTTCTTTAGAATGATCAGAAGTGCTGTTGTGCTGAGTCCGAAGCCTGCCCTGGCCCTACCAACTTTCCGGCCCGTTCAGGCGGGCATGATTACATTGTAAAAACTGCCCTTCGTCAGGCTGCTAATGACAGATGTGTTATTGTTTTGAAAATCAATCTTTCTTTTTGTCATGCCGTTCCGATAGTCCGGAATTGTTTCGGCATCTATTTATCGCTCACCTGGGCCCTGAAACAAAAACAGATCCCGGAACAGGTCGGGATGACATCTTCAGGGTGACCCGTAAAAATGATTGTCATTGCCGCATCCGAACTTTCGGATGATTTTGTTTTTACAAATGGAAAAACCCAGGATGACGGTTCTTATGCCTCGGTTCACATGCGCCGGTTCGTGTCCTCAAGAAACGGAAAAGAAGTCACTATTGATTATTGACCCAATCCTACCATGTTAAAAGGAAAAATAAGTATTGCCATATTCATTGGTACTCCCGTTCCGGTGCCTGTACCGAACCCGGTCATTGAAGCGCTTTCCAGCGTGGAAGTGAATACGGATACAGGCTCTGCGAGTGGTTTTCAGCTGGTGTTTAACTTCGATTCTAAATCTCCTTTGAACACTTTGCTCCTGCTGGTGGGACAAACAGGCCCTTTTGTCAGGGTCATTATACAGGCAACAATAAATGGTACGGATTCGGTGCTGATGGACGGCATGATCACGAATCATCAGCTAACCCCTAATGTGCAAACCGGTGAGTCTGTGTTTACCATTTCGGGCCGTGACCTGACCTCGGTAATGGATTATATTGATTTTTCAGGATTGCCCTATCCCTGTATGCCGCCCGAGACCCGCGTCCTGCTGATACTGGCCAAGTATGCGGTGTTTGGGATCATACCGATGGTGATCCCCAGCATTTTTCCGGATATACCGATCGTAACAGAGCAGATACCATCACAACAGGGAAAAGATCTCGAATATATCACGCAACTGGCTACTGAGAACGGGTATGTCTTTTATATAGAGCCCGGCCCCGTGGTAGGCACCAATGTGGCTTACTGGGGGCCGGAACTGAAAGTGGGTGTTCCGCAAAAAGCGCTGAACATAAACATGGATGCATATACCAATATTACCAGTTTGAATTTCAGCTTTGATGACAGCAATAAAAGTATGCCCATTGTTTATATACAGAACCAGCAGACAAGGGCGCCCATTCCTGTTCCCATACCGGATATCAATCCCCTGCAGCCACCACTGGGCTTAATTCCGCCCATACCGGTGCAGTTTAATAAGATGACGGATACGGCAAAGCTGAATCCCGTGCAGGCACTGGCAAGAGGGGTTGCTGAAGCATCTTCCTCTTCTGATGCAGTTACAGGAACCGGCTCCCTGGATGTGGTACGTTATGGTGCTGTTTTAAAAGCGCGCTCCCTGGTAGGTGTGCGCGGTGCAGGAGATGCTTTTGATGGATTGTATTTTGTAAAAAGCGTAAAACATAAAATACAGCGGGGCACCTATACACAGGATTTTACATTAACACGCAACGGGCTGGTGTCTACACTCCCGGTAGTGCCCGCTTAATAATCACAATCGTAATGGCTGAAAAATATTATGGTAAATACCGGGGCATGGTGCTGAATAATATCGATCCCATGAACACCGCAAGGTTGTTGGTCCAGGTACCGGATGTGCTGGGGTTAAGCACTTCCAGCTGGGCACTGCCCTGTGTTCCTTTTGCGGGCGTACAAAGCGGTGTGTTTGTATTACCCATTATTGGCGCCGGTGTATGGGTGGAATTTGAAGGCGGAAATCCTGATTTTCCCATCTGGACCGGTGGCTTCTGGGGATCCGCAGCTGAAGTGCCCTCCTCCGCTTTATTAGCGGCGCCCGGTTTACCCAATATTGTATTACAATCTACCAATATGAACGCAGTAGTGATCAGTGATCTGATCGCCGGGCCCAAAGGCGGCATCATGCTGCAATCCACTACCGGCGCATTTATTACGGTAAATGACACTGGCATCTATATCGACAACGGCAAAGGCGCCAGCATCAATATGATTGGCCCAACTACAGATATTAATAAGGGCGCATTAACCATTACCTGAATCATTCATCCGATATAAAAATATGCCCGGTCCTTTATTACATATGGGAGCAATGGTTCAATGCAGCCACGGAGGCCAAGCCCAGGCCACATCTCCGGTGCCGAGAGTATTAGTCAGCGGCCAGCCGGTTGTTGTGCAGCCGTTTCCTTATGCGGTTACCGGCTGCCCGTTTAATGTATCCGGTTCACCCGTGCCCTGTGTTACGGCACAATGGACCACCGGGGCCACGCGGATCCTTTGCAACGGCATGCCGGTGTTATTGATGGACAGCCAGGCAATATCGGTTCCGAACGGTACACCTTTAATGATCGTTAGCACCCAGACGCGGGTAATCGGAGTATAAACGATGAATCTTAAATTTCCCATACAGTTTGACCAGAACGGAAAAACAGCGGTTGCTGGTTCCGATGGTCATATCTATTCTTTGATAGAGCAGGTCCTGTTTACCACGCCCGGTGAACGGGTGAACCGGCCGGACTTTGGCAGCGGGCTGATGCAGCTCGTTTTTGAGCCAAACAGTGATGAACTGGTTGCTGCTACCGAGTTCCTGGTACAGGGCTCTTTGCAGCAATGGTTGGGCGACCTGATTGAAGTAAACAATGTGCTGGTAGAGAATACAGATGCGGCCGTACAGGTTACTGTGGTGTATACCGTTCGTGCTACCGGGCAAAACAATACAGCCACTTTTACACGATAAAGATCTTATGAATTATTTCTGTTGTGACGAAGAGCGCCGGACCCTGGTCATCAATCATCCTGTATTGAACGGGATTGATTACCTGGAAGTGGTGGACAACCCGGAGGATGCCAATGCCATCCGCCAAACAGTGCTGCAGGTATACTTATTAAAGGAAGTAATGCCCGGCACTATTACCACAGAGAATATAAGTATAGAAGGCGGGGAACGGATCCGGAATATTGAAGTGCTTTGGGTTTGGGTAGGGCCGGCAGCTACTCCTCCGTCATTATCCATGTCTCCTCCCGGCAGCAGCTCAAAGGTGCTGACCGTAAAAGTAAAGGCAGCCGGAGACTTTTCAGTTTACCAGTTACGCCTGATCAACCTGGAGACAGAAAATTTTGATCCCATATTATCATCTGTCGATTTTTCTTTTAAGGTTGTATGTGATAATGAATTTGATTGCAGCCCGCAATGTACCTGCACAGAGCCAATGGCAAAAGAGCCGGATATTAATTACCTGGTAAAAGACTACAGCAGTTTTAAACAATTGATGCTTGACCGCATGGCGCTTTTGCTGCCCCGGTGGCAGGAGCGGAACGCGGCAGACCCCGGCATCATGCTGGTTGAGTTGCTGGCCTATGTAGGCGATTATTTAAGCTACCGGCAGGACGCCATCGCTACCGAAGCTTACCTGGGCACAGCACGTAAGCGGATATCGGTAAGAAGACATGCCCGCCTGGTGGATTATCGCATGCACGATGGGGCAAATGCCCGTACCTGGGTACATTTTGAAGTAGCAGAAGGAATCACCAACCTGCAAATAAAAAAAACCTGTAATGGTGCAGCTACGTCGCTCCTTACAAGATCGCCGCGGTTACCATTGATTTCGGTTCCAGGCACAGAGCCCGTTGAAATGGCAATGAAAGAAGGGGCGCTGGTATTTGAGCTCCTGCACGATGCCACACTCGATGCCCGCAATAATATCTTTTATTTCTATACATGGGGAAATAAAAGCTGCTCACTGCAAACAGGTGCTGTAACGGCTACTTTTGATACACACTTATTAGCCTTGAAACCCGGTCAGGTGCTTATTTTCGAAGAAATTGCCGGGCCGCGCACCGGCAAAAAAAGCGATGCAGATCCCAATCACCGTCACCCGGTTAAGGTTACATCAGTTTCTTATCAGTCGGATCCTGTAGGAAATCCTTATGGCGTGCCGCCCGATAATACTCCAAGACCGGTAACCGTAGTAGAATGGGCGGCTGCCGATGCGCTTCCCTTTGATCTGTGCATCAATACGGTTGATGAAAACGGAGATGCCATAGTGGTGAGCGCAGCCATAGGCAATAATATACTGGTGGATCATGGCTATACATTGCCCCCGGAACAATTGCCCGGTGTGCCCGAAGCACAACAGGCTGTGCTTGTTAAGAATACCTCCTGTGATCCCTGCAAAGAGCAGGTCTATAGTAATACACCGGCAAGATACAACCCGGAGCTAAAGCAGTACCCGGTAACCCGGGCTGTTCCCTGTCCGGCAGATCCGTCTTCTGCATACTCATTAATCAATGCAGATCCCACGGAAGCCAGTCCTGCCGTTGTCATCAGGGAATTACCTGTAAATGAAACATGGACACCGCTGAATGACCTGCTGAGCAGTAACAGCAATGACAAAAATTTTGTGGTGGAAACGGAGTCGGACGGTGTGTCTTACCTGCGTTTCGGGAATGATGTGCAGGGAAAGTTCCCCGCTGCCGGCAGCGTGCTCCAGGCGGTCTATCGTATTGGAAATGGGCTATCAGGAAATATCGGTTCGGAGGCGCTGCAACATATTGTAACGGCAGATCCTGCACTCACTGCATTAAATATCCAACAGGTTCGTAATCCCCTGCCGGCTGTCGGTGGTGTGGATCCGGAAAGCATAGAAGAGGTGCGGAACCGTGCCCCCATTGCTTTTCGTAAGCAGGAAAGAGCCGTGACGATGGAGGATTATGAAACTGTTTCCCAACGGCTGTTTACCGGTGTGCAAAAGAGTACCGCTGCCCAGCGATGGACGGGAAGCTGGCGCACTGTCTTTCTTACGGTAGACCGGCTGGGTGGTCAGCAGGTTGATGAAACCTTTAAAAATGCTTTAATAGCTGCTGTTGAAAAATACCGGATGGCAGGCGAGGACGTGGAAGCAGAGAATCCTGTTTTTGTTTCTCTGGAAATAGATATTACAGTATGTGTAAGGACTGACTATCTCAGGAGCCAGGTAAAACAGGCGGTAGCTGAAATGTTGAGTACCCGTGAGCTGCCCGGTGGCCGTAAGGGTGTCTTTCATCCGGATAACTTCAGCTTTGGACAGCCCGTCTACCTGAGCGCCGTTTATGCGGCTGCCCAGCAGGTAGCCGGTGTTTATTCCATTACCATTACAAAGTTTCAGCGTCAGGGGCAGGCAGCCAGCAATGCTTTGTCCAGTGGCGTTCTGACCATCGGCCGCAATGAAATAGCCCGTTTGGATAATGACCCCAACTTCAGGGAGCATGGGGTGCTGAATATAACCCTGCAGGGTGGAAAATAAATTATTATGTTGAACAAATCGGATACCTGTCATTTTTGCGAAGGGCTGTCGGTACAAACACCGGTTAGGATCGATAACCGCAGCGGGTTATCTGCCATTGCTTACAGGGTGGGAACGCATTCCACATTTAAGCAAAGCCTGCTGGCACGCTTATCATTGATCGATCATCCGCTGCTGAACAGGCTGACCAACCGGACAGATGACGATTTTACGATAGCCTGGCTGGATGCATTTTCAGTAATAGGAGATGTGCTTACTTTTTACCAGGAACGGGTTGCCAATGAATCGTATTTACAAACAGCCACCGAGCGTTTCTCCGTTTTACAACTGGCCCGTTTAATCGGATATGAGCTGAGGCCGGGTGTTGCCGCAACCACCTGTATTGCATTTATAGTAGAAAATGCAAACGGCGTTTTGGGGCCGGTATTGCCGGCTAATCAATTATCCAATCACCTGGTGCCCTTACCACCGGTATCCATAGAAAAAGGCATTAAAATTCAGAGTATTCCCGGCCCCGGTGAAAAAGTACAAACCTACGAAACCATTGAATCTATTGAGGGACGGCCGGAATGGAATGATATGCATCCGCGGATGTCACAGCCGCAAAACCCGTTAAATGACGGGCTGTTGCTGTTGCAACAAACCAATAATAATCTTAAGAAAGGAGATGCGCTGCTCATTCGTAAACAGGACGGGAGCAATGATCTGAAAACCATTCTGAATTGTACAACAGACGAGGAGTTAAAAACCACAAGGGTAGACATCGGTCTTTCTCCTGTTTTACCTGTTTACAATAAACCGGCATTGGAGTACGCTGTTTTCAGCCAGTTCTACAGTTCAGCCTTATTGACAGGGAGCACCGTAAATAACCTGATCAATAAATCGTGGAGGGAAGCCGATCTGTCGGCCCTGGTAAAAGCAAATAAATGGGCGGTTACCGCTGCGGTTCAGAGCATCAATACGATTTCCGGGACATTGCAGCCCCCCGCTGAAGCGGAAGTATATGTGATGCGGAAAAATGCCCAGGTGTTTGGCTATAACGCCGCAAAAAAAGTGACCTATGATTCCGGTGGTAAACCCAATGATCCGGAAAGCTGGACCGAACGGGATCATAACGAAACACCCGGGATCTTATATCTTGACAATAAATATGAAGAAGTATTATCTGGTAGTTATATTGTCATTCAAAACCCGGTTACCACCCCTTCACTTAAATATTATAAGGTGGATAGTGCGCATATTATGGCGTTAACGCGTTACGGGATCAGCACCAAAACCACACAACTAAAACTGATACCGGAAGATCAATGGTGGGGAACGGGCACAACACTTGCCGCTATCCGCAATGCAACGGTATATATTCAAAGTGAAAAACTGGAGCTGGCGCCATTGCCTCTTGAAGATATTGTTACAGGCGATGCTTTAACCCTGGATCGTTATTATCCGGGATTGAAGGAAGGTCAGCAGGTGGTGCTGAGTGGTGAATGCAGCGATCTTCCGGGTGTGGCTAACAGCGAATTGCTTACATTGAAAAGTATCAATGTGATTCAGGGATTTACTGATCTGGAATTCCGGCAATCGCTGATGTATAACTATATCCGTAAATCCGTAACTATAAATGCAAATGTGGCAAAGGCCACACATGGCGAAACAACGGAAGAGATACTGGGCAGTGGTAATGCCGGGCGTACCTTTCAGAAATTTACATTAAAACAGCCCCCGCTTACATTTGTCAGTGCCGCTACCAGCAGCGGTATACAATCTACCCTGGAGATCAGGGTGAATAATCTGCTGTGGAAGGAAGTGGACTATTTCCCGGATCACGGTCCTGATGAACGCATCTACATTACCCGGAGAGATAATGAGGGTAACACTACGGTTATTTTTGGAGATGGTATTACAGGAGCAAGGTTACCCAGCGGCTCCCAGAATATAAAAGCTACTTACCGGAAAGGGATCGGAACAGCCGGACTGGTAGCTGCCAACCAGTTGTCGCAACTGGTAACAAAGCCACTTGGCGTAAAGTCGGCTGTGAACCCTGTTGCACCTACAGGGGCGGAAGATCCCGAGAACCTGGATGCTGCCCGTAATAACGCAGGTCTCACCATCCGGGCGCTGGACAGGATCGTTTCCTTACAGGATTATGAAGACTTTGCCAGGGCATTTGCCGGTATTGATAAGGCGCTGGCCAGCTGGACCTGGCTGAACGGGAAACGCCAGGTGTTTATAACCGTTGCCGGCAGTAAGGGCCAGGCGGTAAAAAAATCGGACGATCTGTATACAAAACTGGTGACAGCCATTAAAAACGCCGGTAATCCAAGGGTTGCCATATGGCTGGGCACCTATTCCCCCCGGTTTTTTCGTATAGCTGCGGGAATCATTCCCGGCCCGGAATATTTACCGGCGGAAGTGCTCACAGCCGTTGAAGAAAATTTACGGGTGGCCTTCTCTTTTGAAAACAGACGTTTTGCACAGCCGGTCACTTACAGCGAGGTAGTTACCTGCATACAGCAGACGGCAGGAGTGGTTGCTGTAGACATTGATGCCTTGTACCGGACGGAAGATAGTACCGCAGGCATTCAGTATTTTATTGATGCGGCTCTGCCCAGGATAACGGCAACGGATCTGTTTGCTGCGGAATTATTAACACTTGATCCCACTCCTGTTGATTTAAAAATAATACAATGAGTTTTGATAAAGAGGCTTTATTTAAGCTGTTGCCCGCCTTCAACAGGATGCGCGATCAGAAGATCGGGAACAGCCTGCTCCCGGCCGGAAGCCCGGAGGGCGCCTCCATTGACGGACCGCTCAAAGCCCTGCTGGGGCTGATCAGCGAGCAGATCGCTGTGCTGGAAGAGAACCTGGATCAGTTGTATGATGATCAGTTTATTGAAACCTGTGCAGAATGGGTGGTGCCCTACATCGGGGAACTGGTAGGAACCCGCAGCCTCATTGACTTTCCGGAGGCGCCTTTCAGTCAGCGTGCACAGGTAGCCAATACAATTGGTTACCGCAGAAGGAAAGGAACCGCTTCCATTATTGAAGAGCTGGCACGGGATGTAACAGGGTGGACAGCAAACGTGGTGGAGTATTTCCAGTTGCTGGCAACCACACAATACCTCAATCACCTGAGGCCCGGTAATTTATCCGTAAGCCCGCTGCGCAATTGGGAACAACTGGAATATATACATACCCCTTTTGACAAACTGACCCGCACGGCGGATACACGGAACATTTCCTTAAAACAGGGAAAATACAATATTCCGAATATCGGTATTTTTCTCTGGCGCATCGATGACTATTCGGTTACCCATGCCCCGGCTTATAAGGTAGATAACCTGCGGTATAAATTTGATGCCTTAGGAAAAGATGTTCAATTGTATAATCATTCCGCCCCGGAAAAAGAAATCACGCATCTGGCAGACTCGCTCAATGTTCCGGCGCCGCTTAACCGGCTGATCACCCATTATTACAGGGATCAGTATTATGGAGTGGATAAAAGCATTTTTGTTTTCGGCGTTAACGATGTAAGTATTTGTAATTTATCGGATGCCACAGACGGAACCGGTAACTGGGTGAATATGCCGGATGGGAAAGTAGCAGTGGACCCGGTATTGGGGCGCATTGCCTTTCCTGCTGCGCTGGCTCCGGCTGAAAAAGTATACGTAAATTATTTTTATGGCTCAGGCTATACAATAGGAGGAGGTGAATATACCCGGGAGGCTGATTTTTTGAAGGGTGATTTTACAACAATAAAAGTGCCGGCAGATCAGCCTACTATACAGGCAGCTTTAAATGAACTGGCAGCTATTGGTGGGATCATTGAAATTACCAACAATGAATATTATATAGAAACGCCGGTAGTGCAGATCGCCGCCGGTAAGAAAATAGAGATCAGGGCTGCCGAAAAGCAACGGCCCGTACTGGTACTGGATGCCGATATGGAAATAGCGGGTGGAGAGAACGCATCGTTATCAATAAACGGATTACTGGTAAGCGGAGGTTGTTTAAGGGCGCCCGTAACAAATGGAGATGGCGCTCTCAATCAACTGGCAACTTTATTCCTCAGCCATTGTACATTGGTTCCCGGCGATACATTGCCTGTTGGAACTGTGCCGGCACAAATGGCGCAGCCCCGCCTGATTATAGAAGCCGATGGAGTAAATGTAATGATTGAACGATCCGTTACAGGCCCCATACGGTCTGCGGATACGGCTAAAATACAGATCAGCGATTCCATTGTGGATGCCGGCGACCGCTCGGAAATAGCTTACAGCGGAATTAACGGGCCTTTAAGTTACGGAGCAGAATTGAGCACCGGCAATGTAACGATCATTGGAAATGTGTTTACACGGATCATGCGACTGGCCGTCAATACGATCTTTTTTGCCAAACAGAATGAGGCTTACAATAATGAATTTGTAGTAGCAGCAGAACGCCTGCAGGAAGGTTGTGTCCGTTTTTCTTATGTTCCTATACCTTCAAGGGTGCCCCGGAAATTCCAATGCCATCCTGATAGCAATGATGATGCGGTGCTGGTTACGCCCATATTTAATTCCCTGAAGTATGGTGATCCTGATTATTGTCAGCTAAACAATCGCTCTGCGGAGGTAATAACAAAGGGGGCCGATAATGAAGCTGAAATAGGCGTGTTCAGGAACCTTTATCAGCCGCAACGGGTACAGAATTTACAGATACGCCTTAATGAATACCTGAGGTTCGGACTGGAAGCGGGTATTTTTTACGCTTCCTGATTTAATGGAAGTTTGGACCGACCATAAAAGCGTTGTATTTATGATTATTAAAAGGACAAGTAGGTTGCTAAAGCGAATGTCATGGTGTGCCTGTTATAGTGAGCTTGTTGCCCTTCGTCAGGCCCGTCGGACCGGGTCATCCGGGCGGGCTGCCAATGACAGATGTTATTATGCATTGAGGATCAATGATACTTTCGTCATGCTGAGCGTAGCCGAAGCATCTCTTCAACTCTGAGACCTTTCGACTTCGCTACGCTGCGCTCCTTTAGAATACAAGGTGACGACACTTTTTTTGTCATTGCCTCATTGTTTTTGCAGCGCAAATAAATACCTCAGGGTGACACATACTTTTTCTCAATGCCCAGGTCCGTGTCCGCACGAACCGGAAAAGATATTGCTTGACTTAACTTTTTCTTCGCCACAGTTGGTGCCTTCACCAACCGCTTAAGTCAGCTGTTTTAATTTAAAACTTCGGTCCGTATTGCACGAGCCGGAAAAATGTTTCTGATTTAACTTTTAAAAACTGAAATATGCCTGGTGATTTTTCGCGCAAACTTTTTAATTCAAAAAAGCACTATAGCGCCGTGCTTGAGCAGCAGGGTAGGGTACAGCTTGATGCTGACTGGAATGAGCAGGTAGACATTCAGCAATACCGTACCCATACAGAAGCCAAAGATGTGATCGGGTTAACCGGTGTGCCGAAGAAACCCGGCGGGTTTGCTATATCTGTATTGCAGAATGGAAGCGATTTGGGTATTGCCGCCGGAAGAATTTATGTGGATGGATTACTGTTTGAGCTGGAGGCCGGAGGAGCAACCAGCTACCTGCATCAGCCGCATTATCGCTCACCGGATCTTTCTTTTTTCAATCCTCCGTCAAGCCCGCTGAGCCCTCCCGCCAGTCCGCCTGTTGCTGCGCTGAAAAACGGCACTTATATCGTTTATTTAAAAGGATGGCAACAGGAAGTCAATTTTTGGGATGATCCGCAGATACAGGAAGTGGCATTGGGAGAAGCCGACACTACGGTACGGTTAAAAAATTTATGGCAGGTGCGTCTGCTGCCTGTTTCGGCTATCAATAGTGCTTCAACCTGTACAACGGTATTTCCGGAATGGGACAGCCTTGTTGCCCGGCCAACAGGCACATTAAATGTACAGGCGGTTCAGAATACCGCAGTACAACAACCCTGTGTATTGCCTCCCAGCTCAGGGTTCACCGGGCTGGAAAACCAGCTGTACCGGGTGCAGATCTTAAAAAGTGGCGACCGGAATACTGCCCGCTATATATGGGCGCGTAATAATGCATCGATTGAAACCAGTATTATAAAGGTTTCCGGAAGTGTAGCACAGGTAGCTGATACGGGTAAGGATGAAGTGCTGGGGTTTACAAATGGTCAATGGGTGCAGATCGTAGAAACAGAGCCTACCATCGATGGAAATCAATTGGTACAGATCGAATCCGTGGATATTGCTACCGGAGCGATCACCTTTAAAACATCTATTGTACAGTATGAAACAAAAAGCGGGCTGAAACTGCGCCGCTGGGATGTGCAGGGCACGGCTATGGAGAACGGGATTTCCATGCAGAATGGCTGGGTGAACCTGGAAAATGGCATCCGGTTATCATTTAGTGCAGGTACTTATAATGAAGGAGATTACTGGCTGATCCCGGCACGCACCGCTACTGCGGGTATTGAATGGCCGGTGGACAGCGCTAAGAATCCTGTACCTATGGCGCCGTCAGGTATCCGGCGGCATTACTGCCGTCTGGCCCTTATTGTGGTTCAGAACGGACAATTAAGCAGTACGGATTGCCGTCCTTTGTTTCCATCCCTTACAGAAATCTGTGCCGAAGACATTTGTTTTAACAGTAATACCTGTAATTTTCCTTCCAATATTAAAAATGTGCAGCAGGCGCTGGATCAGCTCTGCCAGAAAACCGGGGGTGGATTGTGCACCTATGTTGCCAAACCCGGCAACGGGTGGGAAGCTGTTTTTGAAAGTGTAAAAGCGGGTATGGATGCGCAGATCTGTTTGCCGGCAGGGCAGTATCCGCTCGAAAAGCCGGTTACCGTTAGTGGAAAAGGCAACTTAAGGCTTGTTGGTTCAGGGCTTGCCACCAGCATCCTTTCGCCGAAGGCAGAAGCTGCAGTGTTATTTGATAAATGCAGTTCGGTTACGATCACAGATCTGCATGCTGAAGGCGGAACGGCAAGTCCAAATGATAAATCATTGGTAAAAGGGCTCAATGGCATATTCAATTTTACAGGCTGCAGCAGTGTTACCATGCATCATGTATCGCTGAAAACCGGTTCCGGTACATTGAGAAGCTGTACCGGCATTACGGTTAAAGGTACTACGGAATTGCCAACAGCTGTGCGCATTGAAGATTGTGATCTTTCAGTTGGTGGATGGCAGCAGGGCATACTGGTCGTGAATACGGGCGCCTGTTATATTGAACGGAATACCATCAGTACCTATGTATCGGATAATAACCCCGGACTTTCAAGGGCGGCTATTAAAGATTTGCTGGTTTCAAATATTCATGAAGGCGTGATAGGAAGGACTAAGGGCAGTGGCGCCAATAATGTGACCATTACCTCTGGTAACTTTACGGTTAATTTCCGGACAGATCCGTCATTGAAAGGCGACTGGCAGCGTGCCATGACAGCCAGCTATCCTGCGCCTGCGAGGTCAGTTATGGAACTTCAAAAAAGGATCAGTGATCTGGCGCTGAAACTGATTACTGATAAAAGGCTGCAGGATGCCTATGTAAATATAGCAGCCCTTATTAAAAGTGTTGTTGCAGCAGCAACTGCCGGTACAATAGCAGCACAGGGTATTACAATAGGCGGCCAGACAGGTAAGGATCTTTTTATCAATAACAATATTATTTCAAATGTACTACAGGGAGTGCATGTGGGTGTAAGCCACAGAACGGCCACAAGAAACCCGGATACATTGGGAAATGTATCCATTACCGGGAACTCCATTTCGGTATTCCTTCCCAGGGTACTGGGCAAACAGGACCGTTATGGCATTTTTATCGGCAACTGCAAAAATGCACTGGTAGAAAATAATACCCTGTATATTAATCGCAGTGCAGGCAATACTTCAGCGATTGACGGAATAAGAGTATGGGGCATTCTGGGTCCGCGTTTAATGATTACGAAGAATTTTGCGGGTGCAGCTGATGGCAATCAAAAGAGCTCATTTGATATTGGCATTAATATAAATCCGCTCCAGCAAAAGCCTTCCAATGCCCAATGGGTGGTGCTATGGAACGTGGTGCCCAGCAAAGCTGTTTCCGTACAGGTGAAGAATGGCGCGGTATCCGTTGCAGGCACCAATACGCCCTGATGCAGCATTTGCAGATAAAAGGTAAAGGGATCTATCTCCTGTTGCTACCTCTATGACACCCTGCAGGGCTGTCTGATGCTGGAGCTCTGTAAGAGCGGCCTTTTTTAAAAACAGGAGCAGAAATGTTTTTTGCATCTCTCTGTTTCGGTTTAACAACAGCCTGGCAACAACAGGCTCTCACTACCTGATATTAGGTATAAAAAACACGCTTATAAATTTGTTTCCGCCTGTAAAATTGCTTAACTTTATTATGCATGTCACATTTCTTTGGTATTGATCGTTTGTAAGCAGTCTTTGAGTCTTAGTGGTCGTTTAGTCTACTTGGTATCTTAGTTTGTGAAGCAAGTTGAAGGGTTCGAATCCCGTGGTATGCATTTACGAGGTCGGTACAACTGTCCTCGTTTTTTTATTAATACACTTTCCCTCATTCCATAAAATTTTTTTGTGTCAGTTGCTGATCTCCCCTTGGTATCCTGCATTATGCCTACGTATAATCGCCGTGCCTTTGTACCGCATGCGATCCGGTATTTTTTGCAGCAGGATTATCCCAACAAAGAATTGGTGATTATTGATGACGGTACGGATTGTATAAAAGACCTGGTGCCGCAACATGCCAATATTTATTATAAGTACCTCCCCCGGAAGATCACACTCGGCGCAAAGCTGAACATGGCCTGTCAATATGCACGGGGCTCTATTATTGCCAACTGGGATGATGACGATTGGTATGCTCCCTGGCGCTTGGGGTATCAGGTTACATCGCTGATGAATGAAAAAAAACAGGTGTGCGGTATTAACCAGCTGCTTTACCTGGATCTTGGCAGCAAAAATACTTTTGAGTACAGGTACCCTCCGGGTCAGAAGCCCTGGCTGCTCGGCAGCTCCCTGTGTTACCGGAAAGAAGCCTGGTCCCGGAATCATTTTGCAGATATTAATGTAGGCATGGATGGGCTTTTTGTCTGGAATATGAAAGCGGAAGAGGTTGGGGCGCTGGAAGATAATCGTTTTGCTGTTCATCTGATCCATCCTTCTAACATAAGCCCCAAAGATATATCAGGAGCCTGGTGGCACCCGAACAACCAGGAGGCGATCCAACGCCTGATGCAGGATGACTGGCAGTTTTATGCCAATGGTAAAATTACTTACCCTGAAATTGAAGCACATCCGCTGCATGATTTGCCAGGCAGGAAGAAAAGACATGTGGCAAAGAATGTTTTTGCCTGTCTGGTCCATGAAAAAAAAGAATGCATCCGGGATCTGGTCCGTAACCTGCAGTATCATGATCCCGATTCCATTATTTTACTGTATAACGGGGGGACGGGTAATTTGAAGCTGGATCAGAGTGATTTTCCCCGTGAGTTTAATATAATAATTCATCCGGAACCTGCTGCAATGAAACATGGCTATCTGCACCGTTTTGCATTGGATTGCTTTCAATATGCAGCCGATCATTTTGATAATTCATTTATCACGGTAGTAGATTCGGATCAGTTATGTGTCCGTCCGGGGTATACCGATTATATCAGTAAGTACCTGGCGTTGCTGCCGGAGGCAGGCATGCTGTCGAGCAACGCGGCCCGGGTAGAACGCTTTAATAAAACCAACTATGTAGCCGGCCTTGCTTTTAATGAGTATGAGCTTTGGGAACCCTTACTAAAGCAATTCCCCGGTGGCGGGCAGTGTTTTGCGCACTGGACCTTCTGGCCCTGCGCTGTTTTTACAATGAAGGCCGTACGGGCGCTTTTACAACTTTTTAAAGAGAATATCCTGTTGCAAAAGATCATGCAGCAAACCAGGATATGGGCCACGGAAGAAGTTATTTTACCTACGCTGATCCGATTATTAGGATATGAGATCCATTCCAATCCCTGCAGCTATGAACTGGTACGGTACCGGCAACCGGTGAACCGGATAGAGTTACAAAAGGCGTTGAAAAATGATAAGGTATACTGGCTGCATCCGGTTCCCCGTATGTTTCATGATGCGATACGCAAAACGATCCGCGAAAAATGTAATTATTATATCAAAGAAACCAATCAATCCATTATGAAAAAAGCAACATTGCCAAAAGGGTTTCAGACAAAGCGATTATTAAACAAGGTGCAGCAGATTGAAGGCTGGTTTAGCGAAGAGGAAGCAGGATTATTGCTGGGTTGTTGTGCGGAGCTGTTCTCAAGGCTAAAGGAACCACATGCTGTTATTGAAGTAGGCAGTTATCATGGAAAGTCTACGGTATTACTGGGCAGCGTTTTGAAAGCGGTGTCCCCGTCGGGAAAGCTCACGGCCATAGATCCGCATAATGGAAAAGTGGGAGCTGCCGATCAGGTGCTTCATAAAGTGGCACCATCATATGACGCCTTTATGAAGAATATTAAAGAGGCAAAGCTGGAAGATGTGGTGAGTGTTATTAAGGATTTTTCCTATAATGTGCACTGGGAAGCGCCCGTTTCATTACTCTTTATTGATGGGCTGCATGATTACCGGAATGCGTTAAGAGATTATAAGCAGTTTGCAGATTGGGTTGTGCCGGGCGGAATGGTGGCGTTCCATGATTATGCCGATTATTATCCCGGTATAAAAAAACTGGTTCATGAATTGCTGGGGAAGGGAATATATCAACAGGTAGGAATGGCGGGCACCCTGGTTGTTTTACAGAAATTATAAGTTCCTGAAAATGCATGCCGTTGCAACAAAAGAAAAAGCTGCTATTACTGTAAATAGCATTCGGAATACACGCGCTGTTCAGCCGAAGCGGGAAGTGAATCAACCTAATGACCCCGATAGCTATCGGGAAGAGCGGGAAGCAGATGCGGTTGCAGACAAAGTAATGCGAATGTCTGTTCGGGGTACAATGCAGCGTAATTGTGCCCATTGCAAGGAAGAAGAAAAGAACGTACAACGAAAAGCAGTAAGTCAGCAAATGCATGACATTGCAGGATCATCAGAGCAGTACAGCAGTAATATAACAGGAGGTGAGCCAATGCATATGGCTGATCAGCGTTTCTTCGGGTCGGCACTAAACTATGATTTCTCTAAGGTACGCATTCATAAAGATCCGGTAGCCAATAACTCGGCCCGGTCTATTAATGCACGGGCTTATACAAAGGGAACCGATATCGTATTCGGAAGCAATGAGTACCAACCCCAGACCGCGGTGGGTAAACGATTGCTGGCACACGAGCTGGCACATGTTATACAGCAGGAAGGAATAAAAGAAAACGGGCTGATACAGCGCGATGCCGCAACGGACGGGAAGCAGGCCGAGTTGAATTTTAAGAATGACTGGCAAAACAACTTTTCCTATTATGACCAGTTTATAACGATTGTTTCGCGTGTTTTTGATAAGGCCTTCAAAGGAAGTATCAGAGCCACAAAAAAGGATAAGGATGTCAGTGTTATACTGGGTGAAAAATTTGCAAAAGAGTCGGATGAACCCACCCGGTGGGGATATATAAAAACAGAGATCATTGATAAATTTGTTACGGTAGACCGCTTTGAAGATGTTGCCTATGATCCTACCCGGTCAAAGATCAATGAGATCAATCCGCCCTATGCGGCCGGTCAGTATTGCGCGCTGAACTGCCCGGCAACGGCCGCAGCACTTTCTGACTATTTAAAGACAGGTAAGGTAAACAAAGCTATTTGCAATCCCCGGCAGGAAGGTACGCCCGGTTACGGCTTTGTGGTTGAAAAAAATACTTTTTCCAAAGCAGTGAACTGGAAGAATGCAGAAAAGCAGATCCGGGCACAGTTAAAAAAACATGGCAATTATGTAGTGGTGGAGGCCAAACGTAGTCAAAAGCAGATGGATGACAATCACCTGGCAGAATATCATTATTTCACGGTTGTAAATGTAAAGGGAAAATTATTTGTGATCGATGCATTTGGCGGGGGTATTGTAACCGAGTACATTCAGAATTACATCGATCAGAATATAATAGCAACCACCTATCGTCTTGTAAAAGGGGATTTTAAGGTAGAGGAATATATTCCAAAGAACTAAGCAGCTTTACCGGCTGATTCTATAAATGCATTGTGAAAACAAGTAACACCATTAATGATCAGGGAAGAATGTTTCCGAACCATTCACCAAAAACCGGTTTGTAAAACAACCACTGCCGGGCATGGTTTATTCCGGCAGTCGGCCCGTTCTGCATGCCGGTAATTCATCGCTGATTCAACGCCAGGAGAATGATAAGAAAAAGCAGGGGGATCATGAGTTACCCAATTCCTTTTCGCCCGCTGAGCCTAAAACAGATGCGTTAAGTGGCGGTATTGCTACAGTAGCAGATAATCCTGGCGTCAATACCCCGCAGTTTACGATCCTGACAGATCAGCTGAAATTGAAACTATGGGACAGCCAGCCGGCAGCACTGAAGAGAAGGGCCATCGGTTTTGCAGGCGGCCAACAGCCCTTCTTCAATTGATGTATCATTTGTTACCACGCCATTGCTTGAGATAGTGGTCAATCAAAAATGCTAAACTGATTACACAACAAATTCTGTTTTGTACGGAACTCTGCCGCAAGGATCATCATAATAGTTTATAATTTTTTTACCTGCATTCTTAAACGATACATTATGCAAAAGACAGCCTATCTAAAAGAATTGACGATAAGCGCAACCCAAAAAAAGAATGGCGCCGAAAACACAAAAACCGATGTAAGAAAAATACAATCCTGGCTTACCCTTTATTCAATGGTGCATCCCATCGTGGCGACAGCAACAGGAATTGATGGCGATTTTGGCACCGCAACGGAAAAAGCGGTCATCAATTTTCAAAAAGCAACGGGGATCCCCCAATCGGGTATTGTAAATCAAAATACATTTTCGCTCCTTTGCGCACCCCTGGCAAATGCATTTACAGTACCTGTTGCCGGCAATGACCTGCGCCAGTTGGTCGTTAATACAGCAGTCCGGCATGCGCAGCAAAATCCTTTTGAATTGAATTATGCCGGCCAGTCGAACAAGGGCCCCTGGGTACGGGCTTATATGGACGGTAATGAAGGCACTCCCTGGTTCTGGTGCATGGGTTTTGTGCAAACCATTATTGACCAGGCGGCTTCCCGACTGGATAAAAACTTTAAGAAATTAATGCCGCTTACCTATAGTTGTGATACGGTAGGAACAACAGGATTACAAAAGGGCTTGTTAAGCCGTTATACAACGGTTCGGAGTAATCCTTCTGCTGTAAAACCCGGTGACATTTTTTTGCTGCAAAAAACACCGTACGACTGGGTGCATACCGGCATTATTACAGCAATTGGTACGGATGTATTTGAAACCGTGGAAGGAAATACCAACCAGGGCGGTTCCAGCAATGGTATTGCAGTGCTGAAAAGAATAAGGAACTTCCGGCAATCGAAGCTGGATGTTTTTTCAATTCAGCCATTGGTGGAACAATAACAGGAATCGTATACTACTTTTCTTCTATGAAGCTACATATTACGGCATTAAGAACTTCAGAGCGGGATACCAGCTTTTGCAAAGGGCAGCATGCACGCCGGCAGGCCAGTACAGAAAAAGAGCCTGTTTTAAACGCATTTGATCATCTTAATACGGTGCGTAATTTCAGCTCAATGCATTTGCACCCGCCTGCCGTTCAGCCCGGGCTTTCCGTTAATCAATCCAATGACCCGGATAGCTATCGGGATGAGCAGGAAGCCGGTACGGTTGCAGAAAAAGTGATGCGTATGCCAGACAAGACCTGTACTAAAACGTTATATAACTTGCAGCGCAGGTGCAGCCATTGCGAAGAGGAAGAGAAAAGCATACAGCGTAAGGAAACGGGTACAAAAGATAGCCCCGCTTCGGTCATTACTCAAGGTTATCTGGATAATTTATCCGGTGGTAAACCAATAACGGATAAGGAACGCAATGTTTTGGAATCAAAAATGGGGTATGATTTTTCTAAGATCCGCGTATATGATGACGCCCGGGCAAGCAGGTCTGCAGAAGAATTGAATGCACTGGCTTATACGCACGGTAATCATATTGTTTTTGCAAAGAATCAGTACAATCCGCAAACAGCAGCAGGGCGCCGGCTGCTGGTACATGAACTGGTACATACCATGCAGCAGGGCAATAGGATCCGGCGGGATGAGCGGAAAGACAAGCAGGAAGATACCGATATTGTAAAGTTAAAAAAGAATATCAGCACCGGCGAATGGAAAGAAGCCTATCAATGGTTGAACGGGCAATGGATGAAAATAATGCTGGAAAAATTAAACGGCCTTACGGAACCGGAGGTGGACGCGCTGATCAGTAATACAGACGCTGCTAAAAATGCCAAAGACAGTATGCTGAGCAAAGAAGGTCAGCTGCGCTGCCTGGCTGCCCTGCGCTGCGTAAAAGCGGCCAAAAAAGAAGACTGGCCCGATGCTGAAGTGGAAGCCACCGTAAAAATGGCAGTAACGGTTCCTTTTGACCAGCGAAAAGA
Organism: Niabella ginsenosidivorans; assembly: GCF_001654455.1. Taxonomy (NCBI): domain Bacteria; kingdom Pseudomonadati; phylum Bacteroidota; class Chitinophagia; order Chitinophagales; family Chitinophagaceae; genus Niabella; species Niabella ginsenosidivorans. The sequence goes on from NZ_CP015772.1 coordinate 1,181,827, forward strand.
AATCATCATCTTTCTTTCAGCAGCCTCATCAAAGGCGGCTAAGAAGCTGCATGATGCGCTGAATAAGCCATTCCTGGGTTACACGGCATCTGCTTATGATTTTAGTGACCGGTTTCTGAAGCAATCGGACCGGCTTGGCTTTGAGGTAGAGCCCACAGCCAAAACGCTTCCGACAACTTCCTGGACAGGCGATGATCCCGATCCGCAATCACCAAAGACAACGGATGAAGCGACGAGATCTTTTGAAAAATCGGATATGGTGTTCTTTTCCGGACATCAATATGCTCAATATAAAAGGCCGGGCTTATATACAAATGATAACAGTGATAGTTGTTTTGACATCAGCGCTATTTCTAAAAAGATCAGCAGGGTAAAACTGGTTGCCAGCACCAGTTGCGCTACAATTTGTAAAGATGTAGCAAAGATTTATGAGAGCAAATTTCCCAACGCGCTCATACTTGGGTATAAATACAGCGCACCATTGAATGGCGGAAAGGTGAGCAGGGCATTCGGAGACAGCCTGATAAAAAAAGGTGCAATTGATCTGAGCACAAACGCCGGCCTGGATGCGGTTAGGGATTCCTGGAGAACCGTTACGCTGGCCAATCCCGGAAAGGAGGGCCAGCCGGGAATGCTGTTTGGAGGCAATGTGGAATTTTATAACGGCAAGAACTGGCAAACTGCAAAATCCGATAGCAGGGAGAATGATTGTCATTACCATTAAAATCAAAACGGATGACTACCTATTTACATAAGCAGGCAACTGCAAATACACATGAGCCTGCCATCGCTAAATCAGCTAAAACGGATTTGGTAAAGACAAATGATGCCGAAGGCGCTGGTTTGCCGGAGCAGGAAGCTGTTGCTTTTGATTTTATGCGGTTTCCTATTCACCGGCCGGCCATTCAGCCAAAATTGACTATCAATGAGCCCGGAGATATCTTTGAGCAGGAGGCGGATGCTGTTGCTGAAAAAGTAATGCGCATGGAAGTGGCGGAAACGCAGGGAGAACAGGCAAAGATAGTTCAGCGAAAATGTGCAGCATGTGAAAAAGAGGACGAAGAACTGCAACGTAAGGAAAAAGGAAGGCACGCCGCAGAGCGAAAACCGGGGGAAGATGAAAAAGAAGAGGGCGAAAGGATCATTCAGCGTAAGGAACTGTCCGGGAAAAATCATAAACAATACCCGCCTGCAGAAAACTACGTTACCCATTTATCAGGCGGCAGGCCATTAAACCCCGGTGATAAGCAATTTTTTGAATCCCGGATCGGGTATGATTTTTCAAAGGTCAGAATTCATGATAATGCGTTGGCTCATGAATCTGCAAAAAGCATGAATGCGCTTGCCTATACTCACCGCAATCATATCGTTTTTGGAGCTAACCAGTATCAGCCCGGATCGGAAAAGGGAAGGCGGTTGCTGGCGCATGAGCTGGTGCATACCGTTCAGCAGGGAAGTACAGTGCATAACTTTGTACAAAGAGATCTTGCTGTGGAACCACCAGGGCCTGCAGCGGTTGCCCGGGAGCTGACCCCTGAAGAAATACAGGAAGCCATACGCTTTAACCAGCAGCGGTTCCGGAGCGGGGAGGAGATCCGTAATTTAAGAGATGTGCTGGGGATCAGTCCTGAACCACCGGTTATTGATGAGGAATTTGTGAATACGGTGGTTCAGTGGCAGGCAGAGAATAACAAAACACAGGATGGTAAAATAGGAGCGGATACGGCCCGCTTTCTCGGAAAAGAAATGCTGGCGGAATCCGCTACAGATGCATCACAAAGAGGACCGGCCATTCAAATGCTGGAACGGGGCATTACTTTAACGCTTACAAATAATACCTATACGGATACGGCAACAACTTCACAAAAAAATATCCGGTTTAATGTATCCGTTCCCGAGGGATTGAATATAAGGGATTATGCATTGGTGAATTTTATCCGGGGCCAGATACTGCGTGTTCCGGGCCCTGCAAACCCTACGGTGACCATGTATGGAAATAATGTTCCTTATAACTTTGCGGCGGAACAGGTAGATTCGGTGGACACTGACCCCATTTACTGGAGCACCGCAGGCGCAAGGTGGAACTATAATGTTTCGGGAAGAACCTTTACAGCAACCGACAGCCCGGGCAGGGCGGACGGAACCTTTAACAGCGGTGACAGTGCCGATCTGAATTTCCGGATTGCGTTGTTCCGTGTCAGGGATCTTCCGCTTACCACGACCGGAAACGTGGGCGCTGCCCGGTCGCTGGTTTCACGCAACTGGCGGTTCTCTGTTGTACGGGATGCCGTCACGGGCGTGATCTCGCATCCCTGATCACCCCGAATTCAAACGTAATAATACACCGGGATCAATTATACTTTCGTCATACTGAGCGTAGCCGAAGCATCTCTTCAACTCTGAGACCTTTCGACTTCGCTATGCTGCGCTGTCAATGACAGATTACATTATACGTTGAAAACCAATCCTACCTTAGTCATGTTGAATTTATTTCAGCATCTATGTATATGATCACTCAACAGACCCTGAAACAAAAACAGATCCTGGAACAGGTCCGGGATGACATCTTCAGGGTAACCCGTAAGAATGATTGTCATTGCCTCATCGTTTTTGCCCGCCTCCCGGAGGCTACGCTGTACACACAACTTTTTTTTATCATTTTTGAGGCTTGTAATACTGAGCTGTCTTATTCAAGTTACAAAATCATCCGAAAATTCGAATGAGGTAATGACAGGCTTTCCTCTCTTCATTTTTTCAACCTTTTTCAATCGCCACAAAAGGTTGGCAAAAAGGCTTGGCCAAAAGAATGCTCCGCCTTTTGGCTTCCCACGCACGCGAAGATTCCAATCGAAAAAGCAACCCCAAAATGCTAATGAAGAGGTAGGCCGCAGACTCCACTGCCGGGCTGTTGTACAGTCATCACTGCGCTACTTTTTTACTGGAATGACTTGTTAAAAGATAAACATCTGTTGCGTAAAAAAGAGGCGCTATGAGCCGGTTGGCTGCAGTAGTCGTAATTATATTCCGGAATTGAAAACAAGAAAAACGCAGCGCATAATAATCAGAAACCCTTATACCTGTTGGCAAAAGATATGTATACTGGATAGCTCCCGGAGGGCAGGTAGCGTAAATAAAAAACTCAATATGACAATCAAGGAACCTTTTGGGCCAGCCCCAAATGAATTATTATTTTTGATCCCGGCTCATTATAAAATAAGGCTATGCAAAAAAAAACTTCAAACAATAAAAAAAAGGCAGCCGTTATCCTGGAACAGTTAAATGAATGGATGGACGCTGTTTATAATAAGGATACAAATGAATTAGCCTCTACAGGCGAAGCCCAGGCCCGGATCCGGGATTACTTATTGCAACTGGACCGGTTAAAGGTGACCTATGTGCTTAAAAACGGGCGTTATATGCTTTTGTGATGAGGTAGCAGCCTTATTTTATCTGCCCTTTAATTTCCTGCAGTTTCAGCAAGGCTTCAACGGGTGTTAACCGGTTGATATCAATATCAGCGAGTGATTTGCGTATCGCATCAAAAGTAGCACTGTGCGCATCAAAGATGGACAACTGGAATTGGGGAACTGTTATGTCTTTCACTTTTTCCTTAACAGACCGGCCTTGTTCTTTTTCATCAACATGCTTATGTTCCAGCTGGGACAGGATTTCGTTGGCCCGGCTAATTAAAGAAGGGGGCATGCCTGCCATTTTTGCCACATGAATACCAAAACTATGGGTGCTGCCTCCACGGGCCAGTTTACGGAGAAAAATAATTTTATTACCGATCTCTTTATTGGTAACGTGGTAGTTTTTGATACCCTCCATTTTTTCTTCCAGCTCGTTCAATTCATGATAGTGCGTTGCAAACAGTGTTTTAGGCTTGTGCGGAGATTCATGCAAATATTCTGCTATGCTCCAGGCTATTGAAATACCGTCATAGGTAGAAGTGCCGCGACCGATTTCATCGAGCAGCACAAGGCTTTTGTCAGTAATATTATTAATAATGGAGGCGGTTTCATTCATTTCTACCATAAATGTGCTTTCACCACCGCTTAAATTATCGGATGCTCCTACCCGGGTAAAGATCTTATCCGTTAAAGGAATTTTTGCCTCTGTTGCGGGTACAAAACTCCCCATATGTGCCATTAATGTGATCAGTGCCGTTTGCCGTAGCAGTGCCGATTTACCGCTCATGTTAGGTCCGGTAAGAATAATAATCTGCTGGCTGGTTTTGTTAAGCTCAAGGTCATTGTGGATGTAGCTCTCACCAACAGGCAGGTTCCGTTCAATAACCGGGTGCCGGCCTTCTTTCACATTCCATTCAGCCCCTTCATATACCACCGGTTTTTTGTATTGGTACTGGATGGCATTGTGCGCAAAGCAGCAAAGACAATCCAGTACGGCAACCAGGTTCCCGTTGGTTTGAATGGGTGCCAGGTAATCGGATAGCTCGTTCAGCAAATGATCATACAACTGCAGTTCCAGTACCAGGATCTTTTCTTCAGCTCCTGTGATCTTTTCTTCATATTCTTTTAATTCAGGTGTAATATAACGCTCCGCGTTGGCAAGCGTTTGTTTCCGGATCCATGAACCGGGCACCTTGTTTTTATGTACGTTGGTTACTTCAAGATAATAACCAAAGACATTATTAAAGCCGATCTTCAGGGAGCTGATCCCGGTGTGCTCGGCTTCTTTTGCCTGTAACTGTGTTAAATACGCTTTCCCGTTCTTCGATATATTTCTTAATTCATCCAATGCTGCCAGCACATTATCCCGGATCATGCCTCCCTTTGCCGCAACCGCCGGCGGGTTCTCAATGATCTCCGAAAAAATTTTTTCGGCTATAAGCGGGCAGGAATTTAAGGCATCTCCGGTCCGTTGCAGATAGGGGTTGCTGTGCGCCAGGCAGATCTGTTTAATGATAGCTACCTGTTGCAGTCCTCTGGCCAGTTGTAATACCTCGCGCGGGTTAATTTTTTTGGCAGGTATTTTGGCTACCAGCCGCTCAATATCTCCACAGTGTTTAATGGCCTGTATCAGGGACTGTCTTAAGTCAGTATCCCTGATCAGCACTTCTACTACCTCCAGCCGTTCATTGATCTTATGCACATCGATCAATGGAAAAACGATCCAGCGTTTCAGCAAACGCGCGCCCATAGGAGATGCGGTATTATCCAGCACTTTCAAGAGGGTGTGTTGCTGGTCATTCTGGCCGCCGATCAGTTCCAGGTTGCGGATCGTAAATTTATCCATCCATAAAAAATCATTTTTATGAATGCTGCCGATAACGGTAATATGCTGTAAGTTGGGGTGTTCTGTGTCCTTCAGGTAATGGATAAGGGCTCCCGCTGCAGTAATGCCCAGTTTTATTTCATCGATCCCGAATCCTTTTAAGGAATGGGTCTGGAAATGTTTTAATAAGATGTCCCGGGCGTAAGCCTCGTCAAAGATCCATTCATCTAACGTGTAGATATAGGTTTTGCTTCCAAAATATTCTTTATATTTCTTTTGCTGGTGCCGCTGAAAAATAACTTCTGACGGGCGAAAGCTTTGTAGCAGCTTGTCTGTATATTCCTGGTCGCCTTCCGCAATAAAAAATTCGCCGGTTGAGAGGTCTAAAAAAGCAAGCCCAAACACATCATCATCTGTAAAATGAATAGCCGCAAGAAAATTATTACTGTTGTGCTCCAGCAGCTTGTCATTCATAGCGGTGCCGGGGGTCAGCATCTCTGTTACTCCCCGTTTCACAATGCCCCTGGCCTGTTTTGGGTCTTCCAACTGGTCACAGATCGCCACCCTGTAACCGGCTTTTACTAATTTATGCAGATAAGTGTCTAAAGAATGGTGCGGGAAGCCGGCCAGGTCTAAAGAGGCCGCTGCGCCGTTATTTCTTTTGGTCAATGTAATGCCAAGCACCTGGGAAGCAATAATCGCATCCTGGCCAAAAGTTTCATAAAAATCGCCCACCCGGAACAACAGGATTGCATCCGGGTATTTTTGTTTTATAGCCTTGTGCTGCTGCATCAGCGGCGTATCCAGGGGATTATTCTTTGCTTTAGCCATGACGCACAAAAATAGGGCGAAAAGGCCATTTTAAAGGGACTGCCTGCCTGGTTTTTAAGAGGGTGCCGAAAAAAATAGCGCCTGATTTTTAAATAGTAAGCAACCTTATGGCATAATTGTTGGTCTATGTTCATAAAATCTTAATATTATGAAAAAGTTACTGCTTTCTGCCGTAGTGCTCGCTACGTTGGCAATGGGTGCAAATGCACAAACACAAAAAGGCTATTATTTGATTGGTGGAGATATTGGTAATATCAGCGCTGATTTACAAAAAGGGGGATCCACGTTTGGGATAAGCGTTACTCCAAAGGCTGCATGGTTTATCCAGGATAATTTTGCGATCGGTGGCCAGGTAGGATTGGGATATCTTACAAAAAAACATGCTGGAAATACCTTTACTTATAATATTGGTCCTTTGGCAAGGTATTATTTTGGAGATGCTCAAATGGAGAAAGTAAAAATTAATGCTCCGAAACCCGTTCGCTTTTTTGCAGAAGCAAATGCAGGCTTTGCCGGATCAAATACCAAAGTTCCAGGCGAAGATGCCGCTACTACAAACGGCTTTAATGTAGGCATCGGGCCAGGTGTGGCATTTTTTGTTAACGAGAACATTGCTTTAGAGGCATTGGCAAAATATGATCTGACATTAGGTTTTGGTACAACTCCTACAATCAACCATATTAATGTGGGCGTTGGTTTCCAGATCTACCTTCCCGGTTCTAAGTTGAAGGCAATTAAAAATGATATGAAGTAGTAACCAGTTATAGCAAAAAGTGCCAACCGTCCGGATTTATTTCCGGGCGGTTTTTTATTGCACTTTTCTTTAATGAGTTTTAATTTTGCAGTATGCGAAAATTAAGTATGGAAGAATTGGGACGAAAGACCGTGGAAGAATTTAAGGAATCGGAAAAGATGCCGATTATTGTCGTATTGGAAAATATTAGAAGTGCTTATAATGTGGGCAGTGTGTTCCGCACCTGCGATGCTTTTTTGATAGAAGCAATCTATATTACGGGATATTCGGCAAAGCCGCCGCATAAGGAGATAAAAAAGACGGCCCTGGGGGCTGAGGAATCTGTTAGCTGGAAGCATTTTACCAGTGCCCCGGAAGCTATTGAAGCGCTGCACAGGAACGGATATACCATTTTGGCGATAGAACAGGTAGAAAACAGTAAAAAGCTTCATGAACTGCAATGGGATGGAAAAAGCAAGATAGCCCTGGTGTTTGGGAATGAAGTAACAGGTGTTGAGCAGCAGACGATCGCCTTATGTGATGATTGTCTTGAAATACCCCAGCTGGGCATGAAACATTCCTTAAATATAGCCACTGCCGCCGGTGTGGTTTTATGGGAACTGGTAAGGAAAAGTATTCCCTGATCCCGAGGTGCTATCGGCATTAACTATTAATAGCTTATGGTTCATGACTAAAAGTCAATAGTGAATGGTGAATAGTCAATGGTTCATAGTTCATTGACATCTGATAACTGATCGCACAAATCTGAATTCTCAATGCTTGCCGATTGCGTGAAGTCCGTTAATTTTGCCCGATGTCTGTTACAAAAAATTATCTGAGCCTGGTAAAGTTCTCGCACACCATTTTTGCCATGCCCTTTGCCTTTATTGGGTTTTTTCTGGGGATAAGGGATCTGGACATAAGTGATGCTTCGCCCAATGCTACAGGCATCATGCCCACCATGTGGAACAAGACCCTCTATCTTTTCAGGGAAAAAGGCTGGTTGTTCTTGCTGGTGCTGTTATGCATGGTGTTTGCGAGGAACGCCGCAATGTCGTTCAACCGTTACCTGGATCGTAAATATGATGCGCTGAATCCGCGGACGGCTGTGCGGGAAATACCCGCAGGCATTTTATCTGCCAAAAGTGTTTTATGGTTTGCCATCCTGAATGGCCTGCTTTTTATAGTGGCAACCTATTTCATCAACCGGATCTGCTTTTATTTGTCTCCAGTAGCGCTTCTGGTAGTGCTGGGGTACAGCTATACCAAGCGGTTTACCGCCTTATGCCACCTGGTGCTGGGGCTGGGATTATCATTGGCGCCCATAGGGGCCTACCTGGCTGTTACCGGGGTTTTTAATACATTGCCTGTATTGTTTGCATTTGCTGTGGTATTTTGGGTAAGCGGGTTTGATATTATTTATGCGTTGCAGGATGAACAGTTTGACCGTTCCAATAAATTATATTCCATCCCCTCGCAACTGGGTGGGCGGGGTGCATTACGGGTTTCTGAACTGCTGCACCTGTTGAGCGCGGCCTCCGTAATAGCGGCAGGTTTTTTAGGAGGCTTTGGATGGTTGTACTGGTGCGGTATTGCGGTGTTTGCAGGAATGCTGCTTTATCAGCATAGCATTGTAAAGCCCAATGACCTCAGGAGGGTCAACCTGGCATTTATGACCGCCAACGGCATTGCATCCGTTGTATTTGCCGTATTTGTGATCGCGGATCTGTTTCTGGTGCAGGGTTCATAGTCAATGGTTCATGGTTTTGTAGACGATCATTGGTTAAAAACGTTAACTTTTACATTGCTTATTTTATATTCCTTATTTCTCATTTTTCATTTCTCATTTCCATGGCCCGGATCCTTGCAATAGATTATGGTTTAAAACGAACAGGAATAGCGGTTACAGACCCGTTGCAGCTGATTGCAACCGGGCTTGCTACCATTAACTCCGGGGAACTGATCCCATTTTTAAAGAAATATTGTTTGCAGGAGCCGGTTGAAAAAATCATTATCGGTGACCCTAAAAACTGGGATGGCTCAGATACTCATGCTACGCCGCTGGTGAAAAAGGCTATCGCAGACATCAGAAAGCATTTCCCGGCTTTGCCGCTGGAAACGGTAGATGAGCGTTATACCTCCAAAATGGCAAAGGACGCCATGCTGGAAATGGGGCTGAAAAAAATGCAGCGCAGGAACAAGGCCCTGGTAGATGAAATTGCTGCTACTATTATGCTGCAGGAATATATGGGTAGGAGCGGGATGTGAAAATGTGGTAAATGCGGAGCTATGCTAATTTAGAAATGGGGCTATTGGGGAGTAGGCAGTAGGAGGCTTTGTTTATAGTCCATGGCCAATAGCCCATGGTTTTCTTCGACACTGAAAACTGATAGCTGATAACTGAAAACTGAAATCTAAATTCTCATTACCTTTGCAGCTATGATATTACCAATTGTTGCATATGGCAACCCGATCTTAAGAAAAGTAGCAGCCGATATTGATGCCGGTTACCCTGGTTTACAGGAACTCATAGCATCTATGTGGGAAACCATGTATGCCAGCAATGGAGTGGGACTGGCGGCTCCGCAGATCAATAAATCGATCCGTCTCTTTGTTGTAGACAGCCAGCAGATTATTGAAAATCTTGAAGAAGAGGACAAAGACCTTTATCCCGGTGATGAAGGTATAAAACAAGTCTTTATCAATGCCTATGTTGATGAAACAGAGGGCGAGCTATGGAGCTATAATGAAGGATGCCTGAGCATTCCCAAGATCCGGGAAGATATCCGCCGTAATGAAACGGTAACTATTACCTACCAGGATGAGCATTTTCAGCAGCATACGAAAACCTTTAGCGGCATTACTGCAAGGGTCATTCTGCATGAATATGACCATATTGAAGGAAAATTGTTTATAGATTACCTGCCTCCTTTAAAAAAGAAGCTGATCAAAGGAAAGCTGAATGATATTTCCACCGGGAAAATAAAAGTGGATTATAAGATGTCATTTAATTAATACATGTTTTTATAAATCAGGCATTGTAAGCATGAAAAAAGAGCTGTTTCTTATAGGTCTTTTGATGATTGTGGTTAACGGCTATACGCAGTCCAAAAAATATACGGTTGCCAACGCCCATTCCCATAATGATTATGAGCAGCGAAAACCTTTTTGGGAGGCATACCGCCACGGATTTGGTTCTGTTGAAGCAGATGTATTCCTCGTAAACCATCAGTTGGCGGTTGCGCATAATGCGAAGGACATCAGACCCGGCAGGGAACTGCGCTCTTTATACCTGGATCCGTTGCGGAGCTGTATCCGTAAAAATAACGGGTTCGTTTATGCTGATCCGCAAAAACAACTGAACCTTTTAATTGATTGTAAAACAGCAGGGATTCCTACGCTGGATGCTATCATCAGGGAATTAAAAGAATATCCTGATATTATTGATAATAAAAGCATCCGGATCGTTATTACCGGCAACCAGCCCAATAAGGATTCCCTGTTCATATATCCCGCATTTATAGGTTTTGACGGGGATCTTACTTACCGTTATTCCGGAAAAAACCTGGACAGGGTAGTGCTTTTCAGCGCCAATTTCAGAGATTATTCACAATGGAATGGGGAGGGCATGCCGGACAGCGCTTCAAAAGCTGCTTTGGAAAAGGCCATCCTTGCCGCAGGACAGGCAGGCAAACCTATTCGTTTCTGGGGAGCCCCGGATAATGAAAATGCCTGGAAAATTTTTGAAGGAATGGGGGTAGGCTTCATCAATACAGATAAGATTGCAGCATTGAGCCAATTCCTGACGCACCGGTTTTAACGCTCGTTCAGTTGAATATTGCCTTGTTCCGTTTTGTTTACTGCAATCAGCAGAACAGGGCGCATTGTAAAAGATTGCCGATCCGCTTTTCTGTTGATATATGAAAAAATGATATTGTTAGAAGAATCGCGCAGAAGGCTAACGGGAACAAGTATGGTAGCCGTGTCTGTTTCCGGCTTTATAACCGCAATAACATACTCCCGGTCAAAATAAACAGGAGTTGGCCTTTTCTTCATGGTAGCAGCAGCTCCAAATGTTTTTTCAAATTGGTCTTCTGACTCTATTTTTAACGGTACTGTCTGGTTTTTTACCGTATTCTTCAGAAAATAATGTTCCAATACTTTGTATGGAATATCGGCTTGGGTAGCCGGGACTGCGGTTTTGCTGATCAGACTGTCGGCTGAGGATGTTTTCGGAGAATTATCGGGGCTTTGGCAGGCGGCAAGAAATAACCCGGCTGCAAAAAATGCCTTGATTTGGACTGTCATAAGTATAAAGATAAAAAGAAATATTCAGTAAAGGGCCTGGTTTCCGGACGCCCTGTATCTGGTGCCGGTTCCGGATGATGGAAGATTGTTAATTCTATTTCATTGATTATTAAAGGTTAGTAATTATTATTGATGATTGCTGGTTTGTTCCATCTGGCTGTGCATTCCGGTTGTACTCTTTTTACAATCTGGCCGGGCCTACTTATTAAATTTTTTGCAGTAAAAAACGAAATATCTGTTTAAAAATTAGTTTATTTCAAAACGAGGCTGTACATTTGCACTCCCAAATAAAATTGGGATTTATCCAATGTCACAGAGAATCAGAATTAAATTACAGTCTTACGATCACAATTTAGTTGATAAATCGGCTGAAAAAATTGTGAAAACAGTGCGCAGCACTGGTGCAGTTGTTACAGGGCCTATTCCTTTGCCCACACACCGTAAAATATTTACTGTTTTACGCTCTCCTCACGTAAATAAAAAGAGCCGTGAGCAGTTTCAGCTGGCTACACACAAAAGATTATTGGATATTTATACTTCTTCTTCCCGCACGGTAGATGCTTTGTCAAAGCTGGATCTTCCAAGCGGTGTAGAGGTGGAGATCAAAGCCTAAGACCCGGCAGGGCTGACAAAGCCAGAGGCAATAGTTCTTTTTTAAACATTTTTCATCTCTCAATTCCCGAAAAGCGGGAAGAAAAGAGCTCTGAGATACACTTCTTAAGTAAAACTGAAGTAAAACATAAAAACAAGCCATTCAGGGTTTGTTTACTACCGGTACTTCCCAATTCCGCAGTAAGCGGAAAACAACGGAAAAGGTCGGTAGCAAACGGGGATCGATTCCGGCAGATAGCCGGAAGTCCCAATAATCCTGCAAGGCATAAAACTACATAACAATGAAAGGTATTATTGGGAAAAAATTGGGAATGACCAGTATCTATGATCCCTCAGGTAAGCAAACAGCCTGCACGATCATTGAGGCAGGTCCTTGTGTTGTAACTCAGGTAAAGACATCTGATTCAGACGGCTACAACGCCTTACAGATCTCTTTTGGCGATAAAAAAGAAAATCGCACATTGCTTTCTGAAAAAAACCACTTCGCCAAAGCTAACACTTCCGCAAAAAAATTCTCAAAAGAGTTCAGGGATTATTCCATAGAAAAAAATTTAGGGGACACTATTACTGTTGACATCTTTGAAGAAGGTGAAAAAGTAGATGTAGTAGGTACTACAAAAGGTAAAGGGTTCCAGGGTGTGGTAAAACGCCATGGTTTCCATGGGGTAGGTGAGCAGTCGCACGGTCAGCATGACCGCCAGCGTGCTCCCGGTTCATTGGGTAACTCTTCCGATGCCAGCCGTGTAATGAAAGGTATGCGTATGGCAGGCCGTATGGGTGGCGACAGGGTAAAGCTGAAAGGCCTGAAAGTAGTAAAGATCTTCCCTGAAAAAAATTACATTCTGGTAAGCGGTTCAGTACCGGGCCATATCGGTTCTATAGTTTTCATTCAAAAATAGGTCAACATTATTAATGTCATCCTGAGCTTGACGAAGGATAAAATCATAGAAAATGCAAATTGAAGTTTTAAATATAGAAGGTAAAGGCACCGGCCGTTCCATAGAGTTGCCTGATGATATTTTTGGCGCTGAGCCCAATAATCATGTCATTTATCTGGCTGTAAAGCAATATTTAGCTGCCCAGCGCCAGGGGACGCACAAAGTAAAGACCCGTGCAGAAGTGCATGGCGCCAGCAGAAAACTGCATAAACAAAAAGGAACCGGTGGCAGCCGTAAAGGAAATATCCGGAACCCTTTGTACAAAGGCGGTGGTACTATCTTTGGTCCCAAGCCGCGTGATTACAGCTTTAAACTGAACAAGAAAGTAAAAGATCTTGCCAAGATCTCCGCACTTTCCTATAAGGCCAAAGAAAATGCTATTGTTGTTGTGGAAGATGTAAACCTGGATGCTCCCAAAACAAAAACATTAGCCACAGCATTGAGCAAGTGGAATGTAGGTGATAAAAAATCATTGTTCATTTTGCCTGAGCCCAATGAGAATGTGGAGCTGTCCCTGCGCAATGTGCCTTCAGTGCTGGCAATGCCGTTGAGCGATATCAATACTTATGATATTGTGAATTCTGAGGTGCTGGTGCTTTCTGAGGGGGCTGCAAAAATATTTTCTGAAGATTTAGAAGAGGCTGTAGAAGCTTAATATAAATGTGATAATGTGCTGATTTGAAAATCTGAGAATGGAGATCAGCATAAAACAAAGAGTTCTTGATTTAAAAAAGGGGATAAGGAGAACAATAACAGATTTTCAAATTTCCGGATTTTCAAATTTTCAAATTTTATAGGATGAAACCGTCTGAGATATTAATAAAACCGATTTTAACCGAAAAAGCAAATGCCCAGCAGGAAAAACTGCGCCGGTATGCTTTTAAGGTGGCAAAAAAATCCAATAAGCTGGAGATCAAAAAAGCGATCGAAGCTTTTTACGGTGTTACCGTTACCAGCGTCAATACAGTTGTTGCACCTGCAAAAAATAAGACCCGCTATACAAAGGCCGGTTTTATTCAGGGCCGCAAATCCGGTTACAAAAAAGCGTATGTAACCGTAGCAGAAGGAGAGGAGATCGATCTGTATGCAAACATTTAAGTTCATAGCTAATAACATATAGTTCACAGAAAGCAACCATGAACTATCATATGAACCATTAACTGAAATAGAAAGGCAATCAACCGCCGCGAAGTGTTGGAACTTTTAAAGCGAATAGAAGTAAAAGAAAATTTAAGATGTCAGTAAAAAAGTATAAACCGGTAACCGCCGGTACCCGCTGGAGAATCGGAAACTCGTTTTCTGAAATCACTACGAACCAGCCCGAAAAAAGCCTGGTGGAAACCAAGAAGAGCACAGGCGGTCGTAACTCTTCCGGTCACTTAACCATGCGTTACAGAGGGGGTGGTCATAAAAAGAAATATCGTATTATAGATTTCAAGAGAAATAAGCATGATATTGCTGCAAAGGTGGTAAGCATTGAATATGATCCCAACCGTACAGCCTTTATTGCGCTTTTGGAATATGCTGATGGAGAGAAGCGTTATATCCTTGCTCCCCAGGGGCTGACTGTTGGCGCTGAAGTGATCAGCGGTAACATGGTAGCTCCTGAAATCGGGAATGCTTTACAACTGAAGAACATGCCGTTGGGTACCAATGTGCATAATATTGAGCTGAACCCTGGACAGGGCGGAAAAATTTCCCGTAGTGCCGGTGCTTCCGCCCAGCTGACCAACAAGGAAGAGAAATACGCGGTATTGAAAATGCCTTCCGGCGAATTACGGAAAGTGCTGATTAACTGTTTTGCTACGGTAGGTGTGGTAAGCAATAGCGATCACAGCCTGCAAAGCATGGGTAAGGCAGGAAGAAACAGGTGGAGAGGGATCCGCCCAAGGAACCGTGGTGTTGCCATGAACCCCGTAGATCACCCGATGGGTGGTGGTGAAGGTAGAGCTTCCGGTGGTCACCCACGCAGCCGTACCGGTAAATATGCCAAAGGTGAAAAAACAAGAACTGTTGGCAAAGCAAGCGATAAGTTAATTATCCAGCGCAAAAACGGTAGCAAACTGGCTAAATAGTAATCAGTAATCAGTAATCAGAAATCAGAAATAAACAAATATGGCTCGTTCGATAAAAAAAGGTCCTTATGTAGCAACTCACCTGGAAAAGAAAGTGCTGGCTATTAATGAAGGAAAAGGGAAAAAGGCTGTAATAAAAACCTGGAGCCGCCGCTCTACCATTACGCCTGATTTTGTTGGCCACACTTTTGCAGTGCATAACGGAAATAAATTCATACCGGTATATGTTACAGAGTTTATGGTAGGTCATAAGCTGGGTGAATTTGCGCCAACCCGCAATTTTAAAGGGCATGCGGGCGATAAAAAATAATTATAAAAAAGAACGCATCAATTAAGAAATTAATTATAATGGAAGCAGTAGCAAAACTTAGAAATTATCCAACATCTCCCCGTAAAATGAGGCTGTTGGCTGATTTGATCCGCGGCCAGAAAGTGGATTTGGTATTGGCCGAATTAGAGCACAATCCCAAACACCCTGCCGTTCCTTTGCGCAAATTGGTTTTAAGCGCCATTGTGAACTGGAAGCAGGCAAATGAAGGCGCTGATGAGTCTGGATTGGTTGTAAAAACGATTTATGTGGATGGTGGCAGAACTTTAAAGCGCATGCGCCCTGCACCCCAGGGACGTGGCTACCGCGTTCGTAAACGTAGCAACCACGTAACATTAGTGGTAGATGTGGCGGGTGAAGATAAAAAAGCTGCAAAGAAAGCAAAAGCTGTTGCAAAAAAAGAAGAAGCTCCCAAAGCTCCTGTAAAAAAGAAGGCTGCTGCAAAAAAGTCAACAAAAGAATCTAAAAAAGCATAACCAATAAATATGGGTCAAAAAGCAAATCCAATTGGTAACAGATTAGGTATCATCCGCGGATGGGAATCTAACTGGTATGGAAGCAAAAAAGACTTTGCTTCTAAGTTAATCGAAGACAATAAGATCAGAACTTACCTGAATGCGCGCATTAACAAGGGAGGAATCTCTAAAATTGTTATCGAAAGAACCTTAGGTAAGTTAATTATAACCATTCATACATCCAAGCCGGGCATCATCATTGGTAAAGGTGGTGGAGAAGTAGATCGCATCAAAGAAGAGCTGAAGAAATTAACACATAATGATGATGTGCAGATCAACATTCTGGAGATCCGCCGCCCGGAAACTGACGCGATGATTGTGGGGGATACCATCGCCCGCCAGATCGAAAACCGGATCAACTTCAAACGCGCCACAAAAATGGCCATTGCATCTGCATTGCGTATGGGTGCGGAAGGGATCAAGGTAAAGCTGAGCGGTCGTTTGGGAGGCGCTGAAATTGCCCGCAGCGAAGAGTTCAAGCAGGGCCGAGTTCCTTTGCATACTTTTCGTATGGATATTGATTATGCAAACGTATTTGCTCAGACTGTTTACGGAAAAATTGGGATCAAGGTTTGGATCTGTAAAGGTGAGGTTTTAGCAAAACGTGATCTGAATCCGAACTTTATCTCCGGAAATGATAAAAATGTAGGGGGCGGAGACAGGAGAGAGCATCGCAGGGATGACCGGAGAGGTGATCGCCGCGGAGGCGGAAGAGACAGAAAAAATTAATTAATGTGTAGATGTGGAAATCAGGAAATGTGAAAATTTATGGTTCCTGTTATCCATCTTATAAAATAGTTATTTGGTTGTGAGGGTTCATTTTCACATTCTCACATTTTCAAATTTTCAAATTAAGAAAGATGTTACAACCGAAGAGAACGAAGCACAGGAAAATGCAGAAAGGCCGCATGAAGGGCAATGCGAAAAGAGGTACTACCATTTCGTTTGGTTCTTATGCGTTAAAAGCCCTGGATGCTCACTGGATTACTGATCGTCAGATTGAGGCTGCACGTCAGGCATTGACCCGTAGTATGAAAAGAGAGGGAAATGTCTGGATCCGTATTTTCCCTGATAAACCCATTACAAAGAAACCTGCTGAAGTACGTATGGGTAAAGGTAAAGGGAACCTGGAATACTGGGCTGCTGTTGTACAACCCGGCCGTATCATTTTTGAGGTGGACGGTGTTAGTGAAGAAGTGGCCCGCCAGGCACTGGCGCTGGCGTCCGGTAAGCTACCCATTAAGACCAAGTTCACCATGCGCAGGGATTTAGTGACACACTAATGTGTAGATGTGGAAATCCGGGAATGTGAAAATTTGTGTTTCCTGGTATCCATCGAATATAATAGATGTTGGGTTGTGAGAGTTTATTTTCACATTCGCACATTCGCAAATTTTCAAATTAAATAAGATGTCAAAGAAAAAAGAATTTATAGACAGCATAAAAGGGTTAAGCGTTGAAGACTTAAAGGTTCAGTTGGAGCAATCTAAACAACGGCTTAAAAAGCTGGAGTTTGCGCACGCCATCTCTCCGCTTGAAAACCCGATGTCTATCAGGGCGCTTCGTAAAGATATCGCCAGGATTGAAACGTTTTTAAAACAAAACAGCGAAGCTGCAAAAGCTTAGTAGCAATTTAGTACAAGCCAAAAGGTAAATAAAATGTCTGAAAGAAATTTAAGAAAAACAAGAATAGGTGTGGTTACCAGCAACAAGATGACTAAAACCATTACAGTTGCGGTAGAAAGAAAAGTAAAACACCCTATTTACGGTAAGTTCCTTAAAAAAACGACCCGGTTTCATGCTCATGATGAAAAAAATGAGTGCAGTATTGGGGACACTGTTAAAATTATGGAAACCCGCCCCCTGAGCAAATTAAAGCGCTGGAGATTGGTGGAAGTGATTGAAAAGGTGAAATAAGATCGGGTATTGAGCTGTCAGTGTTCAGTATTTTTTAAAAAGGTATAATTTTTTTATAAACAGATATTGGGGAATGAGTAGCTTGAATCTCATTCCGATAGCTATCGGAACCCCGAATCTCAAATCTCAAATAAAATGATTCAGCAAGAAAGCCGGTTGAACGTGGCCGATAACAGTGGAGCTAAAGAAGTGCTTTGTATTCGCGTACTGGGCAACAGCGGTCAGCGTTATGCAAAGATTGGCGATAAAATAGTTGTAACGGTTAAAGACGCTACACCTGCTGGCGGTATTAAAAAAGGTACGGTTGCAAAAGCAGTTATTGTGCGCACTACAAACAAGCTGCGCCGTAAAGACGGGTCTTACATCCGCTTTGACGACAATGCAGTAGTGATCTTAAACGCAGCTGACGAACCAAGAGGTACGCGTATTTTTGGACCGGTAGCCCGTGAGCTTCGTGATAAAGGGTATATGAGAATTGTTTCATTAGCTCCCGAAGTACTGTAAGCTAAGCAATTTAAAAATAAAGCGAACTGCATTTTGCAGTTTGCAACAAGCATAAAGAAAATAAAATGAGCAAAAGATTTAAACCTAAGTACAATATTAAAAAAGGTGATCTGGTTATTGTTATCAGCGGTGCTGCAAAGCCCCGCAAAGATGATAACGGTAAGTATGAATATAAACCCCGTTTGGTAAAAGAGGTTCTGGTGGAGGATGGAAAAGTGCTGGTAGAAGGAGTGAACATTAAAACCAAACATACAAAGCCTTCCGCTCAGAATACAAAAGGCGGTATTGTAAAAACCGAAGCTCCTATTCATATAAGCAACGTAATGTTGTGGGATGCAAAAGCCAAAGCGCCTTCTAAAGTAAAACGTGTTCGGGAAGAAGGGAAAACACAGCGCATCTTCAAGAAATCAGGAGAAAAAATCTAATCTTTTGTGTTAAGCAAAATAAAGTAATAGACCATGAGTACTAAAACATATATTCCCAGGCTGGCCACAAAATATAAAAATGAAGTGGTACCTGCATTGGTTAAAAAATTCGCTTACAAATCAGTAATGCAGGCTCCGAAGCTTGAAAAGATTTGCATCAACCGTGGTGTGAACGGCGCGGTAACCGATAAAAAGCTGGTTGATATTGCCGTTGATGAACTGACCACCATTACCGGTCAGAAAGCGGTGGTAACCAATTCCAAAAAAGATATCTCCAATTTCAAGCTGCGCAGGAACATGCCGATTGGCGCACGTGTTACTTTACGCGGTGAAAAAATGTATGAGTTCCTGGACCGCCTGATTGCTGTAGCATTGCCCCGTGTACGGGATTTCAAAGGCGTTAATGAGAAATCTTTTGACGGCCGCGGGAATTATACCATGGGTGTTACAGAGCAGATCATTTTTCCCGAGATCGATATCGATAAGGTGAATAAGATCACCGGTATGGATATCACTTTCGTTACAACAGCCCATACTGATGAAGAGGCATATGAGTTGCTGAAAGAGCTGGGAGTTCCATTCAGGAATGCAAGAAAATCTGCTGAATAATAAATATAAAATTGAAATTCATATAAAATGGCAAAAACTTCAATTATAGCCCGTCAGAAAAAAAGAGAAAAAATGGTGGAGCAATACGCCGCTAAAAGAGAGGAGCTGAAAAAAGCCGGTGATTATGCCGCTTTGGACAAGCTTCCTAAGAACTCTTCCAAAGTGCGTTTGAAAAACCGTTGCCAGTTAACAGGTCGTCCTAAAGGTTATGTGCGGTACTTTGGTATTTCGAGGGTTGCCTTAAGAGACATGGCGCTGAATGGCAAAATTCCCGGGTTGAAAAAAGCAAGCTGGTAGTTTCTGTATATTTTTCCCTGAAAGGGATGCTACAAAGCCGTAAGACAGGGTATGGGCTTTTAAAATAAACCACCCACTAAATTTAGAACTGAAATAATTCATATAAAATGGTAACAGATCCAATTGCAGATTTTTTAACAAGAATACGTAACGCTCAAATGGCAGGCCACCGCATAGTGGAGATCCCTGCATCTAACCTTAAGAAACGTATGACTGAGATTTTATACAACCAGGGCTATATCCTGAAATATAAGTTTGAAGAGGATCATAAGCAAGGTGTTATTAAAATAGCGTTGAAGTATGATGCAACTACCAAGCAGCCCGCCATTCAAAGCCTGGAAAGGGTTAGCCGGCCAGGTTTGCGCCAGTATGCAAAACCTGCAGAGATCCGCCGGGTAAAAAACGGCCTGGGCATTGCTATTCTGTCTACTTCAAAAGGAGTAATGACTGATAAGGATGCAAAAGCGCAGAATGTGGGCGGGGAAGTTCTTTGTCACATTTATTAAGTGATCTATATAAGGGGTTGAAAATTTGAGAATGGTTTTCAGATCCCCGAAACAAAAGGGTGCATGATAATTTAAGTTTTTTATACGATAACTGAAAACAGGCACGCTCACATTTTCAAATTATTAAATTTCCAAATTTTCAAATTAAGATTATGTCTCGTATAGGTAAAAAAGTAATCGCTGTTCCTGCCGGAGTAACTGTTACTGTAGGCGCTGACAATGTTGTTACAGTAAAAGGTAAGAAAGGTGAGTTAAAACAGTCTGTTAGCCCTGATATTAAGGTAGAGGTTAAAGATGGTGAGGTAGTGGTTACGCGTCCGTCTGACCAGATCCAGCACCGTGCACTGCATGGTTTAACCCGTGCGCTGGTGGCCAATCTTGTAGAAGGTGTGACGAATGGTTTTGAAAAGAAAATGGAATTAGTGGGGGTAGGTTTCAAAGCTACTAACCAGGGGAATGTATTAGATCTTTCTCTGGGGTATTCTCACAATATCATTTTTGATATTCCCAAGGAATTGACGGTAGCTACTGAAACCGTAAAAGGACAGAATCCGACCATAACAATCAGCGGTGCTGATAAACAACTGGTAGGCGCCGTTTGTGCCAAAATCCGGAGTCTGCGTAAGCCGGAGCCTTATAAAGGAAAAGGAGTACGCTTTGCAGGTGAAGTAGTACGCAAGAAAGCCGGTAAATCAGCTGGTAAATAAATAATTTGAAGATTTGAAAATGAATTAATTTGAAAGTTTAGTCATTAATCATTCTCAAATTTTCAAATCCACAAATTTTCAAATTATTCCTGGCAGTATCAGGGAGAAAAATAAAAAGCAATGTCAAACGCAAAAGTTAAAAGAAGAACCAGTATCCGCCGCAGCATTCGCGCAAAGATCAGCGGTACCACGCAAAAGCCAAGACTGGCAGTATTTCGCAGCAACACTGATATTTATGCTCAGCTGATTGATGATGAGAAGGGAGTTACCATAGCAGCTGCCTCTACAAAAGATAAAGATATTAAAGCGCAGGCAGGTACCAAATCTGAGAAAAGTAAATTAGTAGGCGCAGCCATTGCACGTAAAGCGGCTGATCTGAATGTGAAGACCGTTGTTTTTGACAGAGGCGGTTATTTGTACCACGGACGAGTAAAATCTGTGGCTGAAGGAGCCAGAGAAGGCGGGTTGCAATTTTAAAAAGTTATTCAATTCTAAAACGAAATAATGTCAACAGTTAATTTCAACAATGTTAAAGCCGGCGACCTTGAATTAAAAGATAAGGTTGTAGCTATAAATCGTGTAGTAAAAACAACTAAAGGTGGCCGCGCATTCAGCTTTTCTGCATTGGTTGTGGTTGGGGATGGTAATGGTGTTGTAGGGCATGGGTTAGGCAAGGCTAAGGAAGTTCAGGAAGCTATTACTAAAGGAATAGAAGACGCTAAGAAAAACCTTATTAAAATCCCTGTAATGAAGGGCACCATCCCTCATGATCAGTGGGCTAAGGAAGGGGCAGCAAAAGTAATGATAAAACCAGCTTCTGCAGGTACGGGTGTAATAGCAGGAGGGTCTATGCGCGCGGTGCTGGAAGCAGCCGGTCTTACTGATGTTTTGGCGAAAAGCCTGGGCTCTGCAAATCCGCACAACGTGGTTAAAGCTACTTTTAAGGCTTTGGCAATGATGAGGGAGCCAGTAAGCATCGCCAAGACCCGTTCATTAGGTTTAAAGAAAGTATTCAACGGATAATGAAATGTTTATGATTGGAGGCTTAAAGTTTGAGGTTCGCTAAAAATCTCAATCTCAAACCTCATACCGATAGCTATCGGGACAAAATCTGAGATTATGAAAAAGATAAAAGTTACTTTAGTAAAAAGCCCAATTGACCGCCCCGAAAGGCAGAAACTTACTTTAAAAGCATTGGGTCTTAACAAAACTAATAGCAGTAAAGAAGTAGAAGCTACTCCACAGATCCTGGGTATGATCCGTAAAGTGGAGCACATGGTGAAGGTGGAAGAGCTTTAATAGCGCTACCTGTAAAAATTATTTTTAAATAGGCGAGCCTCCTGCTTTGAGGCGCAAGTAAAAACAAAAGCAAAATGAAACTACATGAATTAAAACCTGCAAAAGGTTCAGTACACAAGGAGAAAAGAATTGGTCGTGGTGAAGGAAGCGGTTATGGCGGCACATCCACTAAAGGTAATAAAGGAGGGCAGAGCCGTGCAGGTTACAAAAGAAAAATGGGGCACGAAGGCGGACAGATGCCAATCCAGCGCCGTACACCCAAAAGAGGGTTTAAAAATCCGGATAAAATTGTTTACAAAGTCATCAATATTGGTCAGATAGACCAGTGGGCGGAAACACACAATATCACTGATTTTTCTGAAGAAAATCTTTATCACCTGGGCTTTATTGGCAAAACAGACAGGGTAAAGGTGTTAGGTAACGGGGAAATTAAGGGAAAATTCAACTTTAAAGTTCACGCGATCAGCGAAAAAGCTAAGGCGGCAATCGAAGCAGCGGGCGGAACTGTTGAAATTTTGAAATAATTTCTCAAAAATAAATTTTGACGCACGTAGTGCGTCTTTTAATTTTGGAGAATTGACAACTTAAGAAGAATCAGGTGAAAAATTTAATCAAAACATTAAAAAATATATGGAGCATTGAAGAGCTTAGGAGTAAGATCCTTTTCACTTTGGTGCTTACAGCGGTATATCGTGTCGGTGCGCATATTGTATTACCTGGTATTAATCCGGTTGCACTGGAGCAGTTTAGCAAAGCCAACCAAAGCGGTATCCTGGACTTGATCAATACCTTTGCCGGAGGTGCTTTTAACCAGGCCTCTATTTTTGCATTGGGTATTATGCCCTATATCACCGCCTCTATCTTCATACAACTGATGACGGTGCTGGTGCCTTCTTTCCAGAAGATGCAGAAAGAAGGGGAAAGCGGGCGCAATAAGATCAATCAGATCACCCGGTACCTTACAGTTGCCGTAACACTGGTTCAGGCATTTGCATATATTGCCTACCTGCATCAGACCGCGGGTCCTGCAATTGTAGCCGGGTACGGATCTTTTAATTTTACGCTTACTACTGTTGTAGTGCTTACTTCAGGTACATTATTTGTAATGTGGCTGGGCGAAAAAATAACGGATAAGGGATTGGGCAATGGTACATCGCTCATTATTATGGTGGGCATCCTGGCACGTCTTCCACAGGCGCTTACACAGGAATTAGCGTTCCGCTCTACCCGTACCGGTGATATCCTGATCTTCATTATTGAAATTGCCTTGTATATTGCCATCAACCTTGGCTGTATTGTTCTGGTACAGGGCGTAAGAAAAGTACCTGTGAACTATGCAAAGCAAATTGTCGGCAATCGCCAGTTTGGCGGTGCCCGCCAGTTCCTGCCTTTAAAGGTAAATGCAGCGGGTGTAATGCCCATTATCTTTGCCCAGGCCATTATGTTTGTGCCCACCTTGTTTACAATGGGCAGCAAAAATGCTGATTTAGGCAGGATGTTTACAGATCATACCAATGGCTGGTATATGCTCATTTATGCCACTGTAGTGATCGGTTTTACCTTTCTGTACACAGCACTGATCTTTAATCCCAAGCAGATTGCTGATAACCTTAAGCAGAATAACGGGTTTATTCCGGGGGTAAAGCCCGGTCAGCCTACTACTGATTATATTGGTACGATCATGGACCGGATCACATTCCCGGGTGCAGTTCTGTTGGCCCTGGTGGGTATTTTACCGGGTATTATTCAAAAAATATTCGGAATGACCCAGGGATTTGCAATGTTCTTTGGCGGTACCTCCCTGCTGATTATGGTTGGAGTAATTCTTGATACCCTGCAACAGGTGGAAACACAATTGATGATGCGCCAGTATGACGGTTTGATGAAAAGCGGCCGTATACAGGGGCGCCAGAGCTCCTCTGCCATTCAGATTTAATTAGTTCTGAGAAATTTAATAACTTTGCAGTCCCGCAACGTGAGTTGCGGGACTTTTTAATGAACAGTATGATAAAGGTAAAAACGGATGACCAGGTGGAGCTGATGCGCAAAAGCGCATTACTGGTGAGCAGAACATTGACAGAAGTTGCGAAAATACTGAAACCGGGCATCACTACTTTAAGTCTTGATAAAATAATAGGTGAATTTATAAGGGATCATAAGGCTGAGCCGTCTTTCCTGAATTATAACGGGTATCCTTTTAATTCCTGCATTTCTGTAAATGATGTTGTGGTGCATGGTTTCCCCAATAAAACCGAGCTCAGGAACGGGGATATTGTTTCCATTGATGTAGGTGTTATACTTGATAAATGGCATGGTGACCATGCCTACACGTTTGTGATCGGTACGCCCGGCCCGGAGGCAGAGCAACTGGTAGCGGTAACAAAAGCATCCCTATATAAAGGAATCGAAAAAGCCACCACGGCTGGCCGGATAGGCGATATTGGAGCTGCTATACAGGAGTATACTGAAAAAAAACATGGCTACGGTGTGGTCAGGGAACTGGTAGGGCATGGGCTGGGACAGAAAATGCACGAGGATCCTCAGGTACCCAATTATGGAAGAAGAGGCAATGGAATGAAATTGCCCAGTGGCCTGGTGCTGGCTATTGAACCAATGATTAACCTGGGAGCAAAGGATGTATTTACCGAAAGCGATGGATGGACCGTTCGTACAAAAGACGGGAAGCCTTCTGTTCATTTTGAACACGATGTTTGCGTAAGGCCACGCAAAGCAGATATCCTTTCTAACTACGCAACGATTGAGGAGGCCGAAAGAAATAATCCCGAGTTGTTTGTTTGCCAATTAAAGCCAGAATAAAAAATAAATCTTACTTTCGGTTTGCAATGGTTTTATACCCCGGTTTGCCTTTAAAAGCACCGGGTGTTAGTGCTTGTGAACAGGTCTGTTACTAATTAAATATATTAGTCATATTTTTTTACCTGACTAATAGGATTTATACTGTAACTTCAATTATTATGGCCAGCCCTTTTTTAAGAAAAGTTTCTGAGAGAAATACGATTATTATTTTTTTGGGCTTAAGTATGATCATACTTGTGGGGCTGGGTATTTATGCCAATACTTACACCTTCCGGTACAAACAGTCTATGAAGAGCACTACAGAAAAAGGAATTTTGATCGGTAAGGCTGAGCAGATCCTTTTTGAGGTACAGGAGCTGCAAAACAATTTGCGCGGTTACCTGGTTACTTCCGATCCTAGTTATCTTAATTCCTTTAAAGTAGCTGAGCGAATGGTACGGCTAAACCTGCTGCAGATAAAGCCGCTTGCTTTGTCCCAGGATCAGATGGGGCAGTTTACGGAGATTAGTTCCCTGGTAGAACAGGAAATAAGCCTTGCAAAGAATATCATTGCCATCCAGGCAGACACAACATCGGCAGCAAAGGCCAATGTACTGTCGGCTAATAAAGACGAGCATTACCTGTCTGCCAATATTAAGAGCAAACTGTTAGCGCTTATTAGCGATCAAAGAGCCAAACAGAACATCGATCTGGCTCTGGAAAAAAGAAATTCAAATTTTGATAAGGTCGTTTTTGTAATAACGCTAAGCATTTTAGTGTCTGTCACCATTTTATTGCTGTTGCTGTTCTATATTTTAAAAACCTACAAGCGCCTTACATCTACCGAGAAGCTCTTGCTGCAATCGCAGTTGCGGTTAGAGAATATCCTGGATATGCTTCCTATCGGCATTTTCATTGTAAATGCGTTAAACAGGGAATACCATGCCAACCACAAAGCAACTGAACTGCTGGACAGCGGGCTGGCTGCCGATGGTTATTTAGCAGAAGAAGTTGAACATACAACTGAAAAGGACCGTTTGGGGAAAGATCTGATGGAAACGCTGCTTATATCGAAAGCATTGAACGGGGAGCATCATATTGGTATCAACCGCCTTATTCTAAAAAAAGATAATAGCGAGCTGCCTTTAAGGGTAAGTGCAACACCTTTGTATAACGATAATAACCAGATAGAATATGCCATTTCCGTATTTGATGATATTACCAGTATTAAAAATGTTGAAAATGAGTTGATAGAGGCAAAGAAGCTGGTTGAGCAATCGCTCCGGTTAAAGGAATCTTTTCTTACAAACATGAGCCATGAAATAAGAACGCCCATGAACGCGATCCTTGGCTTTACAGAATTATTAGCCAGGAAGGACCTTGGGCCACAACAAAATGAATACGTAAGAACCATCCAGTCGTCAAGCGATAACCTGCTCCGGCTTTTAAATGATATCCTGGATTTTTCAAAGCTGGAAGCGGATATGCTTGTATTTGAAGAGCAGCCCATTTCTATTAATGACATTGTTGTATCTATCTGTGATCTTCTGATGCCAAAAGCTGTCAGCAAAGGAATCTCTTTAAGTTACCTTTGCGACCCCTCGATTCCAAAAGTGGTTACAGGCGATTCTGTAAGGCTGAACCAGGTAATTACCAACATTGTTGGTAATGCAATAAAGTTTACAGACCAGGGCAGTGTGAGTATCCTTGTAAAATTCCTGAAAGCGGATCAGGACAGGACCTTTATTGAATTTACGGTTAAAGATACCGGCATAGGAATTGCTGCCGACAAAATTGCGTCTGTTTTCAACAGGTTTGAACAGGCTGATACGGAAACTTCAAGGCATTATGGAGGAACAGGACTGGGGCTAAGCATTGCCAAGCATATTATTGAATCCCAAAAAGGAACTATAAACGTAGCCAGTCAACCGGGGGTAGGAACCACCTTTACATTTGTCATTCCTTTCAAGTTCTTTAATGAAACAGATGGTAAGATTGATAAAGTAGAAGAGCGCCTGCCGATTGACGAGCATTTCATGCATTCTGTGAAGGTTTTGCTGGTTGAAGACAATTTATTTAACCGTAAATTAATGCAGGGCATTTTTAAAGAATATTATCTTACGATTGATATGGCTGAGAACGGGAAAAGCGCGCTGGAGCGATTGCTTTCCGTTGACTATGATGTGATCCTTATGGACATTGAAATGCCTGAAATGAACGGTTATGAAACATCCAGAATTATAAGGAATGAATTAAAGCTGAATACGCCTATTATTGCGCTGACCGCTCACGCCATGGCCGGGGAGCGCGAAAAATGCCTGCAGGCGGGCATGAACGATTATCTTACGAAACCTGTAAACGTTAACCAGCTGTTTGAAAAGATCTACAGCATCATGCGCTTCGGGGAAACGGACCCCGCTGCTAATGAAAAGAACAGGATGCCGGAACAAAAAGAGGCGCCGGCAACTGAAGGAGGCACACCCGGTTTCAATAATGCCGTAGACCTCAGCTATCTCAGGGAAATATCAAGCGGGAACAAAGAGTTTGAAAAAGAAATGATTGAACTATTGCTTGCTGAAATTCCTGAACAGATTGAAAGCCTGACCACTGCCGTTGCCGCAGAGGATTTCCAGGAGATTAAGATATATGCTCACAAGCTTAAATCACTGGTGCCGATAGTAGGAGCACCGGATACAGCTCCTTTTTTCAGCGACCTGGAAGATAAAGCGGTTAAAAAAGTATTGGATAAAGAGGACACCGCCCTTTTTTACAGGATCATGACCCGTTTAAACACCTGCATCAACCAGCTAAAGCAGATGCTGGAAAATGAATATGCCTGAAGCATCCGGGAAAGCGACCCCGGTAACGTTGACGGCAGATCTTGTTGACTTTCGTATTACCCGGCAGGGAATGCTGTTAAAAGCTTTTGTTTTTGGGTACCGCATGGCTCCTTTCTTAGGACAGCGTACAAAATAATATTTTTTCTTGGAATATTATATAATATATTTATATTAGCAATGATGATCGCTTCTTATCTAAGTACATGATCGGCAAATACGGTTTTGAAGCTTCAGCTGTGTATTTATTTTATATTATAAAGCTATGAAGCCTATGTAATATACCGGGTTCTTTTGTCTTAGTTGAATTTAATAAAAGGGTAGTATTTATTTCTATCCCGTTAAACCAATCTTCTGTTTATATCATGAGCTCACTTAAAAACATAGCTAAAAAGATCATAAAAAAAATATGGGGGAAAACGTCTGTCAGCCATACCTACTGGAACTTCAGAGGGTTTTCTTTATTAACCGCCGGAGAAACAAAGCAGCTCCTTGAGCCTTATTGTATAAAAGTTGTACCCAAATCATCTGTTGATTTACCGGAGATCACAGACGAAAACGACCCCCGGAATGTAATCTATAAGGCAAATAAATTTACCTCGGAAGAAGTTTATGTATGGCAGCATGAATTGAAAAACGGCTTTATTTCAAAACATGGTTCTATTGTAATAGATCATAAGGTGCTTTGTACAGATTGGGACCACCGGGGGTTTGAACATCAGTTTTGGAAAAGGGATAAACGCCCCTCTAAATTCACCAAAACAGTCATCCCCTTATTAAGCCATCACCAGGATATGAATAGCCCGTCGGTGCTTACGGGGTATTATGATTTTGTATTGATGGTGGCCGCAAAGCTAAGCAGGATCAAAGATACTCTTAAGGAGGAAGACATCCGCGATATTGTTATTACATACCACTCGTTTGGAGGGCATTATGAAAAACAATATCTGGAACTATTAGGTTTTAATCCGGATAACTACATTGACAGCCGCACGTATAAACTTTCGGCAGAAAGAGTGATTTTCGGGAATTGTGGTACCTGGAAACCGAATGTAAATGAAATCCTTTCGCTGAAAAGAAATATTGAAAGCCGGCTGAATATCTCAGATATGACACCGTCTGCAGGCAACAGGGTATATATCAGCAGAAAGGGCAGGCGGGAGATTGAAAATGAAGGCGAATTGATTGAATTGCTGAAGAAGTTTAATTTTATGATAATTGAAGATAAAGGAAGAAGCGTTGAAGAGCAGATCGATATATACAGGAACGCTTCTTTTATCATCGGACCGCACGGTGCGTCATTTGCCAATGTTATATGGTGTAAACCCGGCACGTATTTATATGAACTTTTTTCAAAAAGCTGGGCGCCCGACTACTTTCTTTACCTGGCCAAAATAAACGATATGCAGTATGCAGCTTATCAGGATGACACTCATGAGGAGATCACCGATGACTTATTTGAAGCGTTATGCCAGGATATTTATGTGTCGATCCCAAAATTAAAAGTCAGTTTAGAAAACATATTGGGCAAACTTTGATTATTGTAATAACTGTTAAAAGTAACAGTGACTCGGTGAGAATGAAGAAAGAGCAGCTGAACCCGGTACAGGAGAATATGATTAGGGGCTTTGTATGAGTGTACGGGCCAAAGCTCCGGAACGCATAGTCAGCGGATCACTTATTTTCATAAAAAAGGGATTTTCATTTTCCATAACTGGGCTCTATTTGTTCGCATAAACTCCTGTTAAAGCCAGCCAGGAAAAACTGAGCGGATAAGCGATATTTCCTCAAAGAGTGCCTGCTCTTTCTGTTTTTTGTCCGGATAATCCATCGCAAAAAAAATTATTACTATTTTATAACATGAGTTGTTTTTGTTTTTAATAAAGAAAAGATGGATGACGGCCCTTTCCAAATGTTTAAGTTCACAAATATAGAGATCTGCTTTTCGTTTATCAGTAACCCATATTGGCGATATGAATAAAATAATAAATTTGTATCTTTGAGCAGAAGAGGCAATTACTTCTTAAAAAGAAGCCTTCTATTTAAAACTCAATGTACAATAGCATATATAGCTAAAACACACTGATTTAAAAAATATGAAAAGCGGCTCTTAAGAAATAATTCCAAAATATGATCTTTTGACCTGGTTATTTTGCGATTGATTTAGAAGACCAATCTACTTGTAAAGGCTAGCTTATGAAGCTTGGGTAAATTGACGACTATAAACCAAATTTTATTTAACATAAGGGGGTTAACAATGAATGAGGAATCTGAATTTCCGGATGAGCGTAATGAGCAGGTTGGATTTCCCAATTGTACGCTTATTGATTTGCTGAATGCCCAGGTATGTAAAACACCCGACCGGATTGCTGTGGTTTGTGATGGGCAGCAACTTACGTATGCCCAGTTGGATGCCCGGGTGAACCGCCTGGCCTGTTATCTGCGTACCAGGAACATTCAAAATGAAGAACTGGTTGGTATCTGCATTGAGCGCAGCCTGGAAATGATTATCGGGATGCTGGCCATCGTAAAAGCCGGAGCCGCTTACGTGCCAATGGATCCGGACGCTCCCAGGGAGCGCATAGGATATATGCTGGAAGATTGCCGGTCAAAAATAATTATCAGTACGTCCAACCTGAAAGGGCGCGTAGAAGGATTTGATGGTATCAGCCCCGTTTACCTGGATCTGCTTGAAGGTGAACCTGAACAATACGATACGCAACCGCCTGTTACCGGAATCGATGCCGGCAGCCTTTTGTATGTGATCTATACATCCGGCAGCACCGGAAAGCCCAAAGGGGTGCTGATTGAGCACCGGAACGTGGTACGGTTATTTTTTAATGATGCACCTTTGTTTGAATTTACGGAAAACGATGTTTGGACCATGTTCCATTCCTTCAACTTTGATTTTTCAGTGTGGGAAATGTATGGTGCTTTATTGTTTGGGGGAAAGCTGGTTGTTGTAAAAAAGGAAGTAGCTAAGGATCCTTCTCTTTTTTATGAACTGATGAAGAAAGAGGGCGTAACCCTGTTAAATCAGACCCCTTCTGCTTTTAACGCCCTGCAGGAGGTGGTTTTGCGGAAAGAACCCCTGAAGAGCCTGCGTTATGTGATTTTTGGCGGAGAAGCTTTATACCCTGCCATTCTTAAAAGATGGTATGAGACTTACACCTGGTGCCACATTATTAACATGTATGGGATCACTGAAACAACCGTGCATGTGACCTATAAAGAGATAACAGCAAAAGAGATTGCAGCCAATGTAAGTGATATTGGTACACCCATTCCGACCCTTTCCTGTCTTATCCTTGACGAGCAGTTGAATATTGTTCCCGAAAATGTGGTGGGAGAGTTGTGCGTAGGGGGCGCAGGCGTTGCAAGAGGCTACCTGAACCGCCCGGAACTAACAGCAGAACGGTTTATTGAAAATCCTTATAAAAAAGGCAGGCGCCTGTACCGCTCGGGCGACCTGGCAAAGCGGTTACCAGACGGCAGCCTGGAATATATAGGCAGGAGAGATAACCAGGTCAAAATAAGAGGCTATCGTATAGAACTGGGAGAAATTGAAAGCCGTCTGCAGGAAGTGGACGGCATAAAACAGGCTGTAGTGGTAGTAAAAGAGCGGCAGGAGGGGGGAAAATACCTGGTAGGCTATTTTACAAAAGGCGCTGGCGGAACCGAACCCGAGAGGGCATATATACGTAAACAGCTAAGCAGGGCATTGCCGGATTATATGATACCCGATTTTTTTGTGGAGCTGGATGTAATACCCCTTACAAGTAATGGCAAAGTAGATAAAAGAGCGCTTCCGGAGCCTGATGTAAGGGCTATGCAAAAGGGCCTCTATGTTGCGCCTGTAACAGAAACAGAGCATCAGCTGGTCAATGGCTGGCAAAAAGTACTGGGTATTCCTAAAATAGGGGTAGAAGATAATTTTTTTGAGTTGGGAGGGAACTCTTTACTGGCTCAAAAGCTGGTAACAGTCTTAAAAGAGGAGTATCATTTTGAAATCCCCATTACAAGGCTCTACCAGAGCCCTACAATAAGCGGGCTTCAGCAATTTTTAAAAGGCAACAAAGGTGTTTTGCGCACGCACCGGAAAAAGAACAGGAGCACAGGTGCAGATGCTGTTGCGGTGATTGGCATGGAATGTAATTTTCCCGGAGCCGGTTCGGTTGAAGCCTTTTGGAATAATCTGAAAGAAGGAAAGGAAACCATTACATTTTTTAAGCAGGAGGAACTGGATGCAGCTATTCCTGCAGCTATAAAAAACAATACGGATTATGTTGCGGCAAGAGGCATTATTAATGAAGTGCCGTTTTTTGATGCCGAATTTTTCGGTATTAGTCCCCGGTTGGCAGAACTGATGGATCCCCAGCATCGCCTGTTTTTACAGGCATGCAGGAACCTGCTGGAAAAAACCGGGTACCTGCCGGGGAAAAGAGCATCAGTCACCGGAGTATTTGCAGGATGCAGCACCAATACTTATTTTAATAACAATGTAGTCTGGCACAAGGATAAAATAGCCCTTCAGGGCAGCATACCTGTAATTTCGGTTTCGGATAAAGATTATGTAAGCAGCCGTGTAAGTTATCAGTTAAATCTTTCAGGTCCTGCTGTAAATGTGAACACAGCCTGCTCCACTTCACTGGTAGCCATTGTACAGGCCGTGGAGAGTTTAAGGGCAGGTCAGTGCGATACGGCTATAGCAGGCGGCGCGGCCATTACAGTGCCTGTAAGCAGCGGCCACCTGTATGAGGAAGGATCCATGCTAAGCGCAGACGGGCATTGCCGCCCCTTTGACGCGGATGCAAAGGGAACTGTGTTCAGCGATGGTGTGGGTGCCGTATTGCTGAAGCGGCTTGATGATGCTGTTGAGGATGGAGATACGATCTATGCCGTTATAAAAGGTGTTGGGATCAACAATGACGGAGGCCATAAAGGAAGCTTTACAGCCCCCAGTGCTGAAGGCCAGGCTGCCGCCATTTCAATGGCTTATGCCGATGCGGAAATTGATCCGGGGAATGTATCCTATATTGAAACGCATGGAACAGCCACGCCGTTAGGAGACCCTATTGAAATAGAAGGGCTGAAGCTTGCTTTTGGTAAGCAGGAGCGGAGGCAGTTCTGTGCAATAGGCTCGGTTAAAAGCAATTTCGGGCATTTGACGCATGCTGCGGGTGTGGCAGGATTTATTAAAACAGTGCTGTCCATATATTACCGGCAATTACCCCCTTCCATCAACTTTGATAAGCCCAATCCGCGGATTGATTTTGAATCGACTCCTTTTAGGGTAAACAACACATTAAAGGATTGGGCCAGTCAGGGAAAAAGGATCGCCGGGGTCAGTTCGTTTGGTGTTGGCGGTACAAATGCGCATATAGTGCTGGAAGAATTTGAAGGGAAACCGGTTATGGAAGCTTCTTCCGTAGGAGAGCTTCTGCCACAATTGATCTGCTGGTCTGCTCATAACAGGGAGAGCTGTACAGCTTATGCAGACCGGTTAAAAGAATTCCTGCAAATGCATCAGGACGTTTCCCTGCGGGATGTAGCCTATTCCCTGCAGGTTACACGGCAGGAGATGAGGGTGCGGAATTTTATAGTAGCCAAAGATGTAAAGGAGCTTATAGCCCGGTTAAATGAAAAGGAAGCCGTTGCGGCTGCGGCCCAACTGCTTAAAGAAAAAAAGGCCAACGTGGTATTCCTGTTCCCGGGGCAGGGAAACCAGTATCCCAATATGGGGCAGGAGCTTTATAATACTGAAGCCGTTTACAGGGAAGCAGTGGATCAATGTGCTGTTCTACTCCGGGAATATATGGGTGAGGACATCCGCAATATTATTTTCACCAATGATGACGGGGCTGCAGAAAAGCTGAAGAATACAAAATATGCGCAGCCTGCCATCTTTACCACCTCTTACGCTCTTGCAAAGTTGTATATGAGCTGGGGCGTTACACCGGTTGCCTTTGCAGGGCACAGTGTTGGTGAATTTGTGGGGGCCCATCTGGCAGGTGTCTTTTCGTTGCCGGATGTGCTGAGAATTGTAGCCGAACGGGGCCGTTTAATAAGTGAACTGGCTCCCGGCAGCATGCTTTCTGTGCGTGCATCACAGGAAAGGGTAAAAGAATTGCTGCCGCAGCAGCTTTCCATTGCTGCCCAGAATGCAACAGAGTTATGTGTTGTTTCCGGAGAATCAGCAGTCATCAGCCAGTTTGCGCAGCAGCTTACGGAGGCCGGTATCATCAATAAGCCTTTAAAAACCAGTCATGCTTTTCACTCTTCCATGATGGACCCGGTGGTTCCGGTGCTGGAAGCAGTGGTAGCAACAACAACCATGAATGTGCCGCAGGTACCGGTTATGTCTACCGTAACGGCAGCATGGCTAAAAGACAGTGAAGCTACCAGCGCGGCGTACTGGGCCAATCATGCAAGGGAAACGGTACGGTTTGGAAGCGCATTAAAGAACCTGCAACAGGACTTAAACCCCCTGTTCCTTGAAACCGGGCCGGGTACCTCGTCTACGATTTTTGCAAAGCAGAATGGAATCAGCGAAGGTGCTTTTGCCGCATTAAATACCAATTCCCAGCCAACCGGGGAAATCGTTGCTGCAAAAAATGCCCTGGGAAAATTGTGGCAGTACGGGGCAACAATAAACTGGGCCGGTATATATAAAGGCAAACGCCTTCATTTACTTCAAAATCTTCCTACTTATGCATACAACAAAAAACAGCTTTGGGTGGACCCACCTCCACCTGTGCAGCCTTCATTAGCACAGCCACCAGTTGTTCCTATGCAAAATACAACAATGATCACTACATCAACAACACCTGAAATGAAACGGAAAGAAACGCTGTTAGAGAAATTAAAAGATATTATAGAATCAGCATCGGGGATCCCCGTTGCCGACGCCAACCCACAGAGCAACTTTGCCGAATTAGGTCTGGACTCTTTACTGCTGACTCAATTAACCTCCAGCCTGAAAAAGGAATTTGCAATTCCCGTAACTTTCCGGCAACTGAGCGAGGATTTTGACAGCCTTGACAAACTTGCTGCATTTTATGATGAACATTTACCGGCTCACCTGTTCAGGAGCACTGTAAGCGAGGCCCAACAGCCGGTTAACGCTGTAAACGGTACAACGCCTGCGCCGGCAGCGCCTGTGATGGCGGCACCTGGTGGTATGCAGCCGGTTGGAGCTGATATGATGAGCCTCATCACGCTTCAGTTGCAACTGCTGACCCAGCAGGTAGCAATGATGCAAAACGGCAACGGTGCAGCTGCCCATATAGCAGCAACGCCCCCCGCGCCTCCTGTACAAAGCCCGGTTGCCACAACACCCGGTACAGGAACAGGAGATGAGCTTACTGCAGAGGAAAAAGCTGAATTAAAAAAGCCCTTTGGAGCCACTGCACGTATAGACAGAAGAGCTACAGCAATGACGGATCAGCAGCAACAATTTATTGCCGACTTTATAGCAGCTTATAATAAAAAAACTGCCGGAAGCAAAAAGTATACACAGGAGCACCGGGCAAAGATGGCGGACCCTAGGGTGGTTTCGGGCTTTAAGCCATATACGAAGGAAATGGTTTACTCCATTGTGGTAAAGAGGTCGAAAGGCTGTTATCTATGGGATATTGATGACAATAAATACATAGATGCCTTAAATGGTTTTGGTTCTAATTTCCTGGGCTACCAGCCGGATTATGTAAAAGAAGCCATCCTGAAACAGGTAGAAGAGGGCTATGAAATAGGACCCCAGCATGTTTTGGCCGGGGAGGTTTCTGATCTTATCTGTGAATTGACCGGCATGGAACGGGCTGCTTTGTGCAATACGGGATCCGAGGCTGTTTTAGGGGCGATGCGCATTGCACGTACCGTTACCGGAAGGGATACAATTGTTGCATTTACCGGTTCGTACCATGGCATTATGGATGAGGTATTGGTACGGGGCAGCAAAAAGCTGAAGACCTATCCTGCAGCATCCGGAATACTGGCCGATAATGTGCAGCATATGCTGATCCTTGAATACGGTACAGAAGCTACCTTAAATATTATTAAGGAAAAAGCCGGTGAGATTGCTGCTGTTCTGGTAGAACCGGTACAAAGCCGCCGCCCGGAATTTATACCGGTAGAGTTTCTAAAAGACCTGAGAAAGCTGACAGCAGCCAATGATATTGCGCTTATTTTTGATGAAGTGATCACCGGTTTCCGCAGCCATTTAGGTGGGGTACAGGCCTTGTTTGGGATCCGGGCTGATATTGCTACCTACGGAAAAGTGGCAGGGGGCGGAATCTCCATCGGGATTATTGCCGGGAGCAAAAAATATATGGATGCCCTGGATGGAGGCTTCTGGCAATATGGCGATGCTTCGATACCTGAAGTGGGGGTGACTTATTTTGCCGGAACGTTTGTGCGCCACCCGCTGGCTTTGGCCACAACACTGGCCACCTTAAAATACCTGAAGGCTCAGGGCTCTTCCTTACAGGAGTCATTGAATGAAAGGACCGCCCTGCTGGCAAAGCGGTTAAATACTATTGCAGAAAAATATCGTGTACCAATCTATGTGGTGCATTTTGCCTCATTATGGAAAGTGAAATTCAAAGAAGAATATGCGTATTACGAGCTTCTTTTTGCGCTGATGCGGATGCGGAATATTCATATTTGGGACCTGTTCCCCTGCTTTTTAACAACAGCGCATACCGGGGAAGATATAGAGGCTATTTGCCAGGCATTTGAAGAAAGTATTGCTGAATTGTGCAATGCCGGTTTCATACCCCAGGCCATAGCACCGGCAGGTAATGGACAGCATGCACGCACAGGCATTCTGGACAACAGTCATCCGCCGGTCCCGGGCGCAAGATTGGGAAAAGACAGGAGCGGGAACCCCGCCTGGTTTGTTCCGGATGATACCAACCCCGGAAAATATTTACAAATATCATTGGATGGAAATAAATGATCGGTATAGAAGTGAATACAGAGCCCTTAGTTGATTTTGACCCCTTTGCCGGAAATGCGATCGAAAAAGTAGTACCAACTACTGAATCACAAAAGGAAATTTTTGCATCCTGCATACTGGGAGGAACCGAAGCGAACCTTGCTTATAATGAATCCCTGTCGCTGGAATTTACCGGCAATGTACAGGGAAAAATAATGAATGAATGCCTGGATGAACTGATCCGGCGGCATGAGTCACTGCGGGCTTCTTTCAGCAATGACGGATCAAAAATGATGATCTATGAATCGCAACCGGTCCCGCTGCATCAGGAAGATCTTAGCGCGCAGGAACCATGTGCGCAACAGGCCTTTTTACAAATGTACCACCAGCAGGACGCTGCAACCGCATTTGATCTTTTAAATGGCCCGCTGATCCGTTTTGCGCTGTTTGCGTTATCCCGCAACAGGCACCTGCTTACGATCAGCGCACATCATATTGTTTGCGACGGGTGGTCTTTTGGTATTTTGCTGGAAGATTTAAGCAGGCTGTACAATGCCAGGATTTCAGGGGAGCCCTTATCCACCCGGCTGATGCAATTCAGTGATTATGCCATTCATTCCGCCACATTCCGGGAATCGCCGGAATACAAGGCAACAGTAGCTTACTGGAAACGGGAATATGAAGGCAATATACCGGTGTTTGAAATACCTCCGGACTATCCGCGTCCACCCCTAAGAACCTATAAAAGCCGGAGAGATGATTTTGTACTTCCTGCTGCAACTGCAGCGGCTATAAAGAAGGCAGGAGCAAAGTACGGGAGCAGTTTTGTAAACACCCTGATGGCGGCTTTTGAAATATTATTATATAAGTATACCGGGCACCGGGAAATCGTGATCGGCTTACCCACCGCCGGACAGGCCGCCACAGAGATGTATGATCTGATAGGGCATTGCGTTAATCTGCTGCCTTTAAGGAGCCAACCGGACCCGGCCCTGAGTTTTGCTGAATACCTGAAGCAACGGAAGTCCAAAACGCTCCGGGATTATGAACATCAGCAATTTACCTTCGGAACATTTTTAAAGGAGCTGAAAATACCGCGCGATCCGTCCCGCATGCCACTGGTCCCAGTGTCTTTTAATATTGACATGGGAATGGATATGCAGGTGTCCTTTAAAGATCTGGATTATCAATTGATCCATAATAAACGGGCAGCAGAAACCTTTGAATTGTTTTTAAATATTGCAGACGGAGAAGAGGGGTATGTATTTCAATGGTCATATAATGCACAGTTGTATAAGCCGTCCACTATAAAGGGCCTGATGGATAAATACTGCTACCTGCTTTCGCAGATCGTGGATAACGCAGAGCAAAAGATCGGCAACCTGCGGCTGGAAGATGAAAAAGAACTAACCGCTTACTGGCAAAACTGGAATAACCGGGTTAAGGCAATACCGGAACCCGCAACAATAATAGAAAAGATCAACCGTACCTGTTTAGAGCATCCTGATCGAACAGCCCTGTATTATGGAGGGCAATCACTAAGCTACAGGGAAATTTATGAGCGGTCCAATCAGATGGCGCATTACCTGATCGCATCCGGAATGCTGCCGGGTGCTGTGGTAGGTATAGCCATGGAAAGAGGAATAGA
Source organism: Niabella ginsenosidivorans (assembly GCF_001654455.1). Classification (NCBI taxonomy): domain Bacteria; kingdom Pseudomonadati; phylum Bacteroidota; class Chitinophagia; order Chitinophagales; family Chitinophagaceae; genus Niabella; species Niabella ginsenosidivorans. Next base: position 1,219,882 of record NZ_CP015772.1, read on the forward strand.
TCTGATCATCTCCATCCTGGGCGTGCTTAAGGCAGGCGGGGTCTTTCTGCCACTGGATCCGCAATATGCCCGGGAGCGTATTGAATACATGGTTGGCAATGCCGGGGCGCAGCTGTTGCTGACCACACCGCTGTTTTCAGGGAAGCTGCAAACAGAAGCCCGGGAGATCTGTGTGCAGGATATCAGCAAGGAGCTGTCAGGTTGCCCGGTTACCCTGCCGGAAGTGACCGTTACAGCAGATTCACTGGTTTATATTTTATATACTTCAGGCTCTACCGGCAGGCCAAAAGGAGTAATGATCGCCAACAGGTCATTGATCAATTATATCAGTTGGGCTGTTGATTACTACCTGAAAGGCGCAGCGGCCGTATTCCCTTTATATACTTCCATCTCTTTTGACCTTACCATCACTTCGATTTTTTCACCACTGGTATCGGGCAGCCTGTTCAAGATATATGAAGAGGAGGAGCCGGCATCCCTGCTGGAAAAGATCTTTACAGATCAGGAAGTGAATGTGATCAAGCTAACACCTTCACATCTGCGGTTAGTAAAGGATAGCGCACTTATCCGGAAAAGCCTTCCCGGGCAGCATCTAAGGCTGATCGTTGGCGGAGAGGACCTGGAAACCGCTTTGGCAAAAGAGGTATATGACCTTTGCAAAGGGAAGGTGGAGATCTATAATGAGTATGGCCCTACGGAGGCCACGGTGGGATGTATGATCCATGAATATACGCCCGCGGAGCAGCGGCCTTCAGTGCCGATAGGGGTGCCCATCTCAAATGCCCGCATCTATTTGCTGGATAACACGTTACAGTTGGTGCCAAAGGGTATTAACGGCGAGATTTATATTGGGGGTGATTGCGTGGCCCTGGGCTATTACAGGAATGCGGAACTGACAAAAGAGCGTTTTTTAGAAGATCCGTTTGTGCCGGGAGGAAGAATGTATAAAACAGGCGATAATGCGGTAATGCAGGAAGAGGATGTGCTGTTGTTTAAAGGACGTATAGATGACCAGGTAAAGCTGAGAGGGTACCGGATAGAGCCGGGAGAGATCGATTATCATCTTTCAGGGCTGGCAGGTATAAAAAATGCCGTAACCCTAGTAAGGGAGGATAGCCCGGGTAAGGGATACCTGGCATCTTATGTAGTATTGCAAGAGCCGGAAGAAGCACCGGAGCTGTTAAAGAAAAAATGGAGGGAAGCGTTGCGCAGCAAGCTGCCGGACTATATGGTGCCCGGCGTGTTTGTGATTTTAGAGAAGCTGCCGCTTACAGGTAACGGGAAAATTGATAAGCGGGCACTACCGGCACCTGTGTTTGATGCAAAGCCCGGTAAGAAGCTGAGCAACCGGCCGCTTTCAGCACTGGAAAGCCGGATAAAACAGATCTGGGAAGAAGAGCTGGGCATACAGCAACTGTCTCTTTCAGATGACTTTTTTGAGCTGGGCGGACATTCGCTCACCGCCATTAAGATCATGACGCGGATAAAGGACGAAACAGGGGTGAACCTTCCCATTTCAACGCTTTTTGAACACTCAACCCTGGCGGCTGTTATCGGCCTGTTGCAGGAGAACGAGATCGAAATAGGGAAAAAAGTGCTGGTACCTATAAAAACAACGGGTTCGCTGCCCCCCATTTACTTAATTCATGGCGGCGCGTTAAATATTCTTTTGTATAAGCAACTGGCGCCGTTTTTAAATGAGGATCAGCCTCTATATGGTATCCAGGCATTAGGGCTGGACGGCGACCTTTCCTGCCTGGACAGCATAGAAGAGATTACGGCACGCTACCTGACTGAGGTACTGGCCCAAAATCCTGACGGGCCTTATATCATCATTGGCTATTCCTTTGGAGGTCTTGTGGCTTATGAAATGGCGCGTCAGTTGTTAGCAATAGGAAAAACAATCCGGCTGCTGGGTATTATGGATACCAACGTAAGTGGTTTTAATGCTCCAAACGGAAAAAAGAGCAGGTTATTAATGCATGCAAAGCGGCAGATTAAGAAAGCCCTGTTTATAGGTGGCAACCTGTTCCGGTATCCGAAAGATGTAATCGCCTACCAGTGGCTGATTTTTAATAAGAAGTTTAATAAGGATTTCCGGGAGGAGCCGGAAGAACAGGTCTATGACTATGATAGTAAAGTATTGGAAGCCTATGAAAGGGCCTATAATAACTATAAGATAGCTCCGCTGAATGTCGTTATTCATTTGTTCCGTGTAAAAGAACGTATTTATTTTGTAGATGATCCGCTGTATCTTGGATGGAAAAGATATGCCTCCGGTGGGGTAGTGGTACATGACGTGGCAGGAGATCATAAGACATTTTTGCTGCCGCCTAATAATAAAACGCTGATGAACATTGTACAGAAAAGTATAAAATAATTGTATAAATAAAATTTTAAAAATTGTATGAAAATAGCAGTAGTTGGAACCGGTTATGTTGGGTTGGTTACGGGTACCTGTTTTGCCGAAACAGGCAATCATGTTACCTGTGTTGATATTGACAGGAATAAGATAGAGGCGTTGCAGAAAGGCATTACGCCCATTTATGAGCCGGGTCTGGAAGTGCTGCTGGCCAGGAACATAAAAGAAGAGCGTATTGCTTTTACTGATAATTTAAAAGAGGCGGTTGAAGAAGCCGTCGTGATCTTCCTGGCATTGCCAACGCCATCAGATCAGGATGGGTCTGCAGACCTTAAATATGTGCTCCAGGTAGCAGAGCAGCTGGGGGATCTGATCACCTCTTATAAGGTTGTTGTTAATAAGAGCACGGTACCGGTGGGCACCAGCGAAAAAGTAGCAGCAGTGCTTTCAAAAAAAATAGCACCGGAGTTATTTGATGTGGTTTCCAATCCTGAATTTTTAAGGGAAGGGGTAGCTGTAGAAGACTTTCTGAAGCCGGAAAGGGTGGTGGTGGGCACCCGGTCAGAAAAGGCCACAAAGATTATGGCGGATCTGTATAACCCTTTCGTACGTCAGGGCAATCCTATTTATTTTATGGATCCGCGCAGTGCGGAAATGACCAAGTATGCTGCCAATTCCTTCCTTGCAATGAAAATTTCATTTATGAACGAGATCGCCAATTTATGTGAGCGCACAGGTGCCAATGTAGACTGGGTACGGATGGGAATCGGAAGTGATCACCGGATAGGCAAGCGCTTTCTTTTCCCGGGTATTGGTTATGGCGGCAGCTGCTTTCCCAAAGATGTTTTGGCGCTGAACCTTACCGCCAGGGAGCATGAATACGATTTTCAGCTTCTGCAATCTGTTTTGACAGTAAATAAACACCAGAAAAAAGTCATCGTTCAAAAGATAAAACGGCATTTTAAGGATGCGCTTCAGGGAAAGCGGTTCGCAATATGGGGGCTGGCATTTAAACCGGAAACTGATGACATCAGGGATGCCCCTTCCCTGGAGATTATTGAAGCATTGCTGAATGAAGGAGCCACCCTCAACGTTTATGACCCTGTGGCAATGGAAAATGTTCGAGGCAGGTTTGGTAACAGGATCACCTATTCTGCCAATCAGTACGAAGCACTGGATGGGGCAGACGCATTGCTGATCTTAACGGAATGGAGCGAGTTCAGAAACCCTGACTTTGATAAAATGAAAGATCTTTTAAAAACGCATACTATATTTGATGGCAGGAATGTATATGCTCTTGATAAAATGGAAGAATTGAATTTTCATTATGAAAGTATCGGCAGGGCAGTAATTAATAATAAAGCCTGATCAAATAACAGATCAGGTAAATTGAACGATTAGATTGGGTACAGAGAGTAAAATGAAACCGGGTCATTGTAAATAGATGTGAATTTGGTGTTTTTATCGAAGAACTAAGGCGTTTCATCGAAAAACTGGATCTCCGGCAGATAAAAACTGTAGCTTTAGTTTCAAGAAGGTTGGTCCTTTAAAACTGATTTTAAGTTAATTAACACAACTGTAAAATGAACTCTAAGCATCTACTAATTGTTGACGATGAACCTGCAATTCTGAAATTGCTGCAATTTATCTTATCAAAAGACTACACCGTTACGCTTAAAAGCAACGGTTTGGAAGCAGTCCTCTGGTTGGAAGAAGGCAATAAGCCTGATTTAATTATACTTGACATCAATATGCCTTATTTCAACGGGCAGGATTTCTTTAAGTCTTTAAAGGTAAGCGGGTTGTTCCAGGGAATACCTGTAATCATCCTCACCGGTCATACAGATGTTGACCGTCTTAAAGCCGAGCTGGAATTCCCCGTGAATACTATCATCTCAAAACCCTTTAACCCAACAATCCTTCAAAATGCAGTCAGATCTCTCCTTACGCCAAAACCTGAAGTATACTAAATCCAGCATTGTCAACACCAATGAATTGGCTTACATCGGAAAAAAATACGTAACAGACGTAACATTGCCGCTTCAGGAGCGCCACGGGTTTCTTGTTGATAAATTTGAATCGGTTGAAGAGTTTCATGCCTTTCTGAAAGGCAGTTCGATCCTCGAAAGCCCGGGGGTGATTTTGCTGGAGGAGGATGACAGCATGGATGTCCGGTCTGTGCTGAGCGAACTCCGGACAAACCCTTTAACGGGCGGTGCCATCATTATTTTTCTTGCTTCAAAGCCCCGGAATACTGATTTTTACCGGGAGCTAAAAGTTAACGATAGCTATAATGCCCCTTATGATCCGGGCATGATCGCTGAACGGATCAATTTTTTGCTGCGGCTTAAGATTGCTCTATCCAATAATACCAGGGTAACAGCAACAGCCGTGCCACAGTATAAAATGGCATTTGGCAAACGCCTTTTAGACATCTTAGTGGCTGCATCCGGGCTAATCATCCTGTCGCCTTTAATGCTGATCATTGCTCTTCTGGTAAAACTCTCCGGGAAGGGCCCTGTTATTTATAAAAGTAAACGTGCGGGTACCGGCTATAAAATATTTGATTTTTACAAATTCCGCACCATGTACGCAGACGCTGATCAGAAACTAAAGAACCTTAGTTCCACCAATAACCAGTACGGGAATGCCTCCGATAAAGCGCCTCAGGCGTTTGTAAAAATTTTAAATGACCCCAGAATTACACCCATAGGCGCTTTTTTACGTAAAACCAGTCTGGATGAACTGCCTCAGCTTTTTAATGTATTAAAAGGAGACATGTCTTTGGTAGGCAACCGGCCGCTGCCGCTTTATGAAGCGGAAATGCTGACATCCGATCAGTTCGCCATGCGTTTCCTGGGCCCTGCCGGAATTACCGGTCTGTGGCAGATCAGTAAAAGAGGGAAGGCTGAAATGTCGAGCGAAGAGCGGATCGCCCTTGATAACCATTATGCCCAATACACTTCCTTCTGGATGGATTTCAAAATCGTATTGAAAACCATACCAGCCATGCTGCAAAAAGAAAAAGTATAATTATACGAACTTTTAAACCACTTATAATGAGGATACGCTATTTCTTCTTTCTGATGACCTGTTTTGTAAGCATAACTGCCCTGGCTCAGGAATCGATCATTGGTGATATTGATAATGATCTGCTCGCAAAATATATTGCCCTTGCGAAGCAGAACTTTCCGAGAGTAAAGGCGTTTCATGCAAGAGAAGACCGTGCAAAATATATGGCTAATGCTGCTTCTATGGGATGGTTTGATATTATTAATGTTGGATATTACTACTATCCCAACAGTTCTTCAAAAGGAGTGGGAGGAAATGTGAGCCCCGGCGGGCAAATTGTTACAAACGGATTTATGGTAGGCGTGAGCGCCAATATAGGTGCTTTGCTGTCTAGACCATCTACTGTTAAAGCGGCAAAGGCTGAGGTAAAATCCGCAAAAGCCGAAACGGAGGAGTATGATATAACCCTGGCCAGCGATGTAAGAGCGAAATATTATGATTATCTTTCCAGTAAAAAGCAACTGGCAATCCGAAATCTGGCTGCTCAAAGCCTGAAGGGGATTCAGGCAGATGCCCAGCAAAAATATGAGCGGGGGGAGATTGCTATTGATGCCTATACCACTGCAAAGAACTCTGCTACTGAAGCAGATGCCCAGGCATTAACAGCAGAAGTTACTTACCTCAAAGCTAAGGATGCTCTGGAAGGAGTGATTGGAGCAAAACTCGAATCTATAAAATAATAAAAATTTAAGAATTAAGGATAGCCTAAATGAATCTAAATCTAAACCTGAAAGAGTTTTTAAAGTATTTGTCACGTTTTAAGTGGCTTTTAATTGTTGTTCCCATTCTATGTGTAGGGCTCGCCTATTTTTTATCAAAAAAGGCGGCGCGAAAATATGTATCAGATACACTAATAGCCACAGGAATCACTAACCAGTTCCAGCAAACACTTACAGAAGGCCAGAATCTGGATTATTTTAAAATAAGTCAGCGGTTTGGGAATCTTTTGGAAATGATCAAATCCAGACGGATGATCAGTGCGCTTTCTTATGAACTGATCCTGCACGACCTTAAAAATCCAAAAGAAGCATTTATTCCGGTTTCCGGTGTTGTTAAAGAATATACACCTGATGAATTGAATAAACTCATCCAGGAATATCAGCAAAGGCTTGACGCACATACACTGATTTCAATTGCAGATAATGCAGGTATGAAATTATATGATATCCTGAAATCTAAAAGATATGATGAGGAATCCATTCTGAAGAACTTATCCGTAGCAAGAAACGGAGAAAGCGACTTTATTAAATTGTCCTATATTTCTAATAACCCCAGACTTTCCGCTTTTGTTGTAAATACGCTGGCAGATAACTTTATAGACTATTATACCAACATGAGTACAGCAGGAGAAAGAAAGTCGCTTGCTATACTGGACACAGTTTTAAGGACCCGGCAGGTAGCATTGGAAAGAAAAGGCGCTGCATTAACTTATTCTGCTGCTTCTTCTAATGCAACCGTTAAGAATGAGATCGTAGCTCAAAAAAAGTCGGATATGGCGTATCAGCAAATTACCGAGGCTCAATCTCAGAGAAATCAGACTATGCGCACAATTAGCTCTTTGGAAGGCGCGATCACTGAAATTGACCAGAAGCTTAAAGGTGCTGGAGGTTATCTGACCCCCGGGGCTCTTACGGATAATAGCGAGATTGTAAGAATTGATAATCAGTTAAAGACTGCTAACAGGAACTATATAAATAATAATTTTCAGGCATCCGACAAAAGAAAAATAGATTCTCTTCAGGAAATCAGAACTTCTTTGATCACAGCCGCCTCTAAAAAAGGAAATACAAATCCTGCTGTAATCAGACAGAATTTAATAGAACAACGGATCAAGCTTGAAAATGACCTGGCTTCCGCCAAAAGTACTCTTAACACTATTGACCGGCAGTTGAATGCTTTGCAAAGCACCGCTGGTCCGATTGTGGCAGCTACAACTCCTGATAACAGTGCCGGACAGGCATTGGCCCGAGATGTAGAAATTGCCTCAAAGGATTATGCAGATGCCCAGGAAAAATACCAGCAGGCTGAGCTGGCCTCAAAAACAGGCGTTAATCTTGCAGTGGTGGAGCCGGGAGTACCAGGGCCACCAGAGCCATCCAAGACACTTTTGTTTGCAGGATTGGCTGGTTTCTCAGGATTGATGATCAGCCTGGTAGGCATCTTTCTTACCTTTGCTTTAAATAAAACCTCAAATACACCCCAGGAACTTGAAATTAAATTGCATCAGCATGTATTAGGATGGTTAAATGACCTGGGCGAAGAAGACAAAGACCTTCGTAAAATATGGAAAGATAAAGGTTCCACAGCGTCCTATTCAGTTTATAAAGATGCTCTGAGATCTTTGAGGTTTGAGTTAAATAAATTTATAAAGCCAGGTAAAAACGTAATTGGCATTACTAGTGTATTACCCGGAGAAGGGAAAACCTTTGTTGCGGGTAGCCTGAGTTATGCCTTCGCAATGATGGGCAAAAATGTGCTGGTCATTTGTGAAAAAAATGATTCTATTTCGGATCTGGTTATAGGCCGGCGTTTTAATGAAGATCCGCCTCAAAAATTTGAATCATTTTTAGTTAAGAAAGAAATACAGATTGAAGACCGGATCACTATTTTGAATAAAAATGCGAGCAGCAGCTCCCTCCTGGAGTTGAGAGATGGCAGGAGTCTTGAAGCAGGGTTTAAAATACTCAAGGAAACTTTCGATGTTATTGTTGTAGATATTGGTAGCGCGTATGATATTTATAATATGAAAGAGTGGTTGATGTTCTGTGATTACAGCATTGCTGTTTTTGAAGCAGGGAACAAAGTGGCCGAAAAGCACCATGATGTGGCAGCGCTTTTATCTTCATACGAAGGTTTTTTAGGGTGGACCCTGAATAAAGTAAAAATTCAGAATGTGAAAGGTCTTGTTGAAAAAATGTAACATTCATGAGCCCTCATACTTTAAATAATTCTGGATTTTCAAAAGGAGAAATTGGGTTTATTTCAGCTGGCTTAATTATACTGATTGCATCAGTTATTTTAGCTGTTTTAACACAGTCTGTTCTTTTCTTTTTTTTACCCGTTTTGATTTTATTGGGTATTGTTTTTCTTGTTTTATTATTTAGAGAGCCTTTAATTGGCTTATTTACATCTCTTGCATATAGTTTTTTGTTTGTAATACTGGACCGAGAGGTTGGAGGAATGTCTTATGGAACGTTAAATGAAGCGTTACTTATATCTACCTGGTTAAGTGTCTGGTATAATTCTGGTCGGTACGATTTTAAAGTATTGAACAATAATTTAGTATGGCTTTCTCTGATTTGGTTTATTATCAGCGTGATGGAGCTGGGTAACCCTAATGGAGGAAGTTTTCAGGGGTGGATGCAGGAAATAAGAACTTCGGCATTATATCCGCTTTTAATAGCGCCTTTGGGATGCTTATTAATTAACACAAGAAAAAAGTTGAACTACTTTTTAATTCTGTTACTGTTACTGTCATTTATTGCAAGCCTGAATGGGATAAAACAGATAAAAATAGGATTGAGCCCAGGTGAGCAGCGGTTCCTGGATGAGGGAGCCTCATCCACGCATTTGCTTTTCGGGAAGTTAAGGGTTTTTTCATTTTTTTCGGATGCAGGTCAATTTGGAGCTTCTCAGGCTCAGTTTGTAGTATTAGGAATTGTGCTGGCTATTGGTTTAAGAGGAACATTGAAAAAAACGCTACTATTTATTTTGGGAGCTATTTCCTTTTACGGGTTGTTAATCTCCGGAACAAGGGGGGCTTTATTTGCCTTAATGGCCGGGATCTTTTGCGCCTTATTGCTAAGCAAGAACTATAAGGTGCTCATTATTGGAGGCATCATTGCCATAGGGTTTATAGGAATGTTGAAATATACTTATATTGGTAATTCTAATTATAATATATACCGGTTACGGACAGCACTTGATCCGGAGGATGCTTCTTTGAATGTACGTTTAAATAATCAGGCTAAACTAGCAGATTATATGGCATCACGTCCTTTCGGAGGCGGGTTGGGTGTTATAGGTACCTGGGGTGTAAAATATAATGCAGATAAATTTCTTTCCACCATACCGCCGGATAGCTATTGGGTAAAAGTATGGGCAATGTATGGTATTATCGGCTTTATAATATTCTTTAGTTTCTGGATGTATCTTATCGGTAAATGTTGTGGAATGATCTGGAATGTAAAGGATCAGAATCTGAGGTTGAAACTGATTGCCCTGATTTCTGGAGTGGTAGGCATTTTTTTGTGTAGTTATGGAAATGAAGTAATGAATACAATGCCTTCCCTGAACGTAATACAGCTTTCTATGGGAACCGTGTATATAATGTGTCTGAATTACAGAAAGGAACAGCAGGCTTCATAAGCATCCATTTTAAACATTTAATATATGCCAGTTGCTTTTTTTGCAGTGCCCGGGATAATATCTTTGCTTTGGGGCATATACATGGGATTGATCTTTTATAAAGAGGTGAAGCGTCCCCGTTCCCGTTGGCAATCGAACAGAAGTTAATTATTATGGAATCGTTAAAAAAAAAGATCAAATCTGTTCCAGCGCTGAAAAAAACAGCGCAATGGTTGTTGAATGCTGAGCATGATCCTCGCCCAAGATGGTTAATCCGGGCGTTTGTTAATCCTTTTGTTCATAAAAAAGGCGGGGGTTCTATCGTCAGAAAATATTCACGAATGGATCTTTTCCCTTTTAATAAGTTTTTTCTTGGGGAATGCGCTATTATAGAAGACTATGCAGTAATCAATAATGGAGTGGGAGATGTAGAAATCGGCAGTCACTCTATTATTGGGGTCGGTTGTGTTGTAATTGGCCCTATATCTGTAGGTAAACACGTCATGTTTGCCCAGCATGTAGTGGCATCCGGGCTCAATCATGGTTATCAGGACATTCATCAACCCATCAGCCATCAGCAGGTGGAATGCAAAAGAATTATTGTGGAAGATGAAGTTTGGATAGGGGCGAACAGCGTAATAACTGCAGGGGTTACTTTAGGAAAGCATTCAGTTGTGGGCGCAGGCAGCGTAGTAACGAAAGATGTGCCTCCATTTTCAATCGTGGCTGGGAATCCTGCCAGGGTTATTAAACAATATAATAACGTATCTAAAAACTGGGAAAGGGTTTAAACGTATGTATACATTCTGGCTCATTTTGCAGGTTATTTTCACAGTACCTTTTTGGTTTCCGTTTTTGCTGTTTATAATATATCAGATCAGGAAGAGAATTCAATGGCAAACGACTCCTGGCGGGTGGGATCATTATGATATCGGCGTGATTATTACAGCTTATCAGCAAATGGACCTGGTAGAAGATGCTGTAGCATCAATTTTAAAATCAACCTATGACAATTATCTTATTTATGTTGTGGCTGATGCTTGCGACATTACCGGCGTTTCATTTAAGTCAGACAGAGTTATTCTGCTGCGACCTGAGAAGGTACTGTCCAGTAATACAAAATCACATTTTTTTGCTATAGAAAATTTTAGACGCGCCCATAATATTATTACAATTATTGACAGCGATAATTTGGTAGATCCACACTATCTTTCTGAAATAGCGAATAAAATGGAGGAAGGCTTTGATGCAGTTCAGGGAGTGCGCGCTGCCCGGAATTTGAACACAGTGTATGCCTGTTTGGATGAAGCAGGAGATATCTTTTACAGGTTTATTGACCGCCTGCTTTTATATGGAACAGGATCTTCTGCTTCGTTGGCCGGTTCAGGAATGGCATTTGATACCGAAGTTTATAAGAAAATGTTCCGCAACTTTACTGCTTCCGGAGCAGGGTTTGATAAATACCTGCAGTATCAGTTAGTGAATCAGGGATATCGTATTGCGTTTACCAGCAATGCAATTGTATATGATGGGAAAACTGATAATCCGGAACAACTAGTGAAACAACGTGCCCGTTGGATCAATGCATGGTTTAAGCATTGGGTATTGGGAGTAAAACTGTTTTTTAAGTCAATATTCCGCCTGAACTGGAATCAGTTTGCTTTTAGCATAATGATTATTCGCCCACCCCTGTTTATGCTGGCTTTTCTAAGCGCTGTAATGGTTCTGCTAAACTTGTTGTTTACTCCCGCAGGTTTGCTGATATGGACCTGTTCATTCGTTTTTTTTATATTCCTTTTTTTCTACGCATTGGATACTTTTAAAGCAAAACCCTCAATATATCAGTCGCTTAAACAAATACCCCGTTTTATGTATTATCAGGTTGTTGCGCTTTTCAAAGCCAAAAAGGCGAATACGCTTTCTGTTGCAACAAAACATAATGTAAAAGCCTATAAATAATAAATTTTCCGTAAGGTAATTAATGTTGAATAATGCTAAAGAATAAAGATATTATTATTGTTGGGCAACAGCCCTGGGATACTGAAATAGGCAGCAACTGTAAAGATATTGCACTGGAGCTTAGCAAGAATAACCGGATATTATATGTAAATTCTCCTTTGGACCGTATCACTAAGGTCAGATATGGAACGGATCCGAAAGTTAAGAAGAGGATTGATATAATCGCCGGCCGTTTGCCGGGGATTGAGAAAATTAAAGAAAATCTGTATAATTTATATCCCGACTGTCTGGTTGAATCCATCAATTGGATCTCTTCCACAAAACTATTCAAATTCTTTAACCGACGGAATAACCGCAAATTTGCTAACTCTATATTGGATGCCATTCATAAACTATGCTTTAAAGACTATTTATTATTTAATGATAATGAAATTTTTAAGGCATTTTATCTGAAAGAGTTCCTAAAGCCGTCTCTTTCTGCCTATTATTCACGGGACAATATTGTAGGAGTGAAATACTGGGCAAAGCATGGTGTTCAGCTTGAGCCGGAACTGATGGCAAAAAGCGATTTGTGCCTGGCCAATTCAGAATATTTAAGGTCGTATTGCAAAACCTTTAATCCTGACTCTTTTTATGTAGGCCAGGGGTGCGATTTTACCTATTTCAAGGACGAAGGACTGAAACCGTCTCCTGAAATCCTGGCTATTCCGAAGCCAATTATAGGATACATTGGTGCATTATGGAACTCCAGGCTTGATCTGGCTTTACTAGAACGAATTGCAGAAGAAAAAAATGACTGGAGTCTTGTCTTTATTGGAGCAGAAGATGAAGAATTCGCAGCCAGCAGGTTACATACAATGCCCAATGTGTATTTTCTGGGCACAAAGAAACCTGAAACGTTGGCTTCCTATATTAAGGGATTTGACGTATGTATGAATCCTCAATACATAAACCCTATTACTGTTGGCAACTATCCAAGAAAAATAGATGAATATCTGGCTTTGGGAAAACCTACTATTGCCACAAAAACAGAACCGATGCTGGACTTTAAAGAATATGTTTTTTTAGCTGAAGATGGGGATGGCTATATAAGAGGGATTCAGGAATTGCTGGATACAGATGCGCCTGAACTTCAGGAAGCGAGAAAAAAGTTCGCATTGTCACACAGTTGGGAACGAAGCATTCAACTGATCCTGGACGCCTACGGGCAAACGGCAGCCAGAAAAGGAATAACGCTTTGATATCTTTTCCTTAAGCGTTATTGCCAGATCGTTTTTTGTTTGAAAATATTTACTAACCCTGTTTCAGGGTTAAAAGTAGCTTTATCAATACCGTTTAAATTTTTAATATTTGTAATCTTTGCTTTGGAAGTTACAATAAAACTAAGATCACGCCAACGAAAGCGGTCAGGGAGCGTTTTTGGGTCAATAACTACTTTTAAAATATTAGCTTCCGTTTTATAGGTTATTGGAAGTTTCGCCATAACTCTGTATTCCATGATCTCTCTTGTAGAAAGAAACAGAATATTGTCTTTTGTAACAGAAGAAAAATTATCCAGTATGTTTTGAAGATTATTTATATTCACTTTATGCGACCCTAACCGGAAATAGGAATTCTTACGGGTAATAAGGGTAGCAGTGGCGCTTTTAACATCGGTCTCCATTTTTGACCAGTCGTCGTTAAAGATTCTGTTAAAGGCGCTGAACGTTAAAGGCGCAAGATTGAAAGAGGCTACTTTTTGATAATCACCTAAGCCGGGAGCCAGATTATCAAAAGTACTTTCAGAGCTTGAAAATAAATATCCGAAATTTTTGGCTGCTGTAGGAAATCCGGAATAGTTAACCGGTACAACAGCACCGTTCATATTATAATTGATCTTCTGAAGAATAAGCGCATTCATTTCGGAAATATTTTTAGCCCAGTCGGTACCGTTATTATAATTTCCGGTTGGTTCATGATATAAGCTATGATTTTCTATATCCCAGCCTAGCCCGATCATCGTTTTCATTTGTGCATAGGTTACATAGTAATCTCCCATAGTTCCCATCTCCTGGTTATTATAATTACTTCGTCCGATAACCGCTAATGCAGCGGCATAAGGGACATTGTTACCACAGCCATCAGTATAAAATTTGCCTTTTAACAACTCTTCAGCTTTTAAAGCATCTAAACTATTGTCATCAAATTCAAGGCTAACCCATCCATTTTTGTTGTACTTGAGCTCGGCCACAGTAGCTTTTGCATCATCTGCAGTGTTGGAAAATACAACTTCAAAGCTCATTTTAGTCGGATCTAACGGCTCCGGGCTGGTATTGTCATGATGAGAGGTATCTGTTTTATTCGTTGTTGAGCTGTCCTCGGGAGGTAAATTATAGGAGCCGGGGGTGAGCTGTCCATGGTTTTCTCCTTTCTGGCAGGATTCGGCACAAAATGAGAATGTTATAACCACTAATCCCAGCAATAAATGCATTTTTAAATAATCCATTTAATAATAATACTTATTTAATTTCTACAAAAAATAAATTAAAGTGTGTATTTTACAGGATTTGCAACTGCAGGAGGGAGTGATTATCAATACAATCACATATTGGTGAATATTAGCAAAAACTGTTCCATATTATTATAGAAATTTATAATAAATGTTGCAAAAGCAATATTTAGCTCTACTATTGATCTGTCCTTACTTCGCTTTTCGAAAAAAACTGGATTATTTTTTGATAAAAGCGCTTCGGCCAGTTTTTATCCATAAATGGCTTTTCAAGCAGCAGAAAGCAAAATGCGCTGATGATCAGGATTAAAGGTATAAAAATTAATAATTGAAGTAGAAGGTTGGGCGCGTAAAACTGGGTAAAATGGATTTTTTTGGTAATGGCGATCAGCAGTTCTGAAAAAGGCAGATGAATGAGATAAATAGTATAGCACATTCCTCCGATGGCAGTGATCCACCTGTTGCATAAAAAACGGTTTACATAACGACTTTTAAAAGCTGAATAGAAAAACAGGAATAACGCAGTTACAACCAATATCCTGCTATACCAGACAAAATCCCAACTCCAGCCAAATAGCAATGTGATTAGCGCTATTATTGCGATGACATCAAACCTGCCGTTGCCTTTTATTGGTGTACTATTCCAATCCTCAAGGAAAATATCAGCAAGGAAAAAGCCTACCAGAAAATAATGCAAATGCCCTAAAATAGTAAAATTGTAAGGACGGGCATAAAATTGCAGGTATTGCTGAAGCAGCATCAAAACTGTTACAGCCACCAGGTTAATGACCCTGCGCCTCATTTTGTTTTTAACACTGAAAAACAGATAAGACAGGAAGGGCGCCAGTATATAAAACTGAACCTCTATTTCCAGTGTCCAGGTAGGGGGATCAAAGGGAGACCATTCTTTATATATGAGTGTATGCGTATAAGTTATATTGGCCAGGTAATGTGGAAAATAGCTGCTGAAACTTTCATGCCGGGCAAACAGGAATAGTATGAAAAAAACAGACATCCAGATAATATAGGGGGGCTCAAGCCGGGTAAGCCTGCGCCAGAAATAATTTTTCAGTGGTACCTTCTTCTTCTGCTTCAGGTAATGAGACGCAAAAGGCAGCGCCAGGATAAATCCGCTAATTACAAAGAAGATATAAACACCTAAAAAGCCTCTTGAAGCTAAAAAAGACAAAAAATTTCCTTCCTCTGGTTTGGCAAAGTTGATAGACGTATTGCGTTCGAAACGTTCCGTCATATGTTGTATAAGCACAGGGATAATAGCAACAAAACGTAAACCATCGATTTCGTTGATGAATTTGCCGCCTGATGTCACTCGTCTTAATTTTTCAGGGATCGATAAAAAATGTTTTCGCAAAATGCTGAGTGCATATTGGGTGGTTGCTTTTTTATCAATCATTGCTTTCCTGCTTTAGGTATCATTCTTCGTCATTTTAGATTGTAAACAAACATAAATATTGCTAATTAGGATGGAAATACTTACTTGTCGAAGCCTTCGTATAACCTGTATAAACTCTATTTACAAGTTACCCTTTCAGAGAGTAAGTATACGAATTTTTGGCAGCAGTAAAAAATAGCCGATCCTGATTAATAATTCTATGTGGTTTTTGGTGTAAAAATAAAATTAGTCTTTTTTTGGTCAGTAAAATCAATGAGTTGGGAGCCTTCAAAAACCTTTACCGAATACCCCAGTTCCTTTAAAAAATCTATTACTATGTTCCTGTTTTCATTGGGCCAAAGTTCGCAATAAATAACCGGCTTGTGCTGCAGTAGTATTTGCCGGGCACCTTTAAGAACATGGTATTCAAAATTCTCAACATCAATCTTTATAGCTACAATCTTTTTTTCAGTTTGTAAAACTGACACATCATCAAGTTTTGACATCGGGATCTCACAAATATCGCCTGTGTTCCAATCATCCTGAAGCTCTTCCACATAGGCGTGGCTTAACCCCTGCATTCGTACACCTTTGATAATGGGAGTAACCAGTTTTAATATTCCGTTTTCTTCACCCAGTGCAATCTTATGCAGTTGGGCATTGTTTACTTTATAAAATTTCACTATTCGCTCAAGGGCATTACAGTTAGAAGGAATCGGCTCAAAAGCATGTATACGCTCCTTTGGAAATTTTTGGGCGAATGGTATAGTAGTAATTCCGATGTTGGCGCCAACATCCAGAATGGTACCAGCCGGTATCAGGTTCATAAATTCAAAAAATTCAGGTTCAAATGCCTGACCCTTGAAGAAAGAAATCTTGGCTCTCGAAAAATAAAAAAGATAATTCTCATATCCCAAGATTTTTTGCAGAAAGCTTTGCAGTATTTTTTTCATAAACCTAGTTTTGAGTACTTATATAAGTAAAGATAATAATTTATAGTATAGTTAGTACACAATTTATAGGGAAACCCGGTTGGGTCATTCACCGAATTCATAATTACAGTAGCATAGATTGTTTTTCTGACAAAAAGGGCAAATGATCAAGCTTAAATTGCTTTACTGCTTTGAACAGGGCTACAAATAGAGGCTGTCAAAATAAAGAAAGCCGTCATTCTGAAGCGAAGCGAAACGGAGAAATCTCATAATCAATACAAAACATTTTATGAGATTTACCTTCGGTGAAAAAGTTCTCGGCTACACTACGTTTCGAAATGACGACTTTTGATACACCCTCAGTTGACTTATAATTATCCTGAGAGAAGATGGTGTCTACATCCATCTATCTCTTCCTATTTCTGTTTATCAGGGTTTAATAAAAACCGGGGCACCCGTAAGAGCTATTTTATTTGTAGCTTGAGCCGCTTTTTCATCCCAACTATAAATTTTAGAAGTTGACTTTATACCAAAAGATGCCGGGAAGGTATAGGTCGAAGTAACTGATTCCGAATTGCCTGATGCCTTTGCCCATAAAACATAGATGTAATTTTTTTCACTGGCGGAATAGAATGCACCCCCGTCTATATTAGATGGTAAACTCATGGATTGGGTTTTTGTTTTATCAAATAGTCTGTCTTTTAGCAACCGGCTTGTTGTACGCCAGGAAATTCCGGATGAATTCATTACTACATTATATGGACCTGAGGTGATTTTTTGATAAAAACCCATGGTTTGGTAAGGATCGGTAGCCGCATCATATGTTTCCGTTTCTGCTATCTGGTACATGTATATACCGCGAATATTGGCTTTTTGTGATGACACGGCAGCTTTTATCATAAAATTGCGCTGAGCCTCATCTGAACCAATGTAACCACTCAAGGCCTTTCGGGGAATATTGCATTCTGTTATGATATAATCTTTTTTATTGGCATATTGATATTTGGTAAGTACAGACTCAAAAGTATTTTTTCTGTCTGTGATTGCCTTAGCTGCAGCATCAGAATTTTTGTTATTTCCTAAATAATACATGGGATATATATGAAAACTAACGCAATCAAATAAGGCGCCGCCTTTATCAGGGTAAGCTGTGGCTACTGCTCCGCCTTTGGGATTATCCGTATTTCTTAATACAGCATCTAAAAACCCCTCGTATCCAATACCGCCTAAACATACGAGATCTGTAGGGTCAAGCTTTTTTACGATCTCATGTGTTATCCGTAGCATTCTTACATAACTCTGTATAGGAGCATAAAATCCTACAAGATCACAAGGATCAGGATCGGCTTTTACCCAGGCATCGTTCGGATACCAGTTATTCGTAAAATCCGGTTCATTCCATACTTCCCAAAATTTTACATATGGGCCATAAGTCTTAACTACGTCATATACATATTTCGCGTAATAATTATTGGCATTGACGCTTCCATCCTGGTTCCAGATGGGTTCATAAAGATTGGCAAAAGTTTCAGATTCGTGTGTTGCACAATACTTGGTTTTGTCCTTATGCGCATCACTCGGACCATTAAGAAAAACCACATTGTCTTTTGCTCCCAACTGCTGGTAATATTTAAAAGTACTTAACCGGTTAGTAAGACCCCATTGTGCCAGGAAACTTTCATAAAGCGCAGGGCGCAAACTATTTACTCCGACACCCGGTGTATTTGTAGAGCCAATGAGAATTTCGGCTAATTTTTCATCAGGCCAATTGGCACCATAGTAACCCATATTAGAACCATACAAAAATAGGTTCCCTGTAGGAAGGGGAAGCGTTGCTGGCACGCTGTCACTTTTGGGAGGATTTGTTATGGAAGAATCTACCGGGGTTGGAATATTGGTGAAGTTTTGAGTTTTAGAACAAGAAAAGAAAGAAATGCTAAAAATTACAGCTAAAATAAAGCTGGCGAGGGGGAGGACCGGGCGCATGAAATAAAAGATTTTGATTTTAAGAAAAAATTACAATTGACTTAGTATAGTGAATTATTTTAATGTTTTGGTCTATTCAAAAACACTGCCAAATATTTGATAAGAAAGAATATTACCTGCGCAGATAGCTGGAATTAAGAATTTTGGGAAAGGTGTTATATGTTAACTAATTGAATATTAGAAATATTTATATATTTTTTGAGGAAGAGCTTTTTTTTGTTAAATATTTCTTAACAAGTTCGGGGTAAAATTGGACCGCATAATAAACGGAATTTTTAGTATTAATATTAAAGTTTTTCTTTAAAAAATACCTACAAACCAGAAAACCTACAAAACTGCTTACCAGACTAGAATATGCAGCGCCAAAAATTCCGAACTCCTTTATTAAAATTAAATTAGATATAACGATTACTGCTGTGAGGATCAACAGCATATAAAAATTTAATTTAGATTTTCCGGTTGAGTTCAAAATAGTGCCCCCCTGCCTTCCATAAGGGCTAAATAAGCATCCTAACAATGTAATTCTAAGAAGGGAAATCGATTCCTCATATTTTTCTCCTCCTAAAAAATGTATCACAATACCAGAGAAAAAAAGTAAACAAAGAACAATGGGAATTTGAATAGCAAGGATAATACCCACTGACTTTTCATAAAGATACTTAATGTCCGTTTCTCCTTTAGTTGCTGCCATTTTTGAACTCTGGGGATACAAAATTGTTGCCATAGCCGAAGACGGTATATCTACTACGTTGGAAATTCGGACAGCGATATTGAAGATACCACTGGCTGTTTTGGAGAGCATTGAACCCAGCATCATTTGATCAATAGTGCCGGCGAGCATAGAACTTAAGGTGACTCCAAAAGTGAATTTCCCAAAATTAAAAATTTTTTTCCCCCAGATTTTATCAAATCTTAAAGAATAATTGATCCTTTTGTAAGAGCATAGCAATGCTATCAGCATTGCTATGCCAACGCTAAAAACCTGAATAGCTACAAGTGTTTGTAATTTTGTGGGAGTCTTGGTAATCCAGCAATAGATTACAAAGCTTAAAAAAATAAGTTGGCGGGCTGTATTGGAAAGGAAATTACCTGTAAAACTTAAATGGGCTTGTTCAATACAATTTACCTGGTTCAAAACTGACGAAAAGATTAATGCAACTAAATACAAATGAAACATACTGTTTATTTCGGCAGATTTCCAACTTTGACCAAGCCAGGAACCGATTGCCAGCAACAGGATTGTTATCAGAATGGTCATGCTCATATTAATGACGAAGGTTGCCGTATTAATTTTTTTTTGGTCTGAAGGCATGCTTGATGTGAGGTATTTGACCAATGCCTCTTGAGTAAGGCCGTTTCTTGCAATTTCCAAAACGCTGATGGTAGCTAAAAAAAGCACCCATGTGCCATATTCTTCAGGTGATAGTACACGTACCAGTATATACAGGCTCAGGAAACCAAAAAATACAGTAAATAATTGCTGGGCAATGTTAATGATCCCATTTTTAATCCAGTAATTAGGCATCTAGTAGTCCGGATTTTATATAGTTATATAATGCAAGATATCTTAAATAATAATATATAGTGATATTTTTCTTTTGAAAGTATATTGATATTATTGTAGTTTACTACAAGAATTAACTGATCATTAATCGGTACTGTTACAGGGGATTTAGGAAACAACCAAAGTAAGGAGAAATGGAAAAGGTTCACAAAAGAAACCATATATCAAAAGAGTTGTATGTACCCCTTACGGTAGTTTTTTTATAAGCCCATGCAACTGTTTTAAGACTGTATATTCTGGAAAAGGCTGCCGTAAATAATCGTTACTAAAGATTGATCCCGGTTACTCTCCCTTTTAAAATGGGGAAAAATCGTGCTACTTTGTCTTCATCCATAAATCCCCCAGAATTATTTTTTTATTTTAGAACAAAAAACCCTAAATTCATGAGGACATTCTGAGATAAGTTTAAAATTTAAATATGCCTGACTATCTACCGATCCTACAGTTTTTTAAAACAGCATCAACTACTTTGCCCGAGGTAGGCAAAGAGCTTTATATTGAAAGTATTAATGCAAATAATGAAGTAGCTACAGTTGGATTCAAAACTCCTGGAATAAATGTTGCAGGGCAGGCAACATTAGTGAATGGTTCTGCAGAAGTTCCGTATAATATAGATCAGGCTACCCAAATGGTAATAGTGAGTTATGAATCAATTAACGGAACACCTGGTGTGCTATACTGTAGTGAAGCAGATTATATTGTATCCGGCGGGTTTATAATAAAAAGTACAAGCACTGCTGATAATAGCACAGTTAATTATCTGGTTGTTCTTAAACCTGTTATAGAAAAATTAGCAACACCTGTTATTACTTTAAATAGTAAATCAGATACTACTGCTGATTTAAGTATTACAACTATACCTAATGCTACAAATTATATCTGGTATAAGGATGCTGTACAGGTACAAAGCAGTAGCGGCACTACTTTAAGCCTTACAGGGCTTACAGCAGCTACAATTTATAATATTACATGTAAAGCTCAGGCTTCAGGTTATACTGATAGTGACTTAGGCCAATACAATTTACAAACTAATGCTGAGCAAAATAGAGTATTTACACTAACGGCTGAAAATAGCCAAATACAGTTTGATGGTGACGATTTTTACGACAATGGTATTAAAATAATATTGCAAGATAACGATGTACTTTTAATACCTGCCGGTAGCTATACATATATAGATCTAGAGAACATAGTCTTACCGGAAGGCCAAAGGGTGTATATAAGAAATTCCGGCGGTGTTGTAGAACTCACCGGACTGTCTACATTAGAGATGTCTAATATTAATGGTGTAACTATTAGCGGAGATGGTGCGCTGGGTACAGAATATGGATTTTGGTTTCATGATAATTCATATCGTGCCATGTATTTTAGCGGCAGTAATCTTACTATTGCTAATATGAAGTTTGAGAATATTGGAGACTATACAATATATTATAATGACAAAGACAAAATATATGATCCTTCTGACTCTTCAACATGGAGTGAAAATGTGAAGTTTTCAAACCTGTACTTTGATAACACCGGTTCTCTACAGGCAGATGGAGGATTTCCTGAAACATCTAATGAAAGTCATACAGGTATTAAAAAGAATTGGGAAGTGAGCTATTGTACGTTTATAAATGCAGATTGGGGTGCATTAGTTTATATAGGTTCTGTTGAAGACGTAGATATACATCATATTATCTTTAATAATATTAACGCCACCAATAACAATCATAATGGCATAATATTCGTAAAGGGTAATGGAAAAGTGCATCACTGTAAATGTACTAACCATCAGGGAAATATGGTAAGATTCTGGAATTTTAACTTTACTTCCAATGCAAATAAAATAGCTGAAGTATTCCATAACAAAATTTACCATAGTAGGAAATACAGTGGTATGGAAATAAGCCCACAACCTTACATGTTTGAAAGCCCTTATTTCTATCCCACTAATGCTAAAGTATACAATAATACAGTTGGGGATATGAACTATGAAAATA
The DNA here is from genome assembly GCF_001654455.1 of Niabella ginsenosidivorans. Taxonomy (NCBI): domain Bacteria; kingdom Pseudomonadati; phylum Bacteroidota; class Chitinophagia; order Chitinophagales; family Chitinophagaceae; genus Niabella; species Niabella ginsenosidivorans. Next base: position 1,241,970 of record NZ_CP015772.1, read on the forward strand.
ATGACTTCCCCGGTAGACTGGTTGATTTTTATAACCTGCATGGAACGTTTGAGTTTTATAATAATTTAGGTTTTGAACTTGATGATGATACTTTGATAAACTATGCAAGTGGTACAAGCGATGCTGATATGACTGTAAATTCCAATAATGTCTATAAAACCACAGCAGCAGAGGCTGTAAATAATACAACAGACTTAAATAGTATAATTACCGGTGTAGGGGCAGAAGACTGGTGATTTTCAGGTTCAGGTATTTAATGAAAGATAAAAAGTTAGGATAGGTGAGCCTAAGTTTAATTTTACAGAGCCCGTGTAGAAATTTTATCAGGAATATTTTGTAATAGATACTGGATATGATCCTTTTTTAGACAACAATAATACCGGGCAATTTATTGTGCCCGCTAAAATATTTTATTAACCAGGTCTGACAACTCCTCATCAGAGGCTGCATGATAGATAGCTGCACCGGAAAACTGGGGGTATAGTTTTTTAAAGCAGGAAAAATAATGCTCCGGCCCCTGTTTGGAAAGGATAAGGTTTTTACCGCCAAAATAGCTGGCTAATGTGGCGGTGCCGCCATGCACAGAGATAAAGTTGGAACAGTTGGCATAAACGCAAAGCTGGAAATGATTGAAGTTATAGGCTTTTATTTTGTTTTCCCGGAACAGATGATCCAGTAACAACACTTCCGGGTGGGTATTGGTTAGCCATTCAAAATCCTGCAGATCATAAATAGCGCTGTTATCGTTTACAATATTCCCGGGTTGGGGGCGATTATATATGATCGTATACCGGCCATTCAACTGCGTGATGATTGTATGCAGTAACTCCAGGCCAATGAAATTTACCGGGGGGCCATCCCATTCTGAATTAAATTTATTGGCAATGATCAGCATTGGTTTATCAAAGTGATAAATATCATTTTGATAAATGCTCTTTAGCGGAACCGGCAGCCATTTTTTCATATGGTAATCCTGGCTGTATAAGATCCTGGGCAGTTCAAAATTATAGTTGCCTTCATTGCTTCGCTCCGTAAAAATTTCTTCATGATCTTTAGAAAAGAAGTACAGTTCTTTGGTTTGAGCAAAAGATCTCGTAGCCTTCAGGGTGCCGTTCTTATAATGCCAGTAGGCAAACGGAAGCGCAAATTGCAGTTCGGCTGCAAACTCTCCTTCAAAGCTGATCACTTTGTAAGGCTTTTTCAGCATATAATCTTTAAAGAAATAGCGGATCTGGTTCAGCTTGCATACAATCGTATCCCTGTAGAAATATTTATATTTTGCCGGTATTCCCCGGTAGCGCAATGCAATGATAAAGCTTGCAGCCTTTTTTAAGACAAATATCCACACAATATAATAACTGGTTTTTTTATTTATTGCTCAATAAGGATTGCTGATCATTTTATATTGTCTACAGCAATAAAAACGGGCTTTTCTGATACATCAATGTATACGCTGCCTTTATTAATAGTAAGGTTTTGCGTATCGCCTTCTGCATTGCCGGGTAATAACGTGATGAGCCGGGCCTCTTTGGTATCAGAAGAAACGGGCACCTGAAAATCTGCCGCCTTATAGTCCCTGCTGGTCCTGGCCCATACTACATAGGCGCCTTTTGAAGAGGAGATATCTTTGAATTTATAAATGAGCACATTCGGATCTTTTGTGTCCTGGTTGCCCATATAGCGCATATGCTGCAATACATTTTTTAAAGTATGCACATAGTACCATGACTTTTTAGGTGTAAAATCGCCTTTAGGCCCCATTAGCCCGCTGCTTGAAAACCAGGTTTTATCATTGGGGTTCACATCGCGCGACATAAACATTTGTGCTCTGTCTACCCCGGCGGCGGCAAAGGCGAGGTAAGCGCGTACCAGCCAGATACCCTGCACTTCCTGGGCATCCATATTGCCTATTTGGGGAGGGCAGAGCACGGATTGTGGGTTGGTATCCCACCCGAACTCGGAAACCCATACTTCTTTTTGTGGTAAATATTGGTTCCTGTATTTTACGATTTCGGAAAGGCGTTCTCTGAAATGCGCATCCTCCGGACTGATGGCCGGCCCGCCTCCCTGCCAGCTTTTACCATCCTTAAAGGCATAAATATGAAAGTTCAGCACATCAGCGGCAAATACTTTGTCCCTGCGGTTGGCCTCAAACCAGGTCTTCATTCTTTTTATATATTCCAGATTAGTATTCACCAATCCGCCCATGACAAGCTTTGCTGACGGATCAGCATTCTTTATACCATACTTTTTCCCATATTTGTTCATGGTATTGCAGTGCCCGTCATAATCGGCGCTGGCCATTGCTGCATACTCTTGCGGGCTGAACTCTGCATCCTTTCCTTCCCAATCCCGGTCCTGTTCATTCCAGTCTTCAATATAGCCGATCAGCCCCATTCCGGACAGCCTGGGCTGATCAGGAGCTAATGCAAGACTGCTGTCCGGCACTTTTACAGTGCCATATCTTGCCGCAAGCTGGTAAGCAAAAAAAGCCTTTTTGTAATAGGAAAAGGGATCTGCCGGATCTAAACCCGGGCTGTCAATAGGTTTATTATCTTTCGGGAAATCGTTTCCCCCGTGCAGCCAGCCCGCAGCGCCCTGAAGGCAGGGCGAAACGGTTATATTTTCATTTTTCAGTACTTGGTAAAAATCATCAAAACTCCAGCCCGGATAGCTGGGAGCAAACCGGATCTGGTTATATGGGAACCCCGGGTAATTACCGGAGCGGTTGCCCTCGTTCCAATCCCAGTCGTGGTACTCTCTTATAAAGCCTACCGGCTTCAGTTTCTCCGGAGGATCATCAATAAAAGCATTGGCGCCAATAAAAGCATCCATGGTTATAGGGTGCGTGGAATCAATAATTTTTCCTACCAGCCCGCTCTCATATTGATGTTCCTGTCCTTTGCTTTTCCCACAGGAAAATAACAGGTATAGTGCCAAACCTGATACAGAAGCCAGTTGTTTATAGTTCATAGTATCTTAAAATTACACGCTTTGCGTTGAAATGCATAAAAAAGTTTTTATAAGCGTTCCTTTTTGTTATTTTGCTGTTTAAATATTCTTTGATATTGAAAGCGATCGCTGAAATCCATTGTTACAGGGAACAGGAAGTGGCATGGAGCTCCCATTTTGTGCCGGATAGTACAGGAGTGCATATTCATAAGTTTGCTATTAATGAATGGACACACCTGATTGAGGAAAAGCCCTCACTCATCAGTCCTGCTGAATCCGAAAAGAGCAGCCGGTTTTATCACCGGGAAGATGCGCAACGTTATTTGCTTGCCAGGATTGTATGCCGGCTGCTGCTGGCAAAATATAATGGCCTCAACCCATCCGGAATTGAGTTCCTGAAAGGACGATTTGATAAACCTTATCTGAAGCAGGCAGGCACTTTAAAAACCCCCTGCTTTAACTGGTCTCATTCACACAATTTGCTGGTAATTGCAGTCAGTTGCCTGGAGGTGGGGGCAGATGTGGAACGGATAAAGGATTTTGATATTGAATCGATCTCAGAGGCCACATTTAATAATACAGAACAGCGTTTTTTAAATGAATCTGAAAACAGGCTTGAGGATTTTTTTATGCTCTGGACACGCAAAGAAGCTGCTGTGAAAGCAGCGGGCATCGGGCTGAATGATGAATTGAAGTGGTTCCAGGTACTGGACGGGTACAACAGATTGAGTGACCCTGATACGGATCTTCACGCTGTTTTGCAAAATACCAGTCTGATTGCAGATGATGCATATGCCGTAAGTATATGCAGCGTTTCTGCACAGCGGCCTCCGCTATGGTTTTTTGCTTTATCGCCGGAACAGCTGGCTACCGGGGTATAGATCTTTGCTGTACAATAGTCCGGTAGGATAGTGTTATGCTTAATGAAAAACAAGGCAATATTATTTCTCACAGATTGTATTGGCGGCGAAGCCTGATAAATATTTGATTATCAATATCATATTTTTTGATGAAAAGTTAAAGCGGAACTCTATTTATTGTCGTTTCGTTTACACTATACTTAAAATCAATATAATCATGGAGGCAGTAGAAAAAATCAGTAAAGCTGAACAGAAAATAGCTATTGAATCCTATGATGCTTTAGCTTCTGTTATGAGGATATCTTAACATACAAGAAGCAGACAAAAAAACAACAGGAAAAATATATTGTAGACATCATGAACTTTAACGAAGAAGCCGGATTGTATGATTCATAGTGTGCGGTTCATCGCTGCTTTGGATACAAACGTTATTTATCCTGTTGAAATAAGAGACCTTTTTTTTGGGTTTGCACATTATGATTTGTACACCCTAAAGTGGGGGAGCATGTATTTGAAGAATGGGAAAAAGTAATGATGCGCAAAGGCGTTCCGGCAGCGGAGGCTGAAAAGCGCGTGAGCAAAACAAACCTGGCCTTGGGCTTTATGCACCACATCCATGATCATTTTCGGCTAATCGTAATCTTCCTTTTTAAGGATCACCTTTCTGATGTTGCCTTTTTGATCCTTAATCGTTATTGCTTCTGAATCTGCATTGTCGGGGAATGGGATCCTTGTTAAAAGGTCACAAAAGTTATTGCCATCATAACTGTGGTTGCCAATGGCAAGGATCTGGTCGCCTATCTCCAGTTGGCTTCTTAATTTCGGATCCCAGACATAAGTAATAATAAGGTTATCGTCAGACAGGCCAAGGCTGACCGGCCATTCGCCATCGCCCATATTTATGGTTGTCTTATCTGGTAAAAAATAAAACTTTTTATTTTTATTATCAAGTATGCAGGCCCCGTATTTTAAAAGCTCCACTCCCAAAGCATTATAGGGTTTATCCATACTTTGTACAGGTACATCCAGAAAGCGGGCATTGCCAATATGCAGCTCCGGCAATAGCATACGGTAATGCGTTTCTAATGTTTCAATATTCTGATCATAAACGCTTAAAGAATTAGAACCTTTGATTCGCCCTGAGTCCAGCACCCTAAAGTATGAGCTCATTTCCGGGTCAGCTGCAAACAGTCGGGATACCTGGTAGAACCCCCGGAAGCCTGTGTCAAAAACAGTAACAAATGCACCTGTCGTTTCATGTGTAAGGCGGGTATCAATAAAGGGACTCTTCTGCTGGGTAAGGGTAACAGGAGAGCCGGCTGCCTTATTCCGGGAAAACGTCAGCTTGTTAAGCTGGTCAGTAATCGTGATCTGTTTTTTTACAGGATCGATCATCACAATATAATTGCTCAGCAAATCATTGCCAAGGACCCCTTCTATTCCAAGGCATTTGAACAGCGGACTTGCGAAAAGGGCTGTTCTTTTATTGAAGAATTTTAAGGAGCCTACAGCTATATCTTTCAGATCGATGAAGCTTGCGCTGCCCGCAATGTTATTGGCATCTACAAAATTTATCTGACCCTCTTTTTTGAGTTGTAATATACTGTCCAGCTCGGGGGCAATTGCGGTAAAAGCACCGGTGTCAAAAAGGAAACGGTATGTTTTGCCTTCAATAGTAACAGGCACGATCAGTAATCCTGTGGCATCTTCATAAGGGATTACTGTAAAAACAGGTATGGCGGATGAGATGGTCTGTTTTTGCCCGGTTTGTGAAAATATCAGCAACGGAGCCAGCGCTATCAAAGACAGGAAACCTAAAACCCGGTTTATGGCATTTATATTCATTGGCTCAAGATAAATAGGGCTGCCGGAAATAGTTATTTTTCGGCAGTGTAAATGCAGCAGATGCCAAAAGTAAGTGCTTTATATTTAGCCTTCTTAAAACCTGCTTTCGTTAAAATATCCGTAAAGTCATTCCGTTCCGGGAAAGCCTTTGCCGATTTATTCAGGTATTGGTATGCTTCTTTGTTTTGTTTCAGCATTCCTGCAATTTGTGGGGCCACTACGGTCATATACAATTGATACAGCCCTTTAAATACACCGGGCCGTGGCCTGGAAAATTCAATGATCAGGAGCTGACCTCCTGGTTTTAAGACCCGCAGCATTTCAGATAGCCCTTTTTCCAGGTTTTCAAAATTGCGCACTCCAAAAGCTGCCATAGCGGCGTCAAACTGGTCGCCCGGGAATTCCAGGTTCTCAGAATCGCCCAATTGCAATGTTATTTTACCCGAAAGGCCTTCTTTCGCTATTTTTTGTTTACCTACTTCCAGCATCTGAGCCGAAATATCGATACCGGTTATATGCTGCGGATGCAGCAATTTGTAAGCGGTAAGCGCCAGGTCGCCGGTTCCGGTAGCAATATCTAAAAGTTGTTGCGGCTGGTATTTTTTCAGCATATTGATGGCTTTCTTTCTCCACGCAACATCTGTTCTGCCGGAAAGTACCCTGTTCATTAAATCGTACCGGACCGCAATGCGGTCAAACATTTCCGCTACCTGTTCCTTTTTGGTCTTTTCAGACGCTTTGTAGGGAATAATATGGTCATGTGGTAATTCCGTCATAACCTGCAAAGGTAAAGGGTTTTGCATTTTCAGAAATGAGGATCGCATTTTGTACCCAAGAAATCAGCTGAAAAACTGCGGCGCCACTTTTCTGATCGGGTTTGAGAATAAGCTACTCCTGATGAACAGCGTTTCCAACGCTTATGCTTGCAATGCAGAAGAAATGGCATCAGTTTTTGACCGCTGTAAACAGGGCTCATTAACATACTTTGCGGATTTTTGTTACATTTAATGGCTGAGAAAGCTTGTTACAAAACATGAATATTCTGAATTATATAGAACTGGATGTACTTTCTGCCACGCCCAAATACCGGCAACTGGCGCAGTCAATCATAAATGCCATTGAAGCAGGTGAGGTTAAGAAAGATGAGATACTGCCTTCTATTAATGAACTGAGCTATGAATTTGATATATCTAGGGACACTGCGGAAAAAGCTTACAGGCATCTGAAAAAGCTGGGCATTTTAGGCTCGGTGCCTGGTAAGGGCTATTATGTAAAAACAAAAGAAGTGCCCAGTGATGTAAAGATTTTTTTGCTGTTCAATAAGCTGAGCACACATAAAAAGATCATTTACGATGCTTTTGTAAAAACCCTGGGCTCCAAGGCGGTCATTGATTTTTATATCTATAACAATGACTTCAATTTGTTTAAAAAACTGATCTCGAATATTGAAAAAAAATATACGCACTTTGTTATTATAACCCATTTTATAGACGGGGGAGAAGGCGCGGCGGAAATCATCAACGCATTGCCTAGGGAAAAGCTGATCCTGTTAGACAAATTGGTACCCGGGGTAACAGGGGAGTTCAGCGCTGTGTATGAAAATTTTGAGGAAGATATCTACCGGTCGCTTCAGCAGGCGCTGGAACGGCTGAAGCATTATACCACATTAAAGATCATTGAGCCGGAATATTCTTATTTCCCTTTAGAGATTACCAAGGGGTTCAGGCAGTTTTGTGAAGAGCATGGATTTAATGCCAAAGTGGTGCATCATATAGAAAAGGAAGTGATCGGCAGGGGGGAAGCCTATATTTGCCTCATGGAGGATGACCTGGTGACACTGATTGATAAAATACTGGCAACAAAATTAACCATAGGAAAGGATGTGGGAGTGATCAGTTACAACGAAACGCCTTTAAAGCGGCTGATCCTGCAGGGCATTACTACTTTTTCTACTGATTTTGCTGCAATGGGAGAGGAGGCTGCCCGGATCATATTAAGTGGCGAAAAAAAGAAGGTTCCTGTACCTTTTTATCTTCAACTGCGGCCATCCCTTTAATTTTGCCTGTATGGAAGTGATTTCTGCTACTTATTTAAAAAGCAGTGCCGAGCAGGCGCAATGCCCTGTTGCCGACCGGCCGGAATATGCATTTATAGGAAGAAGCAATGTGGGCAAATCATCCCTCATTAATATGCTTTGTAATAAAAAAGGGCTGGCGAAAACCTCTGCTGCACCGGGAAAAACGCAGCTGATCAACCATTTTGAAGTGATAACAGGTGTAAGAAATAAAGTGGGGCATATGGAAAAATCGTCCTGGTTCCTGGTAGACCTTCCGGGGTACGGGTATGCAAAGGTTTCACAAAAGCAACGTAAGAACTGGTCGGCCATGATTGAAAAATACATTCTCAAAAGGAAAAACCTGGTCAATATGTTCGTACTGATCGACAGCCGGCATGAACCACAGCCGATCGACATTGAATTCATCAATCAGTTGGGCGAATGGCGTGTGCCTTTTGCGCTGGTGTTTACAAAGGCGGATAAAAACAAACCGGCAGCAACGGTAAGAAATGTAGACGCTTTTTTAAACGGGTTGAAAGAAAGCTGGGAAGAACTGCCGGTTCATTTTGTTACTTCTGCAATTGATAAGCGGGGAAGGGGAGCAGTGCTGGATTATATTGCTGCCCTTAACGGGCAATTGCAATAGAGCGCTTCAGTACCTGTCGTTTCAAAGCAAAACTTTATAATTAAAGCGGTAAAAGATGGGGCCTGAACAAAAACTGATGTCAGCCTGTCCCGGTATCTACCTTATCGTGCAGACACAAATATTTTCTTTAAAACGATGATACAGGAAGCAATATGATAATCAGAAACAGCAGAAGCTTATATCACGCCGCGCTGCGGCTCTGCGGTTATTTTGAATGGAATCTGTAAATAGTGTCGGTGCGCTGCACCTTTACCATACGCTATGGGGAAAGCATAGCTG